>NZ_JADBEL010000082.1 GCF_014873855.1 Sporosarcina limicola | reverse complement strand
GGAAAGACTAGCGTACGCAACCAATTGGTGAAATTATAAGCAAGTAGACTTAACGTCATCTTCGCCTCGTTCACTTGGAAAGAATGGCTTGTCATGTTATCTAACCCAAAACCGTTCTTTGATTCTTTTATGTAGTTCTCCATCGTCCCTCTTTTTTGGTACGTACGCACAATGGCTTCAGGCGTGAATGACTCCGTTAAATTGGTCACAAAGAATGAATGAGTAAAGAACAATTCACCTGCTGGACGAACAGATTGAATCACAACTTTTCTTGCTTCATCCCATTTTTTTGCTTGATACATCGCTTCCTCAAAATAGTATTCAGTCTTTTCGCTATCAGTTGGTGCAGTGGAGGGGCGGTATTCCTCCGCTAGTCGTTGTAAAACGGCATTTGATTTTAAGCGAATGACATAATAAACCGATTCCTTTTCGCAAAGTGTATACAATTCAGGGACCGCAAAACCACTGTCCCCGCGAATAAATGGCGTTGTCTCTGGAAAGTGCTCATTATAATGTTTGATCAACGGCTTGACGAAATCCACGACACCATTGGAAGTGTAGACATTTCCAGGGCGTAGCTGGGCTTTCAAAAAATCGCCGGTAACACCGTCAAAAGCAACTAAGGGATGGAAACCCACAGTTCCATAATGAGTATTGTACGCAATTGATTCTTGGTTCCCATAAGCATCTGCATGCGTGGAATCCAAATCAAAAATGATCGCTGTAGATTTTCTGTGATGATGCACTTTATCGAGCAGTTCTTGATTCGCCTGTTGTAATTGTGCAATGGAATTTGCGTCAAATCGTTCCCAAAAACGAGATAAACTCGGTTGAGAAGCTAGCGCAGAGGTGTCAAGAACTTCGGTGAATACGGGATCTTCCGTCAATTGATCCGCCGCATCATCCTCGGCATACCCAGCAATGATTTGATAAAGCTTTTGACTCAGCAACTTTTCATTGGAATGAATAAAGTGGGACCGTTTGTCGTTTAAATGAAGATGATCCGCCAATGTTTGAGTGAAT
>NZ_JADBEL010000081.1 GCF_014873855.1 Sporosarcina limicola | reverse complement strand
GGCACATTATCCAAGAAGATTGGTTATCCGAGAAGAATTACTGTATGCCTTACAAATACAGTAATTCTTCTTTTTTTCTCGGATAATAATTTGATACATTTTTTTGTTTTCAGTCCAGAAAATCCGGAATTTCATTTGATATCTGAGGTGTTTTTCTTTCCTCTACGTTATTAGGGAACCATTTTTCATTCCATTCTTTTAAATGTTTGTTCACCGTGTTTTGGGAAATTTCCGCATAAATCTCAGTCGACTTCAAAGAGGCATGACCTAAAAAGTTCTTAATTACAACCAAGGGTACCCCAGCTTCAAGCATATGGCTGGCAGTTGTGTGTCTCATAGAATGAGGTGGATAACTATTAGCAATAAACATTGATGGATTATCCTTTTTGGCAATAGTTACATACTTCTTGAATATTCCTTCCACGCAGGAAACGGTCATCTGTTCATGTGTTTGGCTTGAAAATATATGTCTTTCTGGTTTACTTTTGATTTTTCTGTGGTCAATATACTGCCGAAGCAGTACGGCACATGCGGTGGGAATTCCGATACGGCGGCTCTTTCCTCCTTTCCCTCTAATATTTAGTGTAGCTCCTTTTTCATGAAATTGAAGTTTTCCCACCGTAAGATCACATATTTCCTGTGCACGAGCTCCACTTGCGTACATTAGACTTAGCAGGATCTTATCCCTGAAACCAATTGCCCGATTTTCATTGGGAAGTGCTAAAAGTATGGTAACCTCCTGACGGGAAAGAATAACCCTTTGCTTATGTTGTGTTTTCTTCACTGGAATCTTATTTACGCTATTCCTGAAAATAGAAGCCGCAGCAAAGTCCTGGTTTTGTGCATAAGCAGAAAAAGAGGCTACAGCGGACAACCGTTGGTTTTTAGTAGATGCACTACAGCCACGTACTGATTCAATCCATGTGAAAAAGTCTGTTAATGTTTTATAATCAAGCTTGTCAAAAGTGATTTTATCAGCTTCAATTCCCTTTTCCTTGTACATGAATTCGATGAGCAGACGGAATGCATATTTATAGGATTTTATTGTATTGT
>NZ_JADBEL010000080.1 GCF_014873855.1 Sporosarcina limicola | reverse complement strand
CGGTAGTTGTCAACATAGTTGTCGCATTTAGCTAGTTTATTATTTCCGAAGTTTTATTCCTGAATTTCGTGAATCCCCAAGTTCAGTCAAAGCTACCGCGCTGTGCTTGCTGGCCTGGTGGTTTGAATCGAAAGGCAAGTGCGTCCTTTCAATTCAAACCACCAGGGAACGGTAGCTATATCTAGTTCATCCACGCTGTCGCTCCCCTTCATCCCGCATTGGATTAAGCGCTACTTTTTCGTGCGGTGTCCAATTTCTTGTTTCACGTGCCCAGCGTTCGGGGTGTTTCTCTTTTGCGGCTTCATACACATCTTTTCGTTTTTCCAAAATTTCCACATGTGCGCCCGTATGACATTGCGCCGGTGTCACGAAATTCAGCCCACTATGCAAATGAATTTCATTGTACCAATGGACGAACTTTTGTGCCCAACGCCTTGCGTCCTCTAGTGTTTCAAATCCTTTATGTGGATAATCCGGACGATATTTAAGTGTTCGGAACATGGCTTCAGAATACGGATTGTCATTACTTACACGCGGTCTAGAAAATGAGCTTTGAATGCCCAAATTCTCTAGCAAAACTAGAAATGTGGCTGCTTTCATCGGACTTCCGTTGTCGGAATGAAGTACAAGGGGTGCGCCTTGAATCTTTTCATTTATGCTTGCTTTTTTCACAAGTATTTCCGCATATTTTGCTTCTTCTGTCTCCCAAACTTCCCAGCCGACAACCTTTCTGCTAAATAAATCAAGAATTAAATACAGGCGATAAAATAGCCCCCTTACTGGGCCGCCTAGCCATGTAATATCCCAAGTCCATACTTGATTCGGGGCAATGGCGAGATGGCTTTCAGGCAATTTTCGTTCGGGTTTTTTACTACGTCCCCGGTGATTTTGCATCTTTTCCTCGCGTAACACACGATAAAACGTTGATTCTGAAGCGATATAAATCCCTTTATCCGCAAGCTTTGGCACGATTTGCGTCGGCGGTAAATCCGCATATTCCGCTTGTTTCACAACAGTAATGATTTCCTCTTTTTCTTCTTCAGACAACTTGTTTTTGGGTTCAGGATGCTCGGCAAGAGGGCGTTGGTCTATTTTCACTC
>NZ_JADBEL010000079.1 GCF_014873855.1 Sporosarcina limicola | reverse complement strand
TTGAATTGCTCCGTGAATCCGTTTCCGGTTGTACCATGATTCGATATAGTGAAAGAGTGCCAGCCTTGCTGATTCGTAATCCGTGTAGGTTGTGCGGTACACTTCCTCTTTCTTTAATGTTGCATGAAAAGACTCGATGCAGGCATTATCATATGGGCAGCCTTTGCGGCTAAATGAATGCCTCATTTTTGCGTCAGTCATCGCTTCTTCAAAGGCGTCACTAGTGTATTGACTCCCTAAATCAGTATGGAAAATAAGGCCTTCATCGGGTTGCTGAATGGTGATTGCGTTTGATAAAGCATCGAGGACTAGGTCCACGGTCATTGATTTTGAAAAGGAATAACCAATAATCTTTTTCGTATGCAGATCTAGAACAGAAGCTAAATAACACCAGGCGTTATTACTAGTATGGATATAAGTAATATCCGCAACCCACTTCTGATTGATGTCGGTTGTCGTGAAATCCTGCTTCAAGATATTTTCTCTCTCCACTACTAATCCAGTGGACTTGGTTGGACGATATTTCTTTGTGATAACGGATCTAATCCCTGCCGCTTTCATAATTCGTTGTACGCGGTTCAAGCTAACTACAAAACCTTCTTTATTCAAAAGAATATGGATTTTAGGGGCGCCATAACACTGTTTACTTTCCATATGAATGACTAGTATTCGTTCCAAGATCTTCTCGTTTTCAATTTCATATGTAGATTTTACTTTTTTGAATGATTGATAATACGTACTTTTAGGCACATCAAGTACACGACACATCAATTGGATAGGCTGATTTTCCTTCTCCTGTTCAATGAAGTCAATCATTTCTTGCTCAGTTACTTTCTCGCGAATATGACCATAGCCTTTTTTAGGATGTCGACTTCCTGCTGGAGGCGAAGATTTTCTTTTTGAATCTCTGCAATGTCTTTTGGCGTTAAACCATCACCGCCCTCTACAGGTGAAAGTGCTTTAATCCAGTTATAAATTGTAACTTCTGATACGTCATATTCGCGGTGGAGATCCCCTACAGATGTACCAGATCTGTAAAGCTCGACAATTGTTTTTTTAAAGTCATTATTATACTGTTTTCGTTTCATTCCGGACACGTCCTTCTCTTCTTTTTAGGATAGAGA
>NZ_JADBEL010000078.1 GCF_014873855.1 Sporosarcina limicola | reverse complement strand
ACACCCGTTCCCATCCCGAACACGGAAGTTAAGCTCTTCAGCGCCGATGGTAGTTGGGGGTTTCCCCCTGCAAGAGTAGGACGTCGCCAGGCTTGTACCATTAATTAAATATATTCAAGAGGAATAGAAATTAATTCTTTCTTGCTAATGCAAAGCATAGTATATTTTTACCCCGGAGGATTAGCTCAGCTGGGAGAGCACCTGCCTTACAAGCAGGGGGTCGGCGGTTCGAGCCCGTCATCCTCCACCATCATAATTTCTAGTAAGTTTAATTAGCCGGAGTAGCTCAACTGGTAGAGCAACTGACTTGTAATCAGTAGGTTGAGGGTTCAAGTCCTTTCTCCGGCACCACTTTTTCGAGCCATTAGCTCAGTTGGTAGAGCATCTGACTTTTAATCAGAGGGTCGCAGGTTCGAATCCTGCATGGCTCACCATTTTTTATGACATTATTGGTCATGATATATATTGCGGGTATGGCGGAACTGGCAGACGCGCTAGACTTAGGATCTAGTGCCTTCGGGCGTGGGGGTTCGACTCCCTTTACCCGCACTTATAGTGCGGAAGTAGTTCAGTGGTAGAATACGACCTTGCCAAGGTCGGGGTCGCGGGTTCGAATCCCGTCTTCCGCTCCATTTTTTGCCGGGGTGGCGGAACTGGCAGACGCACAGGACTTAAAATCCTGCGGTAGGTGACTACCGTACCGGTTCGATTCCGGTTCTCGGCACCAATATATAGTCTCATTTCGATATGCGCCCGTAGCTCAATTGGATAGAGCGTCTGACTACGGATCAGAAGGTTGTGGATTCGACTTCTGCCGGGCGCGCCATAATTTAAGCTTTTTCGCCAGCACGAAGTGTTACGGAAATAGCTAACAACATTTAACGGGAAGTAGCTCAGCTTGGTAGAGCACTTGGTTTGGGACCAAGGGGTCGCAGGTTCGAATCCTGTCTTCCCGACCAATTTATGGGGCCTTAGCTCAGCTGGGAGAGCGCCTGCCTTGCACGCAGGAGGTCAGCGGTTCGATCCCGCTAGGCTCCACCTTATGAACCTTGAAAACTGAACAGCAAAACGTCAACGAAATACAGTTTGGGAAACCGGTTCTGCCGGTGAAACAAACACAATCGAATCTTCGGATTC
>NZ_JADBEL010000077.1 GCF_014873855.1 Sporosarcina limicola | reverse complement strand
GTCTTAAAACTTACATTTTAGTGAAAATCAAACATTTCGTTATTGGTATTTTAGGAACTTGACAAATCGAAATAGTTTTTATGCAATGCTACTGATATTTTGGTAAAATATTTTTGGAAATACCTGAACTACCAATTATTATCGTTTAATCATCTCGACTGGATTACAATTTGTTCTTCTACAATCTGGTCCGTTTAGGAAGATTGATCTTATTGAAAATCATTCAAATTTGTATAACAAGTATAACATTATTGTTTCCAAAAAATATGGTTTCTTATCTTTGGTCATCCAGTAGGTATGAAGTGGTAAATAGTCTGTCATTTATCGGTACACTTTTTGTCATTCAGTGGTAAAAACTATGTCAAGGATGGTACATTTCATTGGCTGTAATCATTTTTGGAACTAACATGATTGTTTTAGTGACTGGCACTCAAAGTCTAGTCTTATATCCTGTAATCTGCTGGTGGAGAGAGTACTGGAAGTCCATTTGATGGTTAAATCAGAAAACCCCCTCTGCAAAATTTGCTAAAGGGGGTTCGTCTATGATTAATGTAAAGACACTAGAAAATTAAACGCTTTCCATTTCCGTTGATTCGTGATGAAAATGATCCTCTTCAATTAAGGTAACTCTTAAACCTAATGCCCTGGAGACTTTTTCTAACGTGTCCAGGCGTGGTACTGCATTTTCAGTCTCTAGACGAGCGATAGCGGCTTGTTTTAGTCCGGATTTATCAGCTAGTTGTTGTTGTGTTAAACCGAGCTGCGTTCGGCGCTTAACAAGTTGGGCGACAATTTCAATTCGATCCATTTCCGCTTGATTCAAAACGGTTATTTGTTTTTTGTAGTCAGCCCAATTCATTGTAAAACCTCCTTTCCGATAACGTTCATACGCACGGCGAATTCATGAAGAGAGTATTTGGAAAAAGATAATAAAGTTTGCTGGAAAATAATTCATTACTGAGCTATGATACTATTCAAAAGTTTATGAGGAGGATACGTATGAACAACCAACGATATCAAGGTCCTATTTTTGAATACTTCGAGGAGTTGAGCGACACGAGACAGGAAGGGAAAGTTCGCCACAAATTGACAGATATTCTTTTTATCATGGTAACTGGAGTCATTTGTGGATTGGATGAATGGGATGATATCCATTTTTGGGCGAGCTCGGATTCCAGTCAACAGTGGCTTAAAAAGTATATC
>NZ_JADBEL010000076.1 GCF_014873855.1 Sporosarcina limicola | reverse complement strand
GCGGGTCATCGCATACGGCTCCTCCATATTTATCCCTTTTAGGGATGCAGGTCTTGATAAATATCCAGTAAGAAAACTAAGCGTAGCTCCCTAAATTTTTCAATAGGGAGTGCGACGTGAACAGGTGTGGAAAGGGAGCTTCTCCATTTTGTCATTCTTAAACCAGGAAGTTCTCCTTTCCAGTCTTTTCGTCTGAGCTCCTTGTGGAGCTTTTTTATTTTCCGCCAACTTCGTAATTGCACCATCCGTAACCTTCGCCTAATCCACGAATCCAACAGCTTGAATAAGCTTTTACAGAATCCTATTCCGAAGTATCTACCCCAACCCCTTATTACAGGATTGAGGCGATGTTTGATGAGTTCACCCAAGTCTACCGTTTGGTTCTTTCTTGTGATGACTTTTACCTTTTCCTTAAACTTCTTGATGGCTTTTTCTGATGGCGTATGGAAGTAACCGCCTTTGAACGTATAGCCGAGAAACGTAAAGGGATCAGATAAATTATCCACAATTGTTGTTTTCCTCGGATGAACAACCAGTCCCAATTCCCCTTCGAGTAGCTTCTTCACCGACTTTAGAACTCTTTCGGCACCCTTTTGGGATTTACAACAGATGACAAAATCATCCGCATAGCGAGTAATCCGATGCCCACGCTCAGACATCATTTCATCCAGTGGATGGAGATAGATATTTGCCAATAGCGGACTAATCACGCCCCCTTGAGGGCTGCCGCTATGACTCTCGTAGACTAGCCCGTTTTCTAGCACTCCCGATGTCAGGAATTGCTCAATCAGAGCTAGAACACTACTATCCACCATCTCTTCCCGAATGAGTTCCAACAGTTTCTCGTGTGGTATGGAATCGAAATAGGTCTTGATATCTGCATCAATAACGAATGTATAGCCATCCAATAAATCCTTACGGATTTTCTCGATTGCCATATGAGCACTACGATTGGGTCGAAATCCAAAACTGCACGGCAGAAACGCTTCCTCGTAGATAGGTTCCAACTTTCGTTTGACCGCTGCTTGGAGCACACGGTCCCCAACTGTTGGGATTCCTAACGGACGTTGTGTTCCATCTGCCTTTGGAATGTAGACTCTCCTTACTGGTTTTGCACGGTATGTTTTATCACGAAGGGATTGTTGGAGCACTCTTAAGTTGTGTTCCAATTCGAGTTCATACTCTTTAATCGTAACGTTATCCACACCATGTGCCCCTCTATTTTTCTTTACATCATAGAAGGCTTGTTCCAGATTGGAGTATGCCCAGA
>NZ_JADBEL010000075.1 GCF_014873855.1 Sporosarcina limicola | reverse complement strand
ATCGAGTAGGAGGCTAATCATTATTTGATCAGCCGACCTCTCACACCACCGTACGTACCGTTCGGTATACGGCGGTTCAACCTTTTAAGTATCGAGACTCATAGAGTTGGGACATATCCTTCAGTCCCCACTTTGTGAGTTTTTCTTTTGTTATGGCACGATGGATAATTCCATTTCTTGATAATCGCCAGTATCCCTTCCGGGAATTTGCCAATTTCATCGCATCGTTATGGTCGATACCATACTTGCGAAGTTTTTGGTAACGAGTACGTATTCTTTTCCATCTCTTCCATATCAATTGTCTTAAACGATGGTTTAACCATTTCTGAGTTTCTCCAATGAATTTCTTCATGTTAGCGACTCCGTAATAGTTAATCCATCCAGTTATTGTTTGATTTATCTTTACGATAATATCTATGAAAGGACCAGGACGTTTTCTACTGGTTCGCTTTCTTAGTTTATCTTTGAAGCGTTGTTTCGCCGACCCACTTGGTCGGCACCCTACTTTCCCATGAGATTTTGAATGTTAAACCCAAGAAACGTGGATTTTGTGGCACCACATACTTGGCTTTTCTCCTGGTTTATCGTCAGTTGAAGGTCCTGTTCTAGAAAAGCTGTAACACTTTCCATTACTCGTTCACCAGCACGTTTGCTTTTTACATAAATGACGAAGTCATCGGCATATCGAACGAAGCGATGTCCTCTCTTTTCTAGCTCCCTGTCTAACATATTGAGGTAGACATTTGCTAGAATAGGAGACAGGGGTCCACCTTGCGGTGCACCTTTCTTTGTCTCGATATAGATGTCTTTATCAAGGATGCCCGAGCGTAGGAACTTCCAGATTAGGAGAAGTACCATTTTATCCGATATGAAATAGTCCAGATAACCGCGTATTCTCTGGTGATGAATAGTGTCAAAGTAACTTTTCAAATCACAGTCCACTACCACTTTAAAACCTTCTTGATAATATTCCTCAGCCTTTTTGATAGCTTGGTGGGCACTTCTTCCTTTTCGAAAACCGTAGCTATTATCTGAAAAATGGGGGTCAATGATTGGCTCAATGACTTGTAGTATCGCTTGTTGAACGACTCTATCCAAGACACATGGAATACCCAAGTATCTTTTCGACCCATCCGCTTTCGGTATGGCAACCCTTTTAACGGGTTGAGGTTGATAGGACCCATCCTTCAGCTTTTCCTTCAAAGGTTGATAATATTTCTCCATATGACTTTTCAGTTGGTAGACTGTAATGCCATCCACTCCTGGGGCACCTTT
>NZ_JADBEL010000074.1 GCF_014873855.1 Sporosarcina limicola | reverse complement strand
CCGTTACTCCACGGCTCCTGAATGCTTAACTTGACAGAACTAATATCTTGTTCGATGCCATGAATAAATGATTGTATAAATGGATAGTCAAGTTGTTTATATTCAGCCAGCCATTCTACTAATTTTTCACTTCTTTTTTCCGTAAATAAGTTTCGAAAGTTTTGAACAAGTTGATCGAGTTCTATAATTTCAGGAAATGACTCTGGAAGTTCGGGGTGCAATTGACCAATGCGTTCCAAATGATGCCCTTTTTTAAAATCCCAAATCACTTGAATAACTTTCTGACGAACTGAATATGTTTTTGCTTTGCCTTGTTTCACATTACGTCGTTCCCTGGCAATCATTTTATTTAAAGTAGAGCGAGAACCTGTATAGCCTTTCAAACGACAGGCCTCCTCAATTTGGTTGCCCGTTTGACTATCCAGAAGCAGGGCTTGAATAAGGGTGTCAAATCGTTGATAGGGCGTAGCCCTTTGATGATTCGGCTTTTCTTTTTGCTTCAAATCTGCGTAAATTGTTCCGCGGGAAAGATGGAGCTTTCTTTTGATGCTAGTTATTGTGTAGCCTTGTTCATATAACAATTGTACATGTTGAATGCGTGCCCATCTTTTTTCTTCATTTTGCAGTCGTTCGGATTCACTTTTCCGTGGAGGTTTTTCTTTGTTTTCTTTAACAACTAGTTTGTCGATTGGGGTTGGTGTCCATTTGGCAGGGATAAGATTGAAAATTGTTTTCTTAATCGCTTCGAAAAGCTGGTGAAGGATATGCCAGCGGTCACCGACTTGCAGTATAGCCGGGGATGCTTCTGTGACGGCTTTCGCGTAGGTCTTCGAACCATCCCGGGTGATCAATTCAATTTCGGGGTGATTTTTGAGCCACTCAGTTACAGGTATTTGGTCGCGTTTTTCTAATAGATCGATTGGTTTATTCGTCTGTAAATCAATGAAAATCGTACCATAGGCCATCCGTTTTTTAAAAGCAAAATCATCAATACCCACGAAAGGGAGATGCCTTCTGGGGAAAAGTAACAGCTTGAACTCTTCGAAGAAGTGTGTCGTGACTTACGGGAATATGAAGGGCTTTGCACACTTTTTCAGCAGTTAAACAATTCGTGGAGAAGGCTATTTTTTCGATGACTTCTTCCAAGCGGTTGGTCTTTCTTTTATAGGTTTGAAGCCATGATAAGCGTTCAGTAAAGACGATAACCGTACAATTTGGTTCATCGCAAAACCACTTGTGGAGTAGAATTTGAAAATGGACGTGCCGATCCGAAATGGGCAAGTCATCAACATGGCGAGTGTAACGGCTATGCGCACGGGAGGACATCATCTGACAGGAAGGACATCGTGCTGATGATGAATCGACTTCGACGATAAAAAAGAGTTCCTTATCTGTTTGTTCCTCGTGAAGGACAT
>NZ_JADBEL010000073.1 GCF_014873855.1 Sporosarcina limicola | reverse complement strand
GGCACATTATCCGAGAAGATTGATTATCCGAGAAGAAATGAGAAATTCCGCTTAATTATTTTATTCCTTTTCTTTTTTCTCGAATAATTATGGTCCTCTAATACAATGATGAAAATGTAACCATACACAATCTTGTATAGGAGGTATACCTTTTGGGAAAAAGAAATCGGCCAGTCGAACAACTAATCCAAGGATTGTTAGAACAGCTTCAATTAAAATGCTACGGCAGGGAAACGCTGAACAATTATCATCGAATATTAAAAAACCTTGAACTGTATATGGAGCAAAATGAAATACCTGCATATTCGTCCGAAATCGGGGATGCTTTTATTAAGCATTACATTTCTACTCATGAATTAAGTATTTCTTTTCAAAAAATGATTAGTACAGTGGTAGGAAGATTAAGCGATTATAGTGATGGAAGGAAGTACTCTCCCCAACGGAAGAAATCATCTGTTAAGTTGCCGGAAAACTATGCGGTTTTGCTTGAAGATTACCTGTCTTTCTGTGACCAGAATGGAAATCGCATTGAAACCATTAAAGGAAAAAAGAAGTTCTGCGAAGACTTTCTGACATTTCTGATGGAGTTAGGATGTAATGACATACGGGATATAAATTCCACACAGATATGTAAATCATGTTTGATGTTTCATAATAGGGACGCATGGGCAGTTATCCGAATGTTTCTTAAACATCTTTACAAAGAAGATGTGGTTAAATATGATTATTCCACCATTGTTCCTCATTTTGCAAGAGCATTTGTAATACCTTCAACATACTCGAAGGAAGAAATCCTCAAGTTTGAAAACGCTATAAACCAATCAAGTAAAAGCGGAATCCGCGATTATGCAATGCTACTTCTTGCTACGCGGTTGGGAATGCGCTCTGGAGATATCGCACGTTTGACTTTTGACAATATAGATTTCGAAGGAAATTCTATTCATATAGTTCAGGAAAAAACCCTGCAGCCGTTAGAATTACCGTTACTCCTAGAAATAAAAGATGCTATTATGAATTACATTAATAATGCACGTCCGACAGTTAATAATGAATGCCCCATATTTCTTCGACAGTATGCCCCTTATCAGGGAATAACGACTTCAGCCCTTAGATTTGCAACAACAAAATATTTTCGGAAAGCCGGCATTGATATTTCAGGTAAAAGGCATGGTGTCCATACATTTCGGTCATCTCTCGCGAGCTCAATGGTTAATGAACAAGTACCATATGATGTCGTACGAAAAGTACTGGGACATACGGATCCAGACGCGATAAAGCATTATGCAAAAGTTGATATAGAGCGATTACGGGAGTATGCAATAGCGGTACCGACACCTTCCGGTGTGTTCGAAGAATTTCTATATGGGAGGCAAAGTTATGTCGGAATTTAAAAGCATCCTTTGGACCGAACTTACCGACTTCTTATCGTTCAGAAAAGCTGTACTCAGTAAAAGTGGCTATGCCCATGACTGCCAGTACCTTACCACCTTCGACAACTATTTGA
>NZ_JADBEL010000072.1 GCF_014873855.1 Sporosarcina limicola | reverse complement strand
ACATCTAAATATTATGTTGAGTGATTATGCATCGACTCCGAGTATTCGCTAGGGTAATATTTTGGACTTTACATAATATATGACTCAACATAAGAACAAACCCTATTACTCAACTCACCCTTAGCAGCCAGTCTGTCATTAAATCTTGTACGATTTTGCGTTTTTCTATTTGAAGCATATGACCAGCTTGATCTAAAATGGCAAATGTACTATTTGGAAATTTTTCAATCAGAAATAAATGATCTTGATAACCGCAGATCGAATCTTGTTTCCCTACTATGATAAGAGCTGGCTGTAAAAGCAGTTCTATATCATGAAAGGGTTCATCAGCAAGAAAATATCCTTTTTCCTTCCAATTCGACATTAAAAAGTTTTTGTTCGCCACTAAACGCCCAGGTTGAATTTCGTTTAAAAAATATCCAAGGTTCATTTTATTTTGGCAAATCAACAGTGTCTCAACTGCTGTTCTTATATCTGGATTCAATTCGTTTAACTGCATTTCATCTTTTAATAAAACGACTTTTTCTGGAAGTGTTCTTTCTTTAAGATGAAGTGCAGTAGCTAGCAAACAAATACTTTTCACTTCTTTACGCCTATGATGCAAAATTCCTTGCGCTAAATAACCTCCATATGAAAGGCCAATGAGAGAGTATAGTTGATTGGGAATTGTTTTATCAATAAAGTCTAGAATGTTAGTAAGCATATCATCTGAAGAGTTGAAACTTTCGTCTACTACACTTCCACCGTGAGCAGGCAAATCTATATAAATCCTCTGAAAATCCGGGACTTTTTCAAAAATTGGTTCTATCCAAGATACCATAGAACGGTGGTCTGTACCCATTGAATGCATGATGAGGATTGGAAAACCACTTCCGAAAACCTCATAATTAATACTACCCTTTTCAACCAATCAATTCACTATTAATCTCCCCCCTTCAATCCTTAATTTTATAAAAGAGAAAATACTCACTAAAGCTATTCTCCATATGGGTAAAAAAGTATAAGTCGCCTTAGTCAACCCTAACTTACACTGTAGCTGGATAAGAAAATGACCCGTTCCTTGTGAATTGGACGGATCATTTTCTTAGGCTGTTTGTCTTCCACCGCCGGATACTTTCAAGGGTATTAGTCACTTTGGAGATTATTTCCGTCAAGTTCATAAGTTTATCCGTCACTTCGACATATATATTCATCACTTTTACCAACTTATTCTCAAACCAGGACTAAAGGACTGTGTTGAAACTAGGGGCTACCTACTCCCTACTCTCCTTTCCACACAGATTACACTCAAAAAAGAAAAGCGCGAGTCGCACTTGCAAAGACACCGAACTAATCCTGCAAAAATGTATACTTCTGTATGAAAGTATATTTTCATGATAGGTGGTGGCGAAATTGTCACTATGTTGTTTCTTATCTTTTTAAGAAAAACCGGGCAAAAACCGCCCGGTACTTTTTAGTTCAGCGTATATCCGAGATGCTGTATTCTACTCCATGTATTCCTTTATAAGATTCCG
>NZ_JADBEL010000071.1 GCF_014873855.1 Sporosarcina limicola | reverse complement strand
GAAGTGGTAAGGGCTTTGTCACTCACTGGTACAATCTATGTCACTTGGTGGTAAAAAACATGTCACGAGTGGTACATTTCATTGGCTGTAATCAAAGATTAACTACTTTCAAGAAAAATCTCAATTGTGTTTGAACTGTGGCAGCCAACTTTGAGTATTGTTGATTTCACAGTATATTTTTCTATTCTTCCTTTTTCAATATCACTGTCTGCATCTCCTATAAGCATAAATGAAATGGCAGCTTACGTTGCATTTAAAATGATGGAAGATTAGTAACTAATTTATACTTTCGGCTTTGTTATGTTCTTTGCTGATGATGCGTATGTAGCTAATGCAATGTATCATAATTCACCTCAAAAATGTTGTTTACTTAATTCTATCTAAATAACATAAAAGTGTATAATGAACGTCCGTAAAGTATTTTAATGCTTTTACAATCGGTATTTTATTTTTGTATAAATGGACTCATTTCAAATTATATTGGTTATAAAGGAAGGGGAATGGAACGAAGGAAAGCACAGATTTGTTAATTGCCGCCGACGATATTAGAATGGTCAATGAAATCTAGGTCCACTACCCAATCATCTCAGATGTCAACAGAGAGAAGACGATCCAAAACGGTTGCTACATACGCGGTAAACTATGGATGTGGACTTGTACTATCTCCGCTTTCTATTCAACATTTACAGGTACTTTGGCTTCAAACTTGTGCAGTTACAATGTTGCCTTAGAAGTCAATATCGACTTTGGAGCGGCTTTTTTTGAAGAGATCCGCACAAGGAAATTAGATGTAAATTAAATTAATAAGAGTTTTTTTGTATGTAAGCGTCAAATAGCGCCCACCTATCTTTTAGGGGGCGCTTATTTTATGCTTTATTTAGTTCTATTGGGAATGCGACAATCTGCTGGCAGGGTCTCCGACCATGGAAGCAGTCGATCAAGCGCCTCTGAATCCTCCAAATCTATTAAAGGAAGCTATTCAAATACGTGGGTTAAATAAATCAATGGATTTAACTGATTTTCTTTGGCAGTTTCCACAATGCTATAAGCGATTGCGCTTGCTTTTGCACCTTTCACAGATTGAGAGAATAACCAGTTCTTGCGTCCGATCACGAAAGGTTTGATAGCACGTTCGGCTCGGTTATTATCGATTTCCAAACGCCCATCCTGTAAAAACATTGTAAGGCGTGTCCATTGATTTCTGCAATACTTAATGGCCTGCCCCAACGCACTTTTGGGTGCGACGCGCATACTTTGTGTTTGTAGCCAGGTTGAAAAGGCATCCAGCACAGGCTGACTGCGTTCAAGTCGCTCTTTATGGCGTTCTTCAGGGCTGTGATCCTTTAGCGCGCGTTCAATCGCGAATAATTGATTGCAGAAACGAAGCCCTTCCTCCGCGGCACAAGGTGTTTCTTTATTTTTCGCTTCTGCTGGTAAAGCAGTTAGGGCCTCATCGAATTTTCGACGCGAATGTGCCTTATCTAAGAACTTGGATAAGGCACATTATCCGAGAAGATTGATTATCCGAGAAGAAATGAGAAATTCCGCTTAATTATTTTATTCCTTTTCTTTTTTCTCGAATAATTATGGTC
>NZ_JADBEL010000070.1 GCF_014873855.1 Sporosarcina limicola | reverse complement strand
GGGCTACACGTTTGCAGGTTGGAATACAAAAGCAGATGGAAGTGGAACGAGTTATGCGGCAGGCGCAGCGCTTACGATGGGAAGCGCCAATGTAATACTGCATGCACAGTGGACGTTGAGCCCGACCTATACGGTGACGTATAACGGAAACGACAATACCAGTGGTGCTGCACCAACAGATAGCGGAGCTTACGAAAACAAGGCATCGGTAACGGTGCTAGGAAACACAGGAAATTTAGTGAGAGCGGGCTACACGTTTGCAGGTTGGAATACAAAAGCAGATGGAAGTGGAACGAGTTATGCGGCAGGCGCAGCGCTGACAATGGGAAGCGCGAATGTAGCGCTGCATGCACAGTGGACGTTGAGCCCGACCTATACGGTGACGTATAACGGAAACGACAATACCGGTGGTGCTGCACCAACAGATAGCGGAGCTTACGAAAACAAGGCATCGGTAACGGTGCTAGGGAACACAGGAAATTTAGTGAAAGCGGGCTACACGTTTGCAGGTTGGAACACGAATGCAGATGGAAGCGGAACGAGCTATGCGGCAGGCGCAGCGTTTACGATGGGAAGCGCCAATGTAATACTGCATGCACAGTGGACGTTGAGCCCGACCTATACGGTGACGTATAACGGAAACGGCAATACCGGTGGTGCTGCACCAACAGATAGCGGAGCTTACGAAAACAAGGCATCGGTAACGGTGCTTGGAAACACAGGAAATTTAGTGAAAGCGGGCTACACGTTTGCAGGTTGGAATACAAAAGCAGATGGAAGTGGAACGAGTTATGCGGCAGGCGCAGCGCTGACAATGGGAAGCGCCAATGTAATACTGCATGCACAGTGGACGTTGAGCCCGACCTATACGGTGACGTATAACGGAAACGACAATACCAGTGGTGCTGCACCAACAGATAGCGGAGCTTACGAAAACAAGGCATCGGTAACGGTGCTTGGAAACACAGGAAATTTAGTGAAAGCGGGCTACACGTTTGCAGGTTGGAATACAAAAGCAGATGGAAGTGGAACGAGTTATGCGGCAGGCGCAGCGCTTACGATGGGAAGCGCCAATGTAACGCTGCATGCACAGTGGACGTTGAGCCCGACCTATACGGTGACGTATAACGGAAACGACAATACCAGTGGTGCTGCACCAACAGATAGCGGAGCTTACGAAAACAAGGCATCGGTAACGGTGCTAGGAAACACAGGAAATTTAGTGAAAGCGGGCTACACGTTTGCAGGTTGGAATACAAAAGCAGATGGAAGTGGAACGAGTTATGCGGCAGGCGCAGCGCTGACAATGGGAAGCGCGAATGTAACGCTGCATGCACAGTGGACGTTGAACCCGACCTATACGGTGACGTATAACGGAAACGGCAATACCGGTGGTGCTGCACCAACAGATAGCGGAGCTTACGAAAACAAGGCATCGGTAACGGTGCTAGGAAACACAGGAAATTTAGTGAGAGCGGGCTACACGTTTGCAGGTTGGAATACAAAAGCAGATGGAAGCAGAACGAGCTATGCGGCAGGTGCAACGTTTACGATGGGAAGTGCGAATGTAACACTGCATGCACAGTGGACAGCGATGCCTCCATCGACAGGAGGCGACTATACCCCGTCACCATCATCAGGTGGTAGCGATTCTACCCCACCAACACGTGTGAAAATTACATTTCATACAAATGGAGGCACAGTAGTAGAACCAATCGAGATTGCTTACAACAC
>NZ_JADBEL010000069.1 GCF_014873855.1 Sporosarcina limicola | reverse complement strand
TCACCTCTTATCTTGAGTATGGACAGATAAAAACAAGGCTAAAAGCGTATACCGTCTAAAGACGGTGGATTTAGACCACGCTTTTGGAAATTAAAGGGGTATGAACCTTACTTTCAAAGTACGGTTTATATGCTGAATGCACGTAAAGTATCTCGCTTTAAAAAGGGCTATGATACGTTACCGAATTGACGCCTGGGTAATTGCGGATCATTTACGCTTTGGACGTCTGCCACATGAAATGCAAGAAATCCTACAGTATGACGCTCTGCGTCGTTTAACACGGACGCGCTTTCACTTCATGCACGAAATCGCACGGAATAAAACGTACATGATGAACCAAGTATTTTTGAAAATTAGTGGCTTACGCCAAGACAATCCTTTCTCCAACACATTTGGTGCGATAAGCGTCGCCGTGATAGAGGAATTAGATCCTGAAACGATTGCAGAAATGCCAGTCGAGGAACTCATAGAGTTCTTACAAGAGAAAGGCAAAAACCGTTTTGCGGAGCCTGAAGAAATTGCGAAGTATCTTCAAAAGCTCGCACGTAGTTCTTATCGTTTAGACAAAATGATGGCTGATCCAATCAATCTGTCACTGTCCCTGATTTTAAGTACGATTCGCCATATGGAAAGCCAAATCAAACGCCTTGATCAAGAAATTGACCGGATGATGAAAGGTATTACACAAACCTTAACGTCCGTAAAAGGCATTGGGCCCGTGTATGCGGCTGGTCTACTCGCTGAAATTGGTGATATTAAACGTTTTGATGACCATCACGCATTGGCGAAATATGCAGGTCTTGTTTGGACGCAGTATCAATCTGGCGAATTCGAAGCCGAAAATACCAGCCGAATGCGAACAGGCAATAAGTACTTACGTTACTATCTTGTACAAGCTGCAGATGCCATACGCAAGTATGACGCCGAATATAAAGCCTTTTACCAAAAGAAATACCATGAAGTCACCAAGCATCAACACAAACGCGCTCTCGTCTTAACCGCTAGAAAATTAGTACGCCTCGTGCATTCGCTACTACGCACGAATCAGCTGTACATGCCACAAGAAAGGGGCGAGTAACTACACTCGTTTTCTTCCCTTCGAACACCTGAAGAAGCTTCCAGTTTCACCCTTTTTTTCGTTGAAATTGCGAGGCTTATTTGTTTATGACTAAAAAATGAAGTTCAGGCTTAGAAGTCGCAATGAATTTCCAGTTTTCATGTTTTAGGGGCTTGACATATTACCACTGGGCTTAATGTTTATAATCCATTTAGATAATAATTAGTTCAACATTAAACTTAGCATTATCTAAATCAAATATAAGAGTTGGGTTAACAATATTGAGTTTAATTAACAATTCCTCACTTTTACCAAGTTTGTAAACGCTATACTAAAGTGGCTCTTACGCTCTTTTGGGGAATCAATCTGTTCCGTCCCTTTATTAGGAGTAGACATTATTTTTACATAGTTAAAATTCATAAAGTACGCGATTTTTCAGTACTTGAAACCCTGCTCTTCCATACATCATTCGTTTGATTGTTTTTAATCGATTGACATGCCCTTCTACTGGGCCGTTACTCCACGGCTCCTGAATACTCAACATGACAGCACTCATATCCTGTTGGACGCCACGGATGAAAGCTTGTATAAAAGAATAGTCCATTTGTTCATATTCCTCTAGCCAATCTACTAATTTTTCACTTTTCTTTTCCGTAAACAAGTTTCGGAATTTTTGAACGAGTTCATCGAGTTCTTTG
>NZ_JADBEL010000068.1 GCF_014873855.1 Sporosarcina limicola | reverse complement strand
TTCATCTTATGTTGAGTCATATATTATGAAGAGTTATCTTGGGTAATACGAATATTCGACAGAAGGACATATCTTTCTTCATGTTGCTGACTCTACATAATATTTTAAGGGTATCCTCTTTTTAGGAGGTGCATTAAAATGCAAAAAGGCACTAAAAAGTTACAGCTTAAGTATGTTGTCTATTTAGAAACTCTGGAAGCTTACCTAAACGTAGACGAGTTCAAAACCCTTTCATCGTTGACAATTTCATCAAAAAGGGTAACTATTACTTCTTTAATGAATTATCTTGGTGACAATAATGTAGATGATTTCCGTCATTGCAGGCAAAATGATGTAACAGGATATTTAACTTCAATATCTAATTTATCATCGTCCACTATCAGTGGACGTACATTTATTTTGCGCCATTTTTTCAATTATTTGAATAGGGAAAGTTTCACGCTATATTCAGGCGATCAATTGTTTCCTGTCATATTTAGTAATAAAAACGAACGCATTTTATCATTCTATTCCATTGATGAAATAAAACGTACGATTAGAATAATTGACAAAAGTTCTATTTATGGCAAACGCGACTTCTTGGTTGTATTACTGGCCGCAGAACTTGGAATTCGTTCCGGCGATATTATACGTATGAAGTTCTCTAATATTCATTGGAATCGCAGTACAATCGAGTTTATACAGTACAAAACAGGAGACTTTATCCAACTTCCATTGCTAGATAACATTAAATATGCGTTGATTGATTACTTGAAAAATAGCCGTCCCCAGAGTGATTCGGCTTATATTATTATAGGTAATAAAAATGGTCGGATACCTATAACTAATACCTGCGTACATTATATAATTTCAAAGTACTTACAAAAGGCCGATATTGATATTTCAGAACGAAAACATGGTCCCCATGCCATGCGGCATTCATTAGCGAGTAACATGCTTCACAACAATACCCCTATGCATGTAATTAAGGATGTTCTTGGTCACTCAAATATTAATACAACTAAAATATATCTAAATATCGATATTGATACTCTTAGGAAAGTGGCTTTGGAGGTGTTATATGAAGCAGATTGATTCATATAACTTTCCAGAAGCTTATTGCGATATAGCATTAGAATACATCAGGTATAAACAGTCACTAGGTTTCAAGTATTCAGTTTCAGAACAGCAACAAGTAAATAGGATGCTTGCTTTTATCTATTCGAAATCAATAACAAATCCAATACTCGCTTTAACCTCTGAGCTAGTAATTGAATATGCTTCCAAAAGAGAAAATGAAAGTTTCAGTACCCTTCACATAAGACAGTCCCATATAAGACAGTTTGCTCTTTTTTTGAATCTGAGGGGTATACTTGCATACGTCTATCCTAAGAATCTAGTTAAAACTACAGATCATTTCGTACCATATATTTTTACGAAAGATGAAATAAATAGAATTCTTCGTGTAGCCGATTCAATCGGCCCCAATAAAAACAAGTTTATTAATACACCATATATATATCCCGCAGTAATCCGCATACTTTATGGATGTGGATTAAGAATAAGTGAAGCTCTTTCACTTAAATGTGAGGAAGTTGATCTTGCTGGAGGCATCCTCACAGTCTTAAATGGCAAAAATAATGGTTCTAGATTAGTTCCAACCTCAGAATCTTTACGAAAGTACTTGGTAATATATAACTCGAAAGTGGAGAGAAACGGTAATCCATATTTCTTTCCAGCACTTCATCAGGAAAGATATTCTCCACAGACTATCCGTAAACAGTTTTATAAAATGGAGAAAAGGGCAGGAATACCGCAGCTTAGTAACGGAAGGTATCCGCGGATCCATGATTTAAGACACACATTTAGTGTACATGCTCTAGAACAAATGATTAAAAATGGTCAGGATCCTTACTGCTCTCTTCCAATACTAAGTTCCTATCTTGGGCACAAGGGTGTTGAATCGACTGAAAAATACCTCCGGTTAACAAAGCAGTACTTCACAGATATCTTACAATTCAATTCTGAAGATGCAGATAAAATATTTCCGGAGGTGTAATTTTGCATAAAAAAAGTGTAGCTTATTTTATAACAGTTTTTTTCACAGATTACCTTGACAAAGAAGCCGGGTTGTCAACTAATACCATAAAGTCATATAGGGATGCTTTTATATTGTTTTTTAAATATCTTGATGAAAAAGATATTTGTAAACCTAGTA
>NZ_JADBEL010000067.1 GCF_014873855.1 Sporosarcina limicola | reverse complement strand
TTAGTCGTAAAATTGTCAACAGACCTATTGGTTTGACTACAAGGCTAGTGCAGTCAATTGATTAGGCTGTTTTATTGGGTGCGAAAGTTGAGTAATAATCATATTTATGAGCTTTTTATTTTCAAAATTCTCATCATAAAAAAAGTATAATAAATCATCATTCCACTCTACTTTATTATCATAAATGCAGATGCCACAAACAGTCCCACCTACGCCAAATTCTAAAAAAATATTTTTCAAAGAAAGCATTTGAAGATATGCAGTAGCTGCACTTATTTTTTTTCTTGGCTCATCGTCTATATTTTCTTCTTTAAAATGTGGGAATGTGTTTGAAAAACCTTTCATTAAATCATCTAAATCCGCTATAGTTCTATCACTTCCTATACTTATATAATCTTTTATTTCTTTAAATTCTTTTTTATTTACTACGAATAATTTGTTATTATCTTTCTGTTTAACTGCAAGTATCACTTCTGCCTCTGATATAATTTCCTGAAGATAAGAAATGATTTGATCATATGGCAAATGTCCAACCATTAAATTCAAATTTCTTTTTATTTCCTCATAAGTATCTACATAACCTGAAAATGCAATAACAAAATTTTCTTTAACATAAATTTTTGTATTACTTTCGGTGATGAAGTGTGAATTATATTCTCCATACTTTTCACCCATACTAGAATAATCAGCTTCAATTTCTAAATCGCTATTTTCAGAAGAAGTTAAAGAATCTGCAACAATGTAAATTTCATTATTTGACTTCCATGCAAAACAGTACGTCATCTTTTATCCCTCATTTATATAAATCTAGCTACTGTGTTTTCTTTTAAAATCCTTTAATTTCAATACAACCCTAGATTCGCTGTTATCAATAAACAGGGCCGGTTCTACACCACAAATCATTGCTAGCATTTTTGGAGTCAAATAGAGGTTGTATTGCTCTGCAATTTTAATGGGAATTTCATGTCCTTTTAAAATACCTTCATCTATTAATAACTCCAAAGATTGTTTAAATGCCACTGGAACAGTCGTTTTAGTTTCCAAATCAAATGGCTCTGGATTTTTCCACTTGCGATAATGCATTTGTTTATAAAGTTTTATTTCTTGGTCCCCGTTAATTAAGGAAAGATCTCTTGCCCGTTTAATCATAGCTGCCATAGATACATTCCATTTTCTCTTTAAGCTGTAGAACGTATCAATTTCATCTGTAACCCTAGTAGCTAGCTCAGCACCAAATGTATCTTCTGGTAATAGAAAAATAGATGCCAATTTATTAGCTTCATCTTCCATAACTTTATATTCTTCTTTATCTAATTCTTGGGGATTTATATTTTGATGGAGCACCCAATGTGCCATTTCGTGAGCGATACTAAATTGCTGTCTATAAAATGAACGAGATTCGCCTGTTCCTGTAGCAATGACGAAATAAGGGTTAATATCTCCAACGGCATTTTCTATAACGTTCATGCTACTAAAGGCATCAACTTTACTTTCGTTATAATTCATACTAATAACAGTGAATCCCATTAACTCTGCTACTTCAATAATATCTGGAATGGGCCCATTATCTAGGCCAACAAAGTTGCGCATTTTTTTCGCAATTAAATTGTAATCTTGTAGAAGTTCATAATTTTCCCTTTCCTCTAATTGGGGAAAATCAATATACTGCTCTAAAAAATCCCGCATGATTACCGAGTACTTTAAAGCGATTGACGCAGGGTTTTTTGCTTTTTGGGTAGCTGTAAGTCTTGAACGGAAAAAGGTCCCTTCGTTTTGAATATTGAATTTATCAATTGTATAGAAAAATTCTCTAGGATAACCCAAAATGGTTGTTAATTGTAATGACTTTTCAAAGCTAGGTTCAATATTTTGGTTTTCATACTTTGAAATCATTTGCTTTGTGACATTTAATTTCACGCCTAATTCGGTGATCGTTAACTTATTATAAAGTCGAGCTTCCTTTAGTCGTTGTCCATTAAATATCTTATTCATAATAATATCTCCAAACTATTTAATTTTTTTCAATTTAACAATTTTTTTCTTTTTATCGAGAGTAGTAGTACTTTCTTTCTTTTCTGTTTCAATATCATCTGAATTCAAATCAAATGTATAATTGCTTTCGATTAGTGAAGTGAAATCTTGATGCCAAATAGGTTCATGTTTACTATTAAACACATATGCATTAACTGTACTAATAAAAGATTTATTGAACGCAAAGACTACTACTTTTGAGGGTTCTTGTTCTAACATTTTTATGATGTCACGGGCTTGATTTTCCAATGCTTCATCTGAATATGGATCTGTTGCTTCTTCTAAATCCCATTTCAGTTGTTTGTTAATCGGTTTATGATCATCTAAATGTCTATTAAAGAAATTCAGTAATTTTAAGTAGTGATTACTTTTCCCTTTTTTAATGATACCTTTTGGAGTTAGTATAGATGTATGGACACACGTTAGTTAAGTCTCTATCCTAAAAAGAAGAGAAGGACGTGTCCGGAATGAAACGAAAACAGTATAA
>NZ_JADBEL010000066.1 GCF_014873855.1 Sporosarcina limicola | reverse complement strand
TAGTTGGCAAGTTTAAAGTCTACACTCAATTCCTGTATCCAGAGAAACTAATTAAAGGTGTCTATTTCGCTAATTGATTTCTCTGGATATAGGATGTTCATTGAGTTGATGCCTGTTTGAAAAAGACTTAACTTTATTGCGTCCATGGTATTGACTTAGAACCAGATTTCTATTGAAGGAATTACCACTGAAAAAAGCTTTACCGTGAATCAAAGCGTGGTAACACAGGAGATACTCAAACAAGAAGAAACAAATATGTTATTAACATCTGCAAATATTCCTTATAGTACTTCGCCTTTAGAGTTGATGATTACCGCATTAGCGAGCACTTTAGGTACATTTACTGAAAAAGAAGAGGTTGTTGTTGAACTGGAAGGACATGGGAGGAGTGATTCGGAAAATAAGATAGACATATCTAGGACAGTGGGTTGGTTTACAACGCTTTATCCTGTAAAGTTAAGAATCCATAAAGGAAACTTGGGAGAGCAAGTAAAGTCAATTAAAGAACAACTAAGAAAAATTCCGAACAAAGGTGTAGGTTATGGGGTATTAAAGTATATCGAACAGGAAATTGAAGATTATAATAGACTTCCTATCAGATTTAATTACTTGGGGGAATTTAGTAGTAGTATGCATAACGATTATTTTAGTTTTTCAGATAAGGTCATTGGGGAAGACATAGCAATTGAAAATGACATAACTGCTAAGTTAGAAATCAATAATTGGGTAATAAATGGTACTTTTCACTGTTCAATCAGACACTTTGCTCAGGATAAAAATAAGGTAGAGGCTTTTCTAAATGCTTTTCTAGAACAACTTAGTAAAATTATAAATCATTGTCACAATAAAACCGAAAAAGATTTTACACCTAGTGATTTTTAAACCATTAAAATTACAGAAGAGGAATTATTCGGGCTTTTTAACTAGACGAAAGATGCTTTAGTTATGTTAATGAATCAATTCCAATTTCGGAATAATGGAAATTATGCAATTACTTTGTTAAAAGTAACTTCAAATACAAGTTAGGGATAAAAGTATGTTTATCAAATCCCATAGACATGCAGACTTAATCCCTTAATAAGGGATTACAGATTTTCCCTATTAGCAATGACTTCTGTATCATTTATTAGACTTCGAACTGCTTCTGTTAGGGGTCTGAGGATATCAAAGTATTTATAAACGAGAGTTTCAGAGTTTAGTAATATATAAATTGTTGAGTTTGGTCCAATCGGGCGAACTATAAGATTCTTAATACAATAAATCAGGGAGTGAGAATTTAGTGAATAAAAGTGGAAATTTTCCAGAGTTGGAGACAGAAAGATTGCGGTTGAGAGAGTTGAATTTTGAGGATTCACCTTTTATTTTCAAACTGTTCAGCGATAAAAAAGTTTGTAAGTACTTATACGATGATGAAATCTACACAAATATAGAGGATGCAATAGATTTTATTAAATGGCATTCAAACTCTGAAAAAAGGGTACGGAATAGATGGGGAATTGAGAGAAAAGCAGACAATGCTTTAGTGGGAACCTGCGGGTTTGATTCATGGGATCGCTATAATAATATAGCAGAAATAGGGTATGATTTATGGCATGAATACTGGGGATACGGTTATATGAAGGAAACATTAGCAAGTGCGATTGAAAGCGGATTTAATAATATGAACTTGAACCGGATTAATGCCTTTGTCGCCTTGGAAAATGAAAGGTCTGCAAGACTTCTTGAAAATTTAGGCTTTACAAATGAAGGAGTATTCAGAGACAAGCATCTCTTTAGGGGGCGCTATTATGATCACTATTCTTATTCATTATTAAAGAGAGAATGGTCTTAAAAATTGGATTGAATCTCCCAAGGACACTCTTTGTGTAATATTTAATTTAAAAGGAAAAGTAGCTCTACATATCTCAAAATTAAAATAGAATATGAAGAGATTTTAGATCTACTAATAAAAACAAACACAGGTAGACTTTGATATACTCCCTTTAATGTAGACAGGTGAAAAATAAAATCTGTTTACCTAAGGGAGTATTTTATTTGTCAAGAAGAGCACATTCTTGGGGAAAATGAAGATTGAAAATGTCATAAAGAGATTAATCAAAACTATACGTGGATAAAATAAGAGAAATTCAGAAAGAAGGCTTACACCTAATACCTGTGTTACGAGATGTGATTATATTTAAGGGATAGTATGATTCACACCCAAAAAGCTGAATTCCCTTCGAACACCGCTTCGGCTACCACTTGAAAGGCGCCTTCGCTAATTTCACATTAAAATTATATACTTCAACCTATATAGAACAAAAAAGCGATAAAATAGTCGTAACAGCAACTAATTGGAGGTTTTCCCTATGTTCAAGCCCGGAAGAAAAGAGAAACAATTTTCTTTAGATGATCGATTTCTAACCTTTCCAAAATATATTGTGGAAGCACTTCAAAAAAGTTTTGCCGAGGACTTCTTCACAACTATCTTTTTGAAGATCAATGAAGATCATTTTTCCGTGCTGTATAGCGAGACTTTTAGCCGTCCAAATAAACCCGTAAATATCCTAGTCAGCCTAC
>NZ_JADBEL010000065.1 GCF_014873855.1 Sporosarcina limicola | reverse complement strand
ACAGGGTTCTTTATGAACTATAATTATATTCTAATACTATTAACTTCTAGCAATGGAGCGGAATAGACCTTTTCCCCAAATGAGCGTAAGAGCCATGCTGTTGGACAGATTGTAATAAGGCATTTTGCAATTCATTCGTTAAAAAATGTTGAAAGGAATTACCGGTCATAAAAACTAACGAACTTTTGACGGGTATGTTTAACTTTGTGCAGTCTTGTAGCAAAAATTCAATCGAGACCAATTGCTTTTTCGCCTTCTGTTTTGCTCGCTCCAACATACCCTCATGCAGATCAACTCCAACCATTTGAAGTCCCCGTTTTGCCATAGGAATTGTAAGACGCCCTATACCGCACGCTAATTCAATAATAGGTTAATCTGGCTTGGCCCATTCTAGAATCACATTTAAATCCTTCTGGTATCCCTCATATAGGTGGTCATACATTTCAGGATCAGCATATTTCTCAAAGTTCTCTTCAAATACATTCCTGAACATTCCTGAACATTCATTCTTCCCTCTTCCCTTGTGCATTCCAATCGATACTGTTGTGATTGGAAGAGTAATCTTTAAAATTACCTTTCCATCACCCTAACTAACTTTTCTATATAAATGGACATGGATATTCAAACGATTTTATTAGCATTTAGTGCTTATTGAATTTGACTGTCCAAAAAGTTCCAGTTAGATGTACCTATCCAATGAGTTTTATGACTTCTATAAACTTTTGCTGCATAACCTGTAATTTATGAATATCTGGAGTAAACTGATCATCGCTTGTTGCATAAAACTCTGCAAAGTTTTGATGTTTATAGCGGGGTACTACGTGAAAATGAACATGCATTAGTTCATTGAAAATACCACCATTTTGAAGAATCGAAATACCATCTGGCTTTACAAGCTTTTTTATAACATTTGATAAAAGGTGACTAGCTTTTTGTATTTCTAAGTGCTCTTTTGGCGTTAAATCCGTAAATTCTTGCCGATGTTGTTTTGGTAAAATTAGAATATGTCCTTCATTAAACGGTTCATAATCTAAAAAAGAAATTACGTTTTCACTCTCATATACTTTATAAATCGGCAGTTTTCCCTGCGTTAATGAGCAACCAAAACAAGTTTCCATACAGTACCTCCTCGTACAGTAATAGACTCTCGGCATTCGCCGAGCTAGGCAGAGTAAAGGATTCCTTCCCCCGCCAAATTGCATCCCTCCTACTTTGTAGGAGTTTTTTTCATTTCACACACTAGTACGAATTGGGAGTGATGTGTTGGAATATCGTTGGAAAAAGGAACTTCCATCAGATCGTCTTTTTGACTTATTCCAGTCCCAAATTATTTCGGTTTCAGCTAAATTGGGATTGCTCGGAGATGTGGAACAACTTAACGTTGCTGGTGACGGTACGCCACTCGTCACCTCGTCCCACACCCGAAGCAAATCCACTTGTCATTGCCGCGCCCAAGGTATAGAGAAATGTACGCACGCCCGCATCTACTCCCAGCCTGACTGTGACAGTGGGTGGGATAGTGTCATCGTGAGAAATACTTTAACGGGTATCATCTCTACATGATTAATGCGTGCGATAGCCCATATGACTTGCCTTTGTATCCGCTTCTCAATCCGGCCTCATGCCATGACTCAGTTAGCTTTGTCGTCGGTTGGGCTGCATTTTCACAACGATTCAACTTGGGCGCGGTGGATAAAATGCTTCTGGATGCTGCTCATGATGCCGAAGCCATTTATCACTTGTTGGATCAGCAACAAGTGGAACCCTTCATTGATCTAAATAAACGGACCAAGAAGAACAGTGAAACGGCAGGGGATATTCAAATATCACCTGAAGGCGTGCCTATATGTCCAATCGGTAAAAAGATGAAACCAAATGGTTATGATTGTACTCGAAACCGCCAAAAGTGGCGCTGTCCACTAGCGTGCGGAACGAAAAATACATGTGAAATACCCTGTTCTACCGCCAAGTATGGGCGAACCTACCATACGCACAATAAAGATAATTTACGCTTATTCCCTAAGACTTCAAGGGAAACAGAAAAGTGGAAAACCATCTACAAACGACGTACATCTATAGAACGCTCCAACAAACGAGAGAAAATTGAATATCATTTAGAAGCTGGAAACCATCGTTCTACGATGATGTGGACCGTTCGCCTTTTTGGAATCATGATGTGTCAACATATGGATGCTTGGTATGCCCATCGAAAAGAAGAATTAGCCTTTCTTAAAAGTCATATTTTCCCGTCCGCGGCCTAAAATCATTCTTTATTTTTAAAAAGTAAAGAGGTTAGGCTTTTTTGGCATGCACTTTTTTAAACAAATCCAAAAATCGATGCCTTTCATCTCCGAATAAGCCTAACTTCCAGTGAATTTCTGGATATCCAAAGGATTTCATTCTAGAAACTCCGAGAGGCTATACAGGATATAATTGTGGTTTTGGACGTTCCCACGTCTTGCAAGGTTATCCTATCCTGCTAGCCAACATGGTATATGCTATCTGTTCCGAGTTTTGCCTTCTGGTCCTCCGCACAGAACCTCGCGATACCTGCACTACCAGTCAGCTATACATTTCCGCCACTA
>NZ_JADBEL010000064.1 GCF_014873855.1 Sporosarcina limicola | reverse complement strand
AGGAAGGACATCGTGCTGATGATGAATCGACTTCGACGATAAAAAAGAGTTCCTTATCTGTTTGTTCCTCGTGAAGGACATGGACATTTTCATCTCATTCAACAACCTTTCCGTTTTAGTATTCCTATACCCGAAAAGTGTTAAGTTGAAGCATTCCCCAAATGAGCGTAAGAGCCCGTTTACTTGGCATTATTGAAGAAATCGATCAGACATATAGTAAGACATTCAATCATGATCTTGATATCCACTATACTTTGTGCGTTGGCACATTTGGTTCAAATGCGTTTGTCACAAGAGAAATCAAAGGAGACATTTACTTTGCAGCAGAAAAACTTTCGCCTGAAACGAATCATTTGAAAGTAATCGTTGCTCATGAAATCGGTCATGTCACTCATTTTTCATTCGCCGAAAGGCAAGGGATGAACTGGAAATCGGTTGACTGGATACACGGTCTCACTTCACTCTATATAGAAGGTGCTGCTACGTATTTATCAAAAAAAATTGTGCCAGAATTGAAGGAATCGGTCTACTTCACATACGATGACGAGGGAGATTCTTGGGTGACCTGTTACGAGATACATAAAAAAGACGTAAAACGACGCTTCCTGGAGGATGTAGCCTCTGGTTGGGATATGGTGAAGGAAAAAGAATGGTTCCGCTTATCAGGAGGCCACTATTTTGGCCACAATCGACTTGGTTATTTGCTTGGCACGGATTATGTGGAACGTTTGGTTGAAAAGGTAGGCGAAGAAGTTGCGTTAACGTTTTGGAATGGCAATGATATGAAAAAGGACATTATGAATTGGTTGGAAGATTGATCCGGAAGTAATTAGTTCGGGTGACAGTCACTCGTTCAAACGTGGAAGTTCAAACAATTATGATAAGTCAAACAAACGTGAAAGTATTAGTGACAGGATAGGCACCGAAAATAAATCCTTTTCAAATTCATCAAAATTTAATTATGCCCCCTTTATGAGCCCAAAACTTCACACTTTTTACCTCACAATTGAAATATGACCATATCTCGGTATCTAAAAATGGAGTTGTTGGTCTTTCTGTACAATTTACACATTATTCCTTCTGCTGTATGGTAGATGCAAGTCAAATAATGGAGGTGTTGGAGGGGATGGTGACGGCATTAATATGGGAAAATTCAACGGATTATGAAGTGGGAAATGTCGATCAGGATGGTCTGTGGAAGAAAGTGATTGGCGAATTATTTGAAGACTTTTTATTGTATTTTGCCCCAGATTTACACGCACAAGTCGATTTTTCGGAAAAAGCCGAGTTTTTGCAACAAGAGCTATTTCAGCAAATCATAAAAGACAAGAAAGGGCGGAAAATAACCGACCAACTTGTCAAAGTCCATCTAAAGGATGGCGAGGAAAAATGGGTGTTAGTTCATGTAGAAGTTCAAAGTGACAATGAACCCAAATTCGCAAAACGAATGTTTCAATACTTCTACCGCATTTTTGATAAATATGATAAAGAAATCATTGCACTAGCCATCATGACCTCACCTCATAAAAGTGAATTCCCTACCGAATTCCGCTACACTTATTTTGGCACAAAGCTGAATTACGCGTATAATACGTATAAGATTGTTGACCATTCTTATGAAGAATTAGAGCAGTCGGATAAATTGTTCAGCAAAATGATTCTCGCTATAAAATATATGCACGATACGCGAGAAGACGTGGACAAACGGTATACGTTTAAAATGAAACTGATGCGGGAAGTTATTAAAAGTAAACACTATTCCTGGTCAGAGATTAAAGCTGTATTTTACTTCATCGATTATTTACTACGTTTACCAGAAGAATTATCAGAAAAACTGTATGATAAAATGAGTGTAATTATGAAAAAGGAGGGAAATGGCATGGTTCAATTTGAAAGTGAGGGTTGGTCTCCAACAATGGAAGCAATCTTTACTCGGATCCATGAAAAAGGGGAGAAGGAAGGAATAGAGAAAGGAATAGAGCAAGGAATAAAGCAAAATAAAGTGGAGCTCGTACTGGGAATGGTAAAGGAAGGAATCCCGATTGCCACCATTACTAAAATAGCGGGCTTGGATGAAGAAGTCATTAAAAAGCTAGTCGGTTGGAAGTGACAGTCACAGTCACTCGTTCAAACGTGAAAGTTTAAACAATCATGATAAATAAAAAAACGTGAAAGTATTAGTGACAGGAACCGGAAAATTGCGATGGAGGGGTAGACGTATAAATTAAAAAGAGCATAAACCAATGTTTTTATTAAAAGTCAAGAGATAACATGTTCCTCCTGATACATCAGCGTCCTTTATATAATGTGCAATATTATATGAGCTATATAAGTTGAACGAAAGATCAACGGCCCATTTATACTTGAATAGTTGAAACAAACGCGTCAAACAAGCATATGTGGAATCAACAAAAGTGTAAAACTTAAATTCAACTTATATATATTAATTGAACAACAGGAGATTGTCATTGACAATCTCTTTTATGTCGTATCGGAACCATAAAGTGTAGTAGAAACATCTGATACGCAGAACTTTTTATGCCTCCCGAATGGATAAATGTGGTACTATAATATAATAGACTCTCGGAGTTCCTAGAGCGAAATCAGCGATATATCCGATTATTTACTGGGAATTAGGCATAATTGATAATCTGGGTCTTCTTTTTTAAGG
>NZ_JADBEL010000063.1 GCF_014873855.1 Sporosarcina limicola | reverse complement strand
TGATTACAGCCAATGAAATGTACCACTCGTGACATGTTTTTTACCACCAAGTGACATAGATTGTACCAGTGAGTGACAAAGCCCTTACCACTTCATACCTTTTGTATAATTAATGAGCACACCTACCGGTGTGACATTGCTTATACAGGAGGTTTTTTTGTATGATTCATTATCGAAAGATATTGGAACTACACGCTGAGGGGATCAGTTTGAGGGGCATTACCGCAAGTACAGGGCACTCTCGACAAAAAGTAACAGAGGTCATCAGTCTGGCTGAAAAGAAAGGATTAGTCTGTCCTTTAGAGGAGGTAATGACGAGCCAATGGATCGAAGAGTTTCTATTTCCAGAAAAAACTTTAGAATCTTCGGGTCGACAGCCACTGAAATTTGACTATATTCATAAGGAGTTAGCGAAGCCAAATGTAACACTATCGCTTCTCCATCACGAATATGAGGTTGAGTGCCGAACGAATCATAAGATTCCCTACTCGTATCGCAGTTTTGTACGTCATTACAGTAAGTATGCGGATAAGTACAAAGCTACCCTGCGCATACGCAGAAAACCAGGCGAGATTATGGAAGTCGATTGGGCAGGATCCACAGCTTTCATCATTGATAGGGATACCGGTGAAAAGGTAAAGGCATATGTTTACGTTGCGACACTGCCATGCAGCCAGTTTGCGTATGCAGAAGCTACCTTATCTATGGACTTACATTCATGGATTACAGCTCATAATCATGCGTATGAGTATTTTGGAGGCGTTACACAGATTGTAGTCCCAGACAATCTTAAAACAGGCGTGACAAAGCATACATCGCGCGAATTAGTCTTGAATCCTACTTACAAGGAAATGGCAGACCACTACGGCACGATTGTCATGCCCGCACGTGTTCGGACACCGAAAGATAAGGCAAGCGTAGAAGGTGCAGTAGGTGTAATTTCTACATGGATTATTGCGGCATTAAGAAATTCACACTGCTTCAGCCTTGATGAATTGAATAAAGAAGTTCGGGTGAAGTTGGATGAATTCAATCAGCGACCTTTTACCCGTAAAGAGGGGTGTCGTTTGTCGGCGTTTGAAGAAGAGGAGAAATTTGCGCTTTCCCCTCTTCCATTAACACCTTACAAAATGTCTGAATGGAAAACAGCGAAAGTACGTCCAGATTATCACATCTCTGTTGAAAGCATGTTTTACTCTGCTCCATACGAGTATATCAATCAGCAAGTCGAAATTAAACTGTCAGACGACTTCGTTGAGATTCTTTTCAATCACATGAGAGTGGCTTCTCATAAACGGTTGTATGGAAGGTTCGGTCAATTATCCACCGTTCGCGACCATATGCCAGACAATCATAAATTATTCGTAGACCAAACGTCAGAAGCGGCAATAGAGTGGGCTGGAGCTATCGGTCCATCAACCTTGAATGTCATTCGTTATATTTTAGATACTTATCAGACTGAGAAACAGGCGCTACAATCTATCTTTTCATTAAAGAAGTCAGAGCATCGTTACACAAAATATGAAATTGAGCGCGCTTGTAAAAATGTGTTTTCTATTACAAAAAGACCTACGGTCAAAAGTATTCAAACGATTTTAAAGAACAATAAAAAGGATGATGCCGAGCAAGAAATAAAACGTGATACAGAAACTGGTAAGGATAACCATGCCTTCACGCGGGGCGCATCCTATTATGGAGGTGTAGATAAATGATGAATGAACAAACATTAACAAAATTACACGAGCTAAAATTGATTGGAATCGCTGAAGCTTACAAGGAACAGGCGTTAAACAAAGAATTTCAAAAGATGAGTTTTGAAGATCGTTTTTCTTTACTCGTTGATTTAGAATATTCTCGTCGTAAAAGCAATAAGCTTCAACGGTTAATCAAAGCAGCTACTTTTCTAAATTCAAAGGCTTGTATTGAGGATATCGAGTACTATGAGGACCGTCGACTAGACAAAAAAATGATTTTGACACTAGCTAGCGGCCTCTATATCCAAGACAGTCACAACATTATATTGAAGGGACCTACTGGTTCAGGAAAATCATTTTTAGCTACCGCATTCGGCATTTCTGCTTGTCGACAATCTTATCAAGTGAAATATATTCGCTTACCAGAATTACTTGATGAACTGCTACTCGCAAAACTAGCAGCAGATGGAAGCTACCGTAAATGCATCAAAAAGTATACAAAGGTTGATCTCTTGATTCTTGATGAATGGCTATTGACGGATTTATCATCGGAGGAAGCAACAACCCTGCTGGAAATCACTGAATCCCGCCATAAAGCGGCTTCTACTATTTACTGTTCACAAATTGATCCCAGTGGATGGCATTTAAAATTGGGTAATGAAACAATTGCGGAAGCTATCCTAGATAGAATTATCCATGATTCCTATCAAATATTGATAGACGGAGAAGTTTCTATGAGAGAACGCCATGGATTGGGGGAATCTAAATGATTCCATCAGAAGTTGAATGTCGTATAGCTAGGTATTTTTTTCACATGTATTTACCTGATGATGTACTCGAGAAAGTAGAAGAAAGACTATTACCTTCCTGCATACAGATTGAGGATGAGGCAATCGATCATGATGAACTCGTTCGTTGGGCCATTGACATTATTGACAAGCAATTAGAAAGTAAAAGGTTTAGATAAAATAGACAGCCATTGGAACGGTAACATTCCGATGGCTGTCTATTATTGTGTAGAAGGAATCCCTAAAATTAATTTGTAGGGTCCTTTTCGTTCAGTGGTAAACACGTTGGCAATGAGTGGTACAATTCGTGGCAATCGCTGGTACAAACTATGGCAGAAGTGGTACATTCTCTTGGCTGTAATCA
>NZ_JADBEL010000062.1 GCF_014873855.1 Sporosarcina limicola | reverse complement strand
AATATCGATGTTGGTTTAGTTGCTTTACATCGTATCAGATTGGGTGTCTTTTTTCTATGTTTTTATTGGGAAAAACTAGCTAATCAACAGACGTGTTATCACTACACATATGTATAGTGATAATAAAGTCACGATGTTTATAAAAAAGATGCACCCTATAAGTCTACTGATTACAGCCAATGAAATGTACCATCCTTGACATGATTTTAACCACTGAATGACAAAAGGTGTACCAATGAATGACAGAATTTTTACCACTTCATACCTTCTGGATGATCAAAGATGAGAAACCATATTTCTTTGGAAATAATAATGTTATACAAGTTTGACTGATTTTCAATAAGATTAATCTTCCGCAAATGAGCCATATTGTAAAAAAAGGGGGTTGGATATATGGATTGGAATACCGTGTTTGCAGTTATGAAATATTCATTCATGGGTATTTTTGTTATTTTCTTCGTCATGGATATTGTTTCAAAAAAGTCGTATAAAACTTACTTCTACATTGCTTTAACAATTGTAGCCATTTTCCAAACTCTATTATGGAATTGGTCTATAGGATTTAAAGTTGGATTTATTGTTTTGGTTATTTTTATAACTGTGAAAACAATTTCTGATGTAAGTAAAAGAGGGGGAGAAATTTACAACGATAAAACTAGTGTATAAATCCTGAATAGGTCATTTAGCAATCGGCGCGATTGTTGAAAATCATAAGCCTAATTCCCCGCTCAAGATACGGAGAGGTTACTTCAAAAAATAGGGGGACGGAAGTTTGAAGAACACAAAATTAAGGATTGTATGGATTATTCCTAACGTGTTTTGTTATTTAATGTTTATCGGTGCTTTAATTTTTGTTGTTAGGAATGCGGATGGTATTAAGGAAATTGGAGAAACGCCATATTGGATTTTAATGTTATCAGCACTTTTTGTAGTATCTTTTTTTGGAAGTCTTCGAATATGGAAATTGATTTCCAAATGAAAAATGTAAAGTTCCTGTTAAGCAATCGGACACAAGTGTTGAATAAGCTATACTTTTCTTCTTAAACTAAAGTGGTGGTTAGTTAAAGATGGTAGTTTTGAAATAAAGTCACGATGTCTATAAAAAAGATACGATATTTTGCCATTTTAGATATGTTTATCTAAAGGGGTATTTTTACATCCAAAAGAAGAAGAATATCTTAAGTTGAAAAATGGATTAAAGAAGGTCGCGGCACTTGAATAGGAGCGGACTATCAGCCTTGGCTAAAGATTTAAGATGGAGCAAAAGTAGTTGCGATACAGCTCATTGATGGTAGCAAGACGGTCCATGTACGATTTATTGATCATGCAGGCAATGTTGGATTAGCTCAAAATCGTATCAAGTTAAATACGATAGCTCCAATTGTCGATGGCGTAACAAACGGAGGAAGATACAATTCTAAGCAAACGATAACTTTTAATGAAGGTACCGCAAATTGAACGACAATTCCTTTATGAGCGGATCGTCTGTGGACGCTAAAGACTCCTATGTACTTGTTGTTACGGATGACGCAGGTAACTCGATTACCATTACATTCAACATCGTCGAAACATATACAGTAAGCTACGATGGAAAAATAGCTGCTCGAGGACATGGGGCCTATCACTCATACAATCGTGAAAGTTTGAACTTTCGAGTTTGTTCAAGCTAACATGTTAGTTTGGGTGACAGGGCAGCCCCTTCTAAGTTATAACCATTGAGATTGACGCAGACCATTTTCCCAGCTGTCAATGTGATTCATTTGCAATTATAAAACTCCTTCTTCCACAATTGGTCCTTTAGCGGAAGATCATTGAGTTGCTTTGGCAGCTCTTTTTTGCTTATTGAACTAACGCCGCAGTTTTGTTTATGAAGAAAAGAAGAAGAAGTTATTGGGGGGACATTATATTATGAGTACATTTGTTTATATGGTGAGACACGGTGAATCGCCAAAAGAAGGAAATGATAGAACCAGAGGATTAACCGAAAAAGGTTATTTAGATGCTAAACGAGTGATTGATATTTTGAAAGATAAAGAAATTGATGTAGTTGCTTCAAGTCCATATATACGTTCAATTTTAACTGTAGAACAGTTAGCCCAACAAATAGGAGAGAAAGTTTTAGTTTTTGAAGATTTAAAAGAGAGGATATTCTCTTCAGGAAACAATCGAGTATCAGATGAAGAACTGGTTCCACTTTTGGAGAAGTCATTTTCTGAATCAAATTTCTCTTTAGAGGGAGCAGAATCAAATGCTGATTGTCAAAAAAGAGCTATAAAGGTCTTAAAAGAACTATTAGAAACTTTTAGAGATAAAAAAATAGTGATAGGTACTCACGGGGCTGTAATGACCTTGATGATGCAATACTTCGATAGCACTTATGACTTGGGTTTTTTACACAGCACATCAAAACCTGATATTTATAGAATGGAATTCAATGAACAGGAATTAGTGAATGTTCAAAGACTATGGGGTGTAAATATTGGCGTTAACCAATAAAAACTATTTTTTTGTTCTTAAACTAACGGGCGCATTTCGAACGATTATTTTCCAAGCGTTCATCACACCGATCGGAATATGTGGTGCCTGTCACTCATATAATTATGAAAGTTTGAGCTTTCGAGTTTGTTAACTAACATGTTAGTTTGGGTGACAGGCACCCCCCACTCACTTTCAGAATAAGAGTTTGTCCATAAGAATTGGACCATTGGATTGTTAAATAGCGCAGGAAATTTTTAAGAAAACTATAGGGGGGAGTAAAAAGATGAAGCAAACAATAAGAGCAAGGATGCTAGGCGTTTATGATTTGTTTTTGGCTACTGGTGCAATTTGGATAGGAGCTCAAATGGTGAGGTCAAGAAGTGGAATCTTTGCCGAGGAATATCCTGATAGTTGGGCATCTAGTCTCCCTTTTGAAAGTTGGGTTATGCCTGGGGTTCTCACAATTGTCATATTTGGACTGGGTAATATTGTAGCGGCGGTGTTTAGTTTTAAAAAAAGTACAACAGTTCGTGGTATACATCTGCCATTATGGGAGCAGTTTTCTTTTTCGGCTTTATTTTCCAGCGCATTATTCTAGAGGAATCATATATATATAAGCATTCCTGTTAGAAACTTTTTCAGGGCTTGAAATATAAATAGCCCTCTTGGTATGATGTGGGGTGTCAAATCCGTACGAGTTGACCC
>NZ_JADBEL010000061.1 GCF_014873855.1 Sporosarcina limicola | reverse complement strand
AGAGAAACTAATTAAAGGTGTCTATTTCGCTAATTGATTTCTCTGGATATAGGATATTCATTGAGTTGATGCCTGTTTGAAAAAGACTTAACTTTTTTGTGTCCATGGTATTGACTTAGAACCAGATCTCCATTATTTATTTTTATCCTATCTTTACAAAATTTAATATATTATGTATAGTATAGAAAATACATTGTTTTCTTAATTCTAAAGAAATCATTTAATTAAATACATTATGTTTTAAAAAAAGGGGATTTTTATGGAAATCGAAACTAAAAGGCTAAAATTAATTGCATGCAATCCAGAATTTGTATCAAAAATTTCCCCTCGAGAGTACGAAATCGGGAATCATATAAAAGAATATCTAGGTGAACTTAAAAATGACTCGAGTATTCAGGGTTGGGGTATATGGTTCGTTGTGAATAAAAATAATAACAATATAATTGGTGATATTGGTTTCAAAGGTAAACCTATAAATAATATGGTTGAAATAGGATATGGAATCACTCCTTCATCCCAAAAAAGTGGGTATGCAACTGAAGCAGTAAAAGCGATTATTGACTGGGCTTTTTCATTTAACCAAGTAGAAAAAATAATTGCTGAATGTTTAGATGACAATATCCCCTCAATAAAAGTATTAGAAAAAATGAAAATGAAAAGAGTAGAACAAAATAACAATATGCTGAAATGGGAACTAATAAAAATGTAATCTATTTTTTTTGGCTCAACACCAAAGTCTGTACTTGACATAAAAAACTATACAAAAAACACCTGTATCCTCTATAGTTGAAAGTACGACCCAACAACGAAAGAGGTAGACAGATGAACTCCCACTTTACCACTCTTCTTCTTGATTTAACAGAGCTAGTTATTTCCAATGTCGAACGTATCCTAGAAGACTTTTTTGTTCATGCAGATCCTACGGATCGTTTCCAAAAGTGTCCTCACTGCCTAGGAGAGGACGTTATCCATAAGGGTATTGCTTATCAACGAACAGTACGTCATCTTCCAGCCTTCGGTCGGCGTGTATTCCTTTGTCTCCCTGCAATCCGACTGTTGTGTAAACCATGCGGGGCTACTTTTATTTTTGACTATGCATGTGTGGAACCAGGAAAACGATACACCAAACAATTCGTTGCATCGCTCCCAGGTCACGTGGTCGGTGCGACAGTTAAGCATGCGGCAAAACAGACACAAACCCCTGCGACTACCGTGGAACGGGTTTTTAAACAATGGATGGAAGGCGAATGTAAGCAGGTTCAAGCGGTCTGTACAGAACAGGCTTTAGAAAGTAATCAGCTTGTTTTGGGTATTGACGACTTCGCAATCCGCAAAGGGCACACGTATAATACGGGCCTTCATGACTTGCGGGGTGATACGTTTCTTGATGTCATCCCCGGTCGGAAACTGGAGGATTTACGGGCTTATTATCAAGAGCACCCACACTGGATGAATCTTCAACCTGTAGCCGTCGTCATGGATTTGGCAAAAGCATATCATACGTTTATCAAGGAAACCTATCCATCCGCCATACGGATTGCCGATCGTTTTCATGTGAACGGGTATGTGATAGAAGCCTTGCAACTCATACGTAAGGGATGTGCAGAAAGACCTTTCCCCTCATGCGCGTCAACAATTGAAACGGAACTTTAGGCTTATCGGTAAACGGGCAGATCAATTGTCCGAAAAGGAAGCTAAACTAGTAAACCAATTTCTTCAGTACTCGGAAAACGTTACGGGCAGTTTATGAATGGAAAGAAGCTTTTATCACTTGGTACGACTGCAGTGGCAATCATAGATTGGCTGTTAAGGGCTTCGAACGATGGATTGAACAGGGAGAACAAATCGATTATCCGGCTGTCCAGAATTGCCTGAAAACCATGAACAATTGGCAGGAAGAAATTTGTAATTATCATCATTTACGTTTCACGAACGCGGCAGTGGAAGGACGAAATAACAAAATAAAAGCGCTGCAACGCAGACATTACTTCACTCGGAATCCGAAGTACTACAAACAACGGATTTTACTGGAATGTAACGAGGAACTTCTAAGTTGTTGAAAAGTCAAGTACATGTTTCGGTGTTGAGCCTTTTTTTAAATTTATTAAAGTTCTTGGGTAATTGCTTTCACTTTATTTAGTGGCTTGTAGAGTAACTTTACAAGCCATTTTTGTTCCACAATCTCAGTGGAACAAGCTGTGACATCGTCTTCCAGAACGCTGTACACCATATTGACCATGGATAGGATTGAAATTGGGCGATCACTAGCGTCGCATTAAAATAATCCCAATATTAAAGGTACTCGAAGTGTTCACTAACTTTATTTTGTGCTAAGAAAAAGTCCTTTATAATGGATAAGGTCAGGTGGTAACCCGTCCAAATCCACTAAAAAGGACCAATCTCATGGACAAGATTACACGAAAAACTTCATTTGGACAATGGTTTTCACCTATAAATCTTCAATTAGTTGAGGAAAACGTGAAAACATTAAAATTAGATACTTATACGAAAAAACTTACGACGGAGTCGTTCTTGAGATTACTCCTTTTTGCGCAGCTTCATGAAACGGAAAGTCTACACGCGCTGAGTGATTGTCTTTTCGATGAACAACTTCAAACTGGTGTGAACCTCGATTCAATCAGTGTTTCGCAATTATCCCCCAGGCTTAATGGATGGATTCCACGCTATTTCAACAGCTTTTTATCGATTTAGTCGCGCAAATTCATCAAAAAACGAACTATACGAAAATCACAATGCCGCTAAAAATTATTGATTCGAGTACTTTGCCACTTAATTTAACCAATCATCAATGGGCTAAATTCCGTAAAACGAAAGCGGGAGTAAAACTGCATCTACGACTTGTGTTCATGGAAAAAGGAACTTCCTATCCTGAAAAAGCAGTACTTACAACAGCAAAAGAACATGATCGTAACCAGCTTGAAGTTATGGTTGACGACAAAGAACGCATGTATGTTTTTGACCGTGGTTACTTAGATTATGAACGCTTTGATCGCATGACTGTGTTTTCTATGTCTCCAATTTTACCAGATTCAATTCAACATGACCAACTAAAATCTCGGGTAAGTCTCTTTTTTAAACAGGCAAAAATCGGTACTTTCTTACACCAATCCAATATTAGGAAAGAGAAAGGCTTATCTGCACTTATCCTTATCCAATTCATCTTTTCACTTGTCCTTCAAGGAAAGAATCTTTACCGAACATTGGAATCAGGGCGTTTTCCAGATGCGCCTGAGAAGGATGCCGTGTATGACTTGCTCAAACGGACGACCTATAACTGGCGAAAATTGCTTTCACTTGTCAGTGCACATCTCATTGAAACGATTTTAAAACCCCTAACCTCGGAGGATCGGGACCGCGTTCTCATCTTAGATGACTCGACCTATAATCGAAATCGAAGTAAGTCTGTTGAACTGTTAACGCGTGTCTTTGACCACACCACTGGAAAATACATCAAAGGCTTCCGTATGCTTACGCTTGGTTGGTCGGATGGCGCCACTTT
>NZ_JADBEL010000060.1:1601-4557 GCF_014873855.1 Sporosarcina limicola | reverse complement strand
GGTTAAGTCCTCGACCGATTAGTATTCGTCAGCTCCACACGTCGCCGCGCTTCCACCCCGAACCTATCAACCTCATCTTCTTTGAGGGGTCTTACTTACTTGCGTAATGGGAAATCTCATCTCGAGGGGGGCTTCATGCTTAGATGCTTTCAGCATTTATCCCGTCCACACATAGCTACCCAGCGATGCCTTTGGCAAGACAACTGGTACACCAGCGGTGTGTCCATCCCGGTCCTCTCGTACTAAGGACAGCTCCTCTCAAATTTCCTGCGCCCGCGACGGATAGGGACCGAACTGTCTCACGACGTTCTGAACCCAGCTCGCGTACCGCTTTAATGGGCGAACAGCCCAACCCTTGGGACCGACTACAGCCCCAGGATGCGATGAGCCGACATCGAGGTGCCAAACCTCCCCGTCGATGTGGACTCTTGGGGGAGATAAGCCTGTTATCCCCGGGGTAGCTTTTATCCGTTGAGCGATGGCCCTTCCATGCGGAACCACCGGATCACTAAGTCCGTCTTTCGACCCTGCTCGACTTGTAGGTCTCGCAGTCAAGCTCCCTTATGCCTTTGCACTCTACGAATGATGTCCAACCATTCTGAGGGAACCTTTGAGCGCCTCCGTTACTCTTTAGGAGGCGACCGCCCCAGTCAAACTGTCCGCCTGACACTGTCTCCTGCCCCGATAAGGGGCATGGGTTAGAATTCCAATACAGCCAGGGTAGTATCCCACCAACGCCTCCTCCGAAGCTAGCGCTCCGGATTCTAAGGCTCCTACCTATCCTGTACAGGCTGCACCGGAATTCAATATCAGGTTACAGTAAAGCTCCACGGGGTCTTTCCGTCCTGTCGCGGGTAACCTGCATCTTCACAGGTACTATAATTTCACCGAGTCTCTCGTTGAGACAGTGCCCAGATCGTTACGCCTTTCGTGCGGGTCGGAACTTACCCGACAAGGAATTTCGCTACCTTAGGACCGTTATAGTTACGGCCGCCGTTTACTGGGGCTTCAATTCAAAGCTTCGCTTGCGCTAACCTCTCCTCTTAACCTTCCAGCACCGGGCAGGCGTCAGCCCCTATACTTCACCTTGCGGTTTTGCAGAGACCTGTGTTTTTGCTAAACAGTCGCCTGGGCCTATTCACTGCGGCTCTCTCGGGCTTTAACACCCTACCAGAGCACCCCTTCTCCCGAAGTTACGGGGTCATTTTGCCGAGTTCCTTAACGAGAGTTCTCTCGATCACCTTAGGATTCTCTCCTCGCCTACCTGTGTCGGTTTGCGGTACGGGCACCTCCCGCCTCGCTAGAGGCTTTTCTTGGCAGCGTGAAATCAGGGACTCTGGAGATAAATCTCCTCGCCATCACAGCTCAATGTTATAGAAACGGGATTTGCCTCGTTTCACACCTCACTGCTTAGACGCGCATAACCAACAGCGCGCTCACCCTATCCTACTGCGTCCCCCCATTGCTCAAACGGCGGGGAGGTGGTACAGGAATATCAACCTGTTGTCCATCGTCTACGCCTTTCGGCCTCAACTTAGGTCCCGACTAACCCTGAGCGGACGAGCCTTCCTCAGGAAACCTTAGGCATTCGGTGGAAGGGATTCTCACCCTTCTTTCGCTACTCATACCGGCATTCTCACTTCCAAGCGCTCCACCAGTCCTTCCGGTCTAGCTTCGACGCCCTTGGAACGCTCTCCTACCACTGACACCAAAGGTGTCAATCCACAGTTTCGGTGATTCGTTTAGCCCCGGTACATTTTCGGCGCAGCGCCACTCGACCAGTGAGCTATTACGCACTCTTTAAATGATGGCTGCTTCTAAGCCAACATCCTGGTTGTCTGGGCAACGCCACATCCTTTTCCACTTAACGAATACTTGGGGACCTTAACTGGTGGTCTGGGCTGTTTCCCTCTCGACTACGGATCTTATCACCCGCAGTCTGACTCCCAAACATAAATCATCGGCATTCGGAGTTTGTCTGAATTCGGTAACCCGGGATGGGCCCCTAGTCCAAACAGTGCTCTACCTCCGAGATTCTAACGTTTGAGGCTAGCCCTAAAGCTATTTCGGAGAGAACCAGCTATCTCCAGGTTCGATTGGAATTTCACCGCTACCCACACCTCATCCCCGCACTTTTCAACGTACGTGGGTTCGGGCCTCCAGTAAGTGTTACCTTACCTTCACCCTGGACATGGGTAGATCACCTGGTTTCGGGTCTACGACCCCATACTCTATCGCCCTATTCAGACTCGCTTTCGCTGCGGCTCCGCATTCACTGCTTAACCTTGCATGGAATCGTAACTCGCCGGTTCATTCTACAAAAGGCACGCTATCACCCGTGACTCTCCCGAAGGAAAATCAACAAGGGCTCTAACAACTTGTAGGCACACGGTTTCAGGATCTATTTCACTCCCCTTCCGGGGTGCTTTTCACCTTTCCCTCACGGTACTGGTTCACTATCGGTCACTAGGGAGTATTTAGCCTTGGGAGATGGTCCTCCCGGATTCCGACGGAATTTCACGTGTTCCGCCGTACTCAGGATACACGCTGGAGAGGATGGACTTTCGACTACGGGGCTTTTACCCGCTACGGCGGACCTTTCCAGGTCGCTTCGCCTAATCCATCCCTTTGTAACTCCGTATAGCGTGTCCTACAACCCCAGGAAGCAAGCTTCCTGGTTTGGGCTTTTCCCGTTTCGCTCGCCGCTACTCAGGGAATCGATTTTTCTTTCTCTTCCTCCGGATACTTAGATGTTTCAGTTCTCCGGGTTTGCCTCGATTACGCTATGTATTCACGTAAACGTACTACTCCATTATGAGCAGTGGGTTTCCCCATTCGGAAATCTCCGGATCAAAGCTTACTTACAGCTCCCCGGAGCATATCGGTGTTAGTGCCGTCCTTCTTAGGCTCCTAGTGCCAAGGCATCCACCGTGCGCCCTTTCTAACTTAACCATTC
>NZ_JADBEL010000059.1 GCF_014873855.1 Sporosarcina limicola | reverse complement strand
AGTGTTGTTTTACGTAGAAACCACATACCTAGAAAATCATTGAATTACCAGACGCCCATTGAGTGTTTCATGAGTCACATGGACGAACATGTTGACAAAGATATTTTGTCTCGCTTAATTTGACAAACCAAGTATTAAAAAAGAAAAGTTTATCTATCCTGTAAGTTTGACACCGGGAACAACCTCACCAATACAATGACCATTCCAATTGAATTCCTACAATCTATCGAGCATTATTGCAAATTTAAGCTTTGCTTGTTTGCTGGAGAGATAAATTTTTTCAAGGAAAGCTAACGACATTGCAACAGCTAAACGACTTCTTCAAACCATGGCCTGAAATGTATGATAATTCCATCTGACAACTGAGCAAACTCCAAAGAAACGGAAAAGGGTTTGGTTGAACCACGTATTCTAACTGCAAAAGAACTACAGGAACTATTCCTCGGGAAGAAAGATCAGTTCGCAAAATCTCAATTCTAAGAGTATGATGTGGATGCACCATTACGCGTGAAGAGGGTTCATGTTCGTTATAGTCCATTTGAACTTTCCCACGTTCAAATTTGGAGCAAGTGGCAAAATTTTCGAATGCAAACGTTGAGTTATGCAGAACTGAACCAGAACATGCATAGAGGGATTGAATGATGCTTGCCTTCCTCGAAATGAAAAGCCAGTGGTGTCTTCAAGATTAGATTATGCTGTAGGGCATAAACAGGTCTGTCTCCTGCCAAACGAAGCGTGGTTTTGCTCTCCAAGGCATTTCAAAGACCGGGTTGCTCTACGATAATTAAGGACAGTGGTAACAATCCTCTTTTGTCAATCTGCTCATTTGAAAACGTATCGTTGTTCCATGGCCTTCAGCTTGAAGTTTTTTCAAATGAAGCAATTACCGATTATGGCAATATACCGTTTTAGCCACGAAAACCCAATAAAATACAATAAACTGTGTATTCAACGAATGGTAGATGCTTTTCTGCAGGAGAGTAGGATTGTCGGAGAGTCAAATATACATCGTGTCATAAATGAGATGTAGGGGTCGGTTACCGATCCTTTTTTAGGCACGAATGGAGGCAGTTATAAAAAGCCATCCGCAATGATGGCGGCTGAACATCATTGCGGATGGCTATAGATACGATAAACTTTCCGGGTATGGACAATTTCTTAGCAACAAAAGTAGTACTTTTCAGTACTACTACGATATATTAATTCTTCTTAATATAATTGCTTATTTAAAACCCTCTGTATTATAAGTTGAGACTAGTTATTTATCTAAAACCTCAATAAGTCCCTGCGCCGAGCAACCTGTCTCTAATGAAGTAGGGGTATTGCAGTATGCTCTAATTGAGTAATCCCCCAAGGAAGGGGAAAGATGATTAAAACGACCCTTTTGACCAGCGCTTAAAACGTAGGATGCATAGTAGTTACCGTCATTAAATATTGTAAAGACAACCGTCTTTTTTTCCGTAATTTTCCATAACCACGCGCAAGTATTCCCCCGAATGGAGGTTTTTAACTCTTGAACTTGTAGTAGTTTTATCTTTTGCATGGAGAAAAACTTTTCTAACTCCGTTTACCCCTGTCCTTAGTATGTTGATTTCTTCATCTTCATTTTCTTCAATCCGTTTGAGTTCGTCGGTTTTACCATCTGGAATATCATTCAAACCTGACCCTTTTTCAATACTATTTGCATATGCTGCTCCTGTTGGTTACATTATTAGTATCATACCAAACACCAATAACAACATCTTTATAATTTTCATCTCCATCCCTCCACAACTCCCCTTTTTTCAAATATGTTCTACATACTACATATTATCACTCTTTATTTATATATTCCACAATAACCCAGATACCTCTTATATTTCTTGCAAATTTCCACTTCCCCCATTAATTGTGTATTATATTAACTTGCTAGTTATAGATATGATGAAATCTACTTGAGCCGTTGTATAGTGTATAGGTTTCAAATTTGTTTAAAACTTGCATATCAAAAAGATATTGTTGTCGTATAATTAACATACGGGAAACTCTATCTTGTCTAAAACTTTGCTCAATACTTACTTATTTCAACATTTATGTAGATACTACTTTTTTTCAAGGGGGGTATTACTTAGATATGGTAGTGTAAGGAAATAAGAGGCGGCACTTACCTTTGAAAGAGAAAGTCGTACGTAGCATTCGGATGTTTCGTCACGCGCGAGGATTGCTGCCTATCGAACAAGCGCAACCGGAAGATTCGCTCTTTACGACAAATACAGGACGCGCCTATTCCCCTTCGTATTTGTCGCAATATGTGAAGAAAGAGATTGCTGGACTGGAGCAGCTAAATCTATCAGATCAAACGATGAATATTACACCACATATTTTTCGACATGCCTTCGCCATCATTTCGAAGATAAACGGCGTAGAAATTTACGATATTATGCGTTCACTTGGGCATGAAGATATTGACACGACAATGATTTACTTAGAAAAGCTGTTTGCGAGGGGGAAACATGCCATCCACGCGTGGACGCCGGAACAATTTGGGCATTACATATAAAAAACTGTAGGCGCCTCTCATGGTGTTGAGGCTGCCTACAGTCTGTCATTTATGTCCACCGTTGGTTATACATCTCTTTTATTGCTTGATTTTACAGTCACGCATATAATTGTGTGGTGTGAAGAGCCCCATCGTATGATTGAACATAGCTTTACACTATATTCAATCTTTAGACCCGGCCATTCTGAAGTTTGTTAGTTCCTGTAGGGTGGAATATTCTCACCATAGCTAGTTTTTCAGCCATCCGGCATATCAGTTAACATACCTTCTCTATATGAGTGGCTCTAGCCTTCCTTCTGCCGACTTCGTACCACCTGAACCGTCCTATCCTCCGCTGTAAAGTTAAAGCTTGTTTCAAAAACTTCCTGTGTTTCCACTACAGCAGGCGATTATCACAAAACTTGTCGCTAGGTGCGCTAACACCCAGCCAATGCAGCTGACATCCGCATGAAGTGCGGTTGACTAATAAAACATGTAGTGTTACAAAGAGTAACCTCTCAAAATGTTGGTGGACTTTCGATAATATATATTACATTTGGAATAGTATTGAACCCCATGCAAGTCCGGCACCATATGCAACAAACATTATTTTATCCCCTTTTTTAATCATCCCTTGCCTACATGCCTCATCTAAAGCTATCAAAGATGAAGCCCCACCAGTATTTCCGAATCGATCATTATTGATATGTGTTTTACTTTGAGGCACCTTTAGTATATCCATAATATTACGAATGATGTTCACATTAGCTTGATGATAGATATAAAAATCAATATCATTTGCTTGTAAGTTAGCTTGGTCAAATACGTTTCTAATGGATTCAGGAACAATTGTATGTCCAAATTCCCATACAGCTTTTCCATCCATTTCCACATTATCTGAAATTGTGCCAAGTGTCCCCCCAGTCGGCCACCAGGCAGATTTAGCCATAGTACCGTTTACACCAAAATCATAGCCTAGTATCCCTTCTTTCTTCTCACAGCATTGTAAAACAACAGCACCAGATCCATCAGCTAAGAAGCAAGCTGTATTTCTATAGCTCCAGTCTATAAATTTTGTGTAAATTTCAGTACAAATCACTAAAACATTCTTAAAACGAAACGGATCAATATATTTTATTCCAGTTAGTAATGCATATGCAGAGTTTGGACAGCCCCCAACATTCATATCAAAAGCAATAGCATTTGTCGCTCCTAACTCCGCTTGAACAAAACAAGCTGTTGCTGGAGCTTTTACATCTCTATTGATTGAAGCAAGGATAATTAGATCGAGATTTTCCGCGGCTATGTCCGCATCCTCAATTGCCCTTTTCGCAGCACCGATGGAAAGTGATGAAATGTTATCGTTTGATCCGGCTACATGACGCTGTTTAATGCCATATTTGGTTTGTATCCACTCATCTGTCGTATCCATTCTTATTTCCAAGTCTTTATTAGTTAGTATCTGTTGAGGTACATAAGACCCTGTACCTATAATTTTTGCTGACCATGATTGACTCAATACAATTCAACCCCCACTTTATTCTTTTATACTTCAATTAATGAACCTAGCCACGTTATCCCTACACCAGCGGATAATGTTAAGATCTTTTCTCCACTTTTCGGGTTATATTTTTTCAACATATTATGTAAATCACATACGAATCCAGGTGCTCCTAAGTCCCCTTGATTTTCCAAGAAGGCAAGATTTGTTTTGGTTTGATCGAATTCTAGCGCATCTATTATTTTTATCATTAAATCTTTCCGACCAGTTGGAACAAGTAGGTAAGATATATCATTCATAGTTAATTTACTTTGTTCAAGAATTTCTTTCGCAACCTTAATATAGTTTTGAAGATTTACTTCTCTTAACAAAGAGGATTTCTCCACGTTGAAAATGCTATATTCGTTAGGTTGAACATGGGGATACTTTTCTCTTAACTTATCCGCAAATTCAGTTTTGTTGCTTAAAAATGCCATATCATGAAAACTGCCATCCGTGAATCCGAAAAAATCCATCAATTTATTACGTGCATTTTCTCTTTTTTCGAGTAATATAGCAGCACCAGCATCTCCAAAAATTAGACCAGCAGCAGTTCGATTTGTCGTGTACTGCTCCCATTTGTCTGCACCAACAATCAGTGCTTTTTTCCAGGTTTTTGAGTTCAACAACATTTCCTTTGCCGCTTTCATAGCAATTTGGAATCCTCCACAACCTAACATCATTTCAAAACCAAGGGCTCTTTTTAGACCTAGCTTATAACAAATTTTTGAAGAGGGGGACCAAATCAAATAATCAGGAGGAGTTGCTCCTACATATATCACTAAATCTATTTCTTCACGGATTGTCATTGACTTATCTAGTATGATGTTTGCTGCTTTTATGGCAAGATCAGTTGGGGTTTCCTCATTATCAGATACCTGAACGGACGAAACACCAATTTTATTGTATAGCTTATCCGTCATTTGACCTGTTTCAAGGAGATGTCTTGTATAATATGTCTTACTAGGTGAATAAACCTTTATACCGCTTATCCCTACAAATTCCATATAAAGCACAACCTTTACTATTCGTTTCAAATCTGTAAAGTGACCATTCAAGTACAAGAAATAGATATTAAACGACCACCCACTAAAGTAGGTGGATTTAGACATAAATGTCTGCGACTTAAAGTCGCCACTAAGACTTAAGTCTTCTCAAAGTCCATATG
>NZ_JADBEL010000058.1 GCF_014873855.1 Sporosarcina limicola | reverse complement strand
CCCCTGTTTGTAGATTATAAATAGAAACTGTTAAATTGTGGATAATGACTATCCTATTAGCCCCTGTTGTCTTTTTTATTTTTTGAACAGGTACAAATATCTGAATATTCACTCTACGGTCAAGCATCCAAATAACAGCCAATTTGACAACGAGTAAAATTATTTATGCAACGCTACTGGTATATTCAAATTAAATTCATTTTTTTTGATCTCGTCAAATTTAGCAACATGGGCGTATTTAACAACATTTTCTCGCTTGTTATACGTATCGACAATCTTATCAATATTTTCTTTGGAAAGTTTATTTTGGCTCTTACCCCTTACAAACTCGTTACTTGCATCAATAAATAAAACATCACGAGTGGTACGGTTTTTCTTCAGAATGAGGACTGTGGTTGGAATTGTTGTTCCAAAGAATAGGTTCGCTGGCATCCCGATAACGGCATAGATACTGCCATCTTCTAATAATTTTTCACGAATAATCCCTTCTGCAGCTCCACGGAATAAGACGCCAAGAGGTAGAACGATTGCCATGGTTCCCGAATCTTTCAAGTGATAAAGTCCATGTAATAGAAAAGCAAAATCTGCTTTTGATTTCGGCGCTAATCTGCCATAACGATTGAAACGGGAATCATCTAGGAATGTATCGTCTGAAGACCATTTTGCAGAATAGGGTGGATTCATCAGAACGGAATCAAACGTGTAGGGTTCATCTGTCGGCCAATCCTTGTTTAAATTATCTCCGTTGCTCAAACGCATATCTTCCTTATCCACGCCATGCAAGATCAAGTTCATCTTCGCTAGATTATAGGTCGTGGTATTTCACACTCTCCGGATGATTGATATAGTTTCTGATATTCAACATCAACGAGCCTGATCCCATGGTTGGGTCATATACGCTAAACAATTTTTTGTCCTCTTGACCTAGTGCAGCAATACGAGCCATCATGTCAGAAACTTCATGAGGGGTATAGAATTCCCCAGCTTTCTTACCCGCTTCTGAGGCAAATTGGCTGATTAAGAACTCATAAGCGTCCCCAATCACATCTCCACCATGTCCCAATAGGTTGATAGGATTCAGCTTCTTGATTACTTCTGTAATCGTGATATTTCGTTGTTGAGCATCTGATCCGAGTTTGTTTGATGTCAAATCGACATCATCAAACAGTCCATTGAATTGATCGTATTTCGTAGACAAATCGATGAATGCCTTATTCAAATCATTCAACTGAAACGTATTTTGTTGGGCTTGATCCGTTAATACATTGAATAGATAAGACGGTTCAATATCGTAGCCGAGTGTATCAACTAGCGTTTCAATTAGGTCATTATTTACCTCTGCATCTGCTAATAAATCTACATACAGTTGAGTTTGTTTTTCTGTTGTATCATATTCTTCTGGAGATTCATCCGCAATTCCAACAACTTTTTCCAATAACCTATCAGATAAGTACTTGTAAAAAATCAATCCTAATAAATAGTTTTTGTATTCTGATACATCCATTTTGCTTCGCAAGTTGTCTGCCGCACTAAATAATATCGAGTTCAATTCAGCCATGTTGTGTTCCTCACTTTTCTGTAATTAGTCTACTCTCGTTACGCATCTGATTATCATGTAGTCTTATAGCAGACCTAACAATACTCTTTTATCCAATTTCATTCTGACCATCTTCTATTATATTCTATCAGCATGAAGAAAGGGCGCACTTGTTCTAATGATACCACTCTATGAGCTGTTCGTTTGCTAGTAAAGGAAAAAAGTCCATCTGGCAGGAGATTCTATGATATAAAGGTAAGCTGTCAATTTAATCTGTAAATTGCACCTGTTTTAAGTGATATTTTGCACTTCAGAATAAGCCTATTCTAAACAATAAAAGCATCTATCCAAGCTGTGACCTGGTAGCAAGTGCTTTAAGTTTTATTTTGGAGTCTTTTCCAAATAGCGATAAATCGTCGTGCGAGACACGCCCCATTTTTCTGCAACATCTTTAATCGGTGTACCACTTTCGATAAGTGATTTCATCATTTCAATATCTTTTTCCCCAAACTTCTCTGGGCGACCACCTAGACGACCACGCGCTCTTGCTGCTACACGACCAGCAGCTGAACGTTCTTCTATTAAGTTACGCTCAAATTCCGCAAACGCTGCGAACAAGTGGAACATCAATTGACCTGTTGCATTACTTTTATCCATTGTTAGGTTTTCTTGTAGACTATGGAAGCCGACACAACGTTCATTCAAACTATTCACAACGTGAATCAGGTCCTGCATATTTCGACCAAGTCGATCCAGTCGCCAAACCACAATTGTATCCCCTTCACGTGCATACTCTAATGCTTCTGCTAATCCTGGACGCTGCTTCTTTGTACCACTCATCTTATCGTGGAAAATTTTACCACAACCATATTTCGTTAGCGCATCCATTTGTAAATCCAAATTTTGTAATCCTGTTGATACACGTGCGTATCCAATTAACACCAAAATCACTCTTTCCTTATTTTTCTCTAAATTCATTGTAACATAAGATGGAATCAAGCAAGTTGTTGTACGTAGAATTATGAACAGAATTTTGTTACGAAAAAGCCAATAAAAAACGTACTTTTCAGATTGACCAGCAGTGTGTTCAGAAAGGTACGAGTTTTGTAACAAACGACAACTCCTATTAGATTAAGCTATAATAAAGTTGAGGGAAACTTTATTCAGATTGTTCAACAAACGGGCCGTTTTGTCGAAGAAGGGACGTGTCATTATGAAAAAAATCGTCTTAATGGATATTATCTACCGTTATTCAGGTGTTTTCGTTTTTTCTTTTGAAAGATCAAAAATAAAAACTTAATATTCAGAACAAATTTATGCGACGCTAGTGAATCAAACTATATTTAAAGGCTACAAGAGGTTTAAACTTACAATTATCCACCAAGACAAGTAGTTGATCTATTGGAGAAGGTTAATTCAAAATATTAACTTAACAACGGACCATATTAGTGAATAAAATTTTTATGAAATCTAACTGGCAACTGCTACAATTCGTAATCTAAATAAAGGTACATTACATATTTTTATTCTTTAAATTACAGTATTTTTTATATTCTAGTTGAAGTTTTTCTTTAAAGGGTTCATCCTCATAAACTTCTAAGAGACGTTCTATTTTTTTAGTGTATTTTATTTCTTTTTCCTTTGATATATATGAATAACATATCGCTATTCGATTAAAGCAAACTGCTAATGATTTATATGATAATTCACTTAAATGCAACTGCAAGAAATCTTCCAATCTATTCAGAGCTTCTGAAATCATGCCGCTTTTAATAAGTATTAAGGATAAATTGATTGTAAGAGTCTTTTTTAGTTTTATTGCTTCGTCGAAACCCTGATAAACCTTTAGCCTTTCTATAAGCTTATCTGTAATATAAATAACTACATCACTTTCAAAAAAGTATAAAATAACATTCATTATTTTTAAATCCACTAAATACCATTGGTCAAAACGTGAAATTCTTACCCAAACCTTATTTACTTTTTCCCTTGCCGCTAATAAATCTCCGGAACTTTCTATAATTAATAAGGCTTCACAGATAATCTTCAAATCATTTAAAATAATATTTGAATTTCCTTTAAGATAATATGCCTCAATTAATCTTAAAATCTGCAAAATTTCATTCCTGTCATTGTACGGTAAACTGAAAAATCTCTCTGCAATTTTCGTTGACTCATCATATTGATAATCATTATGAATATATCTAAGTTCATCACTTGATATATGCAGTTGCGATAAAAGGTGCATAAAACTTGTTGAAAGAATATCGGTTTTGTCAGCTTCAAAGTTTGAATAGGTTGCTTGTGTAAAAAGATTAGCTGCAACTTCCTTTTGTGTATAACCTTTATTTTTTCTGATACTCTTGATTGAACTTCCATAATTCGACATATTTCGCCCCATTTATTATATTTATTATATTTTGTAATTATATCATATTTTACATTTAATATTAAAGGCAAAGGGGGGAGTTACCATAGATATCATTATTGCACTTTTAGATATTTGGTTGATTACAGGGGGTTAATATTTGAAAGATTAGGAATGCCGATATTTGTACTACTAACCATTATAAAGGAGATGAAATTTTTTATGAAAAAAATAGCAAGTACGGCTCTAGCACTTAGTCTAGCTTTATCGATTGGTTCCCAAACTTCTTTAGCAGCAGGGAAAGAGAGAGAAATACCTTTCGAAAATCCTGGTTTAGAACAACTTCAAGGTAAAGATATTAATACCATTATAGAAGAAAACCAAGATAATCTTACTCAAGCGGACATTGATTTATCCTTATTAATTATTAAACTTAAAGAAGAAAATCTAGAAATTTCCACAGACGCGCTCGTTGGGCTTGTTGAGAGTAATTTCTCGGGAGAGATTCAAGCTTTTGGCGTCTTAGAATCTGCCGGTAAAACATGGAGTAATTTAACTGCTGCTGAAAAATGGTTAGTAGCTTTACATCCTGCAGATGCATTACTTGTAAAAGCTGCTCAATCTAGAACTGATAAAATTACAAGTGAGCGTTACCCTAATTGGAAAGACGGAGATAAAGGGAATGCATTCAGACATGCGCTTTGGAATGCTCAAATGGCAAGGAACATTGGTAAAAACTTAGCAGAACAATTCGCTACTGCTCATGAAAATCATGGCTTAACTGATGCCGAGTATAAGGCTCAAGTATGGTTTGGTTTTAATGGTTTAGAACATAAAAATATGGATCTTCATAATAACAAAATGGGAAGAGATTGTTTTTACTGGTATGATATAGCCCCATTTGATTCAACTTTAGCTGATCGAGTAGACGCTAAAATTAAAAATGGGGAAGCTAAAATCCTTGTGAAGTAATTTCCTCCTATATTGATAAAATCAACAGACCTAGTTATGATACTAGGTCTGTTGATTTAGTAATATGCGGAAATTCGAAACTTTTCCAAAATTAATACGTTATGATTAATAATATTTATTTTTATTAGGAGATGATTATACTTGAAGAAGATTTTTGCATTCTTACCTATTTTAATTGGGATATTACTGTTAACAGCTTGCCAAGCAGATGAAGAAGATCTAAATTTTATTGGCTCAAGTGAAAACTGGTCAGCTGAAATAATTGTTAAAATAATAGATGGTTCTGAAAAAAGTGGAATTGTTCTTAAATACACTGGCAACAATTTGGAGTTTATTGGTAATATTAATTACATTGTTGAAAATGATAGAAATGATTTTAGTTTTGGTGCAAATGGGGTTTCTTTAAATGAAGATGGCATCTATACAAGTGCGGATTTAAGTTCTAATAGTGCATCTACCAAAAAAGATGACAATTTAAATATTAAAATTGACTGGAATGACCAAACTGAAAGTTTTGTATTGAAGAAAAAATGAATATATTCCTACTTTCTAAACCGCCTTACGGGTCCTTATTTGTAGAATGATCTTCAACAATTGGGTGCGATTGTGGCACAAGAAATTAAAGGGATGGCGATTGCCATCTCTTTTTTATTGTGTGCCCGGCATGGGTAATCGCTAGGTGGTGAAAGTCCACTACAGGCTTGGCAGTAGGAACTGTTAGCAGAAGGCAAGGGTG
>NZ_JADBEL010000057.1 GCF_014873855.1 Sporosarcina limicola | reverse complement strand
CGATACTTAAAAGGTTGAACCGCCGTATACCGAACGGTACGTACGGTGGTGTGAGAGGTCGGCTGATCAAATAATGATTAGCCTCCTACTCGATTATATAAGTTGAACGAAAGATCAACGGCCCATTTATAATTGAATAGTTGAAACAAACGCGTCAAACAAGCATATGTAGAATCAACAAAAGGGTAAAACTTAAATTCAACTTATATAGAAGTTGGCTTTAACTGCAAGGTTAATCTAAGTGAGGAGTGGAAGGGTTCGCATAAGCGCGAATGAAGAGGTCCGAAATCATTACATACGAAAATAGAGTAGTTCACTAATTGAAAAGTTGACGTTAGAATCATGATCCACCGATTGTTTAAATCAAGTGCAAGTTTTGCTGCAGTCTTCATTATAATATAAGGTTAAGTAACAAATAGTATACGAGGGGTGTACCATACATGAAAATCATTTATGATTTCATTGTCAAAAAAGCGAACGGTGAAACTCAATCACTGGAAGAGTATAAAGGAAAGCCACTCATCATTGTTAATACAGCGAGTAAATGTGGTTTCGTTACTCAGTTCAAAGAATTGCAGGACCTATATACAGAGTATATAGGGAGTGACCTTGTTATACTGGGTTTCCCTTCGGATAATTTCAATGACCAAGAATTTGATGATATTGAAAAGACGATGGAATTTTGTCAACTCAATTATGGTGTGACATTTCCAATGTTCGCAAAAGTGGACGTTAAAGGGGATACTGCTGAACCGCTCTTCGCATTTCTTACTTCAAAAAAGAAAGGAATGCTAACAGAGGGCATCAAGTGGAATTTCACCAAGTTTCTAATTGATCGTGAGGGGAATGTTATGGAACGGTTTGCGCCCCAAACGTCACCACTTAAAATGAAAAAGAAAATCGATGAAATTGTTCAGTGAATAATACGAATACATTTATTTATTGTCGTCTCCTTGACAGTCATTGTGACCGCTGATAACCTTTTAATAATATTCAATCGTAACTACTGAAATTAATAGGAGGAATAATGGAATGTGGGAATCGAAATTTGCACGTGAAGGGCTTACGTTCGACGATGTGTTACTTATACCAGGAGCATCTGAAGTATTACCTAAAGATGTTTCTCTCACTGTCAATCTTACGGATAAGATAACGTTAAACATACCAGTGATTAGTGCTGGGATGGATACAGTTACGGAATCTAAGATGGCAATTGCAATGGCTCGTCAAGGTGGACTAGGCGTCATCCACAAGAACATGAGCATTGAGGAGCAGGCTGAACAAGTTATCACTGTTAAACGTTCCGAAAACGGAGTTATTACGAATCCATTTTTCCTGACACCTGAACATCAAGTTTTCGATGCGGAGCATTTGATGGGGAAATATCGTATTTCTGGCGTTCCGATTGTAAATAATACAGAAGAATTAAGACTTGTGGGTATCCTAACAAACCGAGATCTTCGTTTCATCCAAGATTATTCAATGGTTATTGACGATGTTATGACGAAAGAAAATCTTGTAACTGCACCCGTGGGTACAACATTGGCAGATGCAGAGAAAATATTGCAGAAGTATAAAATTGAGAAGCTTCCGATTGTTAATAAAGAGGGAATACTTAAAGGTTTAATCACAATCAAAGATATTGAGAAAGTGATTGAATTTCCGAAAGCTGCAAAAGACAAACAAGGCCGTTTACTGGTAGGTGCCGCTGTCGGTGTAACTTCAGATACATTAGTACGTGTTGAGAAGCTAGTAAAAGCAGAAGTCGATGTCATTGTAATTGATACGGCTCATGGACATCAAAGGGGTGTTCTTGATACGGTTGCTGAAATTAGAAAACAGTATCCAAATCTTAATATCATCGCAGGAAATATTGCAACTGCCGAAGGTGCTCGTGCTCTTTATGAAGCAGGGGCGGACGTTGTGAAAGTAGGAATTGGACCTGGATCAATCTGTACGACACGTATTGTTGCAGGCGTTGGTGTGCCACAAATCACAGCAATTTATGAATGTGCTACTGAAGCGCGTAAACAAGGTAAAACGATGATTGCAGATGGTGGCATCAAGTATTCTGGAGATATCGTCAAAGCGCTTGCTGCAGGTGGACATGTAGTCATGCTTGGTAGTCTTCTTGCAGGTACGACGGAGAGTCCAGGGGAAACTGAAATTTTCCAAGGTCGCCAATTCAAAGTATACCGTGGGATGGGTTCAGTTGCAGCGATGGAACGCGGTTCAAAAGATCGTTACTTCCAGGATGATGCGAAAAAACTCGTTCCGGAAGGAATTGAAGGTCGTATGCCATATAAAGGGTCACTTGCAGATTCGATTCATCAGTTGGTAGGAGGAATTCGTGCAGGAATGGGCTATTGTGGTACAAAAGATCTTCATGATTTACGTGAAAATGCACAGTTTATACGTATGACTGGTGCGGGCTTGCGTGAGAGTCATCCGCATCAAGTACAAATTACAAAAGAAGCTCCAAATTATTCACTTTCGTGAATAGATTACTATAATAAAATAAGGATTTCCTGAAATTGGAGCAAGAATGAAGGAACTTCAGCACCTTTCCGACGTCTATATATGAGCGGAGAGGTGCTTTTTAGGTTTAGTTCCCATGGAGTAGTGAATTATGATAAAATGATTTTATATAAATAGCAATAATGGAGGTAATATGGTGAAACGAGGAATGAGAAAGTTAGTAGTATTTCTATTGGTGCCACTGTTGCTAATTATGAGTTTTGGTGCAGGTCCTACATATGCCGATTCAACGATGGGTATTCATGTCGATGGTGCGATTTTAATTGACGCGGAAAACGGAAAAATATTATATGCAGAAAATGCAGATACACCTCTTGGTATTGCGAGTATGACAAAGATGATGACAGAATATCTGCTATTCGAGGCAATCAAAGATGGGAAAATAAGCTGGGATCAAGAATATAAAGTGAATGACTATACGTATGCCATCTCACAGGATCGTCGACTTAGTAATGTTCCACTTCGTAGAGACGGGACGTATACGATTCGAGAATTATATGAAGCGGTTGCGATATATTCTGCAAACGCAGCAACAATTGCGGTTGCTGAAACACTTGCAGGAACAGAAACAGAGTTTTTAAAGATGATGAATGCAAAAGCAGCAGAATTGGGCCTAGTAGATTATAAATTTGTCAATTCGACGGGTTTGAATAATAGTGATCTACAGGGAATGCATCCTCAAGGGACTGGGGCTGAAGACGAGAATGTTATGCCAGCGAAATCAGTAGCCAAGCTTGCGTATCATTTGTTGAAGGATTATCCAGAAGTTCTTGAAACAACAAAAATTAATACAAAATACTTCCGTAAAGGAACTTCTGATGCCATCAAAATGGACAATTGGAATTTTATGCTTCCAGGGTTTGTTTATGCATATGAAGGTATTGATGGTTTAAAAACAGGTACGACCGATTTTGCAGGGCATTGCTTTACAGGGACGGCGAAGCGTGGCGATAAGCGAGTGATTTCTGTTGTCATGAAAGCGGTTGATTCGAAAGGTGTAGGTTCGTACAAAGCAAGATTCGATGCAACACGTGCATTGTTTGATTACGGCTTCACTCAATTTTCGGAAGTAGAATTTGTTCCCGCTGGTTATCAATTCGATAAGCAGAAAACACTTGATGTTGTGAAAGGGAAAGAAAAAACGGTATCGATTGCAGTGAAGGACCCAATTCGTATGATGGTGAAAACGAGTGAAAAAGAATTGTATATACCTGAGCTTGTTATTGATGAATCCAAATTAAAGGATGGTTTTCTGCAAGCGCCAATCAAAAAAGGTGCTATCGTCGGTCATGTTAAACTCGTAAAAACAGAGGGAACTGATTATGGGTTTATCGAAGGGGACATACCTGGCGCTGACGTTGTTGCATCGGATGCTGTCGATAAGGCTGGCTGGTTCTCGTTAATGCTGGCAGGAATCGGTGATTTCTTTGCTGGCATTTGGAATGGGACAATCGATTTCATAAAAGGTTTATTCAAATAAGAAAAAGACGATGGTTCTTACATAGATCCATCGTCTTTTTGTATATCCCATGTCTTCATGAGCTTATCTATCAACTTGCTGATTTCATCTACGGAAAGTCCTCCGAAACCAATGAGGAATGAGGGGTCGCTATCTATGGGAGTTGTTCGGTAGCCGTTCAGCCCGTAGACACGGATGCCTGCCTTCCTAGCGGCTTCCGTCAACAATTCCTCACAGACATCTGTATGGACGTTGACATTGATGTGCATGCCTGCCTCATCACCAGAAAATGAGATATCCGGTGCGTAGGAAAGAAGCGCTTCGGTTAATATCAATAGTTTATGTTTATAAATTTTACGCATTCGGTTTAGATGACGTGAAAAATGTCCATCCGCCATGAAACGAGCGAGTATATGTTGGTCAAGCCGTGGTACTGTCGACGAGTAGTGAATGAATGCCTTTTCGTACCGATCGAGCAGTACAGGTGGAAGCACCATATAAGCAATTCGGAGCGAGGGCATGAGCGATTTTGAAAATGTACTTAAATAAATGACGTTGCCGCCTTTGTCCATCCCTTGCAATGAAGGAATCGGGCGTCCAGTGTAGCGAAATTCACTGTCGTAATCGTCTTCGATGATGAAATGTTCATCTTGGGATGAAGCCCAGTTCAATAAAGCTGTTCTACGCGCTGCGGACAAGACAGTACCGGTCGGAAACTGGTGAGAAGGGGTAACATAAGCGACAGTTGCTCCCGAGCGTTGAAGCGATTGTACGTCCATTCCTTCATCATCGACCGCAATCGGAAACACTTCGCGATTGTTATGGTAGAAAACGTGGTGGGTAAGTGGATAGCCAGGGTCTTCAATTGCATATTTTGCATCGGTTCCAAGTATTCGTATGACGAGCGGCATAAGTTGCTCTGTTCCGGATCCGACGATGATTTGCTCTGGCGTACAATCGACACCCCGTGAATGATATAAATAACGTGCAATTTCTTGGCGCAGCTCGAAATCACCGTGTGGATGGCCAAGGAGCAATAGATGCTGTGAAGAATTATCCATGATGTCCTTCGCGCATTTCCTCCAGTGTGTGAAAGGAAATGATTCTGTATCGATTTTACCGGGGGCAAAATCGATGGCTACATCCTCATCGACCTGATTCACCGACTTATTCTTAATTTCCACGGGTTGGACGTACGCGAGTTCTTCGATTGCTTGGACATAAAAACCTTTTTTCGGTTTGGATGAAATGAAACCTTCTGCTACAAGTTGGGCATAGGCAAGTTCAATTGTTGTCTGACTGACAGCGAGAAATTCCCCAAGTTTTCGTTTGGAGGGAAGTTTCATACCGACAGGCAGTTTACCGTCTGAAATATCCATCTGTATCTGGTCATAAATTTGCTCATATAAAGGGGTATCTGTGCTTTTATCCAACTGAATTACTAGCATCTCCATTTCAATACACTCCATCTGACCCCTTCAACTCATTAGAAACTGAGTATTTCAATAAGGTCATAATCTATTATACTGAACAATATGAAAAGGGGGAAGGTATAATGAGTTTTCAATATGGCGGCGTTATCATGGATGTTATCAATGCAGAGCAGGCAAAAATAGCGGAGGCAGCAGGTGCAATCGCAGTTATGGCACTAGAGCGTGTCCCTTCGGATATACGGGCGGCAGGCGGCGTAGCACGCATGGCGGACCCACGCATTATCACAGAAGTACAAAGAGCAGTTTCGATTCCAGTTATGGCAAAAGCACGGATTGGACATATTTCAGAAGCACGCGTACTTGAAGCGTTGGGCGTCGATTATATCGATGAAAGTGAAGTACTCACACCAGCGGATGAAGAGTATCACTTGCTGAAAAGTGCATATAATGTACCCTTCGTTTGTGGCGCACGTGATCTTGGTGAAGCAGCACGACGTCTTGGTGAGGGTGCGAAGATGCTCCGTACGAAAGGTGAACCGGGAACGGGGAATATCGTTGAAGCCGTACGCCACCTACGTAATGTGAATGCACAAGTGAATAGACTCGTTCATATGAATGAAGATGAGATTATGACGGAAGCCCGTAACCTGGGTGCACCGTATGAAATCCTACTTGCGATTAAAAAGCACGGTCGTTTGCCAGTGACGAATTATGCAGCGGGCGGTGTGGCGACACCGGCAGATGCAGCGCTAATGATGGAACTCGGTGCGGACGGTGTATTTGTCGGATCTGGAATCTTCAAATCGGAAAATCCTGAAAAGTTCGCACGTGCAATCGTCCAAGCGACAAAAAATTTCAAAGATTATAAGCTGATTGGCGAACTTTCCAAAGATATCGGCACGCCGATGAAAGGTTTGGAACTCGGAACACTTTCATCGAGCGATCGTATGTCAGAACGCGGCTGGTAAATCGTTGTTTTAAAAGCGGAAGAGAAATCTTCTGCTTTTCCTATTGTGTGCCCGGCATGGGTAATCGCTAGGTGGTGAAAGTCCACTACAGGCTTGGCAGTAGGAACTGTTAGCAGAAGGCAAGGGTGTCCTCCGC
>NZ_JADBEL010000056.1 GCF_014873855.1 Sporosarcina limicola | reverse complement strand
GATACTTAAAAGGTTGAACCGCCGTATACCGAACGGTACGTACGGTGGTGTGAGAGGTCGGCTGATCAAATAATGATTAGCCTCCTACTCGATTTTGCTGTTATACATATGTACGTTTTTTAGTGATTGTGAACAGTAATAAGGCAAGATTCAGAAAAAAATCGCATGTTTCTGAGTTTTTTTGAATTTAAATGAAACCTTACCAATGGAAATACGTACTATACTATAGAAGATTAAACTTTTCTTTTCAATTAGAGACATGCTAAATGAGAAAGTGTTTTATTTGACAAATCAGATGTTTAATTAATTGTCTTAATGGGTATAACAGTAAAGGATATAACACAAACTCGACTAGGTCATACTAAATTCGATTATATTGTGGAATTGTGACAAAAGTATATTGTTTGGTAATTTTTTTCCGAAAAGTGTGTTTATCATGATTGAATATGTGTATAATAAGAAATAGAAGCATACAGTTTAAAATTATTCTAATTTATATCTAAAAAAATAATTTGCAATGATTCAGCCGATTGAAAGGAAGTGTCAGCATATGATGGTTACATTGTTTACTTCACCTAGCTGTACATCATGCAGAAAAGCGAAAGCATGGTTGGAAGAGCATGAAATTTCATACACAGAAAGAAATATCTTTTCTGAACCATTAAACATTGATGAAATTAAGGAAATACTCCGAATGACAGAAGATGGAACAGATGAAATTATATCAACACGATCGAAAATTTTCCAGAAGTTGAATGTTGATGTAGAAAGTCTTCCGTTACAACGTTTATATGAACTCATTCAAGAACATCCAGGTTTATTGAGAAGACCTATTATTCTTGATGAAAAGAGGCTACAGGTAGGATATAATGAAGATGAAATTCGTCGATTCCTACCGAGAAAAGTGAGAGCCTATCAGCTGCTTGAAGCGCGGCGCATGGTAAACTAATCATTCACATACGTTAGCTGATGGGTTTCGACATTGAAAAATGCTGGATACCTATCAGCTTTTTTGTATATCTCTTGCTTTCCCGGTGGATGTTCTCTACAATGCTATTACTATCATAATTATTAGTCCTAAGGCAGAACCCTTTCAAATCTTGCTGGACGGTCATATATTAAGAATAAGCATTGTAGGTTTTTAGCACACATTGATAGGAACAGGTAAATCCAGTTCCAAGTGGAAGGGAGAGAATAAGTAATGGAAATTGAACGTGTTAACGAAAATACAGTTAAGTTTTTTCTTTCATATATTGACATTGAAGAACGAGGTTTTACCCGTGAAGAAGTTTGGTATAATCGGGAAAAAAGCGAAGAACTTTTCTGGGAGATGATGGATGAAGTCAATGATGAATCCGAGTTTGAAGTTGAAGGACCCTTGTGGATTCAAGTGCATGCTATGAGTGGGGGAATTGAAGTGACGGTCACCCGTGCACAAATGACGGAGGATGGAGAGCCACTGGACTCCCCATTTGGTATGGGTGATTCAAGAAAGATGTTCCAGCCCAACAGTGGAATGTTTGACGAATTGGAAGATGAGTACCCTGACATTAATGGAGAGACTCTTGCATGGCTTGAAAATATGTTCGTCTTTAATGAATTCGATGATCTCATCCCGATGGCAAGTCGAATGGCTGTGTATGATGTGCAGACATCATTATATTCATTTGAAGATAAATTTTACTTGTATTTAGAATACGATACAGAAACAATGGAAGACGCTCGAAAGACGGATTTATTCAGTGTACTTTCAGAGTTTGGGGCCCCGTCAAACATGACAATCCATCGTATTAAGGAATACGGCAATGTGATTATGGAATCGGATGTTTTTACAAAAGTTCAGCACTATTTTGGAGCATAATAAGAAGTGATTAAGCAGCTACCTCATTGGGTGGCTGTTTTTTAAAAAAGATAAGAAAGTATAAGTTTTTAGGCCTGCCACAATCCATATGATTGTGGTATTTTTTATTGCATAGGAAATTATAAAATCACGAACTGTGGATAAATTACAAGTTGTAGATTTGTCGTCTAGACTCCAGCGCCTAAGAGGCTCGAGTCATAAGTAGGATTGTGAAGGGATTGAACTACATTCCTTCCTCTATGTAGCAAAGAAAGCCGCTTGGGCCTGGGGGATGTGCAAGGTCATGCAGTCGTTGCGACACGGCGTCGCGAACTTAGACTGCCTTCCTTTACTCGTCTTATGTCTGTCACCTCTGAACAGGCGCTTATGCTTTTGTTCTGCAAATCAATAAGGTTGCAATTGTATAAGAATATTCGTAAAATTATATTTAGAAGGAGGGAAATGCCATACTTACAGCGAAAATGGAAAATGGAAAACTCATTGTTCTTACACGGGAATTACAAAGAGAGCAATTGAAGGAATGGCGGAAGACAACAAGTTACTTTTGTCCACAGTGTAATGTTCCCGTATATTTGAAAGTCGGTGATATTACTATTCCACATTTCGCCCATCAGAAAGACGTTTCCTGCGCATCTTTTTTTTCTGAAGGTGAAACGAAGGAACATCTTCAAGGGAAACAGCAGTTGTTTGCATTTTTATCGGAACATGTAGAAAAGGTAGAATTAGAACCGTTTATAAAAATGTTATCGCAAAGACCTGATCTACTCGTAACAAATGGCTCCAACTCAATCCCGATTGAGTTTCAATGCAGTACAGTCCCAGTCTCCCTAATTAAATCAAGATCGGCAGGCTATTGGAGTATCGGAATGAACCCCATTTGGATTTTGCATACCCCAGCAAAATTTAAGACACTTCCTGAAGGTGTCGGTATTTTTCACTTTTCCAAATTCCATGAAAGCTTCTTTATCCATACAATTCCTGAAGGTCACGTGTTCCTCACGTACAATCCCCTAACCGAACGATTCCATTATTTCAGCAGCCTTATTCATGTTGCGGGCAAGCGATATATTGGTATTCATCGTTCATTGTCATCTTCCCAGCAGCGTTTCCCTTTTGCACGTCCGAAAATACCAACTGAAGTAGAGTTAAACCAATATGTCACCTTCTATCTATCAATCCGTCATGACTTTTTGAAATCACGGATTTTATTGAACCGAAGGGGTGTCAATGATCCCTTTTTAAGAATGTGCTACGAGTTACACGTACGACCGACAGAACTACCAATTTGGATTGGATTGCCTGTTCCATTCGGCGATGCGTTTGTGGAGCATGATTGTGAGTGGCAATTAGCACTCATCCGCTACATGAGATTGAAGGGAATTCGTTTCCGAGAATTGTCGGATGGGCATGTCCATAAGTTTGTATCTGGGTTAGATGGTCCATCGGATGAAAAGAAAAAAGCATGTATGACTTATCGTGATTTCCTTATTTCTACAGGTGTCGAATCCTTTCAAATGGACACAATTATTGATGAAAACTATATTTTAAATTTATTTTCAGTAAGATTCCTTGCAAAGTCATATGGAAATTGAGAAAATAGAACTGATTCGTTTCCCGAAGTAACGGGAGAAAGGGGATTTACAATGACAATTGAAACTAAAAACAAAGTATTAACACGTGATGAAGTGAAGGTAGAGGAGACGTGGCGCCTTGAAGATATTTTTGCCACTGATGTAGCATGGGAACAAGAGTTTCTTGGTGTCGAGGAACTTTCGGGTAAAGCAGAGTCTTATAAGGGCACACTTAACAATGGAGCGGAAGCACTTTACGAGGCCCTGAAATACCGTGACATGCTATCAGAAAGATTGCGTAAACTTTATACGTATGCACATCTGAAAACAGATCAAGATACAACTAACAGCTTCTATCAGGCTATGGATAGCCGTGTTAAATCGCTTTATGTGAAAGTGTCAACCGCATTATCTTTTTTCTTGCCGGAGCTATTGGCAATCGATGAGAGTGAATTGAATAGCTTGCTTGAGCAACATGAAGGATTGAGTTTGTATAAGCAGGAATTCGAGGAAATCAATACACAACGTCCTCACGTTTTACCTGCTGAACAAGAAGCACTTCTTGCACAGTTATCCGAAGTGACAGGGATATCTTCGGAAACATTTAGCATGTTGAACAATGCTGACTTGACATTCCCAATGGTGAAAGACGAAAATGGGGAAGAATCCGAATTGTCACACGGGCGGTTCATCAATTTCCTTGAAAGTGACAATCCACGTGTGCGTGAAGATGCGTTCAAAGCGATGTATTCAAAATACGGAGAATTCCAAAATACGTTTGCCTCAACGCTTTCAGGTAATGTGAAAAGTGATAACGTTAATGCGCGTATCCGCAACTATTCATCAGCGCGTGAAGCGGCGATGTCAAATAATCATATCCCCGAACAGGTCTATGAAAACCTGGTTTCTACAATCAATAAAAACGTCCACTTGCTACAGCGTTATGTAGCGTTGCGGGAAAAGGTATTTGGACTTGAAGAACTTCATATGTGGGATATGTATGCGCCGCTGGTAAAGGATGCGGACATGGAAATCTCATACGAGGAAGCGGCACAGACGATGCTTGAAAGTTTTCATCCACTTGGCGAAGAATATGGTTCTATCGTGAAAGAAGGATTGGATAACCGTTGGGTAGACGTCCGTGAGAATAAAGGGAAACGTTCGGGCGCTTATTCTTCAGGTGCTTATGGTACAAATCCATACGTTTTAATGAACTGGCAGGATAATGTGAGTAATCTCTTTACATTGGCGCATGAATTCGGTCACAGTGTGCACAGTTATTACTCACGCAAAAATCAGCCATTCGTTTATAGTGGCTACTCTATTTTTGTCGCAGAAGTGGCATCCACAGTGAACGAAGCGATTTTGAATGATCATTTATTGAAAACAACCGATGATGAACAGAAGCGCATCTATCTTCTAAATTACTGGCTGGATGGATTCCGTGGCACCGTTTTCCGTCAAACGATGTTCGCTGAATTTGAACACCTAATTCATAAACTTGATCAGCAAGGCGTCGCGTTAACAGCTGAAAAACTGACTGAAGAGTATTATGCCCTCAATAAGAAGTATTATGGTGACAATCTTGTTGTCGATGAGGAAATCGGCCTAGAATGGGCGCGGATTCCACATTTCTACTACAATTATTATGTCTATCAATACGCAACAGGCTATAGTGCTGCTGTCGCACTTAGTAATCAAATCCTAACAGAAGGTGAACCGGCAGTTGAACGTTATGTGAATAACTTCTTAAAAGCCGGCTCCTCTGATTATCCGATTGAAGTTTTGAAAAAAGCGGGCGTCGACATGACAAGTGCTGCACCAATTGAAGAGGCTTGCCGTGTCTTTGAAGAGAAGTTGAATGAACTTGAGGCACTTCTTCTAAAGAAATAATTTGTTAAGTGAACAGTCTTATTCGCCATGTATCATGGTGGATAAGGCTGTTTTCATTGTCATAGAATCGGTTTGAATGTATATGAAGTACCGATAATAGAATAGGTTTTGTTACATTCATGTTACATTCTTTGTGAATTGTTGATGTACCTATTATTTTATGATAAAGTAAGGATGTGAAATAAATCACATACCAAACATACACCCCTTTTGTTTGAACGTGAACATTTCTCCCATTCCCTTTGTAAAAGAGCATTCCCTCCCCCCCAGGAGCGGATGCTCTTTTCTATTTGTATATGGTGATAGGGGAACTGTCATGGCAATTCGTGAAACTGTGAGGGCAAATCGGAAAACTGTAATGGCGCGCCGGAACTGTCATGGCAATTCGTGAAACTGTGAGGGCAAATCGGAAAACTGTAATGGCGCGCCGAAACTGTCATGGCAATTCGCGAAACTGTAATGGCAACGCGGAAAACTGTAATGGCGCGCCGGAACTGTCATGGCAATTCGCGAAACTGTAATGGCAAAGTGGAAAACTGTAATGGCGCGCCGGAACTGTCATGGCAATTCGCGAAACTGTAATGGCAAAGTAGAAAACTGTAATGGCGCGCCGAAACTGTCATGGCAATTCGTGAAACTGTAAGGGGAAAGTGGAAAACTGTAATGGCGCGCCGGAACTGTCATGGCAATTCGCGAAACTGTAATGGCAACGCGGAAAACTGTAATGGCGCGCCGGAACTGTCATGGCAATTCGCGAAACTGTAAGGGCAACGCGGAAAACTGTAATGGCGCGCCGGAACTGTCATGGCAATTCGCGAAACTGTAAGGGCAACGCGGAAAACTGTAATGGCGCGCCGAAACTGTCATGGCAATTCGTGAAACTGTAAGGGCAATCGGAAAATTTCTAATTCAGCTATTGTAAGATTTTATCCTTTCAGTTATTATTAATTGGAATTGCCAGACTTTATAAGGGAGATGAATTAAATAAGTAATACTATTCAAAGAAACCAACCCGCTCTGCTAGATGGTATACCGCGCTTGATAGCCCGGTTACACCCCAACCATCGAAAAATTCAAGAATTAAAAAAACATCTTTACCAGATTAGTGCAGGGTATTCGGGTGAGTGTAATGTAGATCCTTATATCGAGCGAACCCATTTTCCACAATTGACTAAGATTTTCACGAATGTACATTTGTGTATATCACCGAACTTCACATTTGAGGTTGATACATTAATTATCTCAGAGAAATATGTTCTGATTGTTGAAGTCAAAAATCTAAAAGAAACTGTCCGATTTATCCCAAATCCCCCACATCTGAAACAAGAGCTTGAAACTGGCGATGAAGCGGTCTTCAATTGCCCGGTTTATCAGATAGAGACAAACAAGTCTAATCTTAATGAGTGGCTTCGTCAACGAGGAATCACTTTGAAGACGCAAGGTATACTTGTTCTTGCCAATCCGAACACTGTTGTAAAAGATGTGCCTCCTGACTTTCCTATTGTTTATAAAAAGCAAATTACTTATTATCTTCAAAATTTACGTTCAACCGGAGTGGTTCTTTCTGCTACACAAATTTATGACATCACACAACAAATTCAAAATGATCAAAAGAAATTTAGCCCATTTCCGTTATGCTCCTACTATAATATAGATGTGAATGATTTAAGGACAGGGTTGTTATGTCGTTATTGCAATAAGCATCTTCGTCGAAATAATCGTGAGACCTGGTACTGTGAATATTGTTCAAAAGATGCTCTGGATCCCTTTAACGATGGAATTAAGGATTGGCTAAAACTGGTTAAAAATTCAATAACAAATGAAGAATGCCGAGGGTTTTTGGAATTAAAGAATCCGAATGCGGCTCGTTATGCTTTATCCAAATCGTCGCTTGTGAAAAAGGGTAAATCCACAGCGACATTTTATATTAGTGGAAATAGAAGAGCTATCACTGATAAATAGGAAAGAGAGACTTTCGAATTTGGAAGTCTCTCTTTCCTATCTAAATCTAGTAAATACCTTAAGTATTAGTTGAACTGTCATGGCAATTCGTGAAACTGTAAGGGCAACGCGGAAAACTGTAATGGCGCGCCGGAACTGTCATGGCAATTCGTGAAACTGTAAGGGCAAAGTGGAAAACTGTAATGGCGCGCCGAAACTGTCATGGCAATTCGCGAAACTGTAATGGCAACGCGGAAAACTGTAATGGCGCGCCGGAACTGTCATGG
>NZ_JADBEL010000055.1 GCF_014873855.1 Sporosarcina limicola | reverse complement strand
CCAATACGAACATTTGATATACTTCGTGCGAAACGACTAACGGTTTCATTATCAACACCTCAATCATGGATAGTAAGGAAAAAAACCCTTCTATCTCGATTATTGTGGTGATTCCGAAAAGTCAAGAGTACTTCGGACTATTTGAGGGGTAATGCGAGATTTATAATTACCAGTTCATATTATTTGAAATGAAAAATCCCCCTATCAAAGGTAAGAGGAACAAAAAATATCGGTTCAGTAAAAGCTATGAGCCGTCTAGCTCGGCGAATGCCGAGAGTCTATTAAGTAAAGAGTAGGAGGATTAAAATGGTGACGATAATAACTATCTTAGCTGCATGTATCTTGTTTCTTATTAGCTTGCTTCACGTTTTTTGGGCATTTGGTGGGACATGGGGGAAGAATGTTGTTCTCCCTGAAGAACAAGGTAATCGTGCATTTTCACCTAGTGTTGGTGGGACATTGCTCGTGGCTTTATTGCTAAGCATGGCAGGAGGAATCCTCCTCATTGAAGCCAATCACATTTCATTACCAGAAAAGTACTTGATTGTACAAATAGGGGCTTGGGTTTGTGCTGTCGTTTTTGCTCTCAGGGTGCTCGGTGATTTTAATTATTTCGGGATAGGTAAGAAAAAAAGAAACACGAAATTCTCCAAGATGGATACATATCTTTATATCCCACTTTGTGCATTTTTATCAGTTGCCTTTATAGTAGCCATAAATTGTGGAGGGTGAAAAACGAATCATAAAATCAGCATCATCGGCTGGTGCTGGTAGTATGATTGCGTCCAATGCTTCACAAGCACTTGAACCATTATAAATAAACGAACAAAGCGTACACGAATGAGTTCGTGTACGCTTTGTTCATATTTCCTTCCTCATAAAATAAACAAGCCCAGAGCCTAGAAACAGTATAAGACTCCCGAAAATCACGATGAATAGCGTTTCAGACGAAACATTTAATGCCCCAAAGCTATCGGATGAATTAGGCATCATCATTAAAAAGGGTTGTGCCCATGGATAGTAAGGGACGAAACTTTCAGAGTTAACAATCATCATATTGGGTATCGTAAAAATGACATTGACTGCAAGGGGTGCTGCGAAACTCGACCATGCGACGGATACAAACATTTGTAAAGCGATTAATGGTAAGCAGGCAATCCATCCTCCGATGACACTTGTGGAAATGGTGCCCCAAGGAATGTCAGCCGGATAGCCTTTCATCCAACCAATAAAGAACAGGCCGGTGATAAATAAAATTTGCGTTACCGCAATTAGAAGACTAACAATAAGGATTTTCACGAGATAAACATTTCGTCTGGAAACGGGTAAGGACAATAGTTGCTTCCATCCACCACCAACATGCTCATATCGACAAATAAAGCTCGAAAAGATCCCCGTTAATAACGGTAGAAAAAGAATCGCATGGCTAATCGTCATAATACCAAGCGTAGCAGTCCATTGGTGTTGTCCAAGCTCTTCTATTTCACTTAATTCACTCAATCCAAGTAACAGCGATAAAATCGGACTCACAAAAATGAGTAGCCAAATCGAGGACTTACGTAATTTTAGAAATTCGGACCGAAATAATCTCCCCATTTATTTCACATCCCTTCGATTAAAATCTATGAGGCTCATAAAATAGAGAAGGATTCCTGTTACGAGACCGGCCAAAACTGAATAGATTGGCTTATCCCAGTCATTTAGTAACAGTGGCCATTTCAACGGAACCCAATCGGGAAAATTCATCGAATACATCGATACAATGGCCCCAATAATTCCAAGCGTTAATGGAATGGCTTGGTTTTTTATTGTGATTGCAAGCCAGGTTTGCACTGCTATAAAAGGCAGGGAAGCGAGGCATGGAAAAAAACACATTTTGAATAAATAAAGAAATGGAATGTTAGTTCCAAACTTCAGTAGAAGACCAAGTAAAACGGTGCCGCTTGCTAATAACAAACAAGATAGGAAAAGGAGCAGAACTGACAACAAAAATTTACCCGTAAACACCTTCGTTTTTGAAATTGGCAATGCAAGTAGCTGTTTCCAAGCATTTGTTTGATGTTCAATATTGGCAATCATGGATGTAAGTATCGTTAATCCAATGAGAATCGTAGGAATAGACAACATGGCAACTTCGCCAATCAACCCTCTCCATAAATCATCCTTGTAGACGCCTGTGAGCCAATCATAACGTATCCCAAAGTTGACGGCCTCCAAGCCAATGACCCCAATTGGACCAAGGAAGACGAGAAACAGAATCATTTTTCGTCTGATTTTAATGAATTCAGAGGCCATTACCCGCATCATCACAATCCACCCTCCTTGCCAGTCAGCTCCAAAAAGATCTCTTCCAACGATTTTCTTTCTTCTTCCACTCTGTAAATGGAATAGTCGTTTTGAACGAGGGATTTCACAATTTCAGCGACTTTTTCATCTGAACCATTTTCAATGAAAAGATTATTTTGACTGAGATCCGTTGTATACCCATGTGTTAACAACGTCTTCCAAGCCGACTCGACATCATTAACTGTCAACTTAATCTTGCTCGTAGATTGCGCTCTTAATGTTGAAATGGAATCTTGAAAAATCATTCTACCTTTCGAAATAATGCCTACCTGTGTCGCCATCTGGTCAATTTCTGAAAGCAAGTGGCTTGATACAACAATCGTTATTCCATGCTCCTTTGGCATACTTTTGATAAGTTCCCGAATTTCGATAATCCCAGATGGATCGAGTCCGTTCGTCGGCTCATCTAAAATGAGCAATTCTGGATTGCCAAGCAAAGCAGTCGCAATTCCGAGTCGCTGTTTCATACCTAAAGAAAATCCCTTTACGGGCCGTTTGGCATCATTCGTCAGACGAACGATCGACAGCACTTCATCAATTCTGGATTTGGGTACGTCCAATAAAATACGTACTGCTTCCAAATTCTCATAAGCTGATAAATGCCCATAGTAAGAAGGGTATTCGACAAGTGAACCAACCTTTTTCAGGATGGCAAGCTTTTCTTTTCTTATATCTTTACCGAAAATCTGAATCGAACCCTTCGTTGGTCGAGCAAGTCCTAAGAGCATTCGAATCGTCGTTGTTTTTCCTGCTCCATTGGGTCCTAGAAAGCCATAAATCTCACCCTTTTTCACTTTCAAATCCACATGGTCAACTACTTTTCTTGAACCGAATTTCTTCGTTAACCTACTTGTTTCAATAATAAAATCGCTCATTTTCCTCACCTCACTTACTATCCTATCGCTCGAAGGTTAAAACGGTAGGGGGGTGAAGTTTAAGTTTTGTTTAAAAATAAATAGAGTAGGTGCATGAATTTATTCATGCGCCTACTCTATTTTATATGGTACAGATCGACGATGCCTACTAGCGTTGCATATAATCAGAATATCCTCTTAAAGTGATTGAAGAATGTGCAACACCTCACTAGGCTCCATGCGTTTTTTATAGTCTGCATCAACATTTGCTGAACGGATGAATCCTGCTTTATCAATAACATACGTGGCTGGCACTGGAATTTCCCAAGAATTATCACCGTTAAATTTATCGAGTGAAATATCTAGCGATCTGTAGATAGCATGTACATATTCAGGTAATTTAAATTTAAGATTATATTTTTCTGCTGTTTGATTTTGCAAATCGCTTAAAACATGGAAACCTAACTCGTTCTGCTCTTGTATAAATATAGAATGATCAGGGGTTTGCGGGCTCACAGCAATCAATTGGCCCCCAGCTGCCTTAATGTCGCTATTTATTCGCTGGTATGCTTTCAACTCCAAGTTACAGAATGGGCACCATATGCCGCGGTAAAATATAAGAACAACAGGACCTTTCGCAGTTTCTTCAGATAAAGTTACTTTTTGGCCTGCTGAATCTACTAAAGTGAAGTCGGGCGCCTTAGTACCAGCTAGTAAACCTTTACCGGAATCGGATACGTGGAGATCCTGAATCGATTTTTCGAATGCATTCAGCACTTCCTTTGGGAGCATCTCTTCCATTTGTACAGTAGCTGCCTTTAACTCGCTTTGCAATTTTTGAACTGGTGTTTTTTCCATTACGTCATCTCCATATCGTCTATTTTGTCAGTAATTATACGATACAATCTTTTCTTGAAGAAAGATGTAATGTTGTTTACAACTCATTAGTCATATTTCTTTCCCAAAGTTTTTCTTGAGAGATGTAGATTGTTTTAAACCCCATCTTAATGACATTTTTTTTAACAAGTTCGTGTAAGGCCCCAGTTACAGCTTCTCTGGTTGCCCCCACCAAATTGGCGATTTCCTGATGAGAAAGGGGGAAATCGATTCTGTAAAAATTAGTAGTACTCGTAAGTCCAAACTGGTCAGACAGCTTCAATAGAGCATATAAAACTTTGTCATGTAGATTTCCAAGAGCTAAATTCTGCGTTAATTGACTAATACCGATAATACGATCACTCAATACTTTCAATAATGTCATCATAAATCGAGGCCGCTGAATTAAAAAATCTTCAAATCTTTCCTTATTCATCAAACAAATGTGGCTATCCTCTATCGTTTCGATATAATTATCGCGTGTACCAAATGAAATAAAATCCATTTCGCCAAAAACATTACCTTCATTGAGAATATCCGATGTAAATTGCTTACCCTTGGCATTGAGCTTATACAGGCGTACTTTCCCCTTTTTGATAAAATAAAGTCCCTGAGAAAAAGTTTCCGGAGTTTGAATAAACATATTTTTCGGGATAATTGTTATTGAAGTCAATTGATCCATTTCTATTAAGTCTTCCATAGATAGCGAATCAAGCAGATTGAATTGTGATAGGTATTGAATTTTATCCATTTCTCCTCCTCATAGTCTGAGCCATACAAAGCGATAATATAATTTCACATCTGTTGATTAACCGACTATTACCAATAAAAACATAGAAAAAAGACACTCATTCTGATGCGATGTAAAGCGACAAAACCAACATCGGTGTCAGGAAAGGTGTCCTTAGGAAAGGATTGAACTGCATCCTTCCTGTATAAAACAGTTTAACACAATTTCAAAGCTTTTATCCAACCTTATAACAACCGAAGAATTGATCGCTCTTGTAGAAAGGCATCAGTACGTAGACATTGTACGAGAATTTCATGTGCCAGAATCTGAAATAAATCGATATTAATTTAGAATATAGCACCATTCACTTACTTGCTTGGGAAATTTATAGAATTAATCAAAATCTATAATTAAAAGAAAAAGACAAGAGCACTTGAGTGCATCTTGTCTTTAGTATTTTTATTTCAGATGATTATCTAAGAACTTAATCATCGCATTGTAGAATTCAATTCGATTTTCCTCGTTATGGAAGCCATGACCTTCATTTTCTTTGAGCATGTATTCCACATCAATACCCCTTGCTCTTAATGCTTCGACAATTTGGTCAGATTCAGCTTTGTTAACACGCGGATCATTTGCACCTTGAGCAACAAATAAAGGTGTTTTAATCTTATCCACATGGAAGACAGGTGAGACTGCTTCGAGAAGTTCTTTATCTTCTATTGGATGGCCCACTTTTTTATAGAGATCATTTCGCATTGTTTCCCAATAGGGAGGTATTGTTTCTAATAAAGTGAAAATATTAGAGACACCAACATAATCCACAGCCGCTGCATATAAATCTGGCGTAAATGTGATTCCAGCTAATGTCGCATAACCACCGAATGATGCACCGTAAATTCCAATACGTTCAGAATCCGCGATTCCTTGGTCGATTGCCCACTGTACCCCATCGGTAATATCATCTTGAATCTTTAATCCCCATTGTTTATTACCAGCATCGAGAAATTCCTTTCCATAACCAGCTGAGGATCTAAAGTTTACTTGAAGTACAGCATAACCTCGATTTGCAAGAAGTTGAACTTCTGGATTGAAGCCCCACATATCTCGTGACCAAGGTCCTCCATGCGGATTCACAATTAACGGTAAATTTTCTGGCTTTTTATTTTTCGGAAGTGTTAAATAGCCATGAATTGTTAAACCATCTCTACTTTTATAAGAGATTGGGTGCATATCTGCTAAATTATCTGGTTCTAGCCATGAACTTAAATCAGCTAATTTCTCCAGTTCATCAGTTGTAGAATCATAATAATAATAATAGGTTCCATACATTTTATCGTTTGATACACCTACGACAAATTTTGTCATTTCTTTTTTGTAGTCTTGGATCATAAGTTCACTTTCAGAGACATTTAACTTTTCTATTAAATGATTGAAAAGTTGTTCGAATTCTTTGTCGAAAAATGAATAATGCACTTTATCCGTAATATATAAACTGTATAACATTTTATCTTGACTTGAATCGTATACAGCACCCATTACATCCACTTGAGGATTAGAATAGATGACCTCTTCGTTCGCTTTTAAGTCAAGTTTCACTAATTCAACTTTATCACGATCCTTATTCGACAAAGCGTAAATCGATTGATTGTCTTTAGAGAAGGCAATCGGTGAAACGGAATCACCAGCTTTAGTGTTGATGAAAGGTTTAAAATCTTCCTCTTCCGTATCTCGATATAACACAGTACTTTCGATTCCATCACTTTCTACCGCAATCCTAATCTTTCCATCTTGATCCGCAAGCCAGCTTACAATGTTTCCGGGATTTTTGGCTACATGCGTTGTAACACCCGTCTTGATATTCAACTTATAAACATCAAAAACTGTTGGATTTTCTTTATTCATCATAATGAGAATTTCATCTTTTACATCTTGTAATCCACTGACGAGTTGTACCGTTACTTTAGGATAAGGCGTTAGATCTTTTTCTTCCTGACCATTAAAGCTCGAAGAATAAATATGGAAGTTTTCATCTCCGCCATTGTCTTTTACATATAAGATTTGATTGTCTTTCCAGAAAGAGCCTGCAATATCTCGATCTTTGGAACTTGTCACCCGTACAGGTTCACTATCATCGTTCATTTTCTTTACAAAGACGTTAGAACGACTTTCCCATGCAGAAGTGTATGAAATATAATTACCATCTGGAGAGAGCTGATAGCCAAAATCACCCGGATTCTTCATGAAATCTTCTACTGAAATCTCTTTAACTCCTGTGTCATCATTATCTTTAAATGCAACTTTTTTATAATTAACAAAAATTGTCGCAAGATCATCGGTTGTCACAGTTTCATTCACTTGAAAATTAGCTTTAACAAGACCATGTCTCTTTGCAGATTCCAAATAATCAGTTACACTTTTTTCGTCTTTTTCTATCCCAAGTGCTCTAATTAAAACACGTGCAATTTCGCCGCCAGCAATGGGTTCTTTAAGATTTTCCAATTCACCTTTTTGCACCCACTGTTTAACAACTTGTGCTCTCATTTCTTCTGAAGCATGTTCATATGATAATGCAGTCAACGCATAGTCAATAAAATCTTGTGTGGACATTTTAGACTTATTGTTGGCTACCTCTGAAACGATTCCTTTGCTTTCATTTGCCGTACGATGCGTGTCATTGGCTAAAGCAGAAAACGGATAGGATGCGAAAAGAATCGCTGTTAGTGCTGACAATAAAAACTTTTTACTCATATTTAATTTCCAAAAGCGTGGTCTAAATCCACCGTCTTTAGACGGTATACGCTTTTAGCCTTGTTTTTATCTGTCCATACTCAAGATAAGAGGT
>NZ_JADBEL010000054.1 GCF_014873855.1 Sporosarcina limicola | reverse complement strand
AAACAAGTCGAAAATCAACTACAGCAATGGATGGCCGGTTTACCCAGTTATATCAAGGCTTATTTGCCGATTTCAGTGTGCGAAAGTTGAGTTATTAAGATTCCATTGCATTTTAAATTCAGCTATTTGGACACAAAGACAACTCTTTCCCTCATTTTTCATTTGTAATAAAAGTGTAATATAACACCAACTTTCTCACAGAAGTAGAAAATTCCACTTTTCGACTTCTGTGAGAAACGCATCTACTTAACAAAAGTAGAAATTTCTACTTTTGAAATATACACTGGTTTTTCTGAATATCCCGAACCCCTTGTGTGAGTAAGTGCAAGGGGTTTTTTTATACCTATTTTATCCTTAAGGAAATCATTTCTACTTAGCAAAGGTAGAAAAGTAGAAGTTTGCAATTTCTACCCAGATTCAACATTCCCGCAAAAGTAGAAATCCATAAAATTCGACAATTCTGCTGTCAGAACTAGGCTTTTTATAAGTTTACAAGTCCATTTATTTGTGTTTAAGTTAGTGGTAATAGATTAGTAGACAAAATAAAAAAGCCATTCCTAAATGTCTTTCGAGGGACAAGGAATGACTCAGCGTCTAACAACGAAATAAGTAAGCGTCAAAGACGTCTTATCCAAATTGATTAAAAAAATTGAATAAAAGAGCGTCCTATGAAAGATCGCTTATCTTGTTGCTATAACTGTAATGGTGTGCTGGTAACACGCCATTAGATAATTTAAGATTATGTTGATTATAGCAATGGCAGACCTTAATTTCAATACACTTGCATTGAAATTTTGCGTAAAGTGCTTTTTTAAGTATGTCTTTAACGAGATAGCTATGGACGCTCACCAAGACTAGGGGGAGTGTATGTCCATGGCTATTTGTGCATTTTCAGAGAAAAAGACAGTAGAAGAACTAGAGCAAATCTATAAGGTGGTGCTACATGAAGGCATTACTACGTATAAAAAGAAACATTCGAAGGCTAGTTTGCCGACTCGTGTTGCGGCAGAGAAACAAGATCGAGTACATAAAAAAGGGGCAGTCTTTGTCGTTCGTGACAAAGACCATTTTACAGTAAATGGAGTACGTGGCTATATCGTCACGTCGAAAGAAACCTTGCTTGAAGATGCACCAGCATTGACGCATTTCACACCAAATGTATACCGTACATTTGGTTACGCAGATGAAGGACGTCGTTATATCCATGGCTTTGAAGAACGGAATTTGCAGCAAATCAATACATATGTCGTAGATATTGATACAAAGAAGTATAGCGTAAATGAACTGCTTTTAACGTGCATGGATGATTCCATTGGATTACCGACACTCATTGTCGAATCAACACGTGGTTACCAGCTGTATTTTGCTTTGCAGCAGCCGTTCTTTATTTCCCCTAAAAATGATTTCCGTGGTTTAAAAGTGGCCAAGCGTATTAGTAATAATTTAAAACAAAGTCTGCAGGCAGTAGAGGCAGATGTTTTTTGCAATGACTTTGGATTTTTCCGTTTACCGAATGCAACTAATATTGTTTATGCAGGGCTTGAGAATGTGTACGCAGTTGGATCACTCATTGATTGGTCGATGCGTCAGGATGATAATAAAGATCGTCCGTTATTTGTCCTGGCAACGAAAAGACTAGCAAGTAGTGTATTACAGAGTGATTGGTTCAATGCGCTTATACATACCGTAAATATTAATGGGGATAAGGGGCAGTTGGGACGTAATAATACGTTGTTCACCTTAGCTTTAATTGGCTATAGCGAGGGGTGGGATATGGAGCGGACGGAAAACTTTTTAGACGAATTTAATGCACGCTTAGAAGCACCTCTGAATGCATCCGATTTACATACAATCTTACAATCTGCATACTCAGGAAAATACCATGGACCGAGTAAAGAATATGTAGAGGCATTATTAGCCTTGCACGTGAAAAATGGTGAATCTTATAAGGTGTCACTTGGACATAGAGGCTGGTACAAGGTGAAGAAGGCACGAGAGGATCGTCAGCGCAGCCATTACGACGAATGGGAAACTGACATCGTTGAATACATTGCGGCTCAAAAACAGATGACAGAGCCGTTTATTTGGCATACGCAAAAAGAGATGTGTGAAGCAATCGGCATCCCGCAAAGTTCGTTAAATGTATTGTTGAAAAATTCTACAAAACTAATCAAAACCGTCACAGGAAAAGGACGAGCAAGTAAAACTGGCTGGACAACCGTACAGCTGTTTATTACCTATGCCCTCGACCTTGTAAGAGCACAAAAGGAGGCCTATACAGCTTTCGTACACCAGATCATCGAAGAACATGTAAATGAGCTGGAGCCAATCGCAGGCTATCATGAATTGATTGAAAAACTAAGTTCCTTAAAAGTGCTATCCGACAAGAACAACCCGTCTTTCTCGTCGCTCGCTGGCTCAGGTTAAATTAATACTCCACTCTGCCTTACATATTTCTAGTCACGTAGTTTCCCTTTTTTCGGGGCTAGTAAGAGTTTATGGATAGGAATATATTTGATTGGATTTTGCAGGGGAGTAAAGCCCACAGCGGGAGGCGTTCCACAATCCAGCTTGCTGGGCGAGGACCTTTTCTTTAGGTTTGTAAAATAACATAGGAAAAACTACCTAGTAAAAGTAGTAATCTCTACCTTAGCTAAGTAGTTTTATTGAAGCGTTCAGGGCGTTTATCTTTGATGAATTGGCTAAACAGTTTAAGCATTTCTTCTGTTTCTTCAGTGGATAAATGATCTGTATCTAAATAGTGATCAAGAAGCTTTCCTTTTTTGATTAAAGTAGTGGTGTGCTGTTGTTTTTTCTGGGTATTTTGTAGACGATTAAGTTCAAGTTCTAATCTATTTTTTTCGGTTATCAGTTTTTTAAGCTGTAGATTAGTCATGATGTTTTACGGGCATTTGATATTCTTGGTAAAGGGTAGTAAGTGTATCAAGGAGTTCGTCAATTTTTTCTTTTGATAGATCTTCATGTTGAATGTTTAATTTGGACAGTAATTGACGACCTATTTGTGTATTCATTTTTTCTTTTTCTAAGCGAATTTGTTCTCTCATTTCCTCAATCTTATCAATTTTTTTACGAATTTCGTCCATGGATAACACCCCTCTTTATAGAATTTGAATTCTTCAATAGTAGAACGTAAAGGATAGAATAATTCAAATAATAAGAGGTTTATGGTAAAGTGAAGGAAGCTAAGGGCGCACTTATACACCATGTTGTCAGCTAAGCTTCCAAATGGTGTTGTGCGAAAAGATTGGTCACGTTAACACGTGAAAAACTCGCTTGCGCTCATGTAAAGGGAGGGAATGCATAGTGGCAATATATCATTTTAGTATGCAAATTATATCTAGGGGAAAAGGACAGTCAGCAGTTGTCGGTGCAGCGTATCGAAGTGGGGAAAAGCTATATAGTGAACGCTATGATAAGGAGAATTTTTATCAGCACCGCGAGGTTATGCCGGATACAATGATATTGAAACCTGTTCATGGGCCAGAGTGGTGTGTTGATCGAGAACGGTTATGGAATGAAGTTGAAAAGATTGAAAAGGCAAAGAATGCACAACTGGCTCGTGAATTTACAGTAGCACTGCCTGTTGAATTGTCTAATGGAGAACAAAAGGAGTTGTTGCAACATTTTGTTCAGGAAGTATTTGTCGATGAAGGTATGGTTGCAGATATTGCAATTCATCGTGATGATGAAAATAACCCACATGCACATGTGATGTTAACAATGCGTCCTTTCTTAGATGATGGAAGCTGGGGAGCTAAGTCTAGAAAAGAATATATTTTGGATGAAGACGGGGAGTCTTTATATACAGCGAGTGGTGCAAAGAAATCTCGGAAAATTGATATGAATGACTGGAATAAAAGAGATAAGATACAAGAGTGGCGTCAGGCATGGGCATTCTATGCAAATAAGCATTTAGCACTTGCCGGTGTGGCTGTTGAAATTACAGAGAAGTCCCATGCAGAGTTAGGTTTAGAACAAGAGCCTATGATTCATGAAGGATACGTAGCTCGTAAAATGGAGCAGGAGGGGCGTTCATCGGACCGCGTGGAAATAAATCGGCAAGTGAAAGCACGCAATGACAAAGTTGTTTCTTTACTTGAAGTTGATGAGAAGCTGACGAATCTAGAAAATCATCAGCTGATTTTACAGGCATTATCTCCAGCGGAAAAAAAGGAACTTGGCCAACTGTCCAAAGTGTTAAAAATGTATGTGAAACCTGAGTCATTGGCTGATAAAAGAAGGATGCTTTATTTATGGGATGTTAAGTTGAAGGTTCAAGTAGATCTTGGATTATTCAATGAGTCAAGTTATAAAGGATATCAGGCCCAGGAAGAGGCTTTCCAGCGTGCTGAGGAACTTTTCAATCGTGAGGCAGACCGATTGGTTGTGAAGTATTATCCAATGCTAGAAACGAGTCAGTGGACATTGTATGAGAAGCGAGCGTTAGTCAATGAAACAGCACGACTGGATCGGGCTTTAAATGATTTGGAAATTAAGGAAACGTTGTTACAGGCTCGTGAGGAAGAAGTGGTGGAACAAGTCCAGTCGATTTTAAAACAACCGATAACCACTGTTATAGAAGTTCAGGAGCGCTTACAAGCTGTGCAAACGCGAGCGGCAACCTTTATGCAGCAGCAAGGAATATCGCTCCAACAGAAGGAATCTATGGACCGACTATCTCCTACCGAAAAAAACAACTTTGAAGGTATGTTGAAAGAAATGAAAAGATTGCAATTGGCATTGCGTTTATTTGGAGCTTATTACGATGAGCGCATTCATTTACGGCTGCCAAGTTTGGATGTATCGGATAAGTCGTTAGTAGAGCGTGAGTGGCTAATGACAGCAATGGATTATTATGGAGAAGCCTTCACAAAAGAGCAATTGACCAATTTTCCAAGTGAGCCACCGAAGAAATACAAGAAAGAGCAATTAGTTGTTGTGCCCGATTATGTACGAGCGAAACGAGCATATGATGTAGCTGTTTTACGAGGAGAGCAGGTGTCCGCACAAGAGTTGCTACGAGTACAGAAAGGAATGGATCCAGTATTATTGAAGGATTTGGCACACCCTCGTTATCAGGCTTTTGTGTTGAGTGATTGTGTTGCAGAAGATATCTTGTCCGAAAAGAAAGCGAATGCTTTTTTGGCAGCTGTAGAAGTGCCAACAGAGCAAGGAACTGTTTTTTACAATGACACGTTCGGAGGCAAACAAATGAGCGTCTACAGTTCCCAAACGTTATTTGAGCAGTTCTTTAAAGGAAAAGCGATCGATCAGATAATGGATGAGTTGGAATATGAGGAATTTGAAAAATTGAGGGCGCAGCAGAAACAAATAAAACAGCAGAAGGGGACGAATCAAAGGAGGAAATAATACATCATAGTCAATATTATGGATAATAAACTCAAAGTATATTGCTTAATTATTTCTATACTATATGGATTGAACTAAAGAATCCCTCCAACACTGCTCGGCGCTTGGGGATGCCTCCCGCGATAAGCCTGCTAGAAAACCACTATCAGTCTTATCGCTCCGACTACCCCAGTAGGCGCCTTCTCTGAAGATTAGGTGAAAATCATAAGTTCAGCGCATATATAGCATCATAAAAAAGATTAAGTGATTACTTGAGGAGTGAACCACTAGGTGAGTTTGATGTAGGAGTTTTTTTGAGGACATGACGATTATCCGTTAGTAAACTGAACACATTCATGGAGCGCCAAAAGTGTTGAGGAATCAGATTGAACGATTGAAAAAAGAGAGCAAACATATTGTCTGCTCTCTTTTTTAGAATTTAAGCTACACCTTTTGCGATTTCAGCATATGGTTTCTCGATAATGGAGGTTAGCTGTGAATCACTTAATCCCCCATTGTACTTTTTCGCTATGTTCTCTTTGTAAACATTCACAGGATTCTTGGAGCGATGGGCTAAAGTAAGTTGAATTATAAGATCCTTGGTAGAGGGATTACTCAATTCTTCTTTCTTTTCGCTACTAATTAGCTTTTTGTTGCGTTTAACAGCATCGGGATTTGTTTTTAATGCCACTTTCAACTCTTCTTCTTGTTCGTATTGTATCAAGTGAGCCATCAAATAATTATCAGCCCGGTATCGGTATTGATCGGTTACAATATGTTTTGGAATTAGAGTTAAGGGAATTTCATTCAAATCGAGCAATTGACGGTATTGGAATTTAACCCAATTGTGAATTGTTACATCCCACCGAAGACCTTCCTGTATTCTGAACTTTGCATTAGGATTGTATTTTAACGCTTGTGTTACTGTGAATTCGCTTAGTAGTCCAAAGAGAATACTGGCAAGTAAATCTGACATTCGGTCTTCATTAAAATTTTTAATGAAGAGAACGACGTCCATTGGCCCTTTTATAGTACCGTCTTCAATTAGTCGACGATGTTCAACCCTGGTTAATAATTTGTAAAGCATGTTGGGACCGCAACCTTTTCCATTCGGATAAACATCTTTGATAAATTCCGATTTTCCCAGACGAAAACTGTTATTCTCACTTGAGTTACCTAGAATGCCTAATAGCATACCTTCTATAGATTTGCCTTCTCTAATCAGTTTGAAGACTGTTTGGAAGTAATCTGTAAGCAGTGTGTGTGCTGCTTTTGAAAACTTGTCCTTGTTTATTGCAATCAGTAATGGATCCAAGAACAATCTGTTGTCTGCTCCTGATGTTTCGATGTTTACAAACTGTAGTTGTTCCTGTTTTTTGTTCATTTGCAAAACTGTCGTTACTTTTTCTACTTTAACCATATATTTTTTTACCTCAGTCGTAGTTGTAGGCTTGGAACTGCTGTTTAATTACCTTTTTTGAGTTTGACATTTATGTTGACATTTTTCTAATGTCGGTGATATCATAGATAATGCTTAGTTAAATAGGATATCACCGACAAGAATTATGAAAAAGTTTACACGGTTGCTACTGAAAATGTGCCTCAAGCATTTTTTCCGACAGTAGGATATCTCTTAATCAATGAAAATAGACATAGCTATCCCATGTGTAGATACACTGAATTTAAGTGTATCATATTTGTCTTTTCTTGTAAAATATAAGAGGTTTTTATATTATTTTATTCTGATATAGCCAAATATGGCTTTTTTTCCGTCTTTTTTTGCGGGGGGAAAATTTTAATAGCAACTGCTTAAGTGGGAAAGTCCATATTAATACAGTGTCATCGTTATTATTATTGCTAGTGCTAGAGATTTTACTAACGGGTGCCATTTTAGCATAATCCAAAAGGTCAATTCCTCAAGTTTACTGTTGAGGAATTGACCTTTTAATATTTAACGACCTTTACGTTGTAGGTGCATATTTTCCAGATAGTGTCACAAATAGAATGAAAATTCTATTACATTCTCATTGCAATCATAACGAGAACATATATTTTATTAAAAAGTGATAATACTTCGGCAACAATCGACTTTTTTAGCAGAATAGCATTGTATACTATGTAAAAGTAGGTGATTTTTCTAGTGATTGTGCGGTGATCGAGTAGTGAAAAGGCCGTACAGCTGGAGCATGATGGGCGGATTGTGCGTAGTGGAGAGCTAGGTGGGCAATCGATTCAAGTGGTTCGGAAAGAATTCATAAGGGAAGAAATACATGATCGAATTGAGATAAAGCCATTAAAATTACGACAATACTTTTTGCAACAAGGGAATATTCAAGATGCTGAAAATGTGAACCAAATAGAGCCAACAGCTTTTCGAGGGAAGCGCGGCCGAATGCTTGCAGAAGTAAGTTTTGCTGGTACAAGTTTTTTGGAAGGTTTTCTAAGTGTCTATGGTATGGAGTTTGATTGTGCAGTGGAGCGTTGCGGTTGTTTGAAATAGAGCAACGGGATAAGCGGCAAAATTTTATTTTTATCGGTCGTTTAAAGCGAGGGGAATTAGAACAGCTTTCGGAATCTTTTTCGACCGTCCAGGAGGCGAAAATAAAACTAGACGAAGTGCAGCGGTATAAAGAATCTGCCCCTCAACAATTAGTAGAAATGGAGAGAGATGAGTAACGACTAGATAAATGAATAATGAAAGTAGGTTTGTGTATGACAAAACAACACGGAAAAATGCGCTTAGTGTTTGGTACAGCTGTGGCTCTGGTGATTTGTTTAGTAGTTACACCCGAAATCGTATTTGCCTCAGCTGGACAAGTCCAAGCTAAGCTCACAAATGCAGCCAATGTCGTGAAAGGTATTTTGACAGCACTTGTGGTTTTAGTCGGGATTTGTGCAGCTTTATTTATTATCATCAAGCGTATGCCTTCCGCAGATGATCCGCACGAGAAAAATGAAGTGTTCAAAAGTGTTGGTCGTGTTTGTGCACTGGTCGGGTTGGCCGCAGCCGTGATATGGCTATTACCATGGGTGTACTCATTGTTCACATAAGTAGAAGTGATATAAAACTACTTAACAAAAGTAGAAAAATCTACTTTTGAAAGGTGTAGATATCTATGAATGAACACAAAGGAAAGAAGTTCGTTTTTCCAGAAAACGTAGAGTCGGGGTATGGCATATTTCTTGGAATCACATTACGGGAGCTTGCCATTTATCTATTACCCCCTGCAGTGATTGGATTTATCATTCTTGCGTTGCCTCCCCATAATGTGTGGCTCATGCTCTTTAAAATTATGTTGATTTTAATTGTGCTGATTATGGTATTGGCATTTCTTTCTTCTCGCCCAATCCGCTACCGGCAAAATATTCGCTTTCAGGATTATTTGAAATTACGAACGGATTATAAACAAAGGCAGAAACTATTTTACACGCAAAAGAAGAAAGAGCGTTTCTTTAGATGAGGTGGTGAGGTGTTTGTGGGAGAAGTTATTTGGTTTTTCAAAAAAGAAAGGGTCTATCGAGGCATATGTGTTTGAAGATGAACCGAGGACGCTTCAAAACGGAAAGCAAAGTCTGCAAGAGATGTCGTTAATTGAGGCGCAGTACAATAACTTTTTCGTGACAAAGCAAGGTTATTTAGTAGCACTCATTCAGGCAAGTGGCATCAACTTGGATTTATTGACGGTTATCGAGCAGGAAGATGTGTTTGACGAGTTTAATGCCTTTTTAATGTCTACGCTTGGTGAAAATAGCGGGGAAGTTCAACAGTATTTAGATATTACGATGCCCGTTGATTTTAGTGAATATGTATCGTTTTGGCAGCATCGTTATTTACAAGTGCAGCAGGAGGAGCCGGAAAACAAAGCAAAGCTTGCGCTCATTGCGAGCTACGTCGATACGTTTTCAACAATTGCCTCCTCACAGGAAATGACGACGAAACGGCACATTGTCGTTCTACATGAAAAAATACCGAAAAAGCATCTTGCATCACTAGAGCAAACGGCGATTGAACTAGAGGAGAAAGTGACGCTATTCATTCGTCAGCTTGAAAATACATTAAGCACTTATGATATGATGGCTCGTCAATTAACTGCGAAGGAATGTCGTGATGTCTTGCAGCATTTAGTCAACTTTTCAAATCATTAGGGAGGGATCACAATGCTCAAACGAAAGCAACCGATGCTACCAAAACAGGAATTAAGATTAGATGAGGTGTTGGATGGTTCGAGTTTAGATATGATTTACCCTTTTTCGTGGGAGGAATATGCCGACCATATTGAATCAGGTGAAAACTTCATACGTGTCATTGCCATCATTGATTATCCAAAAAGTCGTTATGGTAATTGGATTTCTGAATTAAAACGGAAGAAGGGAAATATAACCATCGTTCAATTTTTAGAGTCATCGAATGCGAATAAAATGGTGGAACACTACAATAAAACGATTAAAAATAAGCAGGCCGAGGTTTTGAAGACATTTGATCCACTTAAAAAACGCCAACTTGAAAAACAGGTGGAGGCAGCTGAGCATCAGTTGACGAAATTTCTTGAAAATGAATCAATCTATATTTACCAGTACACCTATATTTATTTGCAAGCGAACTCGTTAGAAGCACTTAATGCACTTAGTGATTCTGTTCAAAATACGGGCTCTTACGCTCATTTGGGGAATGCTTCAACTTAACACTTTTCGGGTATAGGAATACTAAAACGGAAAGGTTGTTGAATGAGATGAAAATCTTC
>NZ_JADBEL010000053.1:9363-10772 GCF_014873855.1 Sporosarcina limicola | reverse complement strand
ATCCCGAACACGGAAGTTAAGCTCTTCAGCGCCGATGGTAGTTGGGGGTTTCCCCCTGCAAGAGTAGGACGTCGCCAGGCATCAAAAAAGTCATTGCCTAACTAGGTAGTGGCTTTTTTTATTTTTCAGAGAAATAATTGGAATTGTGAAGTTGACTTTAGAATCTGAAAGTTGGCGTTAGGTTTGTAGGACCTATGAATGTTTTGATCAAGTTCAAGTTTTGTAGCGGTCTTCATTATAATATAGGTTAAGTAATAAATAGTATGAAATTTGCTACTCATCGCACTTCAGATCCCGAACGTATGCACGCTGATGGTAATTGGGGAATTCCTCCTGTAAGAGTATGGACGTCGCCAGTCACCAAGGTCATTACCTGGCTAAAGTATAAACTTTTAGATTTACTACAATCCATAAGATTTTGACGTTTTTATCCTATAGAAACATATATATTTGAGGAGGGAGAATACAGGCTTGAATCATGAATTTTATCTAATAGCTAACACAACCGATGTGAAAGACTTTTGGATGTATAGAGAAAACAATAACAATGTTATTGATAGCATTGAAATACATGATGATCTAATTCAATATATTTATGATTCGTTAGAATGGATTCATAGTAAAAATCCTGGACTGAGAGGAACTACAAATGGTCAAGGCATTAACTATCATGGTGTAACGCTTTTTGATAAGCAGTCATCAGTAGATCTACTGAACATTTTTTCCTCTTGGAGGGACCTTATTAAAAATGCACCTGCTACATTTGAACTCACGGGTAAGTTTTTTTATGACGAAGAAGGCAAGATAGGGCGTGAACATGAAAAATTAGTCTTTAATCGAGATGAAGTAATTAAGCTGTTCGAAAAAATGATTTTGATGTCAAGACAGCTGGATGAAGGTAATTTATATTTGTATCATTGTGGAATATAAAGGGTAATATGAAATCGTTTTTTTATTAATCGATGCGATTGTGGAACAATATAGGTAGAAAATGAAAAAAAGACTACGCTTTTCTTCAAGGATGAGGAATAATATGGAGCTAATCCTCTTGCGCATATAAACTTGTAACCATACATAAAGCCAATCCATCGCTAGGTATAGGTAATCAAAAAACCAGTAGGATTCTTATTAGAATCCTACTGGTTTTTTTTAGTAAAAGGATTACGATTCGTCATCATAAAGACTTGTATTAATTAAGCGAAGCGACCAATTAAGCAAACAAACGACTGATTCCACAAGCGAAGCGACCAATTAAGCAAACAAACGACTGATTCCACAAGCGAAGCGACCAATTAAAGAAACAAGCGACTGATCCCGCTAGCGAAGCGACCAATTAAGCAACCAAGCGACTGATCCCACTAGCGAAGCGACCAATTAGGGAAACAAGCGACTGATTCCATAAGCGAAGC
>NZ_JADBEL010000053.1:0-9268 GCF_014873855.1 Sporosarcina limicola | reverse complement strand
GTAGCGACCAATTAAGCAACCAAGCGACTGATTCCATAAGCGAAGCGACCAATTAAGCAACCAAGCGACTGATTCCACTAGCGAAGCGACCAATTAAGCAACCAAGCGACTGATTCCATAAGCGAAGCGACCAATTAAGCAACCAAGCGACTGATTCCACTAGCGAAGCGACCAATTAAGGAACCAAGCGACTGATCCCGCAAGCGAAGCGACCAATTAAAGAAACAAGCGACTGATTCCACTAGCGAAGCGACCAATTAAGAACTCAAACGATCAATTACATAATCTACATCATTCCTCCTTCACCTTTTCAAAAATCGCTAAATTCACACCAAGGACGTTGACTTTGTCTTCGCCGAACACACCAAACGTGCGGCTGTCAGTATTGGCTTTTACAATCGCTTCCACGTCATCTACGGATAGGCCGCTTGCTTGTGCAATACGCTTCATTTGAATGAGGGCAGCATCCACGCTGATATGCGGGTCAAGACCTGATCCGGAGGCGGTCACCAAGTCAGCTGGAATTTGTTCGCGCTGTACCCCGGGGTTTGCATTTAAAAATGTTTCAATATCCTCTTCAATTCGTTTTTTTAGTTCAGGGTTGGATGGGGCATAATTGAATGTACCGGAACTGACGCCACCGTAAGCTGTTTCGCCGTTTACATCAGGCACTAGATCTTCTTTCGTATAGGTGTTGTAATTCACTGCTGATACGCGCCCCCATAAATATTCAGGTGCAGTAAATGCCTGACCTAATTTTTCAGAGCCGACAACTTCACCTTCTAAATCGATTAAACTGCCGTTTGCTTGGTGGTTGAATAACACTTGGGCCACCGCAGTGACCGCAAATGGATAAATTAAACCGCATAAAACGAGCATCGAGAAAGTGACTAGTACCGCTTGTTTCGAGTATTCAAAAAAACCTTTCATACATAGTTTCCTCCTATAGACCCATCATGCGTAAAATAGGCCCGATAATTAGGTCGATAAATTTAATGCCGATAAAGGGAGCGATAATGCCGCCAAGTCCGTAAACCAACAAGTTTCTGCTTAGTAATTTCGACGCGCTCATCGGTTTGTATTTAACACCCTTCATAGCGATTGGAATCAGCAAAGGGATGATGATGGCGTTAAAAATCAGGGCTGAGATGATGGCGCTCGTTGGTGAGTTCAACTGCATGACGTTCAGCGCCCCCATCTCAGGTACTGCCACCATTAGCATCGCAGGGATGATTGCGAAGTATTTCGCTACATCGTTCGCAATACTAAATGTTGTTAAGGCACCACGTGTCATCAGTAATTGTTTGCCGATTTCTACAACTTCGATGATTTTAGTTGGATTTGAGTCCAAGTCGACCATGTTCGCTGCTTCTTTCGCTGCGTTCGTCCCGGAGTTCATTGCCAGACCGACGTTTGCCTGAGCCAGTGCCGGCGCATCGTTCGTACCGTCTCCAGTCATTGCCACGATTTTTCCTTGCGCCTGCTCTTCTTTAATCACATTGATTTTATCTTCTGGTTTACTTTCGGCGATAAAGCCGTCTACTCCAGCTTCTTTTGCGATCGTTGCGGCTGTTAGCGGATTGTCTCCTGTACACATGATTGTTTTAATGCCCATCGCGCGGAGCAGTTCAAAACGCTCTTTTAAACCGGGCTTTACGACATCCTTTAGATAAATGACGCCAAGGATGTTATCGTTTTCGGTCACTACTAACGGTGTGCCACCTAGGGATGATACTTGATGCACCAGACCCTCCAAGTCTTTTGGGAGAGCATGACCGGCAGCGACACTTCTATTTTTAATTGAATCATAAGCACCTTTTCGGATTTTTGTTCCGTTTTGCATATCAAGTCCGCTCATGCGTGTCTGCGCTGTAAATGAAATAGGATCGCTCGTCTTGATAATCTTTTTTTCATCTGCAGCATCGACGTTTAATTTGATGGCAAGTGATAAAATCGATTTGCCTTCAGGTGTGTCGTCCGTTAATGAACTTAACCATGCAGCGCGAATCAATTCTTTTTTATCAACCCCTAGCACCGGTGAAAATTCGGATGCTAGGCGGTTACCATAAGTGATGGTTCCTGTTTTATCCAAAATCAATGTATCGACATCTCCGCATGCTTCGACAGCCCTTCCTGACATAGCGATAACATTGAACTGTGTTACGCGGTCCATTCCGGCAATGCCGATTGCTGACAACAGCCCGCCGATTGTGGTCGGGATTAAGCAGACAATCAATGCGATTAATGTCGCAACTGGAATATCCACATTCAGGTACGTAGTCATGGGGTAAAGCGTGACGACCACTAGTAAGAAGATGATAGTTAAACTAACTAATAACGTGTTTAGGGCAATTTCGTTTGGTGTTTTTTTACGGCTCGCACCTTCTATGAGTGCAATCATTTTATCCAAAAACGATTCGCCAGGTAGGGAGGTGATTTCAATTTTTAGCCAGTCACTTGTCACGGTGGTCCCGCCTGTAACTGAAGAAAAATCACCGCCGCGTTCCTTCACCACAGGGGCTGATTCACCGGTGATGGCCGATTCGTCGACAGTTGCAATACCTTCAATCACTTCACCATCGTTCGGGATAACTTCGCCAGCCTGAACGATGACGATGTCACCTTTTATAAGCTCATTGGCCTGTTTCATAACCTGCGTCCCGTCAGAAAGAAGTACGCGCGCCTCTGTCACTGTATTTGTTTTCTTGAGTGTCTGAACTTGTGCTTTACCGCGACCTTCTGCGATGGATTCAGCAAAGTTTGCGAATAAAATCGTGACGAGTAGAATTACGGCGACAATTGCATTATAAAGGCGTAAATGCCCACCATTGTCATCGCCCATCATATTCGGAAAAATGGCTAGCAGAAGTACAAGGATAAACCCGATTTCAACTACGAATAATACCGGGTTTTTCACCATATTCACCGGATTTAATTTCCTAAAAGCCTCTAAAATTGAACTCTTCATAATTTCACCAGTAATAAAACTCTTTTTCGATGTAGTTTCCATTGTTGTATCTCCTCGTCAAGAACGTATTTGTAAATGTTCTGTAATTGGACCGAGTGCTAATGCGGGTAGAAAAGTCAATGCGCCAATCATCAATACTATTGCGACAAGTAGGAACGTGAACATTGCGTTGTCTGTTTTCAAAGTACCAACCGATTCACTATGCCATAACTTTTTCGCAAGCAGTGATGCAATGGTAAGTTGAATGATGATTGATAAGTAGCGGCCAAAGAACATCGCTAGACCTGTCGTCACGTTCCAGAACGTCGAATTATCGGATAATCCTTCGAATCCAGAGCCATTGTTCGCCGATGATGAAGCGTATTCATAAAGCACCTGCGATAACCCATGTGCACCTGGGTTTGTGATCCCTTCAACTCCAGCTACGGTCGAGACAGCAAGCGCTGAGAACACTAGGATAATCGCGGGGTGGATTAAGATACAAAGTGCGATTAATTTCATTTCTTTCTCTTCAATTTTTTTACCTAAAAACTGAGGGGTGCGGCCAATCATTAAACAGGCGATGAAAATCGTCAACATGACATACATCATCATGTTCATCAAACCGACCCCCTTACCGCCAAATACAACGTTCAACATCATGTTAAATAGCGGCACCATGCCACCAAGCGGCGTTAAGGTATCATGCATATTATTAACCGATCCGGTCGTGAAGGCTGTTGTCACAACTGTGAATAAAGCAGACTGTGCAACGCCAAAGCGCATTTCCTTCCCTTCCATACTACCGAGATCCTGCGTGATGCCAAGCTCGCCGATAATCGGGTTACCTGCGCGTTCAGCTAGATAACAAGTGGTTAGGCCAATGAGGAATAGGATGCTCATTGCCGCGAAAATGACCAAACCTTGTTTACCGAATAATGTTTTCCGCTTTCTGTTGACAACCATTAAGCTGAAAGCCACAACGCAAGCACCAGGTAGCAACATCATGGATAGCATTTCTACGATATTTGAAATGACGGTCGGGTTTTCAAAGGGTGTCGTTGAGTTAGCACCGTTGAAACCGCCGCCGTTCGTACCAACATGCTTAATTGATTCGAGTGAAGCGATAGGTCCAAGTGCGATATCTTGCATATTTCCTTCAATTGTATGAACTGTCTCGTTCGAGTTGAACGTTTGCGGTGAACCCTGGAACACTAAAATTAATGCCACGATAAAGGAAATTGGAATTAAGACGCGTGTTATCACACGTACAAAGTCCACAAAAAAATTACCGAGGGTATCCGTTTTTGCGACTAAGCGACGACAGAATGCCATACATGCCGCATAGCCAGTTGCCGCTGATGTGAACATCATGAACGTGATGACGAGCATCTGACTCAAATAACTTAAACCTGATTCACCGCTGTAGTGCTGTAGATTTGTATTCGTCATAAAGGAAATAATCGTATTGAATGACAGCGTTGCTTCCATAGTACCAATGCCATTTGGGTTTAAAAATAGCGCCGATTGAATCCGCAATATAATGTAGCCAATGAGTACCATAATGGCATTTGAAAGAATCAGTGCCAGCACATACTGTTTCCCAGTCATATTGACTTGCTTAATGCCACTAATTTTGTAGATGATGTTATCGATGCGGTTCATTACCGGATCAAGCCATGTCTTTTGCTGCATTGTCACGTGATACAAATAATGACCAGCTACAATGACAAGTGGTAAATAAATTCCGAGCACCAAGGCGATTTGCCACATATCCGTTACCTCCTAAAGGCCAATTAATAGTTTTCTGGATGAAGTAATGCATGACCTAAATAACCAAACAACAACACGATGATGATATCCATTACTAACCACATACCAATTCCTCCTTAATTGTTTACTTGTTTGTAACACCAGATAGTCAAGCTATAAAGACTGGCAAAACTTATAATTAGCACGCCAATCATAACTACGTCCATCATGTCTCTCATCCTTTCTGTTGATCGATTAACTCCATCATAATGAAATTCGAATTAACGTAGTGTTAGAGAAACGTGATTTGTATTAAGACGGCATTAAGATGAAAATCTTTATGCCGTCTTAATGGAAGTTGGGATTATAATGAGAGGGAGGTGAGGAGCAATGGAAGACAGACGTCCGAGTCCAGAAGCGATTTTAGCGAAGATTAAACAGCAGGAAAAGGGAGCAGGGGCAGGCAAGCTGAAAATATTTCTCGGGTATGCGGCAGGAGTCGGTAAAACCTATGCAATGCTCGACGCTGCCCATGAAGCAAAGAAACTCGGTGTAGATGTGGTCATCGGTTATGTTGAACCGCATGCTCGGCCAGAAACAACTGCCTTACTTGAAGGACTTGAAATGATACCGACCAAAAAAATAACTTATAAAGGAAAGATATTTGAAGAGTTTGATATTGATGCGGTGCTTGAACGACAACCTGGGCTTGTGGTGATTGATGAACTGGCGCATAGTAATATGCCGCCAATGCGTCATTTAAAGCGGTTTGGCGATGTGGAGGAACTACTTGCAAAAGGTATCCACATCTACACGACCGTTAATATCCAGCATATTGAAAGTCTACATGACTTGGTGGAAGAAATTACCGGTGTGAAAGTGCGCGAGCATATACCAGATTATTTAATTGATAACGCAGCGCAAATAAAACTCGTTGATATTGAGCCGGAAGATTTGATTCAGCGTTTAAAGGAAGGCAAGATTTACCGCGCTGCGCAGGTCGAAAAGGCGATGGAACATTTTTTTCGAAAACCGAATCTGGTGGCGCTTCGTGAAATCGCGCTGCGCCGCACAGCGGATACGGTTTATCATAAACAGTCGCTTGAGAACGATTCACTAACTCATAATGCACAGGTGGAGGATCATCTGTTGGTCGGGATTAGTAGTTCGCCGACGAATGCGAAAGTCATCCGAACTGCGGCGCGACTTTCGCAAGCGCTACACGGCAAATTTACGGCGTTATATGTACAAAAAGCCGGAATAAATAATGGTAGCGATGCGAATTCAGAGAGGTTGCAACAGCATATCAAACTGACGGAGCAACTTGGCGGGAATGTGGTAACTGTTCAAGAAGAGGATGTGGCGGCGGCATTAGCCAATTACGCGCGAATGAGTGGCGTGACGAAGCTTGTTATCGGAAGGACGGCAACGAAAGCACACTGGTGGCGGCCGAACGTCAAAATCGTCGATCGTCTCAATGAGTTTGTACCGAACTTGGGGCTGTATATTGTACCTGACCAGGAAAACGAGCCGATGCGCTTTCAAGGAATGGAAATGCAACTAAAGTTTGATTGGATAGATTTATTAAAGATGGCGATTATATTCGGAGTCGCATCGATAATCGGAGTATTGTTCTTTACTGTCGGCGTGAGTGAAGCGAATATTGTTACAATTTATATTTTAGGTGTGTTAGTACTTGCGATGTGGTCGACCGGTTGGGTAGTGAGCGTTATTAGTTCGCTGGTCGCGGTTCTCATTTTTAACTTTTTATTTACCGAACCGCGGTTTTCATTTGAAGCATACCATTGGGATTACCCGATGACGTTTTTAATCATGTTCATATCAGGGTTAATCACGAGCAGTCTAACGCGGAAAGTGAAGAAGCAAGCGATTAGCGCGGTGCGCAAGTCGTACCGAACGGAGGTATTACTCGAGACGAACCGTAAATTGCAGCACGCAAAATCGCTTGAGGAAATCATTACTGAAGGTATGACACAAATCGTCAAGCTTGTTGAAAAACCGGCTGTATTTTTTGATATGGCTGATCAATTAATAATGAAAAAAGAATATTTCCGGACAAATGTGATGACTGATGCTGAAAATAAGGCAATGGAAGCACTGTTTGACAATGTGAACGAGCGTGGCGTAGCGACATGGGGTGCAAGTAATATGCAGGCGGCCGGCGTGTCAACGGATACTTTCCCGGAAGCGAATGCGTACTATGTACCGGTCGTTTCGGGCGGCAACGTGGAAGGCATCGTTGGTATCGCGCTAACGAAAGAAGCTCCGTTGCCATCGTTTGAACGGCATATTCTTGATGCAATCATTAATGAATTTTCGTTTGCGCTTGATAAATGGTATTTACAAAAATCCAATGAGGAAGTCGCGCGGGAGGCGGAGCTTGAGCAGATGCGAGCAAACTTTTTACGCTCCATTTCGCATGATTTAAGAACGCCACTGACGAGTATTTCAGGTAATGCTGATATCTTGCTATCGAGCGGGGAACAGATTGACGAGACGCAGAAAGTTCAGCTATACCGGGATATGAACAATAACGCGAAGTGGCTTGTGCAGATGGTCGAGAATTTGCTTGCAGTGTCGAGGCTAGACGGTGGGGAACTATCGATTGAAATGCAACCGGAACTTGTTGAAGATATAATGCAGGAGGCGCTTTTACACGTGATGCACAATGGAAATAAGCATCGCATTCATTGCCGTGTCGAGCCGGAGTTGTTATTCGCGGTAATGGACGCGCGACTTATCATTCAAGTAATCATCAATATTGTCAATAATGCGTTGACATACACGCCGACGGGTAGCGAGATTATCCTGTCGGCACAGGAAGTGGGCGATCATGTACGTATCTGCATTACGGATAACGGTCTAGGCATTAGTGATACGATAAAAGCGTGGCTGTTTGAGCCTTTCATGACAGATAAAATCTATCGTAGTGATAGTCGGCGAGGTCTTGGACTTGGCCTATCATTGTGCCAAGCTATCGTGAAAGTGCATGGAAGCGAGCTGACGGTGGCGGATAATGTGCCGACGGGTGCAATTTTTAGTTTTATGCTTGAAAAAGGGGTTGTCAATGTTAATGAATAATCGAATTTTGGTAGTGGAAGATGATTTGGCAATCGGGAACTTAATCAAAATGACATTGAGTATGCAACAGTATGAGTATGCTATTGCGCTGGATGGTAAAACGGCGTTGCAAAAAGTATTGTCTATGCAACCGGATGTAATTATTCTAGATCTCGGTTTACCGGATATGGACGGTGTCGATGTTATCTATAAAATTCGTAGCTGGTCGCAAACGCCGATTATTGTAGTGAGTGCGCGCGGTGAGGAGCGTGACAAAATTAACGCGCTCGACGCCGGAGCCGATGATTATGTAACGAAACCGTTCAGCGTGGACGAACTACTGGCGCGTATTCGCGTAGCATTTAGACGACTTGCGAGCGATCGTCAGTCCGATAAAGAGCAACCGGTGTTTGTGAACGGTGATTTGCGCATCGATTATTTGGCAAACACGGTATTTGTGCATGATGGAGAAGTGCATCTGACGCCGATTGAGTATAAGTTATTGGTTGTACTGTCAAAGCATGTTGGTAAAGTTCTAACGCACAACTATCTATTGAAGGAAGTGTGGCAGCATGTATCGCAGTCAGACGTACCAAGCTTACGTGTGTTTATGGCAACGTTACGCAAGAAAATTGAAGAGAATCCAGCGAATCCAAAGTATATTCAGACACATGTGCGCGTGGGCTATCGAATGTTGCGGCATGAGGATGAATGAAAATGTGAGGAGCCATCGTGGTGATCTAGATGGTTTCTCATCCCTTTTCCCTGGGGATGAAAAGCAGGTAGGTTGGGACTTATTAGAGCTTTTAATGATCATTATTGAAGATAAGAAACGTACAGAATAAATATTGGAACAAGTTCTTTCAAAAAACTGTTGCATTACTTTAAAACAGGTGATATAGTTATTGATGTTGTGAAAAACATTTAAAAAAGTTGCAAACGAGTTTCACTTTTGTTATTATATAAAAGTCGCTTTAATAAATTGCTTTTCAGACAAAAAACAATTTCAAAAAAACACTTGCTTTTCTAGGGTGTTAGTTGTTATAATAAGTCTTGTCCGATTAACGCTATAAGTACATCGGAATGAAAGATTTTCTCTCATGGAGGATTAGCTCAGCTGGGAGAGCACCTGCCTTACAAGCAGGGGGTCGGCGGTTCGAGCCCGTCATCCTCCACCATACAATTTCTATAACGTGTTTAATTAGCCGGAGTAGCTCAACTGGTAGAGCAACTGACTTGTAATCAGTAGGTTGAGGGTTCAAGTCCTTTCTCCGGCACCACTTTAACGAGCCATTAGCTCAGTTGGTAGAGCATCTGACTTTTAATCAGAGGGTCGCAGGTTCGAATCCTGCATGGCTCACCATTTTTGTGACATTATAGTCATGATATATAATGCGGGTATGGCGGAACTGGCAGACGCGCTAGACTTAGGATCTAGTGCCTTCGGGCGTGGGGGTTCGACTCCCTTTACCCGCACTTATAGTGCGG
>NZ_JADBEL010000052.1 GCF_014873855.1 Sporosarcina limicola | reverse complement strand
AAAAAACAAGTCGAAAATCAACTACAGCAATGGATGGCCGGTTTACCCAGTTATATCAAGGCTTATTTGCCGATTTCAGTGTGCGAAAGTTGAGTAAATAATAATGGGAAATATATGAATTACAATTTATATTCTCAAGCAAAAAATATTTCTTATGAGGATTTTGATAGGTCTACTAAAGAGTTAATTATACGTCTTGAAGAACAATGTAAAAACTTATTTAATATAGACTCTGAAATGGAAAATACTATTAAAGATTCTATACTTGCGTTAATTGATGCAGCATATGAAAAATATCGCGATGACAACGCATCAGATTACGAAAAAATTTTAGAAGAGAAAATCTATAAAGACCCTGTTTGGTATGAACTAACAACTTATTGGGGAAATAAAGTTTCCGGTATAAAATATCGCGATCGAATTGCAGATACTTTATTCCAAACAATTAAAAATAAAAACTATATTGAAGAGATTTTACAACGACGAAACACTGCAAAATTCTTCATAGAAATTCAATCCACTCTTAATTTAGAAAAAGCCTTAATATAGTTTTCGAAATCCATTATTCAAAGACGAAACATAGCTACAACTGCTTCGTCTTTGAACTTTCCAATTGTAATTATAAATTCAGTGATTGTACCTTATTGATTTTCAACTTTTCTCTTATGTTACTAGACTCCTCTCCCCACACTCGTTCAATGTATTCTTTCTCCCCTACCAAAACCGGCTTAAAATGACGCAATTCTTCCTTCCCATAGACATATGCTCCAACCATATGATTTTCAGACTGTGCTGCATGAAGAAATGAAGATTTTGCTTCATTCACTTCCTGATAATCAATAATCGGGGTTTTCGTCGCTTTATGATACAGTTCAATGCTTGGCTCTGGTCCATGTACTTCTTGGAGGGCAAATTGCTTGGAAAAACTCTTATACATTTTTGCTGCTGCGGGATGTTGATCGATGACATTCATCAAAAGAATTTCTTTTCCTTTCAACATCTTCTCGGTAATCGCTTCGCCCCGTTCATCCATTAATTGCTTCACCTGGTGATTGTATTTCGCAATTTCAAATCCGTTATACCGCGCATCAAACACCTCAACGGCTGTGACTGGATTTCTAACATATCGGAAAGCAGGCAATGACTTGGCCAACTGCTCAACATGAACGACTGATTGTGTTTGTAAAGGTTTTTGAACGACTTGTTGCAATTGTTCGTACAATTGTGGGTGTAGGACGATATCAATCGTGGCTAAGGTCTTTTCAAGTGTTACCTGAATGTCCGTCAATGCTTGTCTCATGAGTTCCGTGTCTTTAGCCCATGTCGCAATATATCCTATCGAAAAATGGCTCGTATCAAAGCCTAAGTATGCCATTGTTGCACATGCGACTGATTCTGCTTGGGCCTCTTTATGCGCACGACTTGCCTCGGTATAATGTCCATCTCGGCCATGCAACTGTGCATGTGCAAATTCATGAACGAGTGTACTCAATTTTGCAATAGCGTTGTTTTCTGATGCATTAATGACAATTACATTCGTCGAGGGCACATAATACCCACGTCCTTCTTCCTTAATCGAATACGTCTTTTCTGCCACATGTAGCTGTTTAAACTGGTTTAAATAATTTTTCATGTTCTCATATAAGGCTGTCGCATCTTCATCGGTTTGAAATCGTTCATTGACAAAATCCCTCGTTACTTTAAGTGGCTCTCCATCTGTTTGTGCAATATCAAACACCGTCACCCACTTATAACGGACCAATACAGTATCCATTTTCGGGTTACCCTTTTCATCGTATACAGGCTTCTTTGTCACCCGATCTAGGACGGGGTGTTGTTCAAAAATTGGCGCACGAATTTGAATCGCTTTCTCCCCTTTTTGCACAAAGCGTTGGTGCTTTTTCCACGCTTGAAATCCTGCGATATACGTAGCTTTCGGATCTTGCATAAAGACTAAAATTTGATTGTCAATCGAGTACTGACGCATACTCGCCATGAAATGCAAATAGCGCTTGAAATCTTCTTGGTTCGCAAATTGGGTCAGTTGCTCTTCTAATCTAGCTGTTAACTCTTTCGTTCGCTCTTCATATTTATTCGGCTGAAGAGGCATTATACCTCACCTCGCTTTTGAAATAACGGAACGTATCGCTGTTCATCTTCAAACGGCACTTCTAAATAAGCGACAATATCGTACTGCAATAGATCAGGAACTTCTACAATCGTTAATAAATCACGCTTATCCCGATAAATAGGCTTATCACTGAACTCAACTTCTTCACGTCGATACATACTTTTAACTCCTTTCTTATTATCAAAAGTAGAAATTTCTACTTTTGAAAGGTATATACATTCACAATTAAACACACTGATAAAGTGTTATACTAAACAAAAATGGAGTTGACTAAAATGAATTTACCTAGATACATCCATTCATTTTTTGAACTTGTAAAGCTTCAAAAAATTGAAATTTATAACGAGTTCTCATTACAGCATGAGCTTGGATTATACCTAAGAAATCATTTAGATAGCTCTTTCAAAATTCAATTTGAACGCAACATCAAATTCTTTGATATCACAGAGAACTTAATTAAAAAAGAATTGGATATTGTCATCTATAACCCGACAACAAATGAAAGATATGCCCTCGAACTGAAGTATCCAAAGAACGGTCAACACCCAGAGACAATGTTTAATTTTGCAAAGGACATTAAATTCATGGAACAAATGAAAGAACACGGTTTTTCTCACACTTATGCAATTTCATATGCAGAAGACAAATTATTTTATAGTGGATCAAACATTGCTGGTATCTATGGATATTTCCGTTCGAATAATCCCCTACATGGAGAAATTACTAAACCAACAGGAAAAAGAGATGAACAATTTTATATAAATGGCTCTTATACAATCCAATGGCAGGCTTTAGAAGATTCTTCAAAATACTATTTACTTGAGATTTAACACTTATCAAAGGTGGAAATTTCTACTTTTGATAAGTATACTTTTAATTCATCTGCTCAATTTTATAGTAACTCCCTCTACCCGTTTTCCCTCCTCATCCAATTCGTACAACGTCACATTGTCCTTTGATTCCTGTTCGATCTCATACTGATAGGAAAGTTCCTGTTCACCATCTTTTGTAGTATAAAGATTTAAAATCTTATCCTCTACCGTCCATTCAAAAGAATTATTAAACATTCCCATTTCTATGAGCACGGTATCATTATCATTGAATGTCACCGTTCCTCCACCACCCGCTGATTCTGTCCCCGTCCACTTGCCAATCAAATCATTTTTACTATCACCACAAGCTGCTAACAACAAGAGCACGAGTACCGTAAGCAGTGAAAATTGAGCCTTTTTCATAACTCCAGCCTCCCATCTATTTTAGAAGTTTCATCATCGAGACCCGTGTAGCAGACTTACCAAGTGAAATGCCACCTTTTGCACCACCACTTGAATACCACATCGAACGCAATACGCTAGGCCCACGAATAATTAACACGCCACAACCAATAATGAGCATGAAATCATACCAACTTTTGAAATTAGCAAGTAACTGTACAAGAGCCACCATTAACAATACCTGCGTCACGATGCTCACAATTTGACTTAAAAACTCACGCCTCCAGATTTCACTAAAGTCATAGCTCTCCGTAGCAATCGTAATCGCTGCAAAAACACTAAAGACTTCTAAAATAATCAAATCTACATGATACACGCAAATTTTAAATGTAAAAATGACAAAGACAACAATTAAAAATAAAAGCAATAACGTTGCTGCCATTGTTCCCGTTCCAAATATGTCAACAACCATCGTTGAGGCAATCGAATCGGTAATTATATTTGAGGAACTTCCCGCAATTTCAACAAACATATACTCCATCAGCGGATACAAAATTTCTTTCACAACAAAATACAAGATGATTGGCAATAAAAACACCATCGCACTCGCTTTTAACGAGCTCATTATGATTTCTGAAATATTACTTTCATTATTTGTTGCTTCATTGAGCATGGTATTTAAAATGCGAAACAGTACAATTGCAACAAGTAATACCCCTCCAAAAACCGCGAATACACTGTACACATCTAAAAATAAGCCACTTAATGCCTCATGGTTGAACAATACTTCCGCTAAAAATCTAAAGACAGCTGATAACATATCATTCAACCAATCATCTATCATTTCCATCACTTTGTCTTTTATAGAAAACAATTGGCAAACCTCCTTTTAACGAAGCCCTATGCGCAGCCACTATTTTTCGAGCTCAATATTACCATTCAACTCCTCTAATGCACTTTCAAATGTGACTTCCTGCTCTACAACTTCAAAGCCAAAAAAATCTTTTTCGAGTGCCTCTTGTTCAGTCTGTTTCTCCTGCTCTTTTTGGATTACTTCCTTTTCAAATTGTTGCTGTGCTTGTTCCAATTTTTGAAGCTGTTCCATAGACGGGTTAGAACGGTAATCTACATGCTTTATCTCATATTGCTCAGTCACACCCGGAAATAGCTGAAATTGAAAAGCCTTCTTCATCTTAATGGGAGGCTTGTGTTGAAATAAAATAATACCAGTATCGGCAGGCATCTGCATTATCTCCCCTGCCGTCATTAAATCACGGGCAACAAAACCTTCACTTTCACTCATGCTACTTGATCGATTTTCCTTGCCGTACTGCTTGGATTCCGATTCGGTATCAACTTTAACAGTCGTTTTATCGAGTAAATCTTTAAAATAGGTCGCTGTCGTTCGATTGGCTGCATTCAAACAGATTTTAACTCCACAATTCCCTAAAATAGATTCGGCTTTTTTATCCCCGTAACGATCCTGCATCTGCGAAATCGTTTGAATTATTGTTGCGACACTAATTCCATAACCACGGCACGTCGCTAAAAACTCCTCGTAATTATCGAATTTCCCGAGATTCACAAACTCATCCAAAATAAAATTTACATTTCTCGGTAGCTTTGCATGATGATTTGACGCAAACTCATACAGCTCATTAAATAACTGGCTAAAAAACAAATTGACTAAGCTTTGCCATGACTGATCCATTAACGGAATAATAACGTACAGCATTATTTTCTTATGGCCAATATCCGTTAAATGAAAATCGCTAAAGCTCGTAAATTCAGCGACTTCGCTATCAATATAATCGGCAATCGTCGTCAAAAGGGATACGATGATACTTCCTTGCATTTCCCGCTTCGCTTTCTTGTAACCAAGTTCATAAGCGCGCCTTGCAGGATGATTAAAATCTAACGCTAGAAATTGCTTATCTAACTCACTTTCTCCGTCTCCTTCGTCTGTGCCGAACGTCTGCAAAAACCCTAGCAGACCTCTCATATTGCGATGTTTTGGCTCTATTTCATGGATAGCATATAAGATTAGCGCTCTTAACAGCGCACGTTGCGAGTAGTACCATATATCACGCTTGCCGTCCTTGTTCGCACTATCGACCATTTTCGTCGCTACGGTAGTTGCTTGCGTTTCCTTACGTACATAATCTAGTGGATTATGGCGATCACTCACCTCCATATTCATAAAATTAATGACGTGTAGCTCATAGCCCTGTGCTTTTTTAATTGCTGCCGTTTTCTCATACACTTCAGCTTTCGGATCAGTAATGACGATGCTATTTTCTGTTTCATATAAAACATTCGTGATGACAAAGGACTGTGTTTTATAGCTTCCTGGACCACCGACAACCATAACATTTCGGTTCGGCTTCGATTCATTTGGCTGAATTAAAATTTTCTTATTAAAAATTCCCAAAATGGTTCCATTCATCATTTATCAGTCCTTTCCACTTTCAAAATGAGAACTAAATACTGTAAGATTGAGATAAATATATTTTAAGGAGCCAACGCGCTTAGCTGCCTTAGCAACTGTCTACTTATTATTTTTAGGAATAACTATAATCTCTACACTAAAATTGAATCGGGTGGTGGTTAACATGATAAACATCTTGGGTTTTACTACACTAACAACAATTAGTAATCAGTTAACATCCCTACTTGGTTCTGCCTTAGTAGCAGTTGCTTTGGCTCCTTAAGCTATATTTTCACTTTGAAAGTGATTGCAGAAACGTCTCACGCACCTCTTGCTCAGACTTTCCGATAAAATTACCATCCAAAATCTCCTTTTCCTTCTCCCAGCGAGCCGAGCCATGATAGGCATTTTTCTCATGTATTGCCCAACCATCCTTTTTCGTCTTATACTTAAGCTGAATCAACCCGCTGTAAAACAAATTGAGTACGGTTAAAATAACAAACAATGGATTCTGACTCATGACATACCCATTTATCGTTTGAATCGGATGCAAAAAAACATCTTGCAAACTGTTGAACATGGCCCTTGTAGTTAGACTTAGCTTTAATTCACTCACTAACAAAATCAAATCAATGAACAGAACGATGATGATTTCAAACGCAAAAAAGCTAATACAAAACCACACCAGCTTTTTCATACGCCATCCACCTCAGTCATATTGCCAATCACTTTGATGTCCCCAATTAAAAATTGCCCATTGTTCTGTAGTACCGATACTTCGTACAATTGACTGCCGTGGTTTACTAACGCACCATCTAAAAAGTAACTCGTCGTTGTATACACTAAAAACGTATGGGGCGTAGATGGATTAATATAAACTTGCACACTTTCAAGTTCATTTTTCATTGCAACAACAGGTGGTGCAAGTGATGAAGCACCTTTTAACTTATTCAATACATCTACTTTCACCAAATTTGATAACTCTTCAAAACGAGTGACGTAAGACTCGTTATCATAGTTCAAATACACATGGAAAGTCTGTTCAATAAATCGAACTTCCTCCCCCGTTACCTGTAAACCCGTCACTGCCGATAATTCATCTACTTTTCCCTTCAACGCTTGAATCTTTTGATCCTTCTGCCCGACAGTATCTTTTAATGTCGATTTCTCTCCCGATAAGACAAATACGGAACCTGCTAGAATGAGCACGGCCACTAGAAGAATACCCATGGTAATTCCTTGCTTCATCCCTCCTCACCTCCTAAAAAATCAACAATGCGTCCATAACCATATAAATGCTCCTGCCAATAGCGGTCGTTCACATTAGAAAACCCGATACCACCACCGTTTGCATCAAACATTTTTCCGTTGCCAACATACATTCCGATATGTGTGACCGGTCTCCCCGCGTTATACGTACCTGTAAAAAAGATAAAGTCCCCTGGCTGCAATTCATCAGCTGTAATCTTTTTCGAAGCATTGTATTGCTCCTGTGCTGTACGCGGAAGGTTGACGCCTATTTCCCGAAAAGCCCACATCATTAAACTCGAACAATCAAAGGACGTTGTAGGATTCATGCCACCAAACGTATACGGATAACCTTCAAATTGCAGCATCGTTTCATAGACAACTTGAAAATCTGCTGAAGCATTCGCTACATCAATCAATTGTCCATCACGCATCGTACCTACATAACGCTTCACATGTTCCACGTAAGCTGGATCTCCGTAACTCGTCCATCCCAACTTATTTGCTTCCTGCCAGGAAAATGTTTGTGCCAATTCCCCTGAATGGGCTCCTCCGTTTTTAGCAATGAAATCGATATATCCCAACCCGTAATTGTAGCTTTGAATGGCTGTATCTAAATCTACGTCGCTTTTCCGCATCTTTTCTAGCACATTATTAAAATGAGTCACCCCAACTTCAATTGAATACATTGGGTCAGTAATCGTATTCGGGGCCAAACCAATCGACTCACTCGCTTGCATGATATCGAGTGAAGTTGTACCTCCACTTTCCTGCATCATAATTGCAAGAACGAGCGCTGTATGTTCTTCTAATCCATATTGAGAAAGAACCGCTTGAACAACTCCCTCATATTGTAATACCGCTGATGATAATTTACTGCCGACCGTATAACTACCCGGAGGTTGCGACGATTGTTCCGAAAATAGCATAGCAACAACGAGAACGAGCAGGAAAATAGGAACTAAAATTACCCATAACAGCTTGCGACCATCTTTAGAAAATAAAAGCTTTGCTAGTAAGAGTTTCATGAATTCAGCCCTCCTCTAACTCCTGTATTTTCGCCTCCAATTCCTCAATTTTCGTTTGCTGCACTTTCAATTGATCCGCTTGATTAGGAGAATCCTTCGACTTAATGGTTGTCATTTTCTCCTTTGCCATGGCAACTTCACTGTTTATTTGCGCCAATTCAATTGCACTTTGTAAGGTCGCATCTTGTGTTTTATTCAATACTTCGCGAGCTCCTGCCATATCTCCATTCGCTATAAATGTTTGTCCCATCCGCTGTAACGTTTCCACATTTGAAATAAACGGTAAATCCGCTGTCATTTGTGCAACATCATAGCTAACAATGGCTTTTTCATGTGCAAGCTTTTGAGTAAGGGCCTCTTCATCCGTCGAAAGCCGTAAATCCAACACTACTTTTTCATCATTGTTCGTATAAAGCTGTGCGATCACTTGCTCTAACATTTTCGGTTCTGTATTGAGCGCAAGCTGCCACTCTTCTTTTTCAAATAATTTCTTGGAAACCTCTTTTGATGAATCACCTAAAGTGAGAAATAAAGGAATGGCTTCTTTGTAATTTCCTTGCTCGAAAAACGCGTCTGCTTGTTGCCTTTTTCCTCTCACTTCATAGGTAGCTTCTAGTTGGCCAAGTGCCTCATGCTGCTGTTCATTCGCATCGTATTTCACATAACCAACAGTTCCTAGAGAAAGGATTGCCATGAGAACAATTCCAAATATCGTTCGATTTCTCCATTTCCTCTGCTCGGCTACTTGTACTTTAACTGTGTGATAAGCAACGAAATCATAGGCTTCTGTGAGGAGTTCCTTCATTTCCTCCATCGTTTTAGCAAATAAAACAGAACGAACTAGATCATTCGCTTTCTTTTCTAAACGCTCTGGCTCGGTTAAGCATTTTTCATAGGGATAATTCGTTAAAATCATTAATATCAGTGCCTTATACCGTTGTAAATGCGTATACTTTTCTTCTTTTGGCATCACTCGGTTAGCACGGTACCCATAAAGAATTGTGGACATGGGATGATAAAAGACCGTTGCTGGATGCAAACTAACGTGAAACGGCTCCTTCGTCACAATTTCGTCTAGCAGTATGGCTTGTGCAATCGCGAGCTTCACGACATACGTTTCTTGTTTAATCGCTGCTACTGGCTTTAAATGCTCGGAGAAATGAAAGGTTAGCACAACATGCCCTTCCGTTTCTTCAATCGATTGCAACGAAAGAAAGGATTGAATATCATTCGACATCAAATACGTTTTGATTTCTTCTAGCTTGTCATACGTAAACTCACTGCGACTCATCGTAAACTGCGCAAATTGTTTTGTTATTTTGATGCTACCAAAGGAAAAATTATAAATTTTGGTTGTAGTCCTTTCAGCACCTCCTAACATTAAAATATATAGTTAACACTAAATCCCCTACTTGCAAGTGGTTAACCGGTTAACCATAGTTTATTTGTAGTTTCTATATTTCCGGAGTAGAAGTTTTTACCTTTGCAAAGTAGAAGTATTTATTTTTGGATTTCCCCCATATTCAAGGCTTCTTGCTTTTCCAATTCGGTCATATGAATGCGGTCCTCGTAATTCGGAACATGCTCAGCACTCACCCCGTATACTTCCTCATATCGAACAGGATCTTTTAAACGGAGTTCTTCTTCCGTCAATTCAATCCGCATAAATGCTCGCTGCGTCCCGTGAATCATTAGTGCCTCCCCTTGTTTCCGTCTTTCTAACAACTTTCTCTCCTTGTCACTGAACGTCATCCGCAACTTCCGGGTAATGTCGTCCACACCTTTATTGTCTAAACCGAAAAATACTTTCGTATAACTGTTGCCAATAATGGCTTCCCCAACATTTTGTCCGTTCGCCATTTGACCATCCAAAACATCTTGAATTTGCTGTGTCCCTGCAATAGCCCCTGCGTTATATTTTCGAAATCGCTTATACGCCTGGTAGAAAAAACTTGCTGCATCAGGATTTTGCGTTAAAAAGTGAAACTCATCGACGAACAGCTTCACGTTCTCCTCTTTATTTTCCGTAATGTTGTCCCATAAATAACTAAATGTATTTAAATATGCAGCCCCTTGTACTTCTGCTTCATTTTGTAACGGCTTTAAATCAAAGGAAAGAAGATCACTTTGTAAGTTAATATTCGTGTGCCCATTAAAAATCGTTTTACTGCCATTCACGTAGCTTTCCAAGATATAGTGAAAATCCTCAATGCGACCGTAACGATCCGCGTCCGTTTCCTTTAACTTCGCAAGTGCCTCATAGACATCCGACAGAATGGGATATGACGTACTTGGCACTTCACGGAAACTGGTAAACCCGTGGACCCCTGCATCCTTATACACTTGCCGCAGTGTTGCATCTAACACGGCTTTTTCCACTTGTGTGATGTCTTGCTTCAACACTTGAAAAAAGCCAAGCAATCGCTGAATCTTATCCTTTAAAATCATTTCCATATTGGCCGTTGTTTCATCTGCCACATGCTCGGAATACACTTCTAGCGGATTGATTTTCGTCGTTGAATTACTGCTAAGATGTACGACCGTTCCACCTAAATGCTCGACAATACTCGTATATTCATTTTCCGGATCAATAATAAAAACCTTCACGCCACGGGAAAAAATAACGCAAAATCTTTTGCACCATGTACGTCGTTTTCCCGACACCACTTGTCCCAATCACAATCATGTTTTGATTCAACGTATTTTTACGATCCAAATAATCAATCGCAATTAAACTTCCTGTGTCTTTATTTACGCCCTCTACATCACTGCGTGGATTAATCGTTAAAATTTCGGCATCATCAAATGGGAACATACTACTCGCTGCCTCGGTATTGGACTGTTTATACGTATAGTCACCAAGCAGATTCTCTAAAATCGGCATCGCACTCCAAAACGTTTGGTACATCGCCTTAAATGGAGTCATTGCTTTTAACTGCAACTTCGTTAACGTATTTTGGCTCTTACGCTCATTTGGGGAAAAGGTCTATTCCGCTCCATTGCTAGAAGTTAATAGTATTAGAATATAATTATAGTTCATAAAGAACCCT
>NZ_JADBEL010000051.1 GCF_014873855.1 Sporosarcina limicola | reverse complement strand
TGTCCATGTGATTTCTCCTTATAATTAGGGATTTGGACAGGACTATCAAACCTAATTATAAGGGGTTTTTTTATCTATTAATAGTCTTAAAACTTGCATTTTAGTGAAAATAAAACATTTCGTTATTGGTATTTTAGGAACTTGACAAATCGAAATAGTTTTTATGCAATGCTACTGTCTATCTAAGTTGAAATAAAGAATTCCTTTGAATCCGCTGCGGCAGGAGGCTACCTCTTGGAAGGCGCCTTCGCTCAGCTTATATAGATAGCCACTCAGGATGGTTGGCTATGAGTCCGCCAATTGTATTTCCCATTAGTTTATCTCTATATTCCCTACCGAAACTGATATATTCAATTCCTTGTTTCCTTTGGAGCCCGTAGTAATTTTCTGCCCCGGACCTCGTTTTATTATATTGTCTTTTAATAAGTTATTTCCAGAAGTTATCTTCCCATTCTTAGTTACAATCGTTAATCCCAAATCATCAAGCTTTATCTCACTAGGCAATGTTAGCTTCACTTTACCATTCGACAATTTAATCGTATTCTTACCTTTAATATCAGTAAAGATCAAGCTATGTAGATTGCCCGTTTGATTTTTAATATTGACTGTCCCGTCAATTTCCCCTAAGCTTATAGCTCCATTTTTTGCGTTTATATTTAAAGATGTCCCTTTAAAAGAATCTACATTGATATTACCTACATTCGAATTAAGGCTTAATCGGTTTACCTTATTTAGATTCCCAACATCTATGTTCCCAACACCGGTACTTATTTGAATACTATCCAGTAATTCAGGGGGAATATTCAGTACCAATGCACCCTTTTTTCTTGTTCCAGGCAAAAAGCTCATCCACTTTTTCGGAATCGCTTTCACCTTAATAATCGCTTGACCTTCGTTATAAACTACCTCTATTTCGGGACTTCCTAAAGATGATTTTTCACCCGTATATTCGATGGTACTAGTTGAATCAGAAGCACTCAGTAGGATATTAGAGATATCTGAGTCCACAATAATCTTCTCTACATTTTCCAGATCACCCTTATACACAAAAGGTTTTTTAGTAAATGCAACAGCAATTCCAGATAGTAGCAAAATCAACACTCCAATCACAAAGATTTTTTTCATCTATTTTCCTCTTTTCTTGAAAGGAATAATTATTCCATTTCCCTTCCGCTCAAATATGTTTTAACTATTAAAACATTTATAGTATAAAATATATACATATCAATACTTATTGTCAACAGTTTGAAGGAGTTTGAAAAAATAAAAAAACAGACCATTATCTGATCTGTTTTTGAATACTATCATTCTGCGATTTTTTCAAACAGGCTATTTATCTCCGCTAAAACACTCGACATTCTCTTTAACTTTTCCTCCGAAAACTTCGAAAATATCCCTTCGACCCTTTCCTCTCCTTTTTTAGTTAGTGACACCCTAACAACTCTTCTATCATCTTTAGTCCTTATTCTTTCTACATAATCTAAGTCTTCAAGTTTGTCGCACATATTCGTTCCTGCACCAGGCGTTAACATAAATGCTTCGGAAATCTCAGTAACTTTCATATGTCTGTATAATTTAAGTCTAAGTAATAAAAGCACTAAGTTTTCTGAGAGATTTTCATCATGTGTAAGTAATTGCATAAATTCTTTTGATTTATTTTGAATGTTAAACATTTCTTCCATTAGGCGACGAATAACGTCATCTGAAGTTTCTTTCATCATAATCATCCCTTAACTAATTTTAATAACTAAAATACATTTATGTTCTATATTACAATAAGTAAAAATTGAAAAGATGCTCTATATGATTATACGAGTCCCAACAAAAATAAGCCATACTAATCTATATCTTGATGGGTAGAAATTAGGTATCCAAAATTATTTAATTCAAAACAGGTTGACAATCTGATTTATTGTTGCTAGGGTTATAGCGTACTTAAAACAACAACATAAACCTCGTTAGGTGAGGCTCCTATATGGAGATATGCTGCTGCCCAGAAACGTCCAAAGACGCCAATGGGTCAACAGGAACCATCGAATTAAGGTGGTTTTTAACGTAGCTGGATGATTTTTTCATCCTATGCCATATAGTGCTAAAGCTCTACGAAGGAGGCTTTTTCAACTATGCTTTTCATAGCTTATTTGAATTGAACACCCTTCTTTGTTGAGGGGTGTTTTTTTATGTTTATGGGGGGTGATGGGAAATGGATAGTCAGTCGGATTCTGGACAGTCGAGTTGTCAATCGTCATGTGAAAATATAGAAGATCATTGGAAGTCCACTTCCCGTCACTCTTTTGAGAAGTGGACGTATTAGAGGAGGTCCACGTATATGGGCAAAAACAAGAATGGTATTTTCAAACAAGAAACCATTGGAACATTGATGAAAAAGGATTTTATTGCTCTTTCAGAAACAGACACAGTCGAACAAGCGATCAAATATGTCCGTGAAAACGTTGGGGACAAAACGAATATTCACTATCTATACATCGTGAGCCCGGATAAGCAACTAAAAGGTGTTTTATCCATACGCGAATTACTGGGTAGTTCAGGTGAGCTTCCACTCGTCAACATTATGACGGCATCGATTACCTCATTTTCAACAGATTTGGATCAAGAAAAAGCAATTAAAGTATTCCAAGATAAAAACTTAGTTTCCGTACCCGTCCTAAATAATCAAAAACAAATGGTTGGCGTTATTCATGTAGAAGATATTTTGGATGTTATGCAACAGGAAACAACCGAAGACTTCCACAAAATGGCGCCCGTTTCTGGACTCAACGTAGGCTTGAAAGATGCTGGTATCTCTTTGCTTTACCGGAAAAGAATTGTTTGGTTAGTTCTTCTCGTCTTTATGAATGTTTTTTCAGGCGCGGGAATCGCCTTTTTTGAAGAGGTGATTGAAGCAAATCTAGCCCTTGTATTCTTCTTACCTTTACTCGTAGATAGCGGCGGAAATGCAGGGGCCCAAGCAGCCACACTCGTAATCCGTTCGATGGCGCTTGGTGAAGTGAAGATGAAAGACTGGGTGAAAATGTTCACCAAAGAAATTTCCGTTTCGATTCTTCTAGGAATCACGATGGCTTTAGCAGTCGCAAGTGTGGGTCTCTTTAGAGGCGGCCCAGAAATCGCTCTCGTTGTTGCTTTGACGATGGTTATTGTCGTTATTGTCGGTAGTTTAATCGGTATGTCATTGCCATTCATTTTCAACAAACTCAAACTAGACCCAGCGACTGCAAGTGGACCACTTATCACATCTATTGCAGATATTGTTGGCGTACTTATATACTTCTCTATCGCAGCTTGGATTTTGGCTCTGTAAGGAGGAAATATTATGGAATGGGTACTAGTCGGATTTCGTGCTTTTATCCCGTTCATTTACCGTATTCAAAAGCGAATTCCAAACCCTCAAAATACGATTTATCAATTAAAGATTGATCCTACCGTTGCATCAGGTCCTTTTATCACGACGATTAATGATATTGTTGCAATTGGTGTTTACTTTTCCGTTGCGAGCATTTTGTTTTTTTATATGTGAGAGATATCACTACCAAACACCCCCTGACCGTAATTCGGTCGGGAGGTGTTTTTTCATTTTATATCTATCGCTGCGACTGTTGCAAAACGATTGAATCTTCCCCACTAATACGTTAAGCTGTTCAATATACCAATCATCCTACAACTTTACCGAAAGGACATGAACACGATGAATATTATGAAGACGAACCGAACCTCTTTGGTCGAACAAGTCGCGACTCAAATGGAGAACCTGATTGAAACAGGTCATTGGTCCATTGGAGATAAGATACCGCCTGAAATGGAGCTCATGGTGCAATTTGATGTGAGTCGCAACACACTTAGAGAAGCCATCCGCGCCTTAGTCCATGCGGGTTTATTGGAAACAAAACAAGGTAGCGGCACAAGCGTCCGCTCTGCAAGTGCATTAGGATTTGCGATACAACGTCATGTTGAAAAGTCCAGTCTTATCGACACGCTTGAAGTCCGATTGGCTTTGGAGAGAGAAGCAGCTCAAATGGCGGCTGAAAGGCGTGATGACCGGGATATTGAAAAGTTAAAAGGCTGTTTCCTAGCTTGTCAAAAAGCAGCGGCGACGGCAAATCTAGACCAATTTGTGGACGCAGATATTTTATTTCACAAAGCCATCGTGGAAGCTTCGCATAATCAAGTGCTGATTGATTTGTATGAACATATGACGGATGCATTGTACAGTTCTGTTCGAGATTTGATAATCTTGCACGCTCCATTTAATTATGAAGAGGAACTTCATGTAGAACTTTATGAAGCGATTCTTGAACGAGATATAAATCGTGCCCGCGAATATGTAAATAGCTATAGCAATGAATTTAAAAAAGCTTTAACGAGTATGACGGAGGAATAATAATGGATTTTGATAAAGACAATTCAACTGTTTCAAAGACAAACAATCGAAAAATAGGACTTTTACTTATTGGTATCATTTTAATAGGTGCAAACTTGAGGGCCCCATTAACTTCTGTGGGATCCCTCATTTCATTTATTCGTGACGATTTGGGCATCAGTAATGCGGTTGCAGGAACGATTACAACACTTCCCCTACTCGCCTTCGCTTTTCTATCACCATTTGCAGCAAAAATAGCCGGTCGATTAGGCATTGAACGGACTATCTTCTATTCATTGATTGTTCTAACGCTCGGCATTTCAATCCGCTCTCTTCCGACAGTGAGTACATTGTTTGCAGGGACCCTATTGATTGGTTTGGCAATTGCAATCGGCAATGTTTTATTGCCTGGATTCATCAAGATGAACTTCCCTTTACGCATTGGACTTATGACGGGCATCTACGCCGTTTCTATGAATATATTCGCGGCTTTGGCTGCTGGTTTAAGCTTTCCCATTTCCTCAATCAATGGATTTGGCTGGCGGGGTGCCCTTGGTGTTTGGGGACTATTGGCCTTCATCACACTTGTGATTTGGTTGCCGCAGATTCGTCACGGAAAGCAGAGGAATGTGAATAGTACTGTTGCACCATCCGTTAAAACTACAGCGATATGGCGCTCTCCCCTTGCTTGGAAAATCACGATTTTCATGGGCTTGCAATCGCTAATTTTCTATACATTGATGACTTGGCTTCCCGATATTCTCCGCGTTCATGGTTATAGTTCGGGTTCGGCAGGATGGATGCTATTTTTGCTACAATTTTCTATTATTCCTGTCACGTTCATCATGCCGATTGTGGCTGGGTGGATGAAGAATCAAGTTGCATTAACTGGCTTCACTGCACTCCTTTTCTTCGTTGGGATTGCGGGATTGCTTTATGGAAATCACGTGTTTATTCCTTTATGGGCAGTGATGATTGGGATTGCATGCGGAAGTTCGTTCAGTTTATCTATGATGTTTTTCACTTTGCGTACGACTGATTTCCAGCAAGCCGCTAAAATGTCCGGCATGGCACAGTCATTCGGTTATTTATTGGCCGCTACTGGACCTGTTCTGTTCGGCGGTTTACATGATTTGACCGACAGTTGGACAATGCCACTTGTGATGTTGTTGGGCGCTTCGATTATTCTATTGGTGGTTGGGATTGGCGCTGGGAAAGATGGGGTGGTTGAGCAGTAAGGGGTTTATTGTGGACCTAACTTAGTTATATCAGCAATTACATCCACTATATCAGCATTGTGGGCAATGTTATCAGCACCCGCACTAGCTATATCAGCACTCCAACAATACTTATCAGCAAATCAGGACCTTTCGCTCATCATTCCAAGTACTTTATGGCTTCCCAAACACTATGGTAAGTGGCGGATACCGGTTTCACTCCAACATTTTGGAGTGGAATCGGCATCCGTCACTTTTTATTTCTCTTCAAATTCTACATACAGTATTGTATTGACGAAATTAAATTCGAACATAAGTCGTTGAACCTTTCCACTTTGATGTTACCTCGTATAGGATATAGTGTAAGAAGAAAAACTTCTAGAATTTAAAATGCAGCCAAATAATGAAGGGTAGGGAATGTCTTGAAGGAAATTTTATATATTGAAGATGATATGGAAATTGGTAGCATTGTCAAAGAAGACTTGGAGCAGCGCGGTTATTTAGTGCGTTGGCTCACTTCTGGTGAAAAGGCGGAAGAAGCGCTTGAAGATGCAGAAGTAGTCATTTTGGATGTGATGCTACCTGGACTTGATGGTTTTACGGTTGGCCAACGGTTGAAACGCAATCATCCCAATGTATCGATTCTGATGTTATCAGCCCGGACAGCTGTTGACGATAAGCTACAGGGGTTACAATTTGCTGATGATTATGTAATAAAACCTTTTCATCCTGAAGAGCTCGCTGCAAGAATTGAAGTATTATTCAGAAGAAATCAAAGCCGTACCTGCTTCTGTGAGTGATACGGCTCTTAATATAGAGGTGGAACCAAAACGGTTCCGAATGCTGTCCATGACTTCACCAATTTTCCGATTGCGATCATTATGCGTATCAAACAAACTTAACTGTACCGATTGTTCCGCTTCTAGCTTTGTGATGTATATGGACACCTGCCTGACTGGACGGGCATCGTAGTTTTCTCTTAGCAGCTCTTTACACACTGTATAGATGGCCATCGTTTCATTAGTTGCTTCAGGTTCGCTAACTGTGGAAGCTACCACCGGCTGCATTCTTGCTATAACGAATGCCAAGCGATATGGTGCGTGCTGCTTTCCCTGCATCTCTTGCCCTTCTCGCAATATCCTCAATCATTTCAAGCATAATTACTCTTATTTCTGCAATCAAAATGTAGTCACGCAAAAGCATTTGACTCTTACCATAGCTGGTTTGACCTTGCGGAATAGGATCTTCCACATTCGACAGGTCGATACCATGTGCGTGGAAATACAATTGATTGCCTAAAATTCCGAACGACATCTCCATACTTTTCAAATCAGCGTGTGCCAAGTCGCCAACTGAAAGTATACCCATTTCGTTAAGCGATGTCTCGGTTTTGCGCCCGATGCCCCACATTTCAGATAGAGGTGATACTGGCCATAATTTATGTTTTAGGTCCTCTTGCGAACCCTGTTTTTTTAGCGATTACAAATCTAAATAACAAACAACTTGTAGCTACTCAAAAAAATGGTGGCAAATTTGGGACTAAAATTAAATAATCAAATACGAAATAAACCTATAATAAAACAATTTTTTATTTTTTTGTATTTAATGTTAAAAAATGATTTGTATGTTACAATCCATATATAATTAAAAAAACAACCAAAGGAGGAGTTTTATGTTTAAGAAAAAGTTTTTTTCATTCTTTGTATGTATCACCTTTTTGTTAGCTAGTACCAATGTTCATGCGGAAAGTATTTCTGAATGTGACATTTTACCTGAATCAGCAAAGAGTCTTCCTTCATCTGGAGAATTTTCACCAGTCAAAAATACGGTTAGTACTCTAGCAACAAATAATTGCGTTCCATTATATCGATATAAGGTCAAACACAGTGAACCTTTCTGGGGTGGAGACAATGCTTTTGCTACCTCCGAATCATTTAAAAACTGTAATGGTACTGTATCGTACGACTCTATTGAAATGGTATATGCGAAGGCAAAACTTTATAAATATGGTGCCTTTTTAACTTCGGCTGAAGATACAACTAATCACGGTTTTTTTGCAGGTGCAAGAGCAACCAACACAGAATCGACTACTAGTGGTTTAGCGTCTTTTGGGGAGCATAAATTTAAAAAACAAGGTTACATGGAACATAATCTCTTTACTTATGTTAATTAGTATAGAGGTGGAATATGAAATTAAAATACTTTCCATATATCGTCATTTTAATATTTATCGGTTATTTTCTTATATATGAATTTAATGCAAAGCACATAAATAGAAAAGAAGTTACTAAAGAAGTTACTAAAGAAATTATTTATGACGAAACTAAAAATTATAATTATGTACCATATGCTAATCAAGGCACCTCGCTAGGTATTGTAAACGATAAACATAATGAGCTAATTGAAATTAGTAACTTTAAAATAGAGAAAAATGAAATGTTCAATAAAACCCTCGCTATTGTAAATCAAAATGACTATCCCGAAGACTATCTTATTATACCTTTGATTAATTATCAGCAAAAACATATTTTACCAGGAAATAAAAAACAGAATAAGTTAAAAATAACCATAAAACCACAAGAAATAGTTTTTATACCTTTTTCTATTTCAAATTTAAAAAACGGATTTCACGATTTCACTTTTTTAATAGCGCAAGATCCCAATAATCAGGATTTATCAAAAGAATATAGAATTTCAACTACAGGATCAAATTTGATGAGTATAAGGGGTACCATTAACAAAGGTTCAAATAAAAATAACTCTTTTAATAAATTTAGTAAGGTAAGTACAGATAATACAATTAACGAAAATAATAATGTGCAAAATTTAAATGGATTACTATTAACTAAAAATGAAAAATTAGTGCCCTGGTTAAATGAATCGGTTTATAATAATAATGACAAAATCCAATTCAATATCAATATTGGTAATACTGAAAAGGAAAATAAAACATTCGCAGTTGCTTCATTTATCAATTGGGATCAAGTTTCTATTAATGCTGATAGTGATAGTAAAGTATTTTTCGGACAAATTGATCAAAATAGCTCTGCATCGATAAAGGGTGAAATTAATAAAATGGATATTAAAAAAAATTCAATATCAAATTATACAACTGTATTGATACCATTTCCTTATCAAGAAATAAATCCTCTAGATCCTAGCTTTTCAATTGAATCAAGCGGTAGAGTAGGTTTAGATAATCGCGAAAATTAATATATTATGGAGGTTATTATGGATAAAAAATATGGAATATATTGTCATTTATTTTATTGTTAGTTTTATTCATTGTTGCGAACTTTTTTTTCAATAATCTGTTTCTCCTACTTATAAAAACAATCCCGTGGACTACTAAATTTTTATTGCCTTGGATTTTCTTGTATTGGTTCATTAAATATATTAAAGCATTAGAGAAGAACAATAGTTCTCAATAAATTTTGTTCGCCAACGGAGTAGCATTTGCTACTCCGTTGGCGAACTTCACTTTTATCCTTATTTATTCCTACTAAAGTTTTTCATACGTTCCACCGAACTTGTTGAGCGACTATCTACATTATAATTCGTTTGTCTACGTCTTCTGTTAACCTTTTGTGTAACTTCCGAACTTACTTCATGTTCATTATTCGTCGTCACGATTTGTTGAGAACTGCTGCGTTCATTCTGAACAACATTAGAACCACTTGCGGTCGATGAAAAAAAGCAAATGGTAGTTGAAGCTAGTGATAGTAAATTTGTAGATTTCAGCCCTCAAAATGAGACCGATTTCAAAAATAAACTCAATAAATTAGAAATTGAGTCTGTTAATAACTATCAAGAATGAATAGCTACTTCCGATAAGCTAATATTTATAGCCTCATTATATTAAGTTGATACAATAAAAGACAAGAATTCATATGGATTCTTGTCTTTTACTTTTGCTTGAAGCGATGCCATATTGATGAGTGGCTCATTTACTAACTCAGCTTTCGCACGTCAGAATTATACTCCTCCAATTTTGTGAAACCGTTTTTGAAAAATAGATTTTGATGAAATTGGAGAAGATAATTTCAATTAACTTGAAGTTTTAAGCCGTTTTTCTTATTTATGACAGACTGGCAAAATTATCAGCACCCGCGCTAGCTATATCAGCACTCCAACAGTACTTATCAGCAAATCAGGACCTTTCGCTCATCATTCCAAGTACTTTATGGCTTCCCAAACACTATGGTAAGTGGCGGATACCGGTTTCACTCCAACATTTTGGAGTGGAATCGGCATCCGTCACTTTTTATTTCTCTTCAAATTCTACATACAGTATTGTATTGACGAAATTAAATTCGAACATAAGTCGTTGAACCTTTCCACTTTGATGTTACCTCGTATAGGATATAGTGTAAGAAGAAAAACTTCCAGAATTTAAAATGCAGCCAAATAATGAAGGGTCGGGAATGTTTTGAAGGAAATTTTATATATTGAAGATGATCTGGAAATTGGTACCATCGTCAAAGAAGACTTGGAGCAGCGAGGCTATTTGGTGCGTTGGCTCACTTCCGGTGAAAAGGCGGAAGAAGCGCTTGGAGATGCAGAAGTAGTCATATTGGATGTGATGCTTCCTGGACTTGATGGTTTTACAGTTGGTCAACGGTTGAAACGCAATCATCCCAATGTGTCTATTCTGATGTTATCTGCCCGAACAGCTGTTGACGATAAGCTACAAGGTCTACATTTTGCGGATGATTATGTAACAAAACCTTTTCATCCCGAAGAGCTTGCCGCAAGAATTGAAGTGTTATTCAGAAGAAATCAACATGCTGTGTCCAAAGAAATTCAGCTAGATCATTTAACAATCAACATGATAGAAAACCGCATTTTAAAGAACGACGGTGAAGAGATCTTTTTGACAGCTAAACAACATCAGATCTTTATGTATTTTTTGCGACATCCAAATCAAGTTTTAACAAAAGAACAGCTTTATGAGGCTGTGTGGGGGGAATCTTATCTTGAAGGGGATAAAACCTTAATGGTTCATATTCGCTACTTGAGAGAAAAGATTGAACAAGATCCGAGTGCGCCAAAAATCGTTGAAACGATACGCGGCATCGGTTATCGGGTGAAGCAATGAAAAAGCTAGGGAATTCTTTATTGGCCCAGTATTTGCTAATCATTCTCTTAGCGACAATGATTATGCCAATCGGCGTACCCCTATTGTCTATCGTTTTTTACAATATCACCCATCAAGAAGATTCGTCCGGTCGGCATTATAATGGAACAGATTTAGAAGAAATGTGGCATGAAACGGCCAAAGAATTAGGAGATGCTTCCGAAGAACAGATTCATAGTAAGCTCACGGAACTAAAAAATATTTATCAAGAAGCATCTATGTACAGGGTAGACAAGGCGGGACAAACGAGAGAGAAATCCCCAAAATCTTTATCTGTACCGGACACATGGTCAGTCCCTTATGCGATTGACTTTATGAAAAAAAATCGAGGATATAAGATTGACCCCTTTACCGTAGTGGCTTTTATAGGAAATAAGCAAGAGGAAGGATTTATGGTATTACAAATCCCCCGTACAGATATGGTAAGTCCAAGTAACCTATTACTGGAACAATACGATTATATTTTTCCATTTGCCCTTTTATCGATATTCGTTCTTTTTATGCTAATTTCCAGCCTCTTCTTTTATCGGATTCGAAAAAGGCTTCTTCATTTACAAGAGGCGATGGTTGCTCCTGAAGCAAATGGGATTCCATCGACCATCGAAGTGACAAAACAAGACGAAATCGGACGTCTAGGTCAATCCTTCAATCGAATGATTCAAGAATTAGAAACAGGTCGGAAACGCGAAAAGGAGGAAGAAGGACTTAGAAAAGAACTCATCGCGAATTTGTCACATGATTTACGAACGCCTCTGACAACGATTCGAGGTCACGCCTATCGCTTGAAAAAAGAACCACTCAGTGTAACTGGACAGGAATCTTTAGACTTTATCGATGAAAAAGTGAATTATATGGGAGAACTCATAGAGAATTTACTTTCCTACACATTATTGACGACTGGGAAATATCCGTTCCATCCAGAGAAAGTGGATATCATTCGGCTCATTCGAACTTCTTTTGCAGAATGGTATCCTGTGTTTGAGAACCTTCATTTTGATATCCAACTGGAGATTCCTGAGAAACAATTGATGTGGGAAGTCGATCCTCAAATGTTTCGTCGGGTATTGGATAACCTTTTCCAAAATATTTATCGGCATGCGAAAAGCGGACAGTTTGTAGCTGTACGAATCGAAAATGAAACGATTGTGATTGAAGATCATGGGCCTGGAATGAAAGCAAAATCAAGCAAAAAGGGTGTTGGAGTTGGTCTCTCTGTCGTTTCTCTTATGCTAAAAGAAATGCAACTGGACTGGGATATTGAAACGAGTGAAGAAGGTACGATGATGATTATTCAACAAGCCTAGCATGAAAATTATACAGCTTGTAGTAGACCAAATAAAAAAAGATTAATGAGCTATCTTTTTTTATAAAGTCGTTGGATGTTTTCTGAATGACTAGATGCACAATGTCCAAATTCAACTCATCAAAATTGAATACATTTAATTGGACCATCCGGGAAAACTATTGACAATTAATTGTCCATCTACTGTATAAAATCGGGAATTCGACCACCCACACAATGAATTAATTGGCAATTAAATTTATATTGGTTTACCATGGAATTAGTACACTGATAAAGGAGGAATTAAACAACCACCTGCTAAAGCAGGTGGATTTCCGACATAAATGTCTACGACTAAAGTCGTTGTGAAGGCTGAAGTCCTTCTTCAAGCACTT
>NZ_JADBEL010000050.1 GCF_014873855.1 Sporosarcina limicola | reverse complement strand
AATATCGATGTTGGTTTAGTTGCTTTACATCGTATCAGATTGGGTGTCTTTTTTCTATGTTTTTATTGGGAAAAACTAGCTAATCAACAGACGTGGCTACCTACAATAGTGCAGTTTCACAACACTATCTACTTATAAGGGGTACTATTAAAAGTCGCAGTTTTAGATTCTATAGTTTATTTATCTTCTAGTAGATATGGATCTGCGTGAGAACCCGCTAAAAGCCACCCGGCAAAAAAAGAATAGTGTCCACTGGAGTCAGCAAATCCTCGATTATAAACATACCCCGAGTAATTTTTTCCATTTCTGGTTTCGGTAACCCACATGGCTGATGTATGTGTATATGGTACTGTTCTTGTAGCATAAATTTGATCTGAAGCTTGAGTAATTAGTGGTACAACGCTTTCAGAGGCTTGGACATTTGACACAGTTACTGATAACCCTAAACTCAAAGCAGCGATCAGACTTAAAGCCAACATTTTAAATTTCTTCATAAATTTTTCCTCCATCCCAGTAATTGTTATTATATTGAAAACAGAAAACTATAAACCTATTACAAAGAATATCGGCCGATAATTCTTACAATTCAATTATCCCATATTCCACCAATTTTGTCCACCTCTATTTTTGCATAAACAGTATCTTAAGTTTCGCACCGCTGAATTCTCACGCCATCATAAGATTTTTCCCCGATTCCATTTTGGGTCTTTAAGCAGCTTTATCGTCCCCAACTAACTGATTTCCCAAAAAGGAGTCCTCAAATAGCTCCTTGATGTGTCTATATTCAGGAGACTTTTTAAAGGCCTGAATGTCAACAGTACCCGATTTCGGTTAGTGCAGTAATGATAACGTCCAAAAGCTCTTCAAATAAGTCCCATAGTCATTCATCCTACGAAAATAGGCTAAAAAGGTATACAAAAATGCGACACGTTTCACTATAAGTGCTTAGGCACGAAATGTGAGATTTCTTAAATGAAATATAACTAATTAACTGAAATTCGGAATGAAAGCCGTCATCTTGAGCTGAAACGAACTGTCTGATACTCCTGCGTGCGATTAAGAATTATAGTTTTCAATCGTGCGAAGCCAGGTAAAGTCGGCTGAATATAACCTAAGTTATAGCTGCTGCAATAATAGGGTTATAGATAGGTCGGGACGCTATAAAATATCAATGGTGAGAATGTTCTATTAAGAACTGACGAAGTTGTGGAGGTACGGGTCTAGAATACTACTACACTCGAAAGGTGTAGCTCACTCGTTGGGGTGAAATACTGAAGAGTAAGAGTTCTTGTTATGAAATTCGGGATAGATAACAACGAATCTATAATTCCTCAGGCTCAAAGCGACCACCTAAAGATATATGTACAGCTAGGTTAATTGGAACGTGAAAAGCAAGAAACGCTCATCTATACGATTATAATCGGACCGGTGTTTATAAGGTTCAAAATCAACGAACCGAAATAACTTTATTCTTGTGCGAGTAAGGGCACAGTACCTGTGAAACAGTGATAATAAACTGCGGAGGGATAGCCCTGAGTCTTAATTCTCGAAAATAAGTACAATACAAATGCAACTCACAAGGTCGAGTAGGATGATGGGACTTTTCGAAAGAAAGGGGAAACAATCCATCGGTGAGTACACAATTACGACATACTGAATACTAGGCACTTCCGTACAAAAGAAGGGGCTAAACAATTTGCCCAAATTCGCGGATTTATTTCCATACTTCGTAAAAAAACCATAGTATACTGTCCTCGCTTATCTCCGTCGTACGTGGAGAATTCACATTCAAATAGTGCCTACCTAAGTAGTTACAAGATTTCAACATTTCCGTTTGCACTAAATAATACGGGGTTATATACTTTTTGTGGTCATAAATATGGTCGCATCTATTGTTCTGTAATACTCTCTTAATGTTAAATATCCCCACTATATTAATCTTAGATGTCTTCATCACTTCGGTATTCTAAAATATCTCCTGGTTGACATTCTAAAGCTTTACAAATCGCCTCTAAAGTTGATAGTCGAATCGCCTTTGCCTTTCCATTTTTCAATATGGAAATATTGGCCATCGTTATTCCAACCCGCTCCGAAAGTTCTGTAACACTCATTTTCCTTTTAGCCAACATCACATCAATATTGATTATAATTGCCATGTTATTCACCTCAGACCATTAAGTCATTTTCTGATTTTATATCGATGGCTACTTGTAAAAGCCTTTGAAGAACAGCAGCGAAGACTGCAATCACCATGGAAGCAAAAATAATGACCAATCCGATTAGTATAATACCCGGGGCGTCGTCTATCTCCGCCACGAGATAAAAAAGTGGCATACCTACCACATACAAAGTACTGATTATGATTGCACAGTATTTGATTTTCTTTAGAGCTTTTACAGATAGCTCCGAAAAGGCTTTGTTCTTGTCAATATAGCTTAAAAGTTTAAAAGCTTGATACAGAGCAAAGTAAAAAGGTATCGCTGCCGCGTACATATCGATTAAAACGAGAGATTTCATATAAGCAATATCTGGATACAATTCTCCAGCAAAATTTCCGAACTTAGGCACCAAAAATATGCACAAAGCTAGAACTGGAATTCCAATAAGAATAACAGCTATCTTTAAAAAGAGTGTTGTTCCTCGTTTCATAAAAAGCACCTCACTTATTTATTGTTAATTTGACTTTAACATATATTATATCGTTTTACATTAAAATATTATTGTATTTCATTATATTATTATTGTACTTTTCAAGGAAAAAGTACAGTGTATTGCAATCTTTTGTACACAGTTTTGCCACCAAAGATTTTGTCTTAGTTGATACGTGATAACGCATTCGTTAATTCGGAAGTTTTCTCCACTATATGTAACGATATGTGCGTGATGAATGAGTCGATCAACTAGCGCTGCGGTTAACCTACTATTGATGAAAATACGATTCCATTGATTAAATTCCAAGTTCGAGGTGACGATTAAACTCTTCTTTTCATAGAACTCTGTTATCTCCATTCAGCAGAGCAGCTTACAGACTGGAAAGCTTATTCATTAACAAGGCGGACTGGTCCCCCATGGCTCCATCGTAATTCCTAACATACGATCCAGCTTCATCTTTTTCACTCCTCCCATTCCACGATTTATCAGCCCATCTGTTTGAGATAATAACACACTAATTATGACATCATGTACGTCAGTATTAAAAAACAAACTGATCCATCCCATTTTTGAAGGCATGAGAATTATAGGTTTTCACTTAAATTTATGGTATTCTATTTATTCTATAAGATGGTAAAAGTCCTTTTTTATAAAGGATAGCAACTGTATTTAAGTGTAGAGCAGTTATTCTCTTTGGGAAAAAACGTTTGCGGTAAAGCTGATAATAAGCTTTTTTAAGATCATGCCATTGCCTACAATGTTTCCGCTGTCTAAAACGTGCGACATCAATGATCTTTATCTCACCATTAGATGTGATAAAAATGTTTCGCAAGTGAATATCGGAAGGATTTAATCCCTCGGCTACAGCTAATGATAGTGCATGATCGATTTCTTTTATATGAGCTGACGTTATGAGCTTTCCATGCGTCATACATTCAAAAAGGGTAAGCCCCTCAATGTAATCCATGACAATATAATTTGATCCTAAGTCATGAATTGATGGGTAATAGGAGATATTTTGAAGTGTTTTATAAATTCCAGCCTCTTCTTTTGCAATATAAGTAAATTCAGGGAAAAATATTTTAATTGCTTTATTTGATGACTTTATTCTAAAAACAAATGCACTTCTTCCCGTCCCAATTAGTTTTAGAGAATCACCATAACTAATTAGACGATTTTTCTTGTTAATGATAACTGTATTTGCAAGTACTAAATAAGTATTCAAGGCTTGTCCTCCAGTATATTATTTGAATTAAAAGAGACGCTATAACCAATATCTGATCATAGCGCCTCTAGAAATAAAAAAGTCCTCACCAAATAATCGGTAAGGTCTCGCAAACAACGGTAGTTGCCAACAATGCCGAGGGTTCAGACCCTGTGCTGACGACTTTGCTGTATTGCTACTCCCCTTAAAGGAAGTTGAAATATTTATTTTGTAGGGTAATTATAAATGCTGCTCGTTTGAGAGTCAATTATTTTTCTTCATCGCGAATCTTGAATTTTTAACTGCTTTCAGATTCAGCCACTTTTTTCACTCGTTCCACAAACTGGATGACAACCTTATCGCTTGAGAATAATAAAAACAATTTAATGAACCATTTTAATGGACGATTCGTAGTTGTATATTTAAAATGAGTTTTATGATCATCTAGCTTGACCAATTCGTATTGCGCCGTAATCTCAAACATTTCAGCTATGGTAAAACCGACTTTCACCTTTTTTTCATTCGACGAATCCAAATAAGCCAAAGTTTCCACGTTGTACTCCATGATACGCTTTCCTTCTTTGTACTTTTGCAAATACATACTTCCAACCATATCATCTGTTATTGTTATCGGCTGATTGTCAACCACTTGCGGCATGATCTTTTGCATATCTTCTAACGACCCATTAAAGAGCTCCCAAATTCGTTCAATTGGCGCATTGATTTCTATTTCCTTTGACCAGCTTTTCATAATCAAAATCCCCCCATGAATTTTACGTTATATATCAAATTGAAATCCGCGTTTCCTCCATTAGTAATCCACCCTATACGGTCAAAACATATTGCATTACTCACTTAGACTATACCATTTCCTAACACGTCTGTTGATTAACCAAATACAGGTCAACCTCTTTCACTGTATTCCCTCAAACGACATAGGAAATCGACAACCATACTTTTCCATTCCGCCGCGAATGTCTGCGCTAAAAAACTGCGGGTGAAGCTACGGAAAAAGATTGATTTTCTAACTATATAAGTTGAACGAAAGATCAACGGCCCATTTATACTTGAATAGTTGAAACAAACGCGTCAAACAAGCATATGTGGAATCAACAAAAGTGTAAAACTTAAATTCAACTTATATAGACGGAAAGTGTTCTGCGTCTTCGTCCCGTTCACTTCGCTTCCGAGATACACTTCTGCATCCTGAAAAATAAGGTTTTCCAGATTAGGTTCTTGTTCGGTCAACACTTCGATTTTTGCTTTATCCTTTAGCCATGTAATGAATTGCACGTTCTCAAAGGAATACTGATCGAACAGATATCCTCGATCAAAGAGGGATAACGCACCGGAATCGATTGTAATGAGTTCATCCATTTGTGTTCGATTGGTATGTTTAGCCGGTAATAGAACGGCTTTGTTGGGTACAATCAGTTCTTTGGTGACAACGATTTTCATATGAAGTCGGACGCCTGCTTTCATCTTTTTGAAAGTTGCCCATGGATATTGAGAGAGGCTCATAGGCATTGTTGACGAATCAATGACGTGCAGCTGTTTATAATTATGGATGAATGGTGTTTGTTTCATCCGGATTCGAATCTCGGCTACAAGATACTGGAAAACCTCCCCAAAACCTCCAGTCGATAACATGCCTTGTTTTCTTGAAAGTTGAGACGTACTGATTGCTCCCATTTCGACCTGAGTATGAAGATCTTTCTCGTCTCTCACAAATTTCGATAAATATGCTAAACTATCCCGTTGATTCATTTGAGCAATAATAAAAAGTTGAAGAAACTTACACGCCGTCAACTTCTTTACGTATCTATCTAGATCCATGACGTTTGAAATTCTACTAAAAAATTGTTAGTTTAACTCGTTTGACAGTTCATTTATTGTGATTTTTGCGTTATCCCTGTCCATGAGATTTCTCCTTATAATTAGGGATTTGGACAGGACTACCAAACCTAATTATAAGGAGTTTTTTATGCATTAATAGTCTTGAAATTTACATTCAAGTGAAAAAGAAGCCATGCTTTTTCACTTTCTAATTGCTACCTAGTTTTGAAGGGAATTATATTCACCATGTTCGCCACCTCTTCCGAATTGATATCTTCCTTCTATTCCTTCTTCCAGTAACGCTCCCGTTAGCCATACGTGTATCGCAAAATCAGCGCTACACCACAAAGGATAAAAACGTATGCAGAACGGATATTGGATACTACGGCTCGCGAAGAAGGTCGATGAACTATGGTGCCATAGAGCCATCCTTTAGTCTGACCCCAACGACCACGGTGCATCACAGACTGTAGCATCCAATACGGGTAGCACTTATAGGAGATTAATCCTATTCTGGTTATTGCACCAGCCTTGCCTATATTCTCCGAAGGATGGGGCTGATTTTTTATTTACCGATCAATTCAAAATTGTCATTCTCAAGGTTCATCTTTTTTGTTATGCGTTATTATCAATAATAAGGGTTTTTTATTTTCATGGGAGTTTAAGATTTCCAACAAAAATAGCGATAAATCCTTGTTGGATCAATGCCCTGGATAATTAAAGATCGTTTTACGCTGCGAGGCTAATTTTAACATCTTACATGCTTACGTTTAAAACCAATCTTTCCTTTATCGACTTCTTTTTGAATGCTTTCGTAAGCGTTTAGGAAACTGCTTTTTTTCTTGTCCCGTTTGACTTCTACTATACCTACTGCCTTTGCGGTCTCGATTGCCTTTTCATGTAGCGGCAAATATGAAAAACCTACGGTGTACAGAAAATTATTCATAGCGGATTTCGTTCGTTCTGGCGAATCGTGAATCGTATTTTTCACAATGCCAAGCATATTGGAAATCTTGCTTTCCGAAAATTCAACGTCTAGTCGATTCCCTAAAAGCCAACAATAGCAACTCCAGCCCGCCGACATTCTCAGCTCTTCACCGCTTGCGATCCATTTATCAGCAACTTCTTGTGCGATATCTGACTCTGATAAAGTTACGGCCACTACAAAATCGGATAGCATATAAAAATACGCCGCATCCATCCAACGATTATAATCCGACTCAGTCATGGCTTTTGGGTCTGCAATAATACCTGCAAAGTACATTGCATCATAGTTCCCTGTAGCATAAAGCTCTTCAGCTACAGGCTGGTTTATTTTTATTTTCTTTGCGATTGGTTTCATAGCGCCTGTAGCCACGCCGAAAAGCGGCTCGTGTGCGCCATTGGATATGTAGATTTTTTTAGTTCGTTCCTTGCCAAGGACTTCAAGCTCCTGCATCACCATTTCTAAATTCATCATTTAGCACTTCCTTTTTCCTGAATTATCCCCATAATATTTTGCCATCAAAGACTTCACCATTATCCTATAACAAACTACCATTTGTCAGCAAAACCACCCTCTAAGCGCATGAGTGTTATGCTGGAATCCACTTAATGCATGTTGGTACTTTGTTCTCGAACTGATGGTAAGAAAAACAATGTTTTTACAATGCCTTCTGTTACAGTTGCTTGCAACGCTTAGAATCAAGGTATTACTCCATTAAATAGCCCTTTTGTTAGTCACCGTCTCTTAAAGCCCGTTAGTCTGACTCTAACGACCACTGTGCATCACAGACTGTCCCACCCAATACGGATACCACTTATGAAAGGTTAACCCTACTTTAGTTACTGCACCGGCCTTGCCTTTATTCTATGAAGAATGGAGTTGTTTTTCGATTTACCTATCAACTTTATATAATCCTGTGAGTTGCATTTATGCAGACGTGTTGATTATCCAGAATTAGGTAGACAAGTCCTGTCACTTGCAAAGTAATTATACAGAAAAAAAGCCATCGTATCCTTCCAAATCAATGGTGTGTGTCCTCCAGAAACATTCGTAGAAAAGACGTAGGCGATAGTTTTGGTCTATAAATTGAAGCCTTTGTCTGTTGGTGAAGCTAGATTAGTAGTACATATGCGATTAGCGCCGCAAACAGCTGACTAAACACTGCATTTTCAGTCGTGCCAACTAACACCCACTTCAAAAACGATACGTTTTAAGTGGCCGAAGGTTCATCACGAGGATTAGAAAAAGTGCCTCTCAACAATTCAATGAATTGATGAAAGGCCTTCATATTTAAAGTAATTTCATGGCGCTTATGGCCAATAAAAATAGCACCAATTTCTCTTTAATAGAAATTAGCACTTCGTTTATTCTCTATACGTTGTGTGACGCTTTTGGCGGTTGGCACACGTCACATTTACGTTGGTTATTATTATTAAATTTCGTAAATGTTTTTTCAAAGTTACTACCACATGCACATTTAAATAGTAACTTTTGTGAAAAACCGTGATATTCCGTCGTTAACAACTTACTTTCCGAATTTTTCTCAACAAATTCTACAATTTTACCGATCGTCCATCGTTTATTCATTCTCACACCTCCATATTTTATCCGTAGGCGGAGGCTTTTTTTAGCATCCGTTCAATTATGAGTAAAAGTCGTAATTATCCTAAGTTCCTCATTATAACATGAGCTAGCACACAATTAAACAGATGGAAGGGGTCTTATTAAACTAACTGCCAGGTAATTGAACAAGATTATTTGTTAATGCTACTTTCAAAGGTCCGATTGTTGATGGAGTCTCCTGTCCAAGGCCTGACGGATATACTGTCCATAAGAGCCTATAGAAAAGAAAAACACCTATGGAATAATGATTCCATAGGTGTTTTTTTAGGTAGTTAACCGCAGCTTTGTAAACTTCATTATTGAATGTATTTTCGGGCCTCGTCTAATTCTTGAAATCTAAAACTATTCACTAACAAAAGTTTCAAAATAGCGGTATCTGTTTTTGATATGCCATCTTTCATATCTTGCGGTACTTTGCCAAATTTTTCAGTCAGAAGTTGAATCGCAGTTTCGGATAAAGCAGCCGCTCCGCCTTTTTCCAACCCTTTTTCCAACCCTTTTTTCATCCCTTTTTCCAACCCTTTTTCCATCCCTTTTTCCATGCCTTCTTCCATCCACATTTCTGCCATTGTCATGGTCATTTCACTCCCTTCAGGATAGTTCATTTCAATTTGGGTAATCATTTGTTTAACATTGCGTTTAGTTAACGAATTTCCGGCACTCAAGACGTAACGTATGATTGTTTCTAAATATTCCGTCCCTGTTTGCCTGTCTTCCAATTCATTCAAGTATCGAATCGAACGAATTATAGATTCTTGCAGTTTGTCGCCGTCTTTCGTGAAGATATCCCGGAGAAGCGTCAATAAGATTCGCGTTTTTGCATTACCCTTAATGTCTTCATCCGCATAAACAGAAACATCATAAAGCACGTGGTTAAAGTTTGGCACGTAGATTTTCAAGTCTTCGGGAAGTTCATCGTATCCGAGCAGCATCTCTCCCAAGCTGGAAACTGTGCGCCAGTGGGATGTGCCATGATACATGACAAGCGGAATAATAATTGGTAATCCCTTTACAAACTCTTTGTTCATTTTCGCTTCCCATATTTCAATCATATACTTTAGAAGCTGCAATGCGATGCCTTTATCGGGATAGCTTTTATGTTCAAATAGAAAATAGAGATAGCTTTCTTTTCCCGAAATATCTACTTCAAATAATAAATCGGAGAAACTTTCTTCAAGTTCTGGGCTGATAAAACTGTCTTTTTGCGGCTCCAAGGTGTCTAAGTTCACAACTCGCATAACCGATTCGGGTAAATAATTCGCGAGAAAATCTTTTGCCGTCTCCAAATTTCCCATCGTTTCTTTGAAAAATTTATCGTGCGGGTTTTGAATCTTCACGTACAGAATCCTCCCTTTCACCAAACGTTCAATTTATAATCCTTACATTGTATTATACATTCTAATCCTGTTCTTTGCCAACGCAATGGAAACAAGTTTATTTACACATTACAAAAGAAAAACAAAAAAGGCCTCTCAATAGTTTGGTCAACTAATGAGAAGCCTTGCTCTATAATGATCAAAAATAAGTTTTAGGCATCAAAAATGGTGACATATAGCGTGAAACCTAATGTTACAGGGTTCTTTAGCTATCTTACATCATGCCGCCCATTCATTTGGTGGTGGCATGGATTGAAATCGTCAGTAAGAAAACCCGATATATCAACGTTTTCCTTCTTCTGATTAAACCGCATTAAACAGAAACCAAATCCATTCACGACAAATTCACGACAAATTCAATTCGGTATCAATTCCCACCCGCTTAACTTTGAAGTGTGTTTATATTGAAAAAAATCCATTTTATACTGCCTACGACATCCCACAATAGGTTTACAAGCGTTCCATTATGTACGGTTGTCATATTCCCCACCTACGGAATGAACGTCTTGGTGTGAATGGTGAAGGAATGGCCTACTTCGGAAGCAACCCGACCGTTTTTATAACCTAAAGTTAACTTACATTTTTCTTTTTTAGTCTGAATTGGTCAAATAGATTTATGTAAACAAAATTCTTATACTCCCCAGGTAACCTTCGGATAGGTGCTTTAATTGATGCTAGAGATTTACTTACACTTATTTTCTCTTGATTAAAATTTGAATACTCATTTAACACATTTTCCAACGCATTCATCAAACTTAATTTATTTTTAAACTTATCTCCCTTATTATTCATCCTCTTTATTCGAACATCTAGATCAGCTTTACATTCAATTAAAGAAATACTCTTAGTGGTATTATGTAATTTCACTATATCAATAAGACAATTACAGCCCGGAAATTCTCTCTTAAACAATTTTTTTCTTTTGTGATAAAATAATGGTTCATGATAAATCTTACTTTCGTTTGATTTTTCCAGATAAACCATTGTATACTCTACAAAGTTTCCTCTGAACTCCAAAAATTCTCTCTTTTGATAAATACAATATAATTGTTTTATTATTTCGTATTTAATATCCACAGGAATATCCTTACTGGAATTTATTTCAGCAAATTCAAAATGACTTTCTGTCAACTCCTCAAATTCAACGAAAGCCGTTTGATCGTAAGGATTAAAGTCTCTTACAATATTAATTAATGCTTCAAATAAAGGTAATCGATATTCACTTTGCTTATCAAAATAAGAAAAGAACGGAGTTCTTTTTAATTCTTTAAAACTTATATGTTTTTTATTATATATTTTAATATTCTTAATGTGTTTATTTCTTTTTATCATGATTCCAGAACCTATAAGGGAGAGGTATTGTAGGTAAACCAATCTCGGAATAAAAATCAAACAATTCTTTTCTTATATAAGGTTCGATATGAACCATGATCATCTTATCATCTATTTCATTTAAATCATTTGAGGTGCTAAATATCATTATATATGTTAGCTCAATTTTGGCATCAATGTTTTGCGATTTATCTAAATCAACAAATTCTTCTGTATTGAGGAATAACATAAAGTTAATCTCAGCTTTTTTTATATTTACATCATCCTTTAATTCTCCTAATACTACAGAGTAATCAGCTTTCGCAAATCCCTTCTCCAATAATTTATCTAATTCAGTACAATAATAATTTATAGAGGTTTTTTTGATATCAAGTATTTCTAACTCTTCCATTAATAATCACCTATTTCTAACTTGATTTTTATCTCACTTTTACACACTTTTACAACGACGTTATCCATACTCATTGTAAATGTTTCATTAAAATTATAATTATAATTATTATCTATAATATCAATTTTGTTTCTCTCAACATCAATATATACATCGTTATAAAATTCTCTTATTATATTTAACGTGGTTCCAATACTATCTATATTTAATGTTTTAAGTCGTCGTGTTAACATCTTTTTTCGTGCATCAAAAAGTCTATCGATATTATTATTAAGACAATAACTTTTATTTAAATGTGATTTAATAATCTTATTTTTGCTAATTTCATACTTACTATAATAGCTCTTACTTTCTTCATCGATTGCTATATTATCAATATGATTTAATAACTTATGTGTATACTTACTACTATCCAAACCTTCAATATATAACTTTTGTACTTCACTTTTCAATTCATTATAATCCTCACACAAAGCATTGTAATTTTGAATCAAAGAATGATTATATTCTTGTGATTGTTCCGTTCTAAAACCATACATATTAGATCCTCCTCCCTTATTTTTAATATATCGTTTGAATTCCCAACTAAAATCACTGATTTTTCTCCACCTCCGATTACTTTAGCATAGAAGTTTAGTATATGCACACGTGTTACTTAAAAATGAATTTTTAACATTGTTCTTATTATGGAGCTCTCTGTTTATTTTATACAGAAGTACATATCTACGGATAAAAAGCAAAAAAACGGCCGCTACGCGACAGCCCTTATCTATCCTTCCTTAATCTCCATCCAAGGCATTCACCACTCCTTACTATTCCGAACTGCTCAAACGGCATGGGTTTTGATTACGTTCCTTCCTGCGGGTAGATGGTCCGGTTACTATAATTGGTTACGGTATTTATTTGATTGTGGAAGTGTCCGGATGAATAATGGGCCATATCCCTGACTTGGTGGATAGCTGCATGATCCTGTCCAATAAAAAAAGAAGCAAGGTTTCCCCCGCTCCTGGTGTACAGCTTACTTTTTTTAAAACGACCACAATAAAAATCTTAAATCAATTTCACTCAATAATTAACTCATGCATTCGTTTGGGAATCGTCAAGGGTTAGTCCGTTTTTAGAAGTTAATTCGCTTTATTCATCGCCGTAAAGCTACTCTCATCGAGTAGGAGGCTAATCATTATTTGATCAGCCGACCTCTCACACCACCGTACGTACCGTTCGGTATACGGCGGTTCAACCTTTTAAGTATCGA
>NZ_JADBEL010000049.1 GCF_014873855.1 Sporosarcina limicola | reverse complement strand
GATACTTAAAAGGTTGAACCGCCGTATACCGAACGGTACGTACGGTGGTGTGAGAGGTCGGCTGATCAAATAATGATTAGCCTCCTACTCGATTGGACTTGTGCAAAATAACACTTAAAATAGGTGCAAATTAACTCCTAAAGTGACAGTACACGAATTGGAAAGAGATCAAATAAAAATTCAAATGAAAACTACGAGAAATTTTGTGTGAGTATTCTGATAAATAATCTTGAATGAGGTACAATAGTAGTATTCTAATTAAGGAGATAACTATTATGCAAAATACTCATGAAATAGTAAGTACTTCGAATCAGGTTACAAATATTAAAAATAATGAAGTTCTAAGTTTAATTCAAAAGTCATTGATAAATGTGCGTGAAGACCTACAGGATAATACCTATATAGAAGAAGCTTTAAGAGTGCTTCCAGTAGGTGGATATAGAAGCGCTATAGGTGCATTTTGGAACGCTGTTGTAGATGACTTACGAAACAAAATTATATTTAGAAGTCTAACTATGTTTAATAAAGAAGTGGAATTAGGAAGAGAAATAAAATCTTATGATGACTTTCAAAACTTTGTTAATGATGATCAATTAATAGAAGGTGCATATAAAATAGGGGTTATTGGTTGGGAGGCTAGCAAAATATTAAAACATGCAAAAGAGACTCGACATATTTTTAGTGGTCATCCAAAAAGCACAGATCCTTCAGTCATAAAAGTATTTGCAATGATGGACGATTGTATAAAATATGTTTTAAACGTAGATTATCCGATGCAAATTATAGATATAGATGAATATATTGGGAATTTAGCGACAGAAGCCTATGATCGGAGTTCAATTGGAATTGAAAATGCTTTAGGAGACTTACCGGAACGATATAAAAATGAACTTATAAACCGGTTACTCTCCTCATATATTCATCACAACAGCTCAACTATTATCCGATCAAATATTGAATTCTGTTCACCCATCCTTTGGAGGGTTTTGGCAAAACCAATAAAAGTTCAAACGGTTAGAAGGATTGATCAGGAGATTGTGAAGGGTAACTTGGCCACTATTAATTTAGCATTCTCTTTTATAGAAATTGTTAATGCAAATGAGTACCTCACTTTAAATGCTAAAAAATATAAGATCGAACCTTTAATTCATAGGACTCGGGACATTCGTATTGCACAAGCTCCAAATCCCTATTAAACAGGGGTTTAGGGCTTATTTTTCGCGTTTATTTTTAAGAGTTTTTTGTAATTAATTGTTTGCATTTCATCTAAGTAGTGTTATAATATCTTGCATATAATATATAAAAAGGATGTTAAGCTGATATGGAACAAATTACCCTTTTCGATGAAAAGCCTGTACCTACTGTTGCTAAAACTTCTAATTTAATAGCTATTCCAGGAAAGAAAGAGACGGTAGTCTATTTAAAACCCCATACACCTGTTGTCGCCTTTAAAAATGATGACATACTATCCAAAAGAATGGCAGCTGCACTATTAATTCAGACCAAAATAGGAACAGTTGATGAAGTTGCCTTCTTAATGGGATGGGCAGTTTCAACCGTATATACCTTTATACGCGATTATCGTGAAAAAGGGCCATTCGGATTGATCAAACAAAAAACAGGCCCAAGTCATTTAAAAGTCACACCCGAAATCCATACATATATCATAGAAACGAAAGGGAAAACCTATAATGAGTTAGTTCGGTCTATACAGGAAATACACGGTATTTCTCTCTCTATGGCAATGATTTCATACATAAAAACAGGGATAGCTCACAAGGAGCAGTTGAATCTCTTTGCGTACGATCCTTTCGTAGAATCCCTGATTACAGAAGTGGAATCTATCGATACGAAAGCATTTCCAGTGGAAAGTAAAATGGAACTATTGGAATCAAACGAATTACTCATGAAGGGAAATGTGGAAATTGGGGTGAATCAGGAACAGATACCCCCATCCTCTGTTTCCATCCCAAATCCGATAAGTGAGGTAGAAACAGTGTTGGATTCTCGTTATGCAGGCGGATTTCTTCTTCTCCCATTCTTGCAGAAAATAGATCCTGCAGGCTTGTTTCGCAAGGCACAAGAGGTAACTAATGAGGATATAGAATCTTCGAAAACCCATGCTTACGGCATGCAACACTGGATGATGACGTTGGTTTTCTTATTATGGTTTCGCTTTTCATCTATCGAACAATTCAAATTTGTACAACCACAGGAATTTGGCGTTTTGTTGGGATCTGGGCACCGTACCCCCTCGGTGAAAACCTTAAGGCGCTATTTCAAGAAATGTGTGGATGAACAAGTAACCGAAGATTGGATGCTGCAATCTTTCGATTCGAGGAAATCGGTTTTATTTACCAACAATTTCACTTGTTACCCACGTTAACGGCGTTTGAAAATATTCTCTCGCCTTTATTTGCGCGGAAAGTTTCCTATAAAAAAGAACAACGTGCTAAAGAAGTGCTAGAGCAAGTAGGCTTAGTCGATAAAATGAATTCCCTCCCTTCCCAATAGGTGGACAGCAGCAAAGAGTTGCCATTGCACGTGCGATTGTACATAAACCGAGTTGGCTGCTGGCAGATGAACCGACGGGGAATTTAGATACGGAAACAGGGCAGCTTATTTTTGAACTGCTTCAAAATCTCAACAAACAAGAGGACTGCGGAATTGTGTTTGTCACGCATGATCCTTTACTTGCTGCAAAAGCAGACAGGGTGATTACGATGAAGGATGGGATTGTCATCTCGGATGAGCGAGGGGAAACGCTATGATTCGCTTTATTTGGCAGAATTGGTGGCGGAGGAAAGAACGACTGATTTTGCTCCTTGTCGGTGCACTGATTATTAGTATCGGATTGACTTATTTAGTCGGTATTTCCGATGCGAATAAAGGAACAATTGTAGATGAATTACAGCAAAGATGGTCTTCTTCCTATGATATTGTTGTGCGTCCTGCGGGTAGTCGAAGCCTAACGGAAGAACAAGGACTACTAGATCCCAATTATTTAAGTGGATTGGACGGCGGCATTAGCCGGGAGCAATATGAACGTACCAAAACAATCCAAGATGTCGAAGTAGCAGCCCCCATCGCCATGATAGGTTCTGTTGTATATTCGACTAAGCTTACCGAATTGGAATTACCAGAAGGTATTTACAGAATGACGACCGAGGAAGTTTCAAATGATGGGATTAGAAAACAAAGTACTGTCGTAAGCCATTACTTTGCCGCTGGGAATAATGATATTATGGGCAACAAATTCCGCGAGCAAGGACCTGACTATTTCCTGGAAATGGCCCCTAGATATCCGGATAATCAATTAACCGAGACGAGAGCTATGCTACTGGCTGGAATAGATTCAGAACAAGAAGCCAAGCTTATAGGGCTCGATCAAGCCATTGTTGAAAATGGGTCAAGTCGTTATTTTACTAGTGAGGATGTAAGCATGAATGAGGTTTTAGATGAAGAAACAGAACTAAGTATGTCACATATCCCAGTCATCATCAACAATCAATCGTTTACCGATATAGCCATCAACTATACGATTGAACGACTGGATCTTCCTTTTGACCGGGAAGTGGCCGATGAAACATTGAAGATGTTTGAGGACAACGGCGGGCAGGTTTATTTGGATACACTCGAAGCGGTAGATCGTCAAAACTATACCTATACGGATAAAGAGGTCTATTACCGGATAGTGAACAGTATTTCCGGTAGTGATGCGGAAACAGGCACTCCTTTCTTGGAGGATTACTTGCAGAATCGTGAAGTACACCTTGGTAATCGTCCTAGTCCTTTACAGTATGAGGATGTGTTAAGTCCTTTTCCTGAAAGATGGCCTTATGCCTATGAATTACAAACCTCTGAAATACCACATGATCCACAATTTAAAAGTTTTCGCGCATCTAATTCGTTTGGTTTTAGCACGGGGGTCAGTATCCGCGCTTAGAGCCCAAATGGGTTGGCTTTTATGATGCAAGTCAATTAGCGATTTCGAAGGATCCGACCAATGAATTACCGATGGAAACGTATCGACCTACAACGGCGGAATTGGTCATTGATGCCAATGATAATCCAATTAATCCACCTAAGTTGCTAAAGCCAGCAGGTTTTGCAATGGACTTTTTATCGACGCCACCGAGCATGTTGACAACCATTGAGGCGGCAGAACTCTTTATGGGGGACAAGCCGATTTCTGCCATTCGCATAAGAGTTGCAGGCGTTGCGGAGTTGTCCGATGACAGCCAACTAGTTGTGGAAAAAGTTGCCCGGGAAATTGAAGAGCAAACCGGTTTATTAACTGATATCACATTGGGCTCTTCCCCACAACCGACGCTCGTCCATGTCCCAGCCATCAATGAAGAAGAAGCATTGGGCTGGTTTCAGCAACCATGGGTGAGTATTGGATCATCCATTACCCTTTTTAGAGAGGCTAAAATTGGTTTTTCAGGATTGATTGTTAGCACGATGGCTGTTGCAGTGATTTACGTGTGGGCATCGAGTCTTGTTTCCCTTTTAGCAAGAAGAAAAGAGTTTGCGGTGTTGCTGGCTGTTGGCTGGCGTCCCAATCAATTGAGTAAATTATTATTCATGGAATCTGCCATACTCGGAATTTTTGTAGCACTTATTTCATGGATGATGTTAGGGTTTGTCTATGTAACGGAAGGGGCAACTGTGTTACCATCACGGTTTGTACTGACAGGGTTGTTTGGATTTGTCGTCTATGTGTTGGGAGCGGTTATTCCTGGATTGTTAGTGCGCCAGATTTCGCCATATGAAGCCATGCAAACGGGAGAGATATCCAAAGCGAGTGGACGAATGGTGCGAACGAGAGGATTATTGTCGATGGCATTTAATCATTTCACTGGAAAGTGGAAAAGGAGCTTGTTATCGATTATTGCCATTGCTTTGCCAACGAGTTTACTAGCATTATTCCTCTACGTTACTGTTCGTCTACAAGGCATTATGTATACGACGTGGCTTGGGCAATATGTTGCGTTGGAAGTTGGGCCTGTGCATTATACAGCGATGGCCGTCGCATTAATGATTGCAATTTTAACAACGGCCGAAATTATGTGGCAAAATATTGCTGAACGGCAAGGGGAGATTGCTCTCTTAAAGGCGGTTGGGTGGAAAGACCGCAATGTACGTCTGCTTATTTTAATAGAAGGCATGTTCAGCGGGCTATTTGCAGCAATTATTGGGCTTGCTTTAGCGTTTGGCATGATGTGGGGATTGTATGGCCAATTTCCGACTGATGAACTAGTATTTATCCTCGCGACGGGTTTCATACCAATCGTAATTGGTATTTTAGGCACTATTTTACCGGCGGAACGAGCGGTTAGAGTGTCTCCAGTACGTGGAGTGGGCGGCAATTATTCGAATCGTAAAGTGATAGAGAAACGTTTGAAGTGGATGATTATAGTGATTTTTCTGTTAGTACTAGGAGCGTTTGTTTATACGTTGTTATGACAGAGTAAGTAAAATGTGAAGATAATTCAGCGTGGTTTCAAACCATTGTTGAATTGTTTACACATTTTTTTATTTATCACACCACATATAGAAGTGGGAGACTTCTGCAGAATAAAACCTTGAAAAAGCGCAAACCCTCTATTATAATTGGGAATATTTATAAACTATGTACGGTGAGTTTGGTGATAAATTTGTAATGGAAGATCCGTACTCGCTGGATTTGCAACTTGAGATAATTGCAACTATTTTATTGGGAAATCGGAAGTAGAATTTTGTGGAAATACGGATGGTGGAGCTGTACCGCTCGAATTAGATTTTACTGAAGCAGTGCCAAATTTGTTTTTTTAGCTGGTGAAATTAGTTGGGATATGCTTGGATTAGGTAGATATATTCACTTTTTAAGCTTGTCTATATATGTTGAATTTATGATTTTTCTGTAATCTCCAGCGAAGGCGTCCCCAAGCGCCGAGCGTTGTTAGTAGGATTCTTTAGTTCAACCTATATAGAACATCAGGTTCATTATATTAATGTTCCCGCAGATTATGTGTCTCATGTCCAAATAGAAAAACTACAAACTGCCTCCCTGATTTCCATTTTCTTTTGGAAACAGAGAGTTTTTTTATTCATTAATATAGTTTGAAATGAATGGATATTTAGACGTTATTCGGTAAAAAAACTTGGAATATTTTACTAAGTGAGCGGGGTAATACATCAATCATTCGCTCTATTATAAATCATTGCTATAATTTCATTCTTCTGCATTAATAAAGTGACCTTGTCCATTTTTTACAACAGAAGGAATCTCAACAATGAGTTTTTCAATGATTCTTCTCGAGCCTGTTATGAATCGGACGTATTAAATCGTAACATAAATAGGTGATCACCGGCGTATTTCGCTATTGAATCTACTAGTACTTCTTTACTTGTGAAAAAAGGTTATGAAAGCGTGAAGGTGATAAACGAGGTTTCATCATTGCCTTATCATTCCATCAGTTCCATAAAAACTAAGGCGTAAGTAAAAAACTATTGCCTTGGGCTGCAAGATAAGGTTTATCGTTAAAAGATAATGTGCCACTACCCTACTAAAAATAATCAAGGTATGATGCATCGCCTCTTCTTCCCCATCTGATTGAATTTTCACTTTAAAACACAATTAGTTCTGAATGTAGCAGTTCCCGAATAAGGTTGGGTGAAGAGTCTTTAAGGATAAATCGGGAATGAAAATAAAATTTATTTATGATTATCTCGGATTGGTGGGAAGGAAGAACTCTTCAAATTGGAGATACATTTTATACTATTTTGGAGGTTGTCGAATGGAGAAAGTACAGTACAATATCGAAGTTAAGAAGTCGAAAACTAGTTCTTACACGATTCGTAAAAGAGTGTTTGATGTATGTGTAGGCCTTCTGCTATTAATTCTTTTAATCCCACTATTGTTCATTTTTTCTACTGTACTTCTCGTATTTTCAGGAAGGCCCATTTTTTTAAAGCAAATTAGAACAGGTCAGAATAATAAACCTTTTACAATCTGGAAATTCCGGACTATGGAGAGTAGTGGAAATCAGGAAGCAATACATGTCTACGACTGGTCAGAGGGTGTCCCCGATGATTTTCTCTTTAAAACACCTTCAAATCAGCGAATAACGAGAATCGGCAAGATTTATAGAAAGTTAAGTATTGATGAATTGCCCCAACTTATCAATGTAATCCGTGGTGAAATGAGCTTTGTTGGTCCAAGACCCGAAATTCCCGAAATAACTCTACGATATAATCGATTCCAATCAAAGAGATTACAAGCCAAACCTGGAATAACTGGATTTGCTCAAATAAATGGCCGATCAATCATTACTCATGGCAAAAAAATTGAATACGATCATTATTATATTGATAAACAAACATTCATGTTTGATATGGAAATAATTATAAAAACAATTGGTCTAGTAATTCGTGGTAAGGGAGCTTGTTGAAAAATGGATAAAATACATGTTGAAGTGGATAAGTGCGAATGAGAAATGGGCTAGATGTGAAAGAAATCGCAAACTTATTCAAAAAAAAGTCCGTGATGATTATTTTAGTTATATTTCTTTTTACATTGGCAGGAGGAGTAATAAGTTATATAATCCCACCAGTTTACGTGGCGAAAACGGATCTGTTAGTAAACTATTCGACGAAGGGAGAAGGCAATAAGGTTTTGCAATCAAGTGATATTGAGATGAGTTTACGTCTCATTGAAACGTATAAACAACTATTGAAAAGTGACCGGATGCAAAGCAAAGTAATTGCAGGGTTAAAAGATTCGTATACTAAAACGGATTTGATGAATAATATCTCGATTGAATCAAGCGGAAACTCTCAAATAATAACAATTGTAGCACAAGAGAAAACAGCTGAAAAAGCAGCCATACTTGTAAATATATATGCAACAAAATTTCAGGAAGAAGTAAAAATCCTTATGAATTTAGAGAATATTAATATATTGAATGAAATTTCCGCAGGTAGAGACATTAAGGAAGTAAAACCTTCTTCAATTTTATTCATACTTATCTCTTTCATCATAGGCTTTATTTTAACTGGAATGATTATAGTGGTTCAAGAATTTTACTTTACCAAGTTAAATACAGTATTAAGAGTAGAGAATGTGCTAAATACCCCGAACTTAGGTGTTATCCCGTTAATTAAAAGCCAAAGGTCATTCAAAAATAAAGATGTTAATTGGGATGAAAGGGTAATTTCAGCGGTGTCTTCCCCCTTTCTATGCATGGAAGAATTTAGAAGAGCGAGAGCGAATATTCAATATCACATGGCGCAAAAAGAAGCGAAGGCAATTTTAGTGACAAGTACAGTCTTTGGAGAAGGAAAATCTCTTGTGAGTGGAAATCTAGCCGTTGTTATGGCGATGGATGGAAAGAGAACCGTGTTTGTCGATGCAAATTTACGGAAGCCGATAGGACGTCGGATTTTTAATTTACCTGAACGTAAAGGGCTTACTTCAATGATTTCCGGTCAATTCAAATTGAAAGAGATTATACAAAAAACAGAAATGGAAAACTTGTTTTTTATTAGCGCTGGGCCAATCCCACCAAATCCAACCGAAGTTCTTTCATCTACTAAAATGGAACAATTAATCGACATGCTAAAAGAACAGTTTGACGTCATTATCATCGACACACCGCCACTACTCGTCGTAGATGCTCTTCGTCTTTCCACTTTCGTGGATGGTTGTTTGTATGTCATCGATGCAGGACGTACGAAAGAAGAACAGGCAAGTAAAAGTCTGAAGCAACTTGAAAAGGTTGGGGCATCTATTTTGGGTACCGTATTGAATAGGAGTTATTCAACCAAAAATAGTGTCGTAACTGAGTATTGATAATAAGGATGTGAGTAGATGAATGTAGACACATCAATTCAATTTGTGCGAGAAGTTAAAACCTGGGTTGTACCTAATGAAAAATATGTTCTTCAGGAGTTCGAAATATGGCATTTAAATCATTTAGTCCATGCAATTGAAAAAAACTTACTTCCATTTGTGGGTAATAGAAAGTATATACTTATTAAATTTCCAGTTAACGAATTTCCAAGTATGGTTTCGATGACTTTTTATAAGTTGCAATTAATGGGGTATGTCCCTGTTATTGCTGACGCGGAACGAAATACTGAAATTAAACGCAATCCAAATAAGCTCTATAAGATTGTAACAAATGGGGCGCTCATCCAAATAAACGCTTCAAGCGTAACAGGGGGGAACGGACGAGCACTTCGAAAGTTCGTATTGAAGTTATGTAAGCATAATTTGGTACACTTCGTTTCATCAGATACTGAACATCTAGGGAAGAGATCACTACTAATAAAGTCTGCTTATGCATATCTTCAGAGAAAAATCTCTATTGATTATGTGAAATATTTAAAAGAAAATGCTAAGCATATTATAGAAGGAACTGATTTTCATATTCGTCAACCAGCCATTTTCAAATGAGAAGGTATGAAAGTAGGTACTAAAGGGAGGAGGAAATGACTGAATCTAAACATCGATGGTTGACCTATTACTTGTTTGTCACTTTGGCAATTAGTTCTATTGTTAGCTTTGAACCGTCTCCTTACGATCTATTCATGATAGTCGTTGTCCTACTTGGTTTTCTTTTTTCATTATATATTTTCACGAGGGAAACGGTTTTTCCATTACTAGTTGTTTGCATCTTTCTACTAACTAATTTACTCTCCCTGTTTTTTGTGAAAGAACTTGGAGTTTCTTTGAAATTTACCGGTATTACATTTTATCTTGCTATCACTTGGATAGGATTAATGGGGCTAGGTCACCACTTAAAACAAACCGATTTACAATTTATTATGAAAGGTTACTTATTTTCGGCATTGTTTGCTGCAAGTATAGGGATACTCTCTTACTTACATTTACTACCTGGAAGTGAAAAATACCTTATGTTCGGTCGAGCAAAAGCATTTTTCAAAGATCCAAATGTGTTTGGTCCATTTCTAGTGATGCCCGCATTGTTTGCGCTTAGTATGATAGAAATACGAAAGAATACGGCAGTTGTAAAAAGTTTCTACTTTATCGTTTTTCTTATTTTAACTGTTGGGGTTGTCCTAAGTTTTTCAAGAGCGGCTTGGGGAAATTTTATTATATCCCTCATCATTTACCTTTTTATATATAAAAAAGAAGTTATTAGAAAAAGATTTAAAACTGTTTTACTGTTGCTTCTCATTGGCGTCCCATCAATCCTTTATTTCATTCAAACTCCCGCGGTAGAGGATTTACTCATTTCACGGCTTAGCTATCAGAACTATGATAATGATCGTTTTGATACGCAAAAGGCAGCGCTTTTAAATGGTCTAAAGAACCCTTTTGGAATCGGGGGTGGACAGTCAGAAATAGCTTTCCAGTACTCTCCGCATAGTCTCTATGCAAGAGTTTTTACTGAAAATGGCATAGTCGGATTGTTATCCTTATTTGTTTTGTTTAGTTGTAGTCTGCATAAGTCTCATCAACATTTTTGGCGAATAAAAGATCAAAGTAGTGCGCTATATCTCGTCATATTTGCATCGCTTGTTGGATTAGCTTTTAACAGTTTTTTTATCGATACATTGCATTGGAGATATCTTTGGCTTGTGCTGGCACTAGCCTGGATTCCTTCTTCCAATAAGAAACAAGGAGAAAAAAGGGGGCTTAAAACTTGAAAGTTTTACTTACCGGAGGTGCGGGATTTATAGGTTCTCATGTCACTGAAGAATTGTTAAAACATAAATTCCAAGTCGTAACAATCGATAATTTTGTGACCGGCTTTCAGGGTAATATTCCTGGAAAAGTAAAATTTTATCAAATGGATTTAGGTGACAAGAGGGTGGAGTTAGTGTTTAAGCAAGAAAAACCAGATTATGTTATCCATTTAGCCGCACAAGCTTCAGTTATGGCGTCTATGACTAATCCCTATTTAGACTTTTTTACGAATACGGTTGGAACTGTTAAACTTCTTGATTTGTCGAAAAAATACAATGTGAAGAAGTTTTTATTTGCCTCAACGGCAGCTGTATATGGTGAACCGCTATATCTACCGGTGGACGAGGACCATCTAATTCATACACAGTCATTTTACGCACTTTCAAAATACTCAGCAGAAAATTATATTAAACAATACAGTACTTTAAATGGGCTAGATAGCTGCATATTACGTTTTTCAAATGTATATGGACCAAGACAAAATGAAAATGGTGAAGCGGGTGTGATTTCAATTTTCATTAATCGATTATTAGCTAATGAAACAGTTGACATTTATGATGGCAGCCAAACTAGAGACTTTATCTATGTAAAAGATGTAGCGGTTGCTTGCCGATTGTCTCTGGAAAAAGAAGTTAAAGGAGTTCTCAATATAAGTTCTTGTATAGAAACAGAAATCAGCGAATTATACGACCAAATTGCAGGGATAATGGAGATTAACGCCCAGCCATCTTATGAACCAAAAAGAGTTGGTGAAATTGAGAAAAGCATTTTAGACAATCAAAAAGCCCGTCGAGAACTATCTTGGGATTTACATCATTCACTTCTAAAGGGGCTAGAAGACACTGTTCAGTATTACACGGAAAAATATTTAACTTCGACTATATAAGCATTCCTGTTAGAAACTTTTTCAGGGCTTGAAATATAAATAGCCCTCTTGGTATGATGTGGGGTGTCAAATCCGTACGAGTTGACCCCTGAATTAAATACCAAGGAGGACCTACTATGAATTTTAAACAAAATGAAAAAATTAATCAAGTCACTGACAAAACACTTGTAATCGGAATGGATATCGCCAAACAAACTCACTATGCCTGCATGGTCGATGAGCGTGGCCTGCTCCTGAAGAAATCATTTCCGGTTCATCAATCCAGACAAGGATTCGAATTCTTCTATAAGCGAATTCTTGAAGGGATGAAAGAGTTTGATAAGACTGATGTCCTTATCGGCATCGAGCCTACTGGTCATTACTGGCTGAATCTTGCGTATTTCCTTGACGAACGAGGAATCCCTCTCGTCATGTGTAATCCGTTGCATGTCAAGCGTTCGAAGGAACTTGACGATAACTTGCAGACGAAAAACGATGCGAAGGATGCGCTTGTCATCGCTCGCTTGGTAAAAGACGGTCGTTACAGTTATCCACGGCTCTTAAAAGAAATAGAGGCAGAATTACGTGTCGGTGCCACACTTCGTGACAATCTAGTGGAGGAGTTAGCGAGAATCAAAAACAAACTCATTCGCTGGACAGATCGCTATTTTCCAGAGTTCTCGCAGGTATTCCCCTCTTTCGGAAAGATGGCGCTCGCTGCATTAGAGTGTACGCCATTCCCGAGTGATGTAGCTCCGCAGGAGCCTGCGGAACTACTGGAACTGTATCGGGGAGTGGAGGGGTTAAAATCTCCACAGAAGCCGAAAATAAACAAACTCATTGAACAGGCGCGCATTTCTATTGGTGTAACAGAAGGACAGACGATGGCCCGTATTGAAATCACCACACTCGTCCAACGTTACCACAAAATCAACACAGAGCTTCATGACCTTCAGGAGAAGTTGACAGAGCTCATTCAAGCAACTAAAGAGTATGACTATCTTAAAACGGTTCCCGGCCTTGGGGACACAACGATTATTGATCTATTGTCCGAAATCGGTAGCTTTGCTCACTACGATCATCCACGCCAATTAATCAAACTTGCGGGATT
>NZ_JADBEL010000048.1 GCF_014873855.1 Sporosarcina limicola | reverse complement strand
TACACTCTCCTTATTAACTCTTGTAGGTTATAAATTGAGTGTATCATGACATGTCTTTTTTTGGTGTCTCGCTTAATTATACAATCGGCGAAATTCTCCGAATAAGTCTGGTTTCCATGCATGAATCGCATGACGTTCTTTCTCAAATACCTTTTCTAGGTAGTTCATCGTTGTTTCAATTTTCTCATGGCCGAGGCTTCTCATAATGGCATAAATATCCACGTCATTGATTTTTGAAATGATTGAAAAGGCATGTCGAAAAATGTGTGGTGTAATATTCTTCGTTTAATCAGATAGATTCAGCTGCACATAAAATGTCAGACACTATGGCTGAGGTAATTAAGCCCTGAAGAATTGAAATGAAAATCTCATTAAAGGAACTTACCAAGAGAACGGAATCGCTATTGAAACCATATTTAAAATTGAGAAAGGTGTAAATACCGATAGTTTAACGCTTCTTTGTACGAAAATTTATTTGATGCTTTTGCGATGTCCATGGCAGACACCGTAAAAGCTTTATTTAACTACAGGTTGACATAGTCGAGAAGTAGATTACGATTTCATATATTTTTCTAAGTAGTTTTAGAAGATCAGTTTCTGTACAGTGAATAAAGGGTAAATGTATGTTAATTCCATCCGACTCATTTCCACACTTCGAAAACATGAATTATCGACCAATGATTCTCACGATATTAGCCAAAAATCGAGAGGAATTTGAAAATGGTAACTTCAAATTAAGCGTTCCATACTTGAAACTTATTGATCAATCTATGGCAGCCATTCAGGATGAATTGAAAGAATCGAAGGGAAATCTGCACATATGAATTAGATGAAGCTTGTATGTGGAATAATGGATGAAACTTTAGTATATATGTTTCTGTATCACAGCAGGGAAGAGCAACGCAGGTATCTTAACATACAGCTATAAAAACGGATTGAAGAGTTAATGGAACTTTTCCTGGGGTGTGTTGATAAAGAAATTTCGACACTAAGATCAGTTATGTGAAAAGGATGCGGAACAAAAAATAATCATCTCTTTTATGCAAGAAGTTACCTTTTATTATCGATTTGGATGGAGTCTAATGATTTGTGTATCTATTTTGAGTCGTTCTTTTGTAATATCGCCTGGTGGTAGAATCATAAGTTTATTATGAAAGCGTTCGTGATGGAAGACAAAATGCAAATATGAGCATAGCCGATATCAAGGCATAGAAAATAATACCGTCCATGCATCCATTCTTGCTTCCACACCTTTTGCATGGTGGCAGCACAAAATGGGCAAGCTGCCCCAATCATCCTTACGAATGTAATCTGGAAGGATGATTGGGGGGATTTGTGCTGGCTTTAATGCGATTTTCTCTGATTCATCTCCCCATGGCCTTGAATAGTGCGTATCCTAACTCAGTACGCGTCTCTTGTTTGAAATTCAAAGGTTTTTTTCATAATTGCTCAGCGCTATTTCTTCGTAAAGGGATGGAAGGCAAGTGATTATGGGGAACCCCGACTCCTCAAAAACTTTTAATCGTGAAAATGTATAAAGATTGTTGTGAATCAGGTAAAATGGAATCCACACATTTTCATAAAGGTTGTCTATATAAGAATTCCAGTTGCTAAACGAGAATGGAACGCTATCATCCACGACTATCCACAATTTGTCTAAATGTTTTAGGGAATCAATCGTGTCGTCAGTCATTTCCCCCTATGGCATATCGACTAACCTCACACCCGTGAACTTGGTAGCACTCATATAGGCATCCTGCGATGATTTGCACCATGAATAATACGGGTCGGTATCCAACGGAAGATACAAAACATCTCCAATCCGATGGATTTCTCAACTTTGTATGCAAGGCGGTTGTTCGCAGAATGCTGAGAAACTGGCACGTTCGGTGGGGAGCAGGGGAAAATCCGGAGGCAACTTCCGAGGTTTACCTATTGCTAACGATAGTTGAAAAGTGAATCAAATGTAAGTCTGTATTATAGTTAAAGAGTGGGTGATTATCCAATAAGTATGTTCTATTTTTATTAACGCAAACAAGGAAGATAAATCTGAACCGAGAAAAGTAGGGATGTCATGCCGTATTTAAAAGCTAAAGATGGTATATATATACATTATGAGTGTTATGGTGAAGGAGAGCCTTTAGTCTTTATTCATGGATTAGGTGCTTCATCTGATATGTATAAGCCACAAGTAGATTATTTTCAAGAACACTTCAAAATAATTCTAATTGATTTAAGAGGTAATGGGAAATCGGGTTTATTAGAATGTGATGTGGAAAGTGTTTTAAATAAACAAGCGGAAGATATTAAAGAGCTTTTGCGCTTTTTAGAAATCCGCTCAGCGATATTTATTGGTGTTTCATATGGTGGGGTTTTAATTCAACAGGTAGCAATCAAATTCCCGGAAATTGTTAAATCGCTTGTTATAGTCGACAGTTTTTGCGATACCTCAATTGATTCCTATCAAAAACTTTTTGCGATGGTAGGAGCCCATCAAACATGGATTTTACATGCACCCAAAAAGTGGTTAGCGAAATTAACGAAATCCTCTTATAAAAAATGGCCTAAAGCATGCAGGGAAATGGAGGGCATTATCCTTAATATGAGGACATATGAAACGAAACTCCAAAGGAAAGCAATAAATAGAATTAGATTTAATGAACAGTTATCAAAGGTTAAAATTCCTACACTCTGTTTAGTAGGTGACCATACTAAATTGGGTAAAAAAATGATGGAACAGGTATCAAGTTGCATTCAAAATTCAGAGCTGAAGGTAATCGAAAATTCTTTTGATCCTAGTAATCTTTGTCAGCCAAAGGTTTTTAATAAGATAGTTCATAAATTTATTTCTAATTCACTACAGATATTTACGATAAGGCCTATTTGAGTGAAGAAAAATAAGGCCCTTTCTTTAACAAACGGGCCAAACTGAAGATAGTAACTAGTAAGATACTTGATAGAAATTCTTCTTCTGCCAGGACTAAAGATAACAAAGGTGAACCCCATGATAAGATTGTTAGGTTAAATAATATAACATTATCCGCTCCAAGTTCTAGTAAATAAACGGTTTCTATATCACAATCTAAGAGAAACGTAATATCAAAGTGGTGACGATGACATATCGCCATGATGTTTGTAGATTCGCCAATTCTTTGACTATATTGCCACGTTGGAGCAAGGGCTAACGCTTATTGTTTAAATCTCGCGGAAACGACCGAGCGAGATGGCATCCATGTGTGAATATCTGAAAAGCTGCTGACAGATCCTGAAATACTATATTTATTTATCCTGCTCAAAGATGATCCAATAACTTGCAACACAACATAAAATGAGCCACCTAATCAATTTGAAAAATCGTCATAGTTGGATAATAGTCATGCGTGCCCAAAGGGTGCGCTTTTTTTATAGTTTGGGTTTATCCTTCATCGGTCATTAATTTGTTTATATGATCCTGATTAATTTGGAGCAATCTTTGTTTTAAAGAAGCGTTGACCATTTCTGACGTTCCTTTGCAAGTACCATTGTTTAAAACTTAAATATCATCTTTTTCACGTATCTAGCCCCTCAGTCTCTAACCGCGATATGAATTACTTTACGAAAGGTAATGTTAATACTTTTGTCAAGCGATTATTCCCTCACTGACTAATTCTAAACTGTAATTCTATCGGGGCTTACTCCCGGCAAGTCATCAGTCGTTGGTCTGACACACACTCTATTTAGGCGATAAAGGGTATTACTACAATTTCCTTATTACACCACTTGGGCTTTGGTTACTTTTACAGTATTTCGGTAGTTTTAAACTTTATTACCCTGCTATTGTTGCCTAACAGACTGCAATTTAAACACCTTTCTCACCGATAGACGCCTCAAGTAGAACTTGTCAAACGATGCACGCAACTCGGTGTAAAGTTGTGGTTTTCTAGATTCCAGGCCAGTAATTTTGTGTATCCTACATCTATATCTCACATGCCAGAAATTAAATAAAGAATAATGATGATGGTGTATTCTACTTACTGATGGTAATACATATGAAGAGTGGGACGTTCATGGGCAGTAATCATATTTAACATTGGAGGGTAAATTTGTAAAAGGTTAGTTTGAAAGTAATATACTAATAATCAATATTATTCAAAATGAATCACTTTTCATAATATTTTTCCAGGTATTTACTACTCTATTTTTGTTATTCTAACAATAGTTTATTTAATTGTGCTATTATCAATATTATAAGAAGTGTAAGGAAAGGAATCGAATGGATAATTATCCACAACTCGGCAAGGCATATTTTAGAAGGAATTTAACTCAAGTAATTATTACACGGTAGATACTTTTGCATTTTATCTTAGATGAAAGAAACAAAGTATTAGCACATAGTATTGCAAGTAGATAAGACGCTGTAAGCGTATATGGAATAATGCGCTATTGCTATGTGAGGCACGGGCTAGCAGATACAGCTCCTGCTTTACAGACCAGATAATCATATTCTTCGTTCATCATTTTATCTTCTCAATCACTAGCGTCGCATAAACTTGTCCTGCATTTTTAATTTTTATTTTTATAATTTCAAAAGAAACAACGGGAATACCAGAATAAAGGTAGCGAATATCCATCTTTTAACTAAAGCCATTGACTAGCGTATCAGAGACAAGTTAGTGCTGTTAGGGCACGCTTTTCCCTTGGATTTTTCTAATCCAAATATGTGCTGGCTTCCATAAAGCTGCTTTTAGATAACGACATATCTGTAGTTAGGTTCGTTTACTTTTGGTCTGTAGCTGCGCTAAAACATTTAAACAATACACGATCATGGCAAGATAAACTTGGTTATGTACGCTTCGCTGACTTTGTCCATAGAACTTTTTGATATTCAAATGCTGATTCATCCATTTGAAAAATAGTTCTATTGCCCAGCGGGATTTGTACAGTTCCGCGATTTCATCCGCAGGCAAATCAAATCGGTTTGTAATCAGATTTAGCTGAGTGCCTTTGGAATCTAACACTTTAAGAAGGCGAAAAGCGTTTTCTGTACGATTCTGCAAAGTGCCGATGATAACCATTTCGTCTGATTGCACCGTTGAGTTTTCTGGAAGTTCGAAGCTCTTGAGCGAGTGCACTACCGCATTCTTACGCAAGCGGGAGACGAAGAAATACCCCTCATCTGTCATACGATTGAATCGCAAATAATCCAGGTATCCACGGTCAAATACATACATGCATTCTTTATCGTCGACCAGTACTTCCAGCTGTCCTCGATCATGTTCCTTGGCATTGAAAAGTGTAATAAGAATTATCAATAAAATTGTGGGTTGTTATATTCATATTCTATAAGATTCAAGCACAATTTAAAAAATCAGATTTCGATTGGCATGACACTACAATAGGGGGATTATGAAGTGATATCTTTAAAAAATGTGAAGGTGCAATATCAAGTAGGCGAAGTAACAATCCAAGCGTTAAATGTAAATGAATTAACGATTCGGCAAGGAGAGTTCATCACTATTTTAGGGCCAAGCGGTTCGGGGAAAACCACACTACTTAATATAATCGGCGGACTGGATACTCCTACATCAGGAAGTGTTAATAGCTGTGATATGGAATTAGTAGACCTGAATGATAAGAAATTAACGGACTACAGAAAGGAAAAAATAGGTTTTGTTTTTCAATTCTTTAATCTAATTCCAACTCTTACAGCATATGAAAATATTAAAATGGGTGCTGAAATAGTAAAAAAACCTAGGGATATTCATGGTTTGCTAGAGATTGTTGGTCTATCTGACAGAAAGGAACACTTTCCAGCCCAGCTAAGTGGTGGACAACAACAACGTGTTTCCATTGCTAGGGCAGTTGCGAAGAATCCATCTATTCTATTATGTGATGAACCTACGGGAGCCTTAGACACGAAGTCAGGTAAACAGGTTTTAGAATTATTATATATGTTAGCTAAGAAGGAGAAGAAAACAGTCATTATTGTGACACATGATGAGGAGATAAGTGAAATATCAGATCGGACAATCTTTTTAAGAGATGGCGAAATCGTTGAAGATAAGATAAATATAACTCCAAAATCCCTAGCTGAGGTGTAATGAAATCATGTTAAACCGTAAACTGTTACGCGAGTGGAGACAGTTGTTTTGGCAAAGCTTACTAATTGTCGTTATCTCGACCATCGGAATTGGAATGTTTATAGCCTCTTATAAAGCATTTCTAAGCTTAGAGGACAGCTATGACTACACTTACAAAAAAATGAATTTTGCGGATCTGCAAATTAGCACAACTGAAGATCCTAGTTTAGAAATAAACAAAATTAAAAACATTGAGAATGTAGGGCATGCAGAGGCAAGGGAAATAGCTTCTGCAGCAGTGCTTATAGAAGATAAAAAAGACCTCGGAAAGATAGAAGCTAGAGTTGTTGCTATCGGTGATAACCAACAAATTAATAAAGTACAGCTTTTACAAGGGGAATATTTATCGGAACGAAAAGAATCCATATTGGTGGAAAGACATTTCGCTGATGCTCATAATATTAATCCAGGGGATCGACTAACACTTTCGGGTTTATCAGATACTCTAACCTTAGAGGTATCAGGGATAATAAGTTCACCGGAATATTTATGGGTAGCAAAGGACCGTTCCAATGTTATGCCATCGCCTAATGAATTTGGAGTATTCTTTGTGGAACAAGATGTACTCAATCAACTTGGACAGAGAATTTCATCTTATGATGTTGTTATTGACTCAGATGACGTAGAAGGTATTAAGGGTGAAGTACTTGAAGTATTGGGAAAATTTCAAGTGATTGATGTCATCGAGAAAGAAGAGCATATCTCTTATGAGCTATTAAAAATGGACTTGAAGGGTTTTCAGGAGTTAGCTTATCTTTTCCCAGTATTATTCCTTTCTATTTCAGGATTCATTATCTTTATTCTATTGACAAGGCTAGTAGATAAACAACGCCCAATTATTGGTACATTGAGATCGCTTGGGTATTCTAAAAGGCAAATTAAGTGGCATTACCTCCAGTTTTCACTAATATTGTCCGTTATTGGAGGAATTACAGGCACGATTGTTGGCTCCTTCTTAGGTGGGAAGGTTTATGAGATATATCGAGAGAGAATTGGATTACCTTTTAGTGTAGAAGAGGATTATTTGTATCTTTGGCTTATAGGTATTGTTTTTAGTGTTTCAATTGGAGCATTAGCGGGATATTTCCCTGCAAGAAAAGCGGCAAACTTACTACCAGTGGAAGCTATGAGAAACTCTCTGCCAACCAAGGATTCAAAGTTCTATAAATGGTTAATGAAAAGAATTGACCGATATATAAAACGCTTACCCATTACATTAATAATGCTAATCCGTAATATGATAAGAAACATTTTCAGGTATGGATTAGCAACGTTTGGCATCGCTATTTCAATAAGTCTTGTCTTTACAACATCCGGTTTATTGGATTCGGTAAAATATATGCTTAATCAACAATTTGACGTCGTGGAAAATTACGATTTATCTGTGGTCTTACAAGAACCGATAGAAGGAGAGAAATTCAAGGAGTCATTATTAGTTGATGGAGTGGAAAATACAGAGGGTGTTCTAGATATACCTGTTACTGTGTCTGTGGAAGGTAAAGCTATACAAACAATGCTTCGTGGAATGGAAAATGATCAAGATCAGTACAGGGTGTTTGAAAATATAAAGTGGTTAAATTTATCATCAGATGAAATAGATATTCCTAAAGATGGTGTTCTTATTTCAAAGAGTGTCCAAAGTAAATTAGGTATTAAAGCAGGAGATAAAATTTTGGTAACATCAGCCTTGCATAAAAAGGAGAGGTTGTACACTGTCAAAGGAATTATTAATCTCCCAGTAGGGTCAATCATTATACAAAATCTTTCTGAACTGAATAAAGATTTCATGGGAAGTTCAGAGCCTATGGTTAACAAAGCCTTAATGGAGGTATCTGGGAATAAAAAAGAGATAAAAGAGCAAATGAGTGAAATGGAAAATGTTATGACGGTTCACGATAACCGGGAAATGCGAACCCAATTAAATGATTTTATGGGGTTGTTTAATATTTTTATTTTAGTCATGTTTATTTTCGCGATTATTCTAGCGACCTCAATACTCTTTTCTGTTATTTTCATTAACGTTGTTGAAAGAAAGAATGAAATTGCTACTTTAAGAGCGTTTGGTTATTCCAAAAATCAAATCTTACGCATGTTTGCTATAGAACATAGTTTAATCGCGATTATAAGTGTCATTTTGGGAATTATCTTTGGAATAGAAGGGATGTTATCAATTTCCTTATTTTACAATAACGACATGCTTACGTTTCCGCTATACATTAATCCAATAAGCATACTCTTGACAATTATTCTCTTCGTAGTCGTTGTCATGATCGCCCAACTAGTCAGTCAACACGGTGTAAATAAAATTAATGTTGCTGATGCCATTAAAGTGATGGATCGCTAACGAAAAAGTAGAGGTGCATAGGTAAGATGAGGCTTAATGATAAAGTTATTATCATTACTGGTGGAAGTAGAGGGTTAGGAAAGGCAATGGCGCTAGGGTGTATTCGTGAGGGGGGAACGGTTATTATTACAGGCCGCAATATCTCTCCACCAGAGTGGATTGAAATGTATGATCATGCATTTTACTTTACGGTTGATGTGAAAGACCCGATTTCTACTAATAGATTAATAGAAAGTATTCTAATGGAATTTAATCAGATTGATGTCTTAATTAATAATGCTGGAATCAACAAAGACAGTTTACTTATAAACATGTCTTTGGATGATTGGAACGAGGTTTTACACACCAATTTAACTGGTCCATTTAATTGCATAAAATCAGTTCTTCCTTATTTTATTGAAATGAAAGTGGGCAAGATTATTAATATTTCATCGGCGGCAGCTACGCGTGTGAATATTGGACAAGCCAATTATTGCTCTTCGAAGGCGGGCCTTGAAATGTTAACAAAAGTATTAGCCATTGAACTCCCTCGTTATGGCAATATTACTGTTAATTGTATACAGCCGGGGGTATTTGAAGAAGGAATGGGGAAGAAATTAATGGAGAGCGAAAAAATCTGGGAGAAGTACAGGCAGCGACTTGCACTGGGAAGACCCGGGTATGGGGAAGAGTTAGCATCAAGTGTCGTATTCTTGGCGAGTGATGAAAGCAGTTATATAAATGGACATGTAATGGAAGTGAATGGAGGATTATTATGGGGATAAATGTAGCTAATAGAAAGATAGAAGTAGGAACCATGCCAGGGATGAATCAAGTAAACAGTGGTATTGTTGGATTTGGAGCGTACATTCCTGACCAAACTGTAACAAATCAAGATCTTGAGAATTGCTTAGATACAACAAAAGAATGGATAGCAGAGAAGACTGGAATATTTGAAAGAAGAGTACTAGATAGTGATAATGCCACCTCCTATATGTGTATAGAAGCCGCTAAAGAGGCTTTGAGAAACACAGGAATTTTAGCCAAAGATCTCGATGCCATCGTGATCACTACGTTTACTCCCGATTATATTTTACCTTCGACTGCTCTTATTGTGAAAGAAGCGATTGGTGCGGATAAAGCAATTCCCATTGACTTAAACCAAGTGGCGTGTGCTGGAACGTTGTATGGGATGGTAGTGGGACAGCACTTTCTAATGAACCCAAACCATAAGAATGTAATGGTTATTGGTGCTGAGACTATGTCGAGAATTACGAATCCACAAGACCGTTCTACCTATGTATTCTTTGGTGATGCGGCAGGGGCAATCATCTTAAGAAGAATGAAAAAGGGTGTGGAATCAGGAATATTAGGATGGGATATCCAATCAAAATTATCGATGGATGTACATGTACCTGCCGGTGGCTCTAAATATCCGATTAGTCAAGAACAACTTGAACAAGGACGACAATATCTGAACATGAATGGTAGGAGTGTTTGGGAAAATGCTACAACTAAGTTACCTGAATCAATACGAAGTCTTTTAGATAAGCATAAAGTCAATAAAAATGATGTTGATCTATTTTTATTACACCAGGCAAACTTAAACATTATTAAAGAATGTATGAGTCTTCTTGATATGCCAATGGAAAAAACATTTTGTAATGTTAATAAGTATGGAAATACAAGCGCTGCGACACTACCTGTTGTGTTAAATGACGCATATAATTCAGGTAAGATCAATCATGGGGATCTTCTCGTTTTTGCTACCATAGGTGCAGGTTATTTCTGGGGTTCGATGTTGGTTAAGTTTTCGGAAAATGCAGCAGATTTTGAATAAGGAGAATGAAGAAATGGACATGAACCGTTATGTACAAAGGGTAGGAATATTATCAACTGGAAAATATTTGCCGGAAAAGATTTTAACAAACTCCGAAATAGAAAAAATTGTAGATACTACAGATGAATGGATTCAAGAGAAGATTGGAATTAAAGAAAGAAGAATTGCAGCTGATGATGAAAATACGTCTGATATGGGAGTTAAGGCATTGCTTGACGCAGTAAATCGTGCCAATATTTCTTTGGATGAAATTGACTTAGTCGTTTCTGGATCAAACACTCCGGATCATTTGAGTCCACAATTGGCTTGCTTAATGATGAAAAAAGTTGGGATGACGGGAACTCCAGGATTTGATGTTAGATCTGGAGGATGTCCAGGTGGAGTTTTTGCTTTATCGGTCGGGGCGAGATTTATAGCTGATGGTACGTATAAAACCGTTGCAGTCGTAATTCCGGAATTAAATTCAAGAGTTGTAAATTGGAAAGATAGAAAAACCTGTGTCATTCTTGGGGATGGTGCAGGATGTTATATCCTTAGAGCAACGAAGAACGGATCAGGAATCTTACATACAACGCTAGGGTCAGAACCATCCGGATATTACTCTGCTTATGTGCCAGCGGGTGGGGATGCTCTCCGCTTAACAAAAGATAATGTAGACGAAGGCCTACAGTATTTTCATATGGATGGTAGAGCTGTATGGGACTTTGGAACATCGATAATTCCAAGAATGGCCAAAGAAATGTCTTCAGAACTTAATATGCAAATAAGTGATGTTGATTACTTTCTCACACATCAGGCAAATGCCAATATTATTCGAACGGGTCTTGAAAAGATAGGAGTCCCTTATGAGAAAGCTTTAGTAAATTTAGACCGATATGGGAATATGTCAGGCGCGTCTATGCCTGTAGCATTAACTGAAGCGCAAGATGAAGGGAAATTAAAACCAGGTGATCTTATTTATTTATTGGCTTTTGGAGCAGGACTATCATTTGGATCCATAGCAATAAGGTGGAGCGGCAAAGAAGACTTTAATTAATAAGAAGTCAGTAATTTTATCAATGAAATAAAAGGAAACACACTTGAAAAATGATTGGGGGATAATATATGAAAAGGCAAATAGCGGTTATTGGAATTGGATTAATGGGTCAAGGAATTGCACATTGTTTTGCTCGTTCGGGTTTTGATGTATTTACCGTAACAAGAAATGGTGAAAACAAGATGCAACCGTATCTTCAAAAGGAGTTGACGAGGAATCGTATAACACAAGCGCAGTACGATGCTTTGATTTCTAGAATCATTCCTTGTACATTAGAGGAATTCTCTGGGGATGTAGAATTAGTCATCGAAGCTGTTCATGAAGATAAGGATTTGAAGCAAGAGCTATTTAGAATTCTCGAACAAAAATGTTCACCTGAAACAGTTTTAGCATCTACAACTTCTACAATCCCTGTTGGTTATATCGCGCAAGCTGTTGAAAGAAAAGATCGAGTCGTGGGAATGCATTTTTGCTCTCCTGTTACACAAATGAAAATTGTTGAAGTGATTAAAGGTGTCGAGACAAGCCAAGAGACGATAGAAAAGGCGAAGGAATACAGTTTGATTATAGATAAGGAACCATTAGTTATTAAAGATTTCCCTGGGTTTGTTATAAGCCGTTTAGTTCAAGCAATTGTCAATGAAGCAGCCCTGATCTATATGCAAGGTGTGGCGGATGCAGAAACAATTGACCGAGCTGCACAAATAGGGATGAACTTACCAGTAGGCCCATTAAAACTAGCTGATTTAGTTGGTATTGATGTTGCTTTAAGAGGATTAGATTCAATGCGTGAAATGATGGGAGATGACCGCTATAATGCATGTCCTGTGATAAGACAGAAGGTATACGAGGGGCATATTGGACGAAAAGCTGGGAAGGGGTTCTATACATATAATGACTAACCAGCCAATTGGATTGAAGTCCGTGGGTGTCTATATCCCAACTGATACAAAAGATATTATTGTTGAAGATGAATATATACAGAAAATAACCAGGGCAACTAATAAATTGCCTACCTTTACTATGGCACATCATGCCTTCAATGATATGTATGAAAAGTCAAGTATCGATGGGCGGAAAGTAGATCAATTTATCTATATGAATGACTCTTTTGCTGATCATTTGTATTTGATGAATAGTAGAAGTGTTCTTAATCGAGTAGGTGTTGATCGCTGTTTAACTTATAACATGTATCAGGGAGGAAACTCTTCCTTACTAGGTTGTAAGTTTGCGGTTGATCATTTAAAAGTAGATGAGAATCTAAACCATTCTATTGTTGGTGCATGTAGTCATTGGGAGTACCATAGTGAAAATAGAAGACTAGGTGAAGCAGTATTGGGTGATGGTGCGGCAGTCGCACATTTTGAAAAAGGACATAGTGATTTTCAATTTATCTCCTTTGCATCAAAAACTATTGGGAAATATAATGATATCAATTATTTAGCTGTCGGTGGCTACAGACATCCTCTAATTGAAGAAAATATTAAAAATGGAGAGTTTGTTTTTAAGGTACATAACAAAAAGAACTATCGAGAGTTGTTGAGCAGAACAGCGGTATATTCATCAAATCTATTAACTCAAGCTATGGAAAAAGTAAATCTAACTGATCAAGATATCAAGTTATATGTCCTACACTCACATTCTCATACTCTTTCAAAACAATTCGTTAACCATCGAAATCTTTCAGATTCAAAGGTTTTAGAAACGGTAACTGATTATGGGTATATGGGTTCAGCGGGATTACTAATGGCTTTAGACAAAATGATGAAGGATAACCGTATTGATAAGGGTTCCTATGTAGCCGTAATACCAATGGGTGTGGATGGTAACTTTAGTTCTGCAATTGTAAAAGTATAATATGTGGAGTGATAATATGTCGATTGGAATAGCTTCCATTGGTCTTGCCCTTCCGGAAAACAAGGTACCTACAGTTGAAATAGCAGAGAAGGTTGGATTACCAAAGAAAACTTATGACAGATTAGAGTGTTATGAAATATGGCAAGCGGGCCCTGAAGAAGATCCTACGACGTTAGGCGTAAGAGCCGCGTGGAATGCATTAGAAGAGGCAGAAATTCCTCCGGAAAATATAGATTTAATCATTGCCAATTGTTGGAACGCAGAGTATCACATGTGGCAATTTTCAGGGAAAATCCAAGATGAAATTCAAGCAATTCATGCAACTACACTTGATCTATATGGTGGGTGTAATGCATTGGGATCGATGATTCATATCGCCTACGATCAACTGCGAGCTGATGAATCAATTAACTGTGTTTTGCTTGTTTGTTCCGAACAATTAAGTGGTGGTACTTTTCCACAATTTATTGGAGATGGTGCTTGTGCTATTGTTCTTAAACGCGGAGCTAACCAGTTAATATTAAAAGAGTTTGTTCAAATAACTGAAAAACTGCCCGAGCTTGGTTTGCTTGAAAAAGGTGGAACAAAACAACCTTTTCAACTGGACTCGGAATTTAAGGGGTCAATCTGGGAAAATGTTGAGTTTAATATGGATAAATTCAAAAAGGAAATTAAGCCCTTTATTTATTCAATGACTTCTAAGGCTTTGATTAATGCATGTGAAAGATATGGTTGTTCGGTAGAAGATTTAACAAAGATTTTTATGGTTCATCAACAAAAATACTTTTCAGTTGAATTAATGAAGTACCTTGGTCTTCCACCCGATAGAACACCTGCCCATTATATTGAGAAAGCAGGTCATTTTGGAGGTCATGATGTCCTAATAACTCTAAAATGGGCAATTGAAGACGGGCTAATTAAGAAAGGAGATTTATTGGGCTTTATTATTTTTGGCCAAATGGAATTCTACGGTTTTATTATTGAATATTAATTGACTCAACTTTCGCACCCAATAAAACAGCCTAATCAATTGACTGCACTAGCCTTGTAGTCAAACCAATAGGTCTGTTGACAATTTTACGACTAAAA
>NZ_JADBEL010000047.1 GCF_014873855.1 Sporosarcina limicola | reverse complement strand
CGGCGATCTTTCACATTTTTCATCGCCTTACGTAGTTCAGCAACTTTCACTTCGTGTGTCATGATGAATCAACTCCTTCTGGGCTTTTATTAATCCATACCCTAAAAGGTAAAGAGTAAATCCTTAATTCAACTTATATAGAAATAAAGAAAATTGATCATGTAATCATGTCGAAATAATAGTGACTTACCCGAAGAATTAAAAGATAAAAAAGCAATCATAAAACAGCCACCAACTCGAGTGTTTTTTGTTGAAACTAAAATTCGGCACACTTTCGGCACACACCATTATTTAAAACAAAAAAACACCTTCCAATAAAGGAAGATGTTTCTCTACAAATCCATACGTACCAAGGGTTCAACGTTATGGTCCCGACTGGGCTCGAACCAGCGACCCCTACCTTGTCGAGGTAGTGCTCTCCCAGCTGAGCTACGGAACCGTGGGAAATGATGCATTTGATTACTGCACAATTTCTATTATAGCGAGTTTTGAAAAGAAGTCAATACTTTTTCGGGAAAGTTTTTCGTTAGGGTATAATAGGCGATAGAAAAATAAGAAAAGGGGTGTTTCCGATTGACATACAGTTTTCATTGCCATTTACATATAACTTTGACCGGGCGCTTGCGAGATTAGCGGGAGATCCAATAAATTCGGTTGATTTAGAAGGTCGATTGGTGCGTATCCCAATGGAAGAAGGGAACATACTGAACCTGCAAGGGATGGGTACAGCAGATCAACCTTCATTCGTTTTAAAAAATGCAGTTGATGAACTTCAAATTGAAGCGGTTAAATCGATTTTCCATTTCGATAAGCCGCTTGATGGAATAGGTGCGCATTTTGCGGATACGGATCTTGGGCCGATTTTTATGGAACATGAGGGAACGCCGCTTGTTAGGAGCTTCTCGCTTTACGGGGAGTTGATGAAGAGCATTATCCATCAACAGCTTAATTTGTCGTTTGCGAATACATTGCTTATGCGTTTTGTTGAGTCATATGGGGACAAGATTGACGGGGTATGGCGTTATCCGTCACCCGAGCGCATTGCACTGCTTGATGTCTCGGAGCTTCGAGACATGCAGTTCAGCACACGTAAGGCGGAGTACATGATTGGGTTGTCGCAAGCAATTGCGAATGGGACACTGGATCTGGAGAAGTTTAGACAGCTGGATGACGATGAAGTGACTGCCGAACTGGTGTCATACCGTGGGGTGGGACCGTGGACGGCTCAGGGCTTTCTAATGTTTGGACTTGGACGCCCGAATTTATTTCCGCTTGCGGATGTAGGTTTACAAAATGCGTTGAAAAAAGTATGGGGGATGGACCGTAAGCCGACGAGGGATGAAATGCTTGTTCGTTTCCCTGCCTGGTCACCGTATTTAAGTTATGCTGCGCTTTATTTATGGCGTAGCATCGAATAAACCAAATATAAAACAGCCATTCCCTCATTTTGATGGAAAGGTGTTTTATATTTTTTGAACGATTATGCTAAGCGATAATTCCCCTAAATTAAAAATCAGTATAACTGCTCCTGTATCTGTTCATGTTCATCAAAATAGAGGAAACTTTCTTCTTCAAGTTCGGCAAGTCGTTCTTTATTGACCCCTAGCGAAAGATTACCTTCAAAGATTTTTTCCCACCAAGTTTCAGTTGTTGTCATGTCCATTTCCTCCTTAATCGATTTTTTATTTGGTAAATATTTGCATACTTTTAAAAAATTATGTACAGAGATACTGATTTTCAGTTTTCATACAATCTGTTGTAGATTGATTAGATAAGAAAACTGTTATACACAGTATATGTAGCGAATGGTGTTCTGAAACTGCGCAATTGGTCGGAACTTCGCATCGCATGAAAAGACAGTCCTTTTGAGATATTGACTTCTTTCGATTTTATGGAATTGCTTTTGGATGAATGATTTGCACCTCTCTTAGGATGGCATTAGAATGAAGGGAACAATAGATTGGAGGGAAACATATTGAATTTCACTTTACAGGACGTCGAATCAATGATTACTACCCAACGTTCGTTTTATTTCACAGGTGAGACGAGGAGCGTGGCTTTCCGAAAAAAAATGCTGTTGAAATTAAAAGATGCGATTATTGCGAACGAAGAGGCAATAATGGAAGCACTCCATAAAGATCTTAGAAAAAGCCCGTTTGAATCGTATGTGACAGAAATCGGGTTTGTCTTATCAAGCATTTCACATATGATTAAACATCTTGAAGAATGGATGGAACAGGAAACGGTTAAGACGCCCATCCATCTACAACCAGCGAAGAGTTTCATCATTCGTGAACCATATGGATCTGTGCTTATCATTGGACCGTTCAACTATCCGTTCCAGCTTGTAATGGAACCGCTTGTCGGTGCGATTGCAGGGGGAAACTGTGCAATTGTGAAACCGTCTGAAACCTCCGTGCATACAGCGCAAATTGTGAAAAAACTATTAAGCAAAATATACCCATCGGAGTACATTCGTGTCGTTGAAGGGGAACGTGAAGAAACGTCGGCACTTATTCATGCATCGTTCGATAAGATCTTCTTTACAGGTAGTGTAGCTATTGGGAAAGTCGTTATGAAGGCGGCGGCAGAGCGCTTGACGCCGATTACACTTGAACTTGGCGGGAAAAGCCCTGCCCTAGTTGACCAAACAGCTGATTTGAGGAAAGCGGCAGAACGGATTGTCTGGGGGAAATTTGTCAACGCCGGGCAGACATGTGTAGCGCCTGACTATGTACTTGTTCATCATTCTGTTAAAGAAGAGCTGTTGAATGAAATGATCAGGACAATTCATAAGTTTTATGGGAAAGAAGCTACAGATGGCCCTGATTATGGCAGAATCGTTAATGGAAAACACTTCGATCGTTTGGTGGGGATACTTAAGAACGAAAGAGTGCAGATTTTGTATGGCGGTAATTTTGATCGTTCGGATTTGTATATCGAACCGACATTGCTTGATAATGTTTCTTGGGATGGCGCGGCAATGGAGAATGAAATTTTTGGTCCAATCTTGCCGATTTTATCATATGGAAATTTGGGAGAGGCCGTTCACCAAATACGTCAATTACCGAAACCACTTTCCGCGTACATGTTCACGGAAAATGAACAGGCGGCTGATTATTTCATTGAACAATTGCCATTCGGTGGGGGATGTATCAACGATACAATTGCACACGTTGGCAATGTGAATTTGCCGTTCGGAGGAGTAGGTCCTTCTGGTATGAATGCATATCATGGGAGGGATAGTTTTAATGTATTTACACATACGAAAGCGATGATGAAGAAGAGCACGAAGATTCCGATGAAGCTTGCATTTCCGCCGTATGGCAATAAGCTTAAAATAGTAAAACCGCTCATCCATTAATGGAAGCGGTTTTCTTTACAGGGGTAAGGGGTAGCTTAATTAACGTTTTAGTCCCTTTATTCTTCTTGCTTGTCACAGTTATTGTCCCATTCTGATCGAGGATGATTTTTTTTGATATTAACATGCCAAGACCAGTGCCTCCTTCTTTAGTCGTGAAAAAAGGTTCATATAAATTTCCAATCGTTTCAGTATCCATCCCAGGACCGTTATCGCGAATGGAGATAGATACTGTCTCTTGTTGATAAGTGACTTTGATTGTGATGATGCCATTTTTTTTGAGTGCTTCACACGAATTTTTTAATAGATTGATGAAAACTTGCTTCATCCCATCTTCATTGCCAGGGATCATTGTACTGTCTTCGTGAAATTGAACGTCGCAAACTATCGAACTATTTAAAAAGTTTGGCTTGAACATCGCGATCACATCTTGAATGGTGTTTTCTATATAAAACTCAGTTGATTTCTTTAAACTGGGTTTTGATAGGACAAGAAATTCACTTACTATCAAATCGATGCGGTTTATTTCGCTATCCATTATTTCGGTATAAGCGTGGTAGGGATTGGTTGGATCATTGTTCATCATCTGAATGAAACCTGAAATAGCGGTCAATGGATTTCGTACTTCGTGAGCAACGCTTGCCGCAATTTCACCAATTGCCAACAACTTTTCTGCATCGATTTTAAGTATGTCCGCTTTGAGTTTAAGTGTAATATCGCGTGCAATAAGGGAAATCGCAATAACATCATCTTCACTATCATAAATTGGGGCGATTGTTAGCTCTGCATCAAACACATCTCCGTCTTTTCGCATTTCTTTTGTTCGTAGTAGGTGGTAACTTTTTCCTTCCAACACTTTTCGGATCCTATCTGCGATTACTTCGTCTTCGGATGAGGGATAGAATCGAAGCGATTGTCCAATACATTCTTCTATTTTCCAACCATACATCGCCTCGAATGCTGGGTTTACGGTGATGATTTTGTTGTCGAGACCGAACACTGCGATTGCATCTTGAGCATGTTCGAAAAAAAGGTCAAGATAGCCCTCTTTCGACGTGAGAATAGCATCCATTCTTTTGTTTTCGGAGAAAATGGATTTCCATTCCGTCCCGATTTTTAATAGATACAATATACATAGGATTATAACTATAATAAAAATTATTGCGAAATCGAAAAGTAGGCTAGGTTGAGTTACTGATAAATAATTCGGACTAAAAAAATAGAAAAGTATGGCTACTTCCATACCTGTGCTACTAATGATGAGTACGTTCAACCAAATCACATGGTAGACAGCCGTTAATAAAATCGGAAAAAAAAGATAGAGTAGATTCGCCTGATAAGGTCCCAATAAATTCATGAAAAACACATATGAATTGCATCCAATTAGTATTAAATTACGTAAGACGATAGGGTTCAATCGTCGTCGGTAAAGGATGATTAGAACAATACTGTACATAAGACCGAAAATGGCTGAAATGGTTTCGTTGCGATTATTTAATACAGGTAAAATAACAAGATGTAAGATGACGGTACTAATTAAACAAAGTATAATGAATATGTTGCGTGAATGAATTGCTCTTAGTTGTCCCATTTGGCACCTCGTGAAACTTTCTATATACTAATCATACACGATTTAGCATTTACAGAATACGACAATTTTCGACTTAGAATGAGGAGGACATGGATATGATATCTGATTTCGATGAAAAACGGACAATTAATCTATTGAAAAGGCTAGTGGAGACGCCGAGTCCATCTGGCTATACAGAGAAGGTGATGGCTCTTATAACTAAGGAACTTGATGAAATAGGTGTATCCCATTTGAAGACAAATAAAGGTGCAGTTATTGCAACAATTAAAGGAGTGGATACGGCTCGCCATAGACTCCTCACTGCACATACGGACACACTTGGGGCTATGGTGAAGGAAGTTAAGGAGGACGGTCGTCTGAAGCTGGCGATGATTGGTGGTTTTAACTGGAATGCGGTCGAAGGAGAATACTGTCTGATTCATACAGCATCGGGGAAAGATGTACGGGGGACAATTCTGATGCATAAGACGTCAGTCCATGTGTATCGAAATGCGGGAAGTTTAGAGCGGAGCGCAGAAAATATAGAGGTGCGTGTAGACGAGAAAGTGACAGATGCGAAAGGCACTCATGCGCTTGGTGTCGAAATAGGCGATTTCGTGTCGTTTGATCCGCGTTTTGAGGCCACGGACAGCGGTTTCATTAAATCCCGACATTTGGACGATAAAGCAAGCACGGCATTGTTACTGGAACTCATCCGTTCATTGCAAGAACAGGGGACGGAACTTCCGCATACAACACATTTCTATATTTCCAATAATGAAGAGATAGGGTATGGTGGAAACTCCAATATTCCGGTAGAGACTGTCGAGTATATTGCAGTGGATATGGGTGCAATTGGAGATGGGCAAACAACGGACGAATACACAGTTTCAATTTGTGCAAAAGATTCAAGCGGACCCTATCACTACGCATTAACACAGCATTTGACGAGGCTTTGTAAAAACGGCGATATTCCATTTAAACTTGATATTTATCCGTATTATGGTTCGGATGCATCTGCTGCGATTCGGGCAGGCTTTGATGTGAAACATGCCTTGTTCGGCCCCGGGATTGAATCATCCCATGCACTTGAGCGGACGCATGTCGATTCACTGAAAGCGACCGCACAATTGCTTCATGCATATGTCACATCAGCAATGATGGAATGAACGGAGGAGTATCATGGATACAATGAAATTACTATCAATATTGCCTGTCAAACGAGTGACGGGTACTGTTCCTTCAACAGTAACGGATATAGCGGTTGATTCGCGGGCAGTGAACGCAGGCGGTATTTTCGTCTGCATCGAAGGATTTACAGTGGATGGCCATAAATTCGTAGAGAAGGCTGTGGACAACGGGGCGAGAGTAGTCATCGCCTCCAAGCTAGTTGACGTCAACCTTGAAAAAGTAGCAGTTGTCATGGTTGACGATACATCAAGGGCAATTGGTTTATTGGTATCTGAATTTTATGGTTACCCATCGAAACGACTGACGATGATTGGTGTGACGGGAACGAACGGTAAGACGAGTGTCAGTGGGATTATCCATTCGATTCTACAACAAGCGGGGGAATCGTCTGCTGTTTCCGGGACAATTGGTTTTGATTTGGACGGGACATTATACGAAACTGAAAACACGACAACAGACGTATTGACAACGCAAGGAATGATTGCCCGTGCTGCTCTTGAGGGTTGCTCAACGATGACGATGGAAGTGTCCTCGCATGGTCTTGCGGAAGGGCGGCTTGCGGGCACAGAATTCGATATTGCCATCTTCACAAACTTGACGCATGATCATCTTGATTTCCATGGGACGATGGATAGTTATGGACAGGCTAAGGGATTACTATTTTCCCAACTTGGACAGGATTTGAGGCAACGTAAATTCGCAGTTCTTAATGCAGATGATGAATGGTACGGTCGTATGAAGGCGCTGACGCCGTATCCAGTGCTTACATATGGCATCCAGAATGATGCGGTGTTTCGTGGATCGAATATCATTCTAGGTGTGGAGGGAACGACATTCATGCTTTCTGCACCGGATGGAGATTTTCATGTCAAGATGAAGCTGATAGGCGAGTTCAGTGTCTATAATGCGTTGGCCGCGATTGCTGCATTATTTGCAAAAGGCATGGCAACAGTGGATATCATCGGCTATTTAGCAAAAACTAGTTCTGTAAAAGGTCGGATGGAAAAAGTACCGACAGATTTACCCCTGACGATGTATATTGATTATGCGCACTCACCGGATGCGATTGAAAAAGCGATTGCCGCTGTTTTACCCTATAAAAAGAATAAGTTGATTTTTGTCATTGGGACAGGCGGAAATCGTGATCGCAAGAAACGTCCTATCATGGCGGAAAAAGCTTCAGTTGCCGATTATGTCGTGCTGACGACAGATGATCCAAGGGACGAGCCGTACGAATCGATTTTGGCGGAACTCGAAGCGGGTATGCAACATGACGATTATGCGTGCGTAGGTGATCGTGTAGCAGCAGTGCGCCATGCGGTGTCCGTCGCGGAACATGATGACATCATCATTTTCGCGGGCAAGGGTCACGAGGACTTCCAAATTATCGGCTCGGAGAAATATCCGCATTCCGATGCAGATATCGCGCTTGAGGAAGCAGAGAGGAAATTTGGAACCGGTTTAGTCGGGAAATGATTGAATAAAAGGGCTGTCCTATTGGAGGGCGGCCCTTTTGGATTGGGAATGAAATTGGGCGAGCCATGACAGTTTCGGTGATTGCCCTTAGAGTTTATCGAATAGGCATGACAGTTCGCCCGAGCCATGACAGTTTTGGAGATTGCCCTTAGGGTTTATCGAATAGCCATGACAGTTTCGGTGATTGCCCTTAGAATTTATCGAATAGGCATGACAGTTCGCCCGAGCCATGACAGTTTCGGTGATTGCCCTTAGAGTTTATCGAATAGGCATGACAGTTCGCCCGAGCCATGACAGTTTTGGAGATTGCCCTTAGAGTTTATCGAATAGGCATGACAGTTCGCCCGAGCCATGATAGTTTCGGTGATTGCCCTTAGGGTTTATCGAATAGGCATGACAGTTCGCCCGAGCCATGACAGTTTCGGTGATTGCCCTTAGGGTTTATCGAATAGGCATGACAGTTCGCCCGAGCCATGACAGTTTCGGTGATTGCCCTTAGAGTTTATCGAATAGCCATGACAGTTTCCAATTACCCTTCGTCCCACAAGAAAAAAGTGTTGAAATCATCATCTAATCTGTCTATGCTTAGAAAAGCAGAAAAGAAGGAGACAATTACCATGGATAAGCCTTTAAAAGAAGAAATTGCATCCCGACGGACGTTTGCAATCATTTCCCATCCGGATGCCGGAAAAACGACCATAACGGAAAAGTTACTCTACTTCGGTGGAGCAATCCGCGATGCCGGTACAGTCAAAGGGAAGAAGTCTGGGAAGTTTGCCACTTCAGACTGGATGGAAATCGAGAAACAACGCGGAATTTCGGTGACGTCTTCCGTCATGCAATTCGACTATGATGGCAAGCGTGTCAACATTCTCGATACACCAGGTCACGAAGATTTTAGTGAAGACACCTACCGGACACTTATGGCGGTCGACGCAGCAGTCATGATGGTGGACTCTGCGAAAGGAATTGAGCCACAGACGATTAAACTGTTCAAAGTTTGTCGGATGAGGGGCATTCCAATCTTTACATTCATCAATAAGATGGATCGACAAGGGAAAGAACCCTTGGAACTGATGGAAGAGTTGGAAGAGGTACTGGGCATCGAATCTTATGCGATGAACTGGCCAATCGGGATGGGGAAAGAATTCATTGGCATCTACGATCGTTTCAACAATCGCGTCGAGCAGGTCCGTGTCGATGAAGATAAACGTTTCCTCGCATTGAATGAGGATGGTGGACTTGCCGAACCGCATCAGATGACGGAAACGTCCTATTATCAGCAAGCGCTTGACGACGTTCTGTTATTGAATGAAGCAGGCAATGATTTTGACGAGGAGCGTATCGCAAAAGGTGATTTGACACCAGTGTTCTTCGGAAGTGCGTTGACGAACTTCGGTGTCCAAACATTCTTGGAGACATTTTTGCAATTCTCTCCAGCGCCACAGCCACGTATCACGAAAGACGAGACCACAATAGATCCGTATTCAGAAGAGTTTTCGGGTTTCATCTTTAAAATTCAAGCGAATATGAATCCTGCACACCGGGATCGAATTGCGTTCGTTCGTATTGTTTCTGGTGCATTTACACGTGGGATGACTGTAACGGTTCCGCGTATATCTAAGACGTTCAAACTTACGCAGACGACTCAATTTCTTGCGGATGATCGTGAAACGGTAGATGAAGCGGTCGCGGGCGATATTATCGGACTTCATGATACAGGGAATTATCAGATTGGTGATACAGTGATTGGCGGTAAATCCTCATTCCAATTCGACGCACTTCCGCAATTCACTCCTGAACTATTTGTCAGGGTAACAGCGAAAAACGTCATGAAATCCAAACATTTCCATAAAGGGATTTTGCAACTGGTTCAAGAGGGAGCAATACAGTATTATCGTACACTTCATACAGAGGAAGTGCTACTTGGTGCCGTTGGTCAGCTACAATTCGAAGTGTTCGAGCACCGGATGAAAAACGAATACAATGTTGAAGTACGTATGGAGCATATTGGTTTGAAAGTCGCGCGTTGGATTGAAAATGAAGACGCTGTGAAAGAATCGATGGCGGGACAACGTGCGATGCTCGTGAAAGATCGGTTCGATAATCTAGTCTTTCTATTCGAAAATGACTTTGCCATGCGTTGGTTCCATGATAAGTATCCGGAGATTCAGTTATATAGTCTTTTATAAGTTCGAACCCGAATGGATGGCACGCTATCTTTTCGGGTTTTTATTGCTGTCTAATCTGTGGAAACTGGATCTGCATGAGGTAGGTCTTATAGTCATTTCAAAACCAGAAAGAAAGCTAATCATGTAACTGTTATCACAGGTTACGAAGATTTAAGTTTCGCGAGCATGCTATCATCTTTCACAGTCAACTTGGATTTTTTGCCTGTCTTATGGCTTTCTCATCTACGCTTTTCTTTACAGAAAAGTATCTCTCGTTTGAAGTCACGTCTTTCTTTCACTATGATGGAAGTAACGCTTTTGAAAGAAGGGGACATGAAAATGAAAATCAGTAATTTCTCCATTAAAAGGCCCGTATTTACTATTGTAATGATGTTTCTCGTTATTATTCTTGGAACAGTGTCATTTTTTCGTATTCCTGTGACGCTTATTCCTGAATTGAACCCGCCAATCGCAGTCGTTGTGACGAATTATCCAGGTGCCTCTCCAACTGAAGTAAGTGAGAAGATAACAAAACCTCTTGAAACTAGTTTGTCGACTACACCCGGATTGAAATCGATACAATCTTCTTCGCGAGAAGGAGCTAATTTCATCTTACTCATGTTTGACTGGTCGACGAAAATCGATGATGTACAACTTGACATCATGCAGCGGGTGGACCAAGTCCCAGTCCCAGAAGGTGCCAACAACCCGCGATTTATGAAATTCAATCCGTCCCAGTTTCCAGTCATTCAGTTGTCATTAAGAGCGAAGGCGGAAGGTTCAGACATCCGGAAAATTGCGGAACAATTAGAGACAGAGTTGCGCCGGACGAAAGGTGTGGCTAACGTTTCTGTTTCGGGTCAGCTGATGGAAGAAGTGCAAATCATTCTCGATCAGAAAAAGCTTGAAGCGAATGGTCTTGCACAGTCGGATATCGTTCAGATGATTCAGGTGAACAATGTTTCCATGCCTGGTGAACCGATTGAAACAAAAGATGGTAAACAATTGACGACGCGTATTGTTAGTACATTGACGACAATCTCTGATATTCGGGAAGTCACTGTAGGTGCGAGTCCATTAAACGGAAAAAAGGTAACAATCGGAGATGTGGCGGATGTAGCACTTGTTGAAGCTGAATCATCGACTGAAACACGTGCGAATGATAATCCGGCTGTTTTGATGTCTGTATTGCAAGAGTCTGGTGCAAATACGGCAGATGTGTCTAAAGCATTTAAAGATACGCTGGATCAGCTTCTCGAAAAAGAGGAGTTCAAAAGTGTTGAAGCTGATATTTTATTTGACCAAGGCGATTATGTGAAGCTTGCCATCGGTAATATCGGCCAATCGCTCGTTTTGGGTGGGATATTCGCGATGCTCATCCTTTTTCTTTTCCTGCGCGGGATAAAAAGTCCGATTATTATTGGAATTGCAATTCCATATTCTGTAATCGTCACATTTGTTCTCATGTACTTTGCAAATTTCTCGCTTAATATTATGACGCTCGGTGCTCTTGCGCTTGGAATTGGGATGTTGGTCGATAACGCAATTGTCGTAATTGAAAATATAGAACGACATCTTGCAATGGGGAAAGAACCGAAACAGGCTGCACGTGATGGCTCGAAAGAAATTGGCGGTGCAATTACTGCTTCTACACTGACGACAGTAGCTGTCTTCGTTCCGGTAATTTTTATTAGCGGACTGATTGGTCAGATTTTCACGGAATTCGCTTTGACGATTTCATTCAGTTTATTCGCATCCCTCGTCGTTGCCTTGACCGTCGTGCCGATGATGGCAAGCCGAATGTTGAAAAAACCGCGTGGAAATGTCGAAGCTCGAAGACGGCGTTCGAAAACATTAAACGGTTTTGAAAAAACTGTCAAATGGTCATTGAAATACAGATTTGCTGTTCTGTTGTTTACGACGGCTATGCTCGTTTTTAGTGGGTTTGGATTGTTCAAAGTGGGTACAGAATTCCTCCCAGCGACGGATGAAGGATTTGTCAGCATTTCAGTCAAGCTTCCGAACGGTTCTTCTTCCACTGCGACGAACGAAATCGTAGAACGGATTGAATCGAAGTTAAAAGAGCAAAAAGATATCGAAGTATACGTCAGTTTAGTGGGGGGGACCCAACAAAGTTTGGCACAGGGCGGTTCAGAAGCGAACGTGGCGGAAATGTATGTAAAACTCGTCCCTCTTGAGGAGCGTGGACGTTCTGTTTTCGAATTTGTCGATGATCTACAGCCGGAAGTATTGAAGGCGGTAGGCGATAAGGCAAAAGTTAGTTTCGACATGCAGACAGCAGCCGGATCGAATCCAAATACATTGACGTTTTCGTTGCAAGATACTGACGAAGCCCGATTAGATGAAGCAGTGACGAAGTTGAATGATAAACTTGTCGGACTAAAATCCGTCATGGAAGTGACGAACAACCTCCAAGACACCGTTGAGGAGGTTCGGATTGAGGTGGACCGTGAACGTGCACAGTCCAAGGGCTTGGCTCCTTATCAAATTGCTCAGACCGTCAACAACGTCACACTTGGTTCGTTCGCCACACAAATCATTAGCAAAAAAAACGAGGTAGTTGCTGTTTATGTTAAATACGATGAGAAGTTTCGCGACAGCGTGGATCAGTTGAAAAAATTGAAACTACGTACGCCCGCGGGCACTTTTGTGGAACTCGACGAAGTTGCGGATATCAATATTGCGGAAGGACCCGTTGCTATTCAACGTTTTGACCAGGCGCACTCGGTTACATTCAATGTGAAATATGAGTCGGCCAAGTCACTTGGTGATATGACGGAAAGCGTAAATGACCTAATTGATAAGCTTGGTTTGCCTAAAGAAGTTGACATCTCTTTTGGTGGGGATAGAGAACTATTCGAAAATGCCATCAATGACATGCTCATGGCAATTCTTCTTGCAGTAGTACTGGTCTATATTGTTATGGCTGCTCAATTCGAATCGTTCAAATATCCATTTGTCATTATGTTCTCCGTGCCACTCATGGTCATTGGTGTAACACTTGGTTTATTTGCAACGAGTACACCTATCAGTGTTACAGCAATCATTGGGATTCTCGTCCTTGTAGGGATTGTAGTCAACAATGGAATTGTCCTTGTTGACTACATTAATCAGCGTAAAGAGGCGGGACTTAGCTCGTATGATGCAATCATTGCCTCTGTTAGAGATAGGGTTCGCCCAATCCTCATGACGGCACTAACGACAATCCTAGGTTTGTTGCCGCTCGCGCTAGGTATTGGGGCAGGAACTGAAATGAACCAACCGATGGGAATTGCGGTCATCGGTGGTCTACTCAGCTCAACAGTGCTTACGCTTTACATCGTACCAATCATCTATAGCCTTTTTGATCGAGAAACAAGAAGGCGTGCGATACCGAAGGAATAAGTTGTAAAGATAGTGAGACCCTTGCCTTATACTAGGCAAGGGTTTCATAGGTTTTTTTATGAAATTATAAGGTTTTTAATATTTGGATACGTTGTAATTTGGAGATTTATTATCTAGGCTCCTGACCACTCGAGTTACATTAGGCTTGTCGGGAATGAGCAAGGCTTCTATTTTCCTTAGTATAAGAGGGTCTTGCTTTCATTTTTCTCCTGACTTCTCTAAAATAAGTACAACACACTTTAGAAGTGGTGAAAGGAAAGATGACCCGAATGAAATTCTCACGTGACAATTTACGTAAATTCACCCCTGCACAAATTATTGTGTTTTATTATTTTTTGGCAATCGCGTTTTCGTTTTTATTATTGAATCTCCCAGGTGTATATTTACCAGGAGTGGAGATTAGCTTCATCGACAGTTTGTTTACTGCGGTCAGTGCGGTAAGTGTTACGGGACTTACACCGATTAGCATCGGAGGAACCTATTCGGTATTTGGAATTTGTATGCTCATGCTTGTCCTACAACTCGGTGGAATCGGGATTATGTCGATTGGTACTTTTTTTTGGCTACTCGTTAAAAAAAGAATCGGATTGCGCGAGCGACAGCTGATTATGGTAGATCATAATCAGTATAGTCTTGCGGGGGTCGTGCATCTAATTAGGGAAATCGTTAAAATCATCTTTCTTATTGAAATTATTGGAGGGATTATATTTACAGTTTATATGATACCATTTTATGATTCATTCAGCGAAGCCCTCCTTAACGGAATGTTCATGGCGGTTTCCGCGACGACGAACGCCGGATTTGATATTACCGAAGCATCGTTAATTCCGTATTTTAATGATTATTTCATTCAGACTGTGACGATGATACTAATTATTCTCGGTGCTATCGGTTTTCCTGTATTAATCGAAGTGAAAAGTTATTTTTCTTCAAAAGTTCCTCATTTCCGTTTTTCGTTATTCACTAAAATTACGACAACTACTTTTGGTATTCTCCTTATCTGGGGTACTGTCATGATTTTTATTTTAGAATCGATGCATTCCTTCAAAGGTATGGCTTGGCATGAAAAACTATTTTCAGCGTTATTCCATTCGGTATCCTCAAGGTCTGCAGGACTCACGACATATGATATAACGAATTTTAGTGAAGCGACGGATATTTTCATAAGTTCGTTGATGTTTATAGGAGCATCGCCAAGTTCTGTAGGTGGTGGAATTCGAACGACAACTTTTGCGATTGCCGTACTGTTTCTTATAAATTTTGCACGTGGGAATCAAGTCATCAATGTGTTCAATCGTCAAATAAAACTAATCGATGTGTTTCGCTCTTACGCTGTTATCCTTCTAGCAGGCGCAATGGTCTTGACTGCACTTCTTCTTTTGCTAATTACGGAACCGGGTGTCCCGGTTGTTGCACTGCTATTTGAAATTACATCCGCTTTCGGCACATGCGGAATGTCACTCGGCATTACATCAGACCTCTCTGTCATCGGAAAGTTAATCATTATGATTCTTATGTTTATCGGACGGGTGGGTCTCATTTCATTCCTTTATACCTTAGGAGGAAAAACAAGGAAGTTGCATTATCATTATCCGAAAGAGCGTGTGATTATTGGGTAAAGGGAAAAATCAATTAGATGAGTGGAAGTTAATCTTCCACTCATTTTATTGTGTGCCCGGCATGGGTAATCGCTAGGTGGTGAAAGTCCACTACAGGCTTGGCAGTAGGAACTGTTAGCAGAAGGCAAGGGTGTCCTC
>NZ_JADBEL010000046.1 GCF_014873855.1 Sporosarcina limicola | reverse complement strand
TACTTAAAAGGTTGAACCGCCGTATACCGAACGGTACGTACGGTGGTGTGAGAGGTCGGCTGATCAAATAATGATTAGCCTCCTACTCGATTGAAGTGGTAGTATGGGTTTAAGTATGGAAAGGAGATATTCCATGTACGATCCAGATATCACTTTTTTAAGTACTTTTATCATAATGGTTGTTATCGGTCTGATTGCAAATGGTGTGTTGGGCAATAAAGGAAAGATAAGTTTGGGGCTAACTTTGCTATTTGCACTTATTTTTTCTGCCATTACGACAGCCTTGTTGGCAGGGTGATAACTTGCTAAAAAATCAGTTATGTAGTAAAATAATGATAATTTCAAACATGAGACGATGATGGGAAGTAGTAGCAAGTGCGTTTTTTGAAGAGAGTCGGCGGGTGGTGCGAGCCGGTAAAAACCTTTGTGAATCCAACCTTGAGTAGCCGGGCTGAAACGTTTAGTAGGTCTGTGCCGGTAATTGGGCCGTTATTTCAATAGAGTGGATTGGGCTTTTTGTCTAGTCAATTTGGGTGGTAACGCGGGAAGTTCTCGTCCCTTTTATAGGGGATGGAGGGCTTTTTTTGTCGACTAATTCCCATTATCGTCAAAAAAGTATAAGGAGGAATTATCTATGCTAGATATTAAAAAAGTTCGTGCTAATTTCGATGAAATAAAAGAAAAACTTTCTAAACGTGGGGAGGATATCTCACAGCTCGATAAATTTCAAGGTCTTGATGATAAACGTAGAGCATTAATCGCAAAAGTTGAAGGCTTGAAGGCAGAACGTAACGAAGTATCCCAAAAGGTAGCCGAAATGAAGCGTAATAAAGAAAACGCAGATGATGTTATTGCTCGTACACGTCAAGTCGGGGACGACATCAAAAAGATTGACGAAGAACTGCATACGGTCGAAGAAGAATTGAACTACATCATGATGCGCATTCCGAACATTCCACATGACAGTGTACCGGTTGGCGACAGCGAAGATGATAACGTTGAAATCCGTAAGTGGGGAGAAACGCCCGAATTCGGATTCGAACCGAAACCACATTGGGAACTCGGGACTGATTTGAATCTACTTGATTTTGAACGTGCTGCAAAAGTGACGGGGAGTCGTTTTGTCTTTTATCGCGGGCTTGGTGCACGTCTGGAGCGCGCATTGATTAACTTCATGCTTGACCTTCATCAGGATGAGCATGGCTATGAGGAAATGTTACCACCGTATATGGTCAATCGTGCAAGCTTAACGGGGACAGGTCAGCTACCGAAGTTTGAGGAAGATGCATTTTTAATTGAGGAAGAGGATTATTTTCTTATCCCAACATCTGAAGTCCCAGTTACCAACTTTTACCGTGATGAAATTTTAGGCGTTGCTCAGTTACCAGTGGCGTTCGCGGCCTACAGTACGAATTTCCGCTCAGAGGCGGGATCTGCTGGCCGGGATACGCGTGGATTGATTCGCCAGCACCAGTTCAACAAAGTGGAGCTTGTTCGTTTCGTAAAACCGGAAGACTCTTATGTTGAACTTGAGAATTTGACAGGTCATGCGGAAAAAGTATTGCAGTTATTACAACTACCGTACCGTACTCTGAAAATGTGTACTGCGGATCTTGGATTTACGGCAGCGAAGAAATATGACCTGGAAGTATGGATTCCGACACAGAATATGTACCGTGAAATTTCTTCTTGCTCCAACTTCGAGGATTTCCAGGCGCGTCGTGCAAATATTCGTTTTCGTCGTGAAGCAGGAGCAAAACCGGAATTCGTTCACACGCTGAATGGCAGTGGTCTGGCAGTGGGGCGTACGGTTGCGGCAATCCTTGAAAATTATCAGCAGGAAGACGGTTCTGTCGTTATTCCTGAAGTATTGCGTCCGTATATGGGTGGAAAAGAAGTTATTACGTTATAAAGATGAAAATCGTGCAAGGCGTCATTCGACGTCCTGCACGATTTCTTTTTTCATTCTTTTTTTTCGTTCACGAATGGCTCTGAAAAATGCTGTTAGTATCTCTCCGCATTCCTCCGCAAGTACGCCTTCTACTACGTCGCACTCGTGATTGAAACGTGGGTCGTTCAATAGTCGATAAAGTGAATCGACACAACCACCTTTCGGATCGCGGGCCCCATAAACGACACGTGGAATCCTTGATTGCAAAATAGCACCGGCGCACATTGGACAAGGCTCCAGTGTGACGTAAAGTGTTGTGTCTTCGAGTCGCCAGCTACCGATTTCACGGCACGCGTCCTGTATCGCGGATAACTCCGCATGTGTGACAGCATTTTGGGTCGTTTCACGTAAGTTGTGTGCCCGTGCAATAACTCGATGATCATATACGATGATTGCACCAATTGGCACTTCTCCAAGAGCCTCGGCTTTCATAGCTTCATCGATTGCTAAGCGCATATAAATCCGGTCTGTTTCAAATGAATCCATCGTCATCGCTCCTTGCCAATAGTGTAGCATTGTTCCACGTGGAATAATTTAAAATGTTGAAGTCCGTGAAAAAAACTTTGGACTGTATTTTTCGTTTCACGCGTGTGATAAAATAAAGAGCATTACTTAATAGAACAATAAAGGAGGACAATCCATGTCTGTCCCGTTCATAACGGTCGAAGGTCCAATCGGCGTTGGAAAAACGTCACTTTCCCAAGCTATCGCGGAAACGCAACAATTCCATCAGTTGAAGGAAATCGTGGATGAAAATCCGTTTTTAAATAAATTCTATGACAACATCGAAGAGTGGAGCTTTCAAACTGAAATGTTTTTTCTCTGTAATCGCTACAAACAGCTTAGTGATATAAAAACTGAAATTATGATTGAACAGAAGCCAGTTGTTGCCGATTATCATATTTTTAAGAACCTCATTTTTGCAAAACGGACATTACGTTCTGAAGAATATGTTAAGTATGAGGAAATCTACAAGATTTTGACGAAGGACATGCCCGTTCCAAACATCATTGTCTATCTTAATGGTAGCCTAGATACGCTTATGAAGAGAATTGCTATGCGTGGCCGTGAGTTCGAGAAAAACATGGAACCCACTTATTTACAGCAACTTGCCGAAGATTATGAAACATTCATCACTTATTTCGAAAAGGAACATCCCGGAATACCCGTGCTCCGTTTCAATGGAGATGAACTTGATTTTGTGAACAATGAAAAGGATTTAGAATTCATTTTAAAAGAAGTCGATATAACGATACGAAAAGGAGTTATTTCAAATGAACTTACGTGAAAAATATGGTATTGCACAAAATGCTGTCATTACGATTGCAGGGACGGTCGGTGTCGGGAAATCGACGATGACAACGGCGCTTGCAGAAGCATTGAACTTCAGAACATCGTTTGAAAGCGTCGATCAGAATCCGTATCTCGATCGCTTTTATGAAGACTTTAAAAAGTGGAGTTTCCATCTACAAATTTATTTTCTAGCCGAACGATTTAAAGAACAGAAACGCATTTTTGAGTATGGCGGCGGGTTTATCCAAGATCGTTCAATCTATGAAGATACAGGTATATTCGCCAAGATGCATAAGGAAAAAGGTACGATGGACTCGGTCGATTATGATACCTATACGAACTTATTTGAAGCGATGGTCATGACGCCGTACTTTCCGCATCCGAACTTGCTTATTTACTTGGAAGGGCCGCTCGATGCTATCATTTCACGGGTGAAAGAACGCGGTCGTCCGATGGAACAGCAAACACCGATTACATACTGGGAAGAGATGCATTTGCGCTATGAAAAATGGATTGATTCATTCAACGCATGTCCTGTTCTTAGATTGGATATTAATGATTACGACTTGATAGAAAATCCGCATGAAGTGGAAACCATCGTCGAGCGGATTGGTTATTTTCTGGAGCAGACCTCACATTTAAGTAAGTAGCCATTGATTATGGCTACTTTTTTTCATTTCACTAATCACGGGACATTCGAATAGGATGTAGTGTTGTTACACTTACGGAAGTTTTGGGAGCGTAGCTGAAGTAAATGCTTATTGGGGAAGAGTGTACTGCTATGTATGATAAGGCCTATAGATTGTGTCAGTACAGATCACGATGTTTTTATACAACATCAATCCTTATTTATCGGCATAAGAATTTCGAAAAATGTTTGGTGAACATTGACTGCTAATAAAACAAGGGATGATTAGCATGCTTAACAGGCACTTCTAGGCGAGTGTGGACGTGTTCGATAAAAAGGAAATGGAAGTACTGGAAATGGTGGATATGATTTCGGGTGCAATTGTTAGGAAATTTCCTTATAAATTCATGTCGATAAATTGATGAAGGTTGTATATCATCATTCCGATTATTGGGCAAAGTATACCATTTTTAGACTACGGTTCTTTAGTCAGTGCTCTGTATTTTTTAAGTGCCGGGGAATCTTATAATATGGTTTTTTTTGTGAAAGGTTGACATCGAAGTTACGAATTAGAGGAGTGATTGTGAAGTGTACCCTTATTCAAATGATTTTCGCTCTCTTCCTGTCAAATCGGTTAATAACTCCGATAACCGGGAATTATATTCGCAATATACAGCGTCTGTCAGGTATATTGCGAATAATGCGACTGACTTATATGGAAGATGTTGCATAAGTAAGGCGGAGGTAGATTTTATAAGTATGAACCGGCTTCTTTGGATGGAGCATGTCAACTGGACGAGAATGACGATTATCAGCATCGTTTTTGGTTTGCCGGATTTACAGTTTGTCCAAGAACGTCTTTTGAGAAATGCGACGGATATGGGGAATTTTTTAAGGCCTTTTTATGGGGATAAAATAGCGGATCGATATACTGTACTTATTACAGAACATCTATTGCTAGCCGCAGAATTAGTAACAGCAGCTGTAATGGGGGATGCGGAAAAGGCGGCGGAGGCAGAGAAGCAATGGTATCGGAATGCCGATGATATTGCCGAATTTTTAAGTGGCATCAATCCGTATTTAGGAAAAGAAGAAGTAAGGAAAATGTTTTATACGCATTTGGCTTTAACGAAACTTGAAGCGGTTTATATGATTCAGAAAGATTTTAAAGCAGGTATAGAAGTGTTTGATAAAATTGAAGCGCAAGCTTTAGAAATGTCAGATATGATAGTTTTTGCCATTATTAGGCAGTTTTATTACCTATTTTAAAAAATAGTAAAGGCGCATCCTATTCATAGACGATGCGCCTTTTTAACTTATAAGGCTATGGTAGACTTCTGAAAGAATTCTTCATAAAGCTCTTTCAGAATTTTTATTTCATCTTCTTTCAGGACGCCGAAGACGAGGCTCACTTCGGACGATCCTTGGTTGATCATCTGGATGCTGGCGCCTGACCGAGCGATTGCTGTTGCGGCTCGGGCGGCGAGACCTGTTGTGTGGCGCATTCCTTCACCTACAAGGACGATCATTGAATAATTGGAGTGCAGATGGACGTTGTCCGCTTTCAATTCGTCTTTTACCCGGCGGATGATCCGCGCCTCTTTTTCATCTGTAAGGTATTCGCTTCGAATAATGACGGATAGGTTATCGATACCAGAAGGTGTATGTTCGAATGGAATCTCTTCCTCCTCAAATAGTTGCAGTAGGCGACGACCGAATCCGATTTCCTGGTTCATTAGGTATTTATCGACGAATAAGGTAGAGAATCCGCTATCCGCTGCGATGCCGATGACTGGCTGATCGGAGTGATCCCGTTCTTTGACAATCTGAGTTCCGGGCGCATCTGGATTATTCGTGTTTTTAATGCAGACGGGTACGGACCGACGGAATGCGGGCATAAGCGCTTCATCATGGAAGACGGAGAAGCCGGCATAGGCCAGTTCACGCATTTCACGGTAGGTCATCTTCGTAATGGCTATCGGGTTTTCGACGATAGTCGGGTTAGCAGCAAAGACGGAATCAACATCCGTGAAGTTTTCATATAGTTCAGCACCCGTAGCAGCAGCTAATATGGATCCTGTAATATCAGAACCTCCTCTATTGAATGTCCGCAATGTCCCGTCTTCTGTATACCCGAAAAATCCGGGAAACACGATGATGCCAGGCTCGTGTCGTAATTCAGAGAGTCGTTCATCTCCTTCCGGTAATGCTCGTACACGCTCAGGACGCTGGTTGACAAGAAGTCCAGCTTCCTTCGGACATACATAGCGTGCCGGTAAGCCGACATGTACGAAATAGGTAGCAATCAATTTAGCGTTGTTATCTTCCCCAGATGCCTTCAGGCAATCCATGAAAAGAATTGGATCGTTTTCGTCGCCGGCAAGCCGTTCTCGTAAATCCTTTTCGATGACTTGGACGATTTCTTCGTTAAGGCCAAGTCCTTCAGCGATAAGTCGGTATCGATTTACTACTTCTTGTAATTCAATTTCTGTGTCATTTCCTCTAAGCGCAGTTTCTGCAAGATGGATGAGTAGATCTGTCACTTTTGTATCATCACTAAACCGTTTACCTGGTGCTGATACGACGATGATTTTTCTTAAAGAGTCAGATGTGACGATGTTTGCAACTTTTTTGATTTGTTCGGCCGATGCGACGGATGTTCCGCCAAATTTACATACTTTCAAGGTCATCAAATCCAATCTATTTGTAGTAGCAATTTTGTGTTATATTCAATAATATCATGAACCAGGGTTGTACTTATCCGAATATTTCACTATAATGTCTTTATGCAATGTACAAATGTTTTTTCATAGTGTACATAAAAGTTAGGGGCGTAGTCAAATGAAAAATGAAATTAATATTGGTTTATTAGGATTCGGGGTAGTAGGAAGTGGGGTTGCAAAGATTTTGCAAAACCATCAAGACGACCTGCGTCATAAGCTTGGCGTACCTGTAGTCATAAAAAAAGTTCTCGTTAAAGATCTACATAAAAAGAGGGAAACCATTCTCTCTTCTGAAATATTCACGAATGATTTGAATGAAGTACTTGGAGATCCGTCTATCGATTTGATTGTGGAAGTGATTGGTGGGACAAGTGAGGCGAAAAAAGCGATTGAGAGCTCGCTACGTGCGGGTAAAGGCGTTGTGACAGCGAATAAGGACGTCATGGCGGTATCTGGACTTGAACTATTAAAGCTAGCAGATGAAAATAAATGCGATCTATTTTACGAGGCAAGTGTCGGCGGTGGAATTCCATTGATTCGTACACTGGAAGACGGACTTGCATCTGACCGTATCAGTGCATTGACGGGTATTGTGAATGGAACGACGAACTTCATTTTGACGAAAATGAAACACGACAAGATGACGTATGAAGATGCATTGGCAGAGGCGACAGCACTTGGGTTTGCAGAAGCGGACCCATCGGCAGACGTTGACGGAATTGACGCAGCACGTAAAATGGTCATTCTCGCTTCACTTTCTTTCTCCACGGAAGTCCTTCTAGAAGATGTCTTTGTTAGAGGAATGAAGGAAATTAAGGAAGGGGACTTGGAACTTGCGGAACAATTCGGCTATACAGTGAAGCTGGCCGGTTCTGCTAAAAAGGATGAAGAGGGTATTGAAGTAGCGGTAGAGCCGGTGCTGTTCCCGAATTCTCACCCACTTGCGTCAGTGAACAATGAATTCAATGCGGTCTACATTTATGGAGATGCGGTTGGAGAAACGATGTTTTATGGGCCAGGTGCAGGCTCATTGCCGACTGCGACGTCTGTGACGGGGGATATTGTTGCTGCGTGTCGCAATCTACTTCTCGGTGTGAATGGTAAAAGACTCCATGCACCGCAATATGCACGTAAAGTGAAGAGTGATAGCAAAAAGTTCGCACGTTATTTCCACCGTATTCGTGTGAAAGATGAAGTCGGTGTTTTGACGAAGTTAACATCTATTTATAGTGACTATGACGCAAGTTTAGCGACGGTCATTCAACATCCCGATAAAAAAGAAGCGGGAGCAGATTTGATTTTCATCACACATAAAATTTCACGTCAGCAGCATCTTGATATTGTGAAAAAGCTGAATGAAACACCAGAAGTAATTGGTGTGTTGAGCCATTACCGAGTTGAGGGGGAAGAATGATGAGAAGATGGAACGGATTGATTGAAGAATATAAAGAATGGTTACCAGTGACAGAAAATACACCAGCGCTGACGCTACAAGAAGGGAATACACCCCTCATTCATATGAAAAACTTGTCTGAACAATGGGGAATTGATTTATACGTGAAAACGGAAGGAACGAATCCGACTGGTTCTTTTAAAGACCGCGGTATGGTGATGGCGGTTGCAAAGGCGAAAGAAGAAGGCAAAAAGATTCTGATCTGTGCATCGACAGGCAATACATCTGCATCGGCTGCGGCGTACGGAGCACGTGCGGGAATGCGGACAATTGTCGTTATTCCGGAAGGACGCATTGCGCTTGGAAAGCTGGCGCAAGCGAAAATGTACGGAGCGGAAATCCTAGAGATTGAAGGGAACTTTGACGAAGCACTCCGAATGGTTCGGGAGGCCGGTGAAGGGGATATCGCGCTTGTAAACTCAGTGAATCCGTACCGTCTTGAAGGACAAAAGACCATCGCGTTTGAGACGATTGAACAGCTTGGTAAAGTTCCGGATATCTTTGCGCTTCCTGTCGGCAATGCGGGCAATATTTCCGCAGCTTGGAAAGGATTCAAGGAATATGCGGATAAAAAAGGAACAGCACTACCATCACTTCTTGGTGTGCAAGCAGATGGTGCGGCTCCAATCGTCTATGACCGCGTATTCGACAATCCTGAAACCGTTGCGACTGCAATTAGAATCGGAAATCCGGCAAGTTGGGATTTAGCGAAAAATGCACTCGCCGAATCAAACGGGAAAATTCTCGCTGTTACAGACGAGGAAATTTTAGAAGCATACAGCTTAATCGCTTCTTCTGAAGGGATTTTCGCAGAGCCAGGATCATGTGCTTCCATTGCAGGCGTGAAAAAACAAGTAGAGAGTGGTTTATTGAAGAAAGGATCTACAGTCGTCGCTGTTTTAACAGGCAATGGACTGAAAGATCCGGATACGGCAATTGAAGTAAATAAAGACAAGGTATTATTATCGCGTGAAGCGTTCGACCAATTACTAAGTGAGTTGAAAGCGGGGACGAAATAATGACGGTGGCCAATTTTTCAGTCGTCGTCCCTGCGACTACGGCAAATCTTGGCCCGGGCTTTGATAGTATCGGGCTCGCTCTCGCTTTGTATATGACAGTCGATGTCGCATCTGCGGAAACGTGGAGTGTTTTTTATGAAGGTGATGAGTACGGGGATTTACCAAGTGGGGAAGACAATCTGATTGTGCAAACGATTCAAGACGTTGCAGGGCGGTATGAAAAAAAGATAGCGGCCCACCGGCTTCAGATTAGCTCGGATATCCCGCTTGGAAAAGGACTCGGGAGTAGTGCAACCGCAATTGCAGCAGGCATTGAAATTGCGAACCGGCTTGCAGGATTGGAGCTTTCATCGAAAGAGAAGGTTTTTATAGGAAGTGAACTTGAAGGCCATGCAGACAATGTGTCGGCGGCACTTCTTGGCGGGGTGACAATCTCCTATTTTGACGGTGAGGAAATTGATGTGATCCATATTCCGGAACCGAAAGTTGGTGCAGTCATTCTCGTGCCACCTGAAGCGCTTCGAACGGAAGAGTCGAGGGGATTACTTCCTAAACAGTTGTTACATATGGAGGCGACGCTCGGCAGTGCCGCAAGCAGCGTGATGGCAGCGGCAATTGTACAAGGGGATTGGGTGACGGCGGGACGGATGATGGAAAAGGATGTTTTCCACGAACCGTATCGAAAGCAGTTATTTCCCGATTTTGATGAAATTCGAGAAATGAGCAAGGAACTCGGTGCATTTGGCATGACAATCAGTGGCGCGGGCCCTTCATTGTTCATCGCTGTGAAGGAAGGAAGTGAACAACAGTTAGCTGTGAAATTGGCTGCCCACTTCCCTTACTATAAATGTATCGCTGTTCGCCCTTCGGTTGCTGGCGCTCAGTGTAAATGAATAGGAAATAAACAAAGTAGCGGACTCAGGTAGTAGAGTGCCGCTATTTTTGTTTTTAAAAAGATACGAAAGTATAAGTTTTTGTGCCCGTCACAATCCAGGAAATTGCGGGGAGATTTACTGTTGAGCGACTGATTATCCGAGCAAGCGACCGATTGTATATCTGCAACCAATAGTAAGAATGGAACAATAAAGTAACGGTTGTACCTGGTTTGTTGTAGGTTTGTGTGATGAAAATATGAACTAAGCAAAGGTTTTTTCTACTTTGTTTACGGAGCGTGTGAGAAGATTGTTCAAAAGTGTGAATATAGACAAATCATTGTAGAGAAATCCAACTTTATTTTCCCGAGACAGAAGGAAGAACTATTTCGAAGGTTGAAATGGATGAATTGCAGGGCGAATTGGCACGTAAAGAAATTAATTTTAATTATGAAAAAGACAATCTACCCCTATTCATGTCAGCGGTGTTTGAATCACCAGAAGAAATAGATGGAGAAGATTTAAAGCTCCCAGGTGAAAAATTAGTCACAATACGAGGGCAAGAAGGATTGATCATGGAATCAGGTGATTTCCGTTCACTTTTATGGAAAGAAAATGGAGTGAGTTATTCAATCGTGCTTGATGACCCTAGTTTAACGTTTGAGGAATTGATTGAATGGACAAATGATATGGTGCTTGTTGAGTAACAATGCTCCAAGTGGATTGATTGGTACCCGCACGTAAATGAATTAATTGACACAAATAAACCAATAGGCTATGATTTTAAACAACTACTTTGTCTTACAAGGTAGTTGTTTTTTAATTAGCTATATTGTCTAACCATGTACTGGAAGTAGGTCTTGTAAATGTCTGTTAGAAGTGAACTGCTGAAAGGGATACTTGACGGTTGTGTTCTTGCAATAATTGAAAAAGAAACGGTATACGGCTATGAGCTTTCAAAAAAACTTCAACTCGTTGGATTACATGATGTTAGCGAAGGTACAATCTATCCTGTGCTTTTACGGTTGCAAAAAAACAAATTAATCGAGGGAGAAATGCGCCCGTCTGAATCAGGCCCGAACCGAAAGTATTATACACTTACGGATGAAGGGAAAGCATCATTGACGATGATTCGCAAAGAGTGGCATCAACTAGCAGTGCCAGTCGGAGTGCTGTTGGTAGGGGGAGAAGAATGATAATGACGATGAAAGAATTAAGAGCAGAGAATGACATAAAGAGAGAGTTATTAACAGAGCAAAACGAGGCGTATTATTCGAAGTTACTCGTCTATGTCCGGCTTCAATTTTTTTTTGGGGAGCATCGGGCGGAAGAAGTACTTATAGAGATGCTTGATCATTTACTTGAGGGGCAAGAAGAAGGAAAGACGGCAGCAGAGATTTTTGGTGATAATCCGAAAGGGTATGCGGATGAGTTAATTGGACAGCTTCCAAAAGACGGGAAGCGCAGTTTATTCTCTTTTTGTACATATTTTTTGATCTACCCCTTTGCTGGATTGCTGATGATTCGCGGAATAATGCTATTGATTTTTTTGCAGTTCAAGGCTATTGATCAACATATCTATTTGTATTCCGGCATAGCATTTTCCGTTGCAGTTATCATTGTCTACAACGTAGCGGGATGGCTATCCTCTAGGGGAACTAGGCGCTCTATATTTGGTGAGGAAGAGAGTATACGGAAAAGTACAGTCCGTGGTGGATTGAGAGGCGGCTTGTTGATAGGTTTTGTAGTGGCTGTCATGCAGTTTTATAAAGAGCAGGGACCAGCAATTCTAATTCCTTGGTACGGGTCGCTTGCTGTGGGTTTTGTATTATGGTTGGTTAGTAGAGTGATTAAATATAAAGCTGTACCAAAATAGAGAGATTTTATTAATAGTGAAAATAAAAAAGACCTTTAGAGTTCAAGGTCTTTTGTGAAAAATATGTTAATCTCAATCATATGAGATGTGTTTAAAAATGGAGGAGGTAGAGGGATTCGAACCCCCGCGGGATTTGACTCCCCTGTCGGTTTTCAAGACCGATCCCTTCAGCCGAACTTGGGTATACCTCCGTATCAACAAATAATAATTTATCATGTCTGAGATGTAGTGTCAATAGTTTTCATGAAATGACTTTTATTCATATGTTTTTAATTGATTTACGTCAGTAAATTGAGTATACTAGGTAAAGCCGTGCTAGGTGGGGAGATAGCGGTGTCCTGTAACTTGCAATCCGCTCTAGCAAGACTGAATCCCTTCCCGAGGCTGTCCATATTGTAGGGTCTGCCTCTTGCACGTAGTGTTGACGTTTGGGTCCTGCGCAATGGGAACCCATGAACCATGTCAGGTCTGGAAGGAAGCAGCATTAAGTGGACTTTCTCATGTGCCGCAGGGTCGCCTAGACCGAGCTGGCGACAGGAGTAACGCTTATGTGTGGCTGTCGAAGGAAGGTGCACGGCATTAATTTCACAATCCGACTCGTCCATTTTTATGGGCGGGTTTTTTGTTGTTGTTGAAAGGTTTCTTGAGTAGCTTTATGGTATACTAGGAATATAACCACATTGCGTTCAGGGGGAGAGGAAACTGTTGGTGTATCAAGCTTTTTACCGTGTTTATCGGCCCCAATCGTTTGCTGAAATGTCCGGACAGCAACATGTGAAACAGACACTTCAGAATGCTCTCCTTCATAATAAGACGACACATGCCTATTTGTTCTCAGGTCCGCGTGGAACTGGGAAGACGAGTGCCGCGAAGATTTTTGCGAAAGCGTTGAACTGTGAAAATGGCCCAGCAAAAGAACCGTGCAACGAATGTCCGACATGCCTCAGTATTACGGTAGGGTCGAATACGGATGTCATTGAATTTGACGCGGCGTCGAATTCACGTGTTGAAGAGATGCGAGACATTATTGAAAAAGTTCGATTTGCCCCATCAAATGCACGTTTTAAAGTATATATTATTGATGAAGTTCATATGTTATCCAATTCGGCATTTAATGCACTTTTGAAAACGTTAGAGGAACCGCCATCACATGTGGTGTTCATTTTAGCGACAACAGAGCCACATAAATTGCCACTAACAATTATTTCGAGATGTCAGCGTTTTGATTTCAAGCCGATTACATCGACCGATATTATTGATCGGCTAAAAACTGTGTTGAACGATACAGGCATTGCATTTGATGAAGGCGCTTTGAAAGTGATTGCGCAAGCTGCTTCCGGGGGAATGCGAGATGCACTTAGTATGCTCGACCAAGTCGTATCGTTCAGTGGAGAAAAACTAACAATCGAAGATGCACTCCTTGTAACAGGCTCGATTGGTGAAGACATCTTCTATCAGCTGGCGGAAGCGCTACTTGCGAAGGATGCTGGGGTGGTCCTTTCACTGCTTGATCGACTTATTACTGAAGGTAAAGATGTTTCTAGGCTTGCGGAGGATTTGATCACGTTTTTCCGAGATCTTCTCCTTCTCCGAACGGCTCCCGAATTGAAAGGTCTTCTTGAACTCGTATCAGGTGATGAACGTTTTATGGAGATGGCGAAAGCGTTCAATCCAGATGTTTTATATTCCTTCATTGATATCCTTTCAAAAACACAACAGGAAATGCGATTCTCAAATCACGCGAAAGTGTATATCGAATCCGCGTTATTGAAAATGATCCATCTGGATATCCAAACAGAACCAACAGGAAGTGGGCAGGCTGTTGACCCTGGACTAACACAAAAAGTGACGGAACTCGAGCGCACTGTTATGGAACTGCAACAACAGATTTCAAACGGTATCGCGGTGCAACCTACAGCGAATCGGGTGGCACAGCCGAAGAAGAATGCCTCTAAATCTTCTCAATCATTTAAAATTTCTACAGGCAAGATACAGGAAGTATTAAAGGCAGCGACGAAACAGGATATCCAGACGATACGCCAAGAATGGGCAGGTATGATGCAGACAATGCAAAAATCCCACGCTGCACTTCTCGGGGAAACGGAGCCTGTCGCGGCATCCGAGAATGCATTTGTGTTAAAATTCAAATATGAAATCCATTGTCTAATGGCTTCTGAAAACCCGTCACTTCGATCAGGTCTGTCTGATGCACTGTGTTCAAGGACTGGAAAGGCGTATGAAGTGCTTTATGTCCCTGAAGAAGGTTGGTTAAAAGTAAGGGAAGACTTCATCCAGAAAAACGGGCTTGCCAAACAGCAGGATCCCGGGTTGTCTGATTTAGAGGCGAATACCGAAGAACCGCTTTCGTTTATAAAGGAAGCTGAGCAGGAAAACGCTGATCCACTTGTAACGGAAGCAGAGAAGATTTTTGGCAAGGAATTCATAGAAGTCTACGACGATTAAAATTATGAGGAGGAAATGAACATGCGCGGTATGGGAAATATGCAAGGTATGATGAAACAAATGCAGAAAATGCAAAAACAAATGGCTGAGGCACAAGAAGAATTGGGCGAAAAACGACTTGAAGGTGCAGCGGGCGGTGGAATGGTGAAAGTCATTGTTTCAGGGGATAAGCAAGTGTTGGAAGTGATTATGGATCCGTCGGTAGTCGATCCAGAAGACGTTGAAATGCTACAGGATCTTATTGTCATCGCTACAAATGAGGCAATGGCAAGAGCGGAAGAATTAACGAACTCCACGATGGGTCAATTCACGAAAGGATTGAACCTCCCTGGAATGTTCTAGGAGGAAAAAACATGCATTATCCCGAACCGATATCAAAACTGATTGATAGTTTTATGAAATTGCCAGGTATCGGCCCGAAAACAGCGGGTCGACTGGCGTTTTTTGTGTTAAGCATGAAGGAAGACACTGTATTGGATTTTGCAAAAGCGCTTGTCGATGCAAAAAGGAATCTGAGGTTCTGTTCAGTTTGCGGGCATATTACGGATATCGACCCGTGTCATATTTGTCAAGACGAACAGCGGGATGGCACGATGATCTGTGTCGTCCAAGATCCGAAAGATGTCATAGCGGTAGAAAAGATGAGGGATTATAATGGACTCTATCATGTTCTGCATGGTGCAATATCACCAATGGATGGAATTGGACCGGAAGATATCAATGTTCCTTCCTTATTAACACGTCTGCAGAATGAAGAGGTAGAGGAATTGATATTGGCAACGAATCCGACGATTGAAGGGGAAACAACTGCGATGTACATTTCGAGGCTCGTGAGACCTTCGGGTATAAAGACAACAAGAATTGCTCATGGATTGCCGGTTGGTGGCGATCTCGAATACGCGGATGAGGTCACGTTGTCCAGGGCGCTGGAAGGACGCAGGGAGTTGTAGGAGGCTATTTGCATGTTTGATAGAAAAAGAACGCTCGAAAAAGAGTTTGACAATCGACTTCGTTCGTTAATGATGAAAACGAAAGAGGAATGGGAACAGGCAAAGGAAATCGAGAGATATCTTAACGACTACGATCAAGAAGTGATTGCCCGTAGGAAAATAGCCGAAAGTAAGCATTTCTATTTATTTAAAGAAGCAAGGGCTCGACATCTCGGTAGGGATTGATATATTTTCACGGGACTGCATATAATGAACCATTCTATTGAAAGGGGCGGTTTCCCGTGAAAGTTGTCGGTATTGGCATTATTGGAATGGTACTTCTTCTATTATTAGTGATGGACAAGAAACAGATTCAGAAAGTATTGGAGCGTCTATCGGTGTATTGGTTCCGATTGGCATTTGCGTTCCTTATTCTCTTTGCTATGAATGTTGCAGGGGGATTCATTGGTGTTTATGTTCCTGTGAATGTCCTGTCAGGATTGTTGTTAGCGATTTTGGGCATACCAGGATTCGCGGCGCTATGCGCTTTTGCGGTGTTTTTATAAAAAGTTGCTAAAAAGTGTTGACATATTTTAATATCTGTTGTATTCTAATTAAGGTCGCTGATGAGGCAACCGAGAAAAATAAGGAATGCAATCTGATTCCTTTCAAATGAACCTTGAAAACTGAACAGCAAAACGTCAACGAAATACAGTTTGGGAAACCGGTTCTGCCGGTGGAACAAACACAATCGAA
>NZ_JADBEL010000045.1 GCF_014873855.1 Sporosarcina limicola | reverse complement strand
AACAGGGTTCTTTATGAACTATAATTATATTCTAATACTATTAACTTCTAGCAATGGAGCGGAATAGACCTTTTCCCCAAATGAGCGTAAGAGCCGTAAGATTGGTCTGCTGATTGCGATTTACATCGGACTATCGCTTGCGTTATATTTCCAAAGTTTCTGGATGGTTGGCATTGCGCAGCAAACGGTTTTCCGTCTTCGCACAAGCCTGTTCGCCCATCTTCAAAAACTGACGGTGACTTTTTTCGATAAACGGCAGCACGGGGAACTAATGAGTCGGGTGACAAATGATATTGAAAATGTCAGCCAGACGCTGAACTCTTCTTTCATTCAAGTGTTCTCGAGTATTTTGACACTGACTGGAACATTCGCGGTGATGCTCTATTTGAGTCCGATTCTTACTTTATTAACGATGATTATTGTTCCGCTGATGTTCATCGCAATCAGGTGGATTACGCGTCGAACCGGTCTGTTATTTAAAGAACAGCAACAGGCAATCGGTGAGTTAAATGGGATGATTGAAGAGACGATTTCTGGCCAACGCATCGTTAAAGCATTCTCTCAAGAGGAACGTGTTATGGGGGAGTTTGCACAGAAAAGTGATAGGCTTCGTCGAACAGGCTTCTGGGCATTGACGTATTCCGGTTTCATTCCTAAAGTGATGAACATGTTGAACAACGCTAGCTTTGCAGTCGTTGCGGGTGTCGGCGGATTACTGGCGCTCAAAGGGGATGGCGTGGTGACAATCGGAACAATCGTCATCTTTTCGGAATTTGCACGTCAGTTCACACGTCCGTTAAACGATCTCGCCAACCAGTTCAATACGGTTCTTTCCGCGATTGCTGGTGCGGAGCGGGTTTTTAAAATCATGGATGAACCGATTGAAAAAGATGAGGCGACAGAATATAAGGAGACAATTTTGAAAGGGGACATCGAGTTTCGAAATGTGTCCTTTGGTTACGCAGTCGATACGGATGGGTACACAATCGATCAGGTATCGTTCCATGTGAAATCCGGTGAGACGGCGGCATTCGTAGGAGCGACAGGTGCAGGGAAGACGACGATTATGCAGTTGTTGGCTCGGTTTTACGAATCCGATAAAGGTGAAATCTATATCGATGGCATCCCGATTAGTGAGTTGCCACGGCAAACACTACGTAGTCAGACGGCGTTTGTTCTGCAAGATCCATTCCTTTTTGAAGCGACAGTGCGTGAAAATATTCGCTATGGGAAACTGGATGCTACGGATGAAGAAATTATTGAAGCTGCGAAAAAGGCCAATGCACATACATTTATTTCTCGACTTGAAGAGGGCTATGACACTGTATTGACTGCAGATGGCGGAGAAATTTCACAAGGGCAGAAACAATTGCTGTCAATTGCAAGAGCGCTTGTTGCAGATCCAGTCCTCCTTCTTCTTGATGAAGCCACAAGTAGCATCGACACTGTGACTGAGCTCGAAATACAGGAAGCACTCGACCGATTGATGGAAGGAAGGACGAGTTTTGTTATCGCCCATAGATTGAACACGGTACGCAAAGCAGACACCGTTTACGTTATGGAGCAAGGGGAACTGATTGAGTCGGGGAGTCAAAAGGAATTGATTGAACGGCAAGGGGTTTACTACAACATGCTAGTGGAGTCGAAAGTGTAATAGGTATGAAAAAAGGCTACAGGGATGTCTCCTTGTAACCTTTCTCAATTATTTTACATCTTCAATATTGAGTTTCGTTCCATCGTCAAAGTCAACTTCGAGATCGAACTTTGAGTACATATCCAAACGATAGTATTTCAATATCTTATCAATCACTTCTTGTTGTGGCGTATCTTTTGTAATCAGAATGTCCATGAAGAGTTTGCTGAGTTCGTTCATTGCATCACTGCCTGTAAGCTTTTTGTTAGACAATTTATTCTCATAATCGACTTTGAGGTTACCTGTGACATCGTAAGCAGCTTCAATTGCATCTTTTCCTTCAACGTCGATTTCAAGATCGAAAGTTGTGAAACCATATCCATCTCCTGTTTCGACAGATCCGCCTGCTTTCTCATCTTCATGGATGAGCGTCGCTTCCTCCCTATTGGGCTTGTCTGCATTTTTTCCGAAGTTACCACATCCGCCCATTATCAAAGCGCTCGTTAAGAAGATCGTGCTAGCCAGTTTTAACTTTTCCATCTTATCCACTACCTTTCGATATGTTTCTTACTTGTCATTTTGCCTAAATATGAAGGATTTAAACCAAGTAGGATAAGTATAAGGTACAAAAGTGGTATGGAAGCTGGTATGTAAAATTGCCAGACATGCAAATAATAGTGAATGACTTACCATTTTGCGTTATGTTCTTCTGAGCAGCCAAGCATTTGACGGATTTGAAGTGTTTCGCCGTTCCCGAGATGGACTCTACCGTTAAAATAGCCAACAACTTGGTGAACTTCTGTACGAACTAGCTGCACATTCGTTAAGGAAACACGTTCAAAAAACGGCGTAAATGTTACATCTACCGAATCTGAAAATTTGGTTCGAATTTTCCATGGTGCCATGAAATTTTTCGGATTATAAGTGAAGAGAACATCTTCATGAATTTTAGTCATGACGCCGTCGACGAACACCGCATTTTCAGTCATACCGGTGCCATCCGTCCATTTTCCACCAAAATTAAGTCCAATACGACGGCCACCGATACGTTGGGATGCCATTGCCCAATTCCATACCGCTTTCCGCGGCCAGATGCCACGCCCATAATCGAGAACCGCAAAACTATAATCAGGATTGAAGTCATACCTTTTATCTCCAACTTTTACAAAGCCATAGGTCGGAAGTGTATGATGCTTCGCGGTAAATTGAAAAACGTCCCGGTTTTTCGGAATGACAACGTTCAAAGATTCATCTTGCTCTGGATGCATAATGTGAAGATCCGCGTGAAGAGTTTCATTGTCAAAGTCTAGAATTGTGACGGACAAATGCGTTTCGCCTTGTATATGGACGATCTGAACAGTCAAGTTATCAGCGGTAAATTTAACACTATCCAGCACACCTTCAGGCATCTTGACATTGCGTCCAATTGGGATTGTCATCTGTTTTTCATAAAAACGTTGCGTTTCATAATCCAAAATGTAGACAAAACAGACAGCCGCATAATCGAGGTGGCTAATCGTAGCGGAAAACAGGAGATCCTCCCCATATATACACCAGTAATTCCATTTCTTCTTCCGCATAAAATGGCCCGACAGATTACTCTGAATGAGAGGTTGCCGAGCGAAACCGATTGCTTCCGGATTCAATTGCCCTTTGCCGACACATAACGCAACAGGTTTAGTAATTTCTCTCTCTGCATGTTGCATATAGAATTCCTCCCGCCACTTGTCTTTTCTGAATTTACTTGTTATAATCCTTATTATAGCAAATTTTTGGGGCATTAGCTCAGCTGGGATAACGAACGGGCTGAATGTACTACCCAAAAAGAAAATAGAGAGAAACGTTGTATTATATTACGATAAACGTTGACACACGGGGAATTAGCTCAGCTGGGAGAGTGCTTCGCTGGCAGTGAAGAGGTCAGGGGTTCGAGCCCCCTATTCTCCATACAAAATGGTAAAAGTAAAGCCTGTCATATCAACGTTTCAAGGCTAAAGGGGAAAAGAACTATGTACGAACCCTAGCACTAAAACTACTTGATATGTCGCCTATCTGAAGAGCCCGAAACCTTCTAATTCTAATATGAATAGGAGGTTTTTTGCGTTGTCGAATAAAACAGGTGTCTTTGATGTTGAACTAAATTTACAAGACGTAATGTTATCTAGTTCAACTATTCACCAAAAAAAGAGTAATTCAATGGAAATTGAAAAAGCCCTTGAAACTGTATTAAGGCAAATGCGAATTACTGGTTTTAGATCACGTACAATTAGTGATTATAGTTTGCATATGTCTAAGTTCCAGCAACTGACAGGTATAAAATACCTTGACGAAATTACAACAGATACAATTTACGAATGGTTGGGCTCAATGAACGTTAAAAACTCGACAAAATTGGTTCGTTTGAAATGTTTAAAGGCGATACTAGGCAAGTTTTTTGATAACGGTTGGATTGATTTTAAATTTTGGAAAACCATTAACATCAAAGTTGATAAGAATATTAAAAAAGGAAGCACAGCCAACGATATTAATGTTTTACTGTCGTTGCTTAATCTTAATAGTTTTGCAGGTCTAAGGGATGCAGTCGCAATACTAACACTCTATAAAACGGGCGTTCGTATCAATACACTTGGACAAATTGAAGAAAAGCATATTGATTTTGAAGAAATGGTTATTAATCTGGATGGGGCAATCCTAAAAAATCATGAATTTTTAAAACTACCAATTGATGACCAAATGATTAATCTATTACGAGTTCTAATTAAGCAAAACAATAAAATTAGACAACGAAATAATCAGTCCAACCAATTCATATTCCTTACAGCAAAAGGCACAACTATACACAGTAAAACAACAACAAACACTATTTCTAAACGTTTAAACAAATACGCCAAAAAGTACGAATTACAGAATATTAATCCGCACGCAATGCGCAGAGGATTTGCGAAAAATCTTTTAAATAAAGGTGCATCGGTAGCGTTAATTTCAAAAGCCTTGGGACACAGTGATTTAGCCGTTACAACTCAATATCTCGATTTGGACACTGAAGAAGTCGCAAATAGTTTGAGGAATTTCCTATGAAAATATTACAAGAAGCTACTGCCCACTCAATCGAACTCCTGACAACGCAGGCGCAACGTGAGCTTGAATTAGACGGTGCAATGTTGCCAAGCATAATTAATCAACTACAGGGTATGCGGTTGCTGATATGCTCCATTCGAGGAATGGAAAAGTATTACGATGAAATTAATGAGTTGATAAAAAAATTGTGGGATGAAATTGGAAAATAGTTTCATCAATATTGATTGAAGCATTTAAAATTAAATAGACAGACAAGGACATCCGTAAAAGGGTGTCTTTTATTTTGTATAAATCTAGTAGATGCAGGAATTGTTTTTAATAAAAGTAAAGAAAACACGACATTTAGGCTCTGAAAGATTAGAACAGTATTAGAGGGAGATATTTCATAGTAGGTGTAAAAGATGTTTTTAGAAGAAAGTCAAAAAAACACGAGATATCTGCTATGCTAATTCCAGAACAGTAGTAGAGGGAGATATTTCAACTATTGTAAAATGTGTAGATAACTATATTACAAGAATTGTATATAATAAGTGTCCAAGGACACGAATGTAGATAGAAGAGGGATTTCAGAGTCAATGTAGAATGTGTGAAAAGTAATTCCACGGGAAAACACGAGATATCTGCTATGCTAATTCCAGAACAGTAGTAGAGGGAGATATTCGCATTCAGCATTTAAAAAATATTAAATGTTGAATGGGGCTATCCCCATAGATTTGTTTTTCATTAACTTATCCCTCCAGATAAGGTTTCATTTTGTTTTAGTTTTATTTTATCTATTTTTATTGTCATTATTTTGAAGGTAGGCATGTCTTAACACATGTCTGCTTTTTTTGTTGTTCAATCAAATATTTAATAAGAAGGAGAATCAGAAAATGGAAGAAATCAATCAAGAAGAAGTAGTAACAGATGAAGTTGTAGAGCTTGCAGAAGAAGTTGCAGCAGAAGTAAAAGACGTGCGAGATACTTTTGACGAAACACTTGAAAAAGTGAATGCGGATCAAGACGCTTTAAGGATTGACATCGAAAAACGTACAGCCGAACTGTTCCAGAAGGAAGTGGCTTTCACGTTGAAAGAAAGTGGACTGGAAATGTTCGCTGATATTATCAATGTAAGTGATGCAGATGAACTTGACGCTACGGTTATTAAACTTAATCAGATTGTAGCAGACCTCAAGGTGTCAATGTCCTATCAGCCGAAAGATAATGCTAAACAAGACGAGTATACAGTACACGTAAACAACAAAGACACTAAAAGTATGATTGGCAACAAGCTTGCTAATTTATTCAAATAAGAACACAAAAAAACTTAAAATTAGAATGGAGAAAATACACTTATGTTTAAATCAACTAACTTTACACCATCAGAACAAATTTCACTTTCACAGGAAATTGCACTAATTGGAGTCCAAGCAACACCTTTCACTTCACTTTTAATGAGCAAGGGTAACATTGAGAAAGCACTTTCAACTGTATATACTTGGAAATCTAAGACGTTTGACAACACTGAAGACATCTCAGCGGTAGAGGGAAATGACGACATCAAGTTTTACGAATCGGCACGAGCGGAGCTTTCCAATATCCTTGAAATCTTTCAGAAGGGTGTCAGTATCTCGGGTACAGCGGTCGCAATGCAATCAACTGAGTTCGCAGGACAAGTAAATGACCGTCTACTTGAGCTTAAAGTTAACATGGAAAAGAAATTCCTTTTAGGTAAAAAGAAAGATGGTTCTGCTACACCGTTTATTCGTCAGATGTCGGGTCTAATTGAGATGGCAGACCCTACCAATGCAGTCGCAGCAGTCGCTGTTACAGAAGACGTTATCAAGCAAGCAATGCGAAAACTATGGGATAAAAACCTTGTAGAGGGTACTGTTTATGCGTTCGTAAATGCTGATTTGAAAGAACAGATTGACGCTATCTATAAAGACCGTTATAGCTATACTCATGTGACTACTAACTTTGGTCTATTAGTTGACTCAATTTCTACGAATTACGGTACGGTTAATCTTGTACTTTCCAAGCATATTCCAGCCGATAAGATTGTATTTTTCAACGACGCTTATGTTGATTTGGCATACTTACGTGCGCCTCACTTCATCGCCCTATCTAAAACTGGCGATAACGTCAAAGGAATGCTAGTTGCAGAAGCTACTGTGAAAGTTGGAGCTAAACAAGCAGTCGGCATCACTACTATCAAACCATAATCAATAAATTATTACATCTCTCCTTAATTGGAGAGGTGTTTTTTATATCCATAAATCAAAAATTTGAATACGAGAAGAGGAGAATTATTATGACAGAATTAGACATGCTTTTTATCCAAAGGCGCAAAAAAGGAATCACTTTAAAAATGCTCTCTGAATATATCGGTTGTTCAATCGCAATGGTCAGTTTAGTAGAATGCGAAAAAGCTAGATTTAGCCCAACTAAAGCTCAAAAGTATAAAAAATTTATCGAGCTTTACTAATGAAGAGATTCTTACACAATTTAAAGTTGAGTATCCAATGCGCTTTATTAGAACATAGATTTGATGAAAATAACCAATGTTTCATATGCCATAAGAAATTTGACTGTCTAACTTGCTATGACACTGGATTGGTTGAGGTCTATGAGTATTCAGAGTTTTGTCCTAAATGTACACGATAGAAAAAATACTTGTACACGCAAAAAATAGTGTACATAACAAGAAAATCAAAATGAGAATGGGAGTTGAAACAATGCTAAATACATGCTAGTCCTTTTTCTCGTAAAAGACATTATTGTCTGTTTCTTGGTTTATAGAAACCATGCGAGAAAAAGGAATAAAAGGAAGCATCAACTGCAACAAACGAAAAAGTGACGAACATTATTTATCATTTATTATGCAAAAGAAAATCAAAGACTTATTACCGAAATGGATATTCACAAAACAAGATAGAAATCTAACATTAACTAACGACTTGGATTCACTGTTGTCCTGTATGTTACTAAAATATTTATTCGGCTACAATATCAATTATTTTTACTCATTTGACTTTATGGCAGTCTTGGATTCATCTGATAAGCGTTCGTCAATTGGAGTCGATTTAGCACTCAAAAACGGTTATACCCTATGTAATCATCTCACTTTGAAGCACATTAATTCTTATAAGAATCCAGATTCAGTTAATTTGAATAATATTCTCGGAATCTCAAACGACAACTACAGCCAAAAGTATAGTGGTTCAACTCTATTAATGCTATGGAGCATCTTTGATTTACCGCTTCCAAAATCAGAGGAAGGTAAAAAGATATTACTATCGATAGACTCTGCCCACAAAGGGTACAGGAAGCCACAATATAGGCATATCCTTGTCAATTGGCTTGATAGACTCGGATTGACTGAACTTATCCCAACACTGGAAGATAACCCTTTTAATGAGATGGAAGCCTTTAGGTTTAAGCATGAACTGGACACATCTATCAACTTTAATATGGATAGAGAGCTTCAGTTTTTTCCTTCTGGACGTAATAAGTCATCGGATGGTGGATTGGATTTAGAATGGATTAGCAAGCATTTAGGCTTCCAAGTTGAGCTACCAAAAGAACAGTTTGAATTTGAGTTAAAAGCAACCTTTACAAATGAGAATATAGAAGCTCATGAGATGACACAAAAGACTATCGATAAATCTTTTAGCTATGCATTTACGTACAAGAATAAACTAAAACTATCGACAATAAAGGGGGTGGCATGATGTCGACTATTAAAAGTGATGATTTTTTCTATTGCTATACGCTTAAAATGAGCAAGTATCTAAAATCAAAGGGTATTCCATATTTCCTTAAAGCTATCTCAATAAAGGATGGTAGCACATTCACCATGTATCAAAAAGGTGAGCGGCTACAACAGGCATTAGATGAGTTTAAGAATGTTAAAAACGCCATATAAGGAGAATCACACACCATGAGAATCGAAGAAATCAGCAATCTATTACAATTTAATGAAGAATATGAGAATAAAGTTTATATGCCAAATGAGATATTCACCGACCTACAGAAGCACATCAAGAATACACCTCACATTGCTTTCAGTTATTCTTATATTTATTTATCACATTGGTTATACCGTTACGTCAAGCACGTCAATGTGGGGGTGTTTGACGTAGGTACTATTAAGCAGATACTAGGGTATGCGCCTACTAATCAAACACTCAACTATCTTATCAAAAAGGGTGGCATCCTTGATCAGATTGAGTATACCGAATCAGTCAAAGATTTCCCGATTTCGTGGACGTATTCAGATGGGGAAGAGTTGGAGTTTCAGATGGCGTCCGAATACAGGGACTTCATTGACCATCTTCCTACTGTTCCTAAAAGTTTTACCTTGAAGTACCCTGTAAAAGGGTTTACCAGAGTACTCGAAGAAGACGGGGAGGAATATGAAACTATTGGAACATTTTACGAGGTCGATAACACTCATTGCATCCTATTTGATGTCTTTATGGATTGCCTGTCCAATGAGAAAATAGGCGTCAACGGATTCTACTTGTATTCTTATTTGTCACATCGTTGTGATATTCATATGGGTGGAGTGGACGTGTCCCTTGTTAATTTAGCCAGTGAAACAGGAATATCTGAAACAAGTTTGGATAAAATCCTTGGAGCATTAAAGAGTTTTAATCTTGTTAGCTTCCAACATAATCAAGAATTCTTTGCAATTGGTATGTTGGATAATGACCGTAAAGCCAACACATATATGGTCAACGACTTCCAAGATTTCGGTAATACTCCTTCACCTTTTAAGAAGATTGAGATTATGAAGAAGGCAGATTATTTCGAGATGTTGAAGTTGAAAGAAGAACCCGTGTCCAAGATTGATTTTAAATTGGATTCATTGCCTTATTAAACTTCATAAATCAAAGACCATTGATATTAGGGGTACATTAATAGACAGGGTATTTTCCACAGTCGATTAATGAATATGATTATTATTATAGTGTGAAAATGGAAAAGTGGAGGAAATATCCCTATATTATATATACCCCCAATAACGATGGTCTTTGAAATGGTGAACCAAACATACAACAAATGAGAGTATTAAATGTAGTTACTATGAAAATTAATGTAGTAACTACAGAAATGAGAGGGGAAATTAAATGTTCTGTTCAATCCAAAAAATACAAAATAAAAAAGTTGATCAATTTGGCGCACGCAAGAAATTAGAAGTAAGCGAGACGAGTTGGTTTACAGGTGGAGTTAAAAGAGTTGAATATGGTTACAGGTATGGTTTTGATAGGTTTGAGCGGACTATATTAGATGCCTACAAGATTAGTATCCATCATAGTTACAGGCAAGATGGCAAAGTTAAGAAAAAACAGTGGTCAATTTGCACAATGAGTCATTACAATTTGATTGAAGGTAGTTGGTATCGTGATTATATGTTGCATGATGAGCTACAAGCTAAATTAGATAGCATGGGCATCGATGAAGAGGAATTAACTAGATTGATAAGTGTTAAATTAGACCCTCTATCTGAACAGGTTAAGGCAGAGTTTGAGTTGACAGAAGAGTATCAAGTAAGCCAAAAACACAAAGAAATACTAATATCATACACTAAAAATAAGCAGGAATTTGAAAATAGATATGGCAAAGACACTTATGACTATATTTATAACATTTATGGCGATTTAATGAATGATGACAAGTTGAAAGAAGTCATTAGAATGAGAAAACAACAAGAAGAAGATTTAAAAAACAGTTATAAACAGAGTCAATCATACAGCAGTGGGTCATATGATTATAGTTCATTATTCGGAGATATTGGTGGAGGAACGTATTCGGATGAAGAAAAGAAGATGTTGAATGAAATATATCGCCATGCTTCGCTGAAGTTTCATCCAGATGCTAAAAGTGGAAGCTCAGAAAAAATGGTGTTTTTAAATAAAATGAAACGAGAATGGAAAATATAATATGTAGTTACTATGAAAATTAATGTAGTAACTACAATCAGATGGAGGACAGGGTATCATCACCTTGTCCTTTTTGTGTTGTCTAAATTTTGCAAAGTTCATCACAAAAACAATAAAATCAAAAGGAGAATGAAAATGGATTTATATGAAAAATTAAAAACTGTATCACCAAAAAAGAAGACGTATTTCATCAATCGGCATGACCTACAATTTATGGTTGATGCACCTAAAAAGACGGATGAAGAATTATGTAAAATATTAGATGTAAAGACGCTATCGACATACGTCAAATGGGAGCGTTCACCACAATATTTAGAGCTACTCAACTTATACCTACAAACCAAATTCGCCAACGATTTAGATAGAATCTATACCGCCACGCAAGAAAAGGCATTGGAAGGCGATGAGAAAAGTATTAAATTGTTGTTGGATATTCAAAAGCAAATTAGATTATTCAATAAAGAAAATAACGTCAAAAAGACGGATAACTCTAATGCTTATGCAGAATTGGAGTTGTAATATATGACTAATCCAGATTCATTATTGCAAAAGGTTATGGGTGATTTTGAGTTATTTTGTAAGAATTTTATTGAGATAAATACCAACGATGGTACACGGGAAAAATTAATCCTAAATGAAGCACAGAAGGACATTAACGACCTCTTAAAGATGAATAGGCAAATAGTGTTACCTAAGTCACGACAAGCAGGTGTGACTACTATGATGCTCGCTATGAGCTTGTGGAAGGCGTGTACAGTCCCGAATCATAGCATAATGATAGTAAGTTACCTTGGAGCATCGGCAAAGCAATTGTTCGACAAATTAAAAGACATGAATCAGTCGCTCCCAAGACATAAATATCCTAACATATTTCCAGAAGTTAAACGTGAAAATAGGACGGAACTGCTATTTAAAAATGGAAGTAAAATCACGTCCACAGTAGCAGGTGACAAGGATATTGGTCGAGGTGAGACAATTGACTTTTGTTTATTGTCGGAGCTTGCTTTTTACAACGATATTGATAGACAACTACTGTCAGTATCTCAGTCGATGGCAAAAGGTGAACATAGTCGCCTAATCATAGAATCAACGGCAAAGGGTATGAACTCCTTCCACAAGTTGTGTATGGCGGCTGATAAGGGACACAGTAGGTACAAGCTATACTTCATCAACTGGTATCACAAATTGTATTTGCAACAGTTTAAAAATGAGATAGATGAAGCGGATAAGTGGTTTAGAGCTACGAACAAGGGTAATAAGATGAGTAGCAAGGATTTGGATGAAGATGAACGACTGCTGCATGAAAAGGGTGCTACATTGCGTCAGTTGTCATGGAGACGTTTCAAATTATTGGATATGGAATTGGAAAGTTTTCATCAAGAATATCCGTCTAATCTATATGAGGCATTCGTAAATAGTTCGGGGAACACACTATTTAATCAATCCAAAATCTTGGAACGGATGGAGTATATTATTCCGCCATTAGACAGGGATGAATTGACAGGGGTGCTGCCAGAACCTTTGATTAAATTTATTGGAAGAGGACTTGAAATCTACCATCTACCTAAGCGTGGCAAGCGTTATTACAGTGGTGTGGACGTTGCAGCGGGCGTAGGTGGAGATAATTCGACCATGAGCATGATAGATGATGATGGGAATCAAGTCATGAGCTTTTACAGTAATAAGGTGAGTCCTCACGACTTTGCAGGGGTGATTGATCAGATTGGTAGATGGTTTAATTATAGTTATTTATGCGTTGAGCGGAACAGTTATGGAAGTGTAGTATTGGAACAATTAAGAAACACGTTTGGATATGAAAACATGTATAAAATGAAGCAGTTTGATGAACGAGGAAAACGGAAATTAAAGTTAGGATTTTTGACAACTGAGGGGTCGAAGAAAATTGCTATATCCTTATTTAGACAAAACTTTGAGACAGGTATGGTCAATATAAACTGTAAATCTACACTGGAAGAGATGACTATATTCATCGAGAAAGATGGCAAATTAGGAAATAGGAAATCCGGTGGAAACAAGGATGATTTAGTCATCAGTATGACACTTGCAAACGTTGCAATGGCAGAGGGTAAATGGTACGTATAAGAAAGGAATGGTGAACAGTTTGAATCTAGAACAGTATATTAAAGTAAAGTATAATAATAAACATGATTGGTTTTTGGAGGAAGTTGGAAGTGTAGCAAATCAGCAAAGGATGGCAGATGTTGAAAAGAAGAAGGATTACCTTATGGGGTATCATAATATCCTCAATCTACCGTCATTTATGTATAACGGTGAGAGTATAACCCCAAGAAAAATAGTACTTAACACTGCTAAAACGTTACTACAATTCCAAGCACAATTCCTATTAAAAAATCCAGTAGTGTTGACAGGTAGCGAGGTTATGATTGATCAATTTAATAAGGTAAATAAGTTAGGGAAATTTAATGGAAAGAATATGAGAATCCTCAATGAGTTATTGAAGTTTGGTAGTTGTAGCGAGTATATATTTATAAATAAGAATGGCTATATTGATAGTAAGATTATCCCAAGCGATGAAGGGACACCTGTTTGGAATCACCATAATGAGATGATAGCGTTTGTACAGAGTTATGTGTTTGATGGTATTAGTTATTATACTGTTTATACAGATGACACAGTACAAGAGTATACCAATGAAGATGGAAGCATTCGTTTAGTATCACAACATGCTAATTTAAGTGAACTACCCATCTATTATCATACTCATAATGAGTATAGCGAAGTAGAGGGTAGGAGCGCACTAGATGACTTTGTAGGACTATTGGACAACATGGAGCTACTACTATCTAAAACAATTGACAACACGTACATGTACAGCGCAGGCATCCCAGTGGTCACGGGGCAGAGGTTGACAGGTGGAGCAGGCATCCCAAAAGAAGTATCCGGTGGTGGTCTATCGCTTGATGACGGCAGCACGTTCGAGTTTGTTAGCAATGACATCGATGTTGAAGCGTTTGAAACGTTGTACGACAAGCTCAACCAGTCGTTGTTAGACGTAAGTGCAACACCTGCTGTCAGCATGAATAAGACGGATATATCAAATTTATCCGAGGTATCTATCAAATTACTATTCAGTTTAGCAGAGGTGAAAGCCAGTGAAAATGAAGGGTATTTACGTGATGGCATGATGGAGCGATATGATAAAATTAGAAAACTTTTAATATACAAAAATATATTAATATCTGATGATGAGTACGCTAGTTTAGATTTACTATTTAAATATAATCAGCCACAAAATGAGACAGAGACAATAGCTAATCTGAAGACGTTGAGAGAGCTACAAGCGTTGAGTATGGAGAGTTTGATGGAGCACAGTCCTTACACTACAGATGTGAAGCAAGAGGTCAGCAGGATGAATTTAGAAGGACTGAGCGGTACGGTCATTGATGTGGATGTAGGCGTTGAGTAGGATAGGATGTATGAGTATGAGATGGAATACTTTAGTGTGATGAAGTGATTCAGTTGACGGAATAGATTGATGGATGAAGGGAATATGGAAGTGGGAAAAGGTAGGGAAATATGGGGATAGGAACGGGAAATTAGGGAGAATGAGAATGGGAGATAATAGGAAAATTATAATATCAGAAAAATTTTGCTGTTATATATCAATTAGAATCACGCTATATAGGCGTCTAAAAAATAGGGTAGCGTATCATGTCCCCATATCCCCGTATCCCCTATATAATCCTATCAAATCCCCGTCATATCAGCATTTATACGCTTAATTAGACGGCTACAATCATATTATGGTATAATAGAGGGAGCATGGGAAAAGTGTGCCATATCAACGGACGCAAGCTTGCGTTGGCTATAATCCGATGCAGGGTATCTTATCTATAATATAGGCGGTGGCAATATGACTAAGATTGATAAAATAATCAAAAATAGTTTAAAATTTAATTGTTTAAAATTTGGTACAATATAGGTGAAAATAGGACAACTTCCTGGTTTGGTTATTATGTCAACTAGATTTAGAAGTTTGCGAATGATAAATAGTAAGCTTTTATTTTAAAATAGAGGATTATATTGTAGATGATTTTGGTACGTTGTAGGGTAGTTGGTGGATGTTCGATACCCCCAAAAGATAATAAGAGTGCCGCACCATACTCTATTTTTCACGCACATAAAATTTACCATATTCCGTATTCCGTATATAATATTAGTCCCAACGGGACGGACGCTGTGGGAGGTACCCATCATATTCTGACACCACAATTTTGTTGTCAACTACCTCAATCTGACACCCCAACTTTGGGACTCACACCTTCATTTATTTGACAGGTGTATTTATTTGCCTATATATCCAATTATTGCTCATTCAGATTCCTTATTATGGTATAATTAGGTTATTAAATTACCATACATAGGAGGAATTAGAATGAAGAAAATGAATGTTATAATCGCTATGCTTCTCGCTGTTATGTTGAGCGGATGCGCCGAACAAATGAACTCACAGAATCAATCAAGAGATAATTTAGATGAGGATGAGATATCCGCAAGCTATGGGAAGCAAGTCGTTTTATATTTAGAAAAATATAATGAACAAGTAGAAGAGATATTTACATTATTAAAGCTATTTGATAAAAATCCAGATTTAAAAGACAATCTTTCTTTCTTAATAGAAGAAAAGCAAAGATGGTATGAAATAAGAGATAGTCAAGAGGAAGGTAGATTGTTTCCAATATCTAAGAAAGACGAGGAGCTAAATGATGTAATAGAGATGTTGAGAATAGACATCATCAAAGTAGAGAGTGACATCTTAAAATTTCTGTGGGGTGATGTCGATTCGTCTGTAATTATCAAAAAACTCAATGAAATGGAGCAATACAAAAAGAAGATAAAAGATTTAATTGATAATTAATTAAATAAGATAAAACTGACGACCATCTACATAGGTCGTCTTTTTTGTTGTTCAAATAATGAACGAAGGAGACGATGTGTTCATTATCTTAGTGACTGCTGAGCTTTCAGCCGTAATCCAACACGCTACCAGAGCCATTTTAACGCACCTATTTTATCCTAGTTCCGCAAGGAACAATATACCCTAACATTAATCCTACAATCATTTCCATTGCATTCTATCATCTCTAATCTATTTCCTATACACTTACACCTAAATGATTAGAACGCTCAGAATCAATTGGAATCTATTAAACTATCACACCTTCAATTATGATGGTGTTTTTATTTTGTTTAAATACTCTAAATACTTCATTCGGTATGGTAATATGGATTTAGTTCATTATTACTAATGGAGGGGATAAAGGTGAAGAAATCCAGTAAGTCATTATTTGTTTTTGTTGGTATGATTACATTGCTGATATTGGTTTTGGGTGTCTTACTCTTCTCGGGAAATAAAGAGATAAAGAAGTATCAGAACGCACTAAATTCAAGTGAAATTAGAAATGAGTATTTTCAGGATGAAGCAACTATTAAATCAAGAAACAGTGTAAGTACGCAAGGTTATACAGTAACTTTTTATCAAGTGTCCGCTGAGGTTAATGAAGAGTTTGAAAAGCTAAGTGATGAACAAAAGTACAAAGTTTTTTTGGAAGTAAGAGATGTTTTGAAGCAAGAGGATATATCGTACTATAATTTTAGTTGTGGAAAGAAAAGATTATGTGCTATTGATGGTTTCCAATTTACTCACAATAATGATGTCTATGAATATAAAAAAGTGCTATTAAATGACCATTTTAGTTTAGTGCTGAATGGAGAAGAAATATACAGTACTGAATCAAAGCGGAAAAATGTAACCTCAAAAGTAAATGATGACACTGAAACTACAATGCAAGATAAAGGAGGAAATGACTGGGCATCCTTGAGTGATAATCAAAAGTATCATGCAGTTTCAAATGCTTTATATAATTTAGATCAACAAGGTTACACGATACTAGAAGGAGAATATTATTATATACTCAACTTTCGCACCCAATAAAACAGCCTAATCAATTGACTGCACTAGCCTTGTAGTCAAACCAATAGGTCTGTTGACAATTTTACGACTAAA
>NZ_JADBEL010000044.1 GCF_014873855.1 Sporosarcina limicola | reverse complement strand
GTCACACCCGTTCCCATCCCGAACACGGAAGTTAAGCTCTTCAGCGCCGATGGTAGTTGGGGGTTTCCCCCTGCAAGAGTAGGACGTCGCCAGGCTTGCATATATATTATGTTTTAAACTGTGAAATGTTCTAAACTGTATAATCAACAATATGCAGTTAAAGAGTTTTACTTATTAAAATAAGTATATATACATATTAATAATGGTCCCGTGGTGTAGCGGTTAACATGCCTGCCTGTCACGCAGGAGATCGCCGGTTCGATCCCGGTCGGGACCGCCATTTAATTTAAAATTCATAACCGATTCCACGGAGTTATCCCGGAGTTGGTTTTTTTGTGTTTAAAAATAAAACCAGATTGCTTTCCGTCGCACCATAATTTCGATACACTATAGGCAAAGCAATAGAAAGGAAATGCACATATGAATAAGGAACTAATCGTTCATTCTGTTGAGGAAACAGAGAGGCTCGCAGAACAGCTCGCAGAACTTCTTACTCCGCCGGATGTTATTACCTTAGAAGGTGATTTAGGTGCAGGAAAAACTACGTTTACGAAGGCGCTTGCAAGAGGTCTTGGCATTACACGTACCGTTAACAGTCCAACGTTTACAATCATTAAACAGTATGTGGGGAAGTATGCTTTTAATCATCTAGATGTGTACCGCTTGGCGGGTAGTGATGAGGATCTTGGTTGGGACGAGTTGTTTTATGGGGATGCGATATCGGTTATTGAATGGGCACATTTAATAGAAGAAGACTTACCTAAAGAGCGCTTGGAAATTCGATTTGTTCATAATGGAGAAAATAAACGTACGATTACGTTCGCTCCATTGGGTGAACGATATGAAAAGATTTGTGAGGGGATTCAATTATGATCTGGCTTGGTATAGATACTGCGAATACACCGCTCTCGGTCGCAATTGTCAAAGATGGGGTACTGTTGGTGGAGGAGAACTCTGGAATGGCTATAAACCACTCGCTACGGGCGATGCCGGCTATCGAGGAATTGTTGACCAAAGCTGAGTTAAAACCATCGGATATCGATGCAATTGCAGTTTCTGAGGGGCCGGGTTCTTATACGGGTGTCCGAATAGGTGTGACGATTGCGAAAACACTTGCATGGACACTTGATAAACCACTTGTTGGCATCTCAAGCTTGAGAGCACTTGCAATGGACGCTTTGTTTTTTGATGGTCTTATTTGTCCGATTGTCGATGCTAGAAGGGGAAATGTATACGCCGGTGTTTATCGATATGATAATGGTAAGCTTATTTCCATTTATGAAGATGGACATTATTCATTGGAAGATATCATGAAGTTTCTTGAACAAGATGACAACCAGGTTTTGTTCGTCGGAAAAGATACGGTGATGCATGAAGGGGAAATTAGTGAGAGGCTTGGTCAGCAGGCAGTCATTGCACCGCTCCATTTCAATCTACCGCGTGCGTCCGCACTTATTCACGCTGCAATTCAGTCAGAACAGGAATCGGATGTACATACGTTTGTTCCGCAATATCGACGCATTGCCGAAGCGGAAGCGAACTGGCTAAAAGGGCAGGGGAAGGATAAAAGTCGTGAGTAAAGATATTTTATATAGAAAAATGGGGATAGATGATATTCCTGCTGTCGTCGCAATTGAAGTGGAATCGTTTGCGACACCGTGGACAGAGGAAGTTTTTCAGCATGAAATGACGGGGAATGACTATGCGCACTATGTTGTCGCCGTTCATGATGGGGAAGTGATTGGTCATTGTGGTATGTGGATTGTGCTAGATGAATGCCATATTACAAATGTCGCTGTACGTCTACATTTGAGGGGTAATGGAATTGGAGAGGGCTTAATGCGAGAAGCAATTGCGTTGTGTAAGGAGATGGACGTACGTTTAATGACGCTTGAAGTACGGACGACCAATGATACAGCACAGAATCTTTACCGTAAGCTTGGGTTTCAAGATGGCGGTATACGGAAAAACTATTATGCGGACGACCATGAAGATGCGCTCGTCATGTGGGTGGAATTCAAATGAAAAAAGACATGTATATACTAGGTATCGAAACGAGTTGTGATGAAACTGCTGCATCGATTGTGAAGAATGGGACAGAAATCATTTCCAATGTCGTGGCATCCCAAATCGTTAGCCAGAAAAGATTTGGCGGGGTTGTGCCTGAAATTGCATCAAGGCACCATGTTGAACAAATTACGCTTGTTATTGAAGAAGCACTTTTGGATGCAGGTATGAAACCTGCCGATCTCGATGCTGTTGCTGTTACAGAAGGACCCGGGCTCGTTGGGGCGTTATTAATAGGCATCAATGCTGCAAAAGCATTTGCCTTTGCAAATAGTTTACCGATTATCGGTGTCCATCATATTGCTGGGCATATTTATGCGAATGAATTGATGCAGCGGATGGAGTTTCCGCTTTTAGCGCTCATCGTCTCAGGAGGCCATACAGAACTTGTGTTGATGGGAGCCCATGGTTCATTCAAACTAATTGGTGAAACGCGTGACGATGCTGCTGGTGAGGCATACGACAAAGTGGCACGTGTACTTGGACTTCCCTATCCAGGTGGCCCAGAAATCGATAAGTTGGCCGCAGGAAGTGACGCCGAGATTAAGTTTCCGAGGGCGTGGCTCGAACCAGGTTCTTATGACTTCAGTTTCAGTGGTCTTAAATCATCTGTTATTAATTACAAACATAATCTTGATCAGCGTGGGGAGGAAATTAACCCTGCACACGTCGCAGCCGGTTTCCAAGCGAGTGTTGTTGAAGTGTTGACAACGAAAGCATTGAGGGCGGCGAAGGAGTATAATGTGAAGCAAGTAATCGCAGCTGGAGGTGTTGCGGCGAATAGGGGATTACGTGCTTCTCTTGAAAAAGCGTTTCAGGAAAAGGGAATTCCTTTTTACGTTCCGCCTATCTCGCTTTGCACGGATAATGCCGCGATGATTGCCGCTGCTGGATCTGCCATGTTCACCGAAGGGGTAAGGGGAACTCTTGCGATGAATGGCAAACCGGGAATGCCTCTTATTTCATGGAATACAGAAAAATAAAAAACATAGAAGTTGTCGCAAAATGACAACTTCTATGTTTTTTTAATATAGAACGTATGATGGTTGTCAAGAGGAACATTCGTACTTATGCACACTGTGTGGATAAGATGTGCATAACATATTATGGCGTTCATTTTATAAGGCTGATGAAAGGATAACTATGTGAATAAAAAATTCAGCATCTGTGGGTAATGTTGTTCATACACGATTATATGTACATTATTCTTGTGGATAAAGTTGTGGAAATAATAAACCGTAGAAATAAAAGGTTGACACTATCTTACAAGGTATGACGGCTGAAAATGACAAAGCGCCCTGTTGAGTCGATTTTCCCGATTCAACAGAGCGCACTTTTTATTCCAGTGACTCCAGCTCTTCTTGAAAGCCAAGCCAGTCTTCCGATAGACCATCATGCTCCACTTGGAGTGCGTCAATCTGGGCTTGCAGTTCCATCAACTTGATGTGATCGTCTGCAAACTCCGGTTTGGTAAGTTCATCTTGGAGTGTTGTCATCTGCTCTTCACGTATAGAAAGCTGCGATTCGAGTTCTGCGATGCTTCTCGTTAGTCTTCTTTCTTGCCGTTTCTGTTCCTTATCGTCAGCGGTCCGGTTTTCGTTGGACTGTGTTACAGCGACTGAACCTGTTTTTCTCTCCGCAAGTAGCTCAGCTTGTTCCAATTTTTTTTCGATGAAATAATCATAACCACCAAGGTATTCTACTGCTCCCATCGCACTAATATCCATCACCTTCGTTGCAATTCGGTTGATGAAGTACCGGTCATGCGATACAAAGATGATGGTGCCAGGGAAATCATCGAGTGCATTTTCGAGTACTTCCTTACTATCGAGATCCAAGTGGTTTGTCGGTTCATCGAGAATGAGTGTATTCGATTTCTTGAGCATCAGTTTCGCTAGCGATAACCGTGCTTTCTCGCCTCCGGATAAAGAAGTGACGGGTTTGTCGACATCTTCGCCTGTGAATAAAAACCGCCCAAGCACGTTGCGAACATCTTTTTCATTCATCATAGGCCAGTCATTCCATAACTCCTGTAAGACGGTACCGTTTCCGATAAGCGTTGCTTGTTCCTGGTCATAGTAGCCAAATTGAACATTCGTACCATAGCGCAACGCACCCGAAATCGGATTCTGTTTTTTGACGATTGTTTTCAATAGGGTTGATTTCCCCACACCGTTTGGGCCGATAATGGCAATACGATCCTGTTTGTACACCTTCATATCCAACCCAGTAGAAACGGGAACGTCATCATACCCGACGGCTATATGCTCAAGGGCGAGCACATCATTACCGCTCGGCCGGTCGATTGAGAAGGTGAAATTAGCCGATTTTTCATTGCCGTCAGGGGAGTCCATCCAGTCGGTTTTTTCACGTTGTTTCCGACGACTTTTCGCCATTTTTGACGTGGATGCCCGAGCAATATTCCGTTGGATGAAATCCTCAAGCTTCGCCTTCTCGCCCACTTCTTTTTCATAGAGCTTCTGATCCCGTTCGTAATTCTTCCCTTTTTCATAGAGATAAGCGCTGTAATTGCCCGTGTACTTAGTCACTTTTCTTCTCGAGACTTCATAGACGATGGTCACGATTTCATCAAGGAAATAGCGGTCATGGGAAACAATCAGAATAGCACCTTCATAGGACACTAGGTATTTTTCGAGCCAGCCAAGCGTTTCGATGTCGAGATGGTTCGTCGGTTCATCTAGGATAAGGAGATCCGGCTTGCTCAAGAGCATTTTTGCGAGTGCAAGTCTCGTTTTCTGGCCCCCTGATAGGAGGTTAACACTTTTGACGTAATCATCAGGATAAAACCGCATGCCATGCAAAACGGAGCGCGTATCGGATTCATATTGATAGCCCCCTGAATCTTTGAACTCGACTTGCAGTGCATCATATTCCTTCATCACACGATCATAATCGCTTGGGTTGTCATAGACAGCCGGATTAGCCATTTGTGCCTCAAGAGACCGTAGTCGTCTTTCAATTAAATGAAGCGGTTCAAATACGGTCATCATCTCTTCCCAAACCGTCAATGTAGAGTCGATTCCCGAATGCTGTTCCAGATAGCCAATGCGTACATCTTTCGGGACGATCAAATCGCCCGAGTCAGCCGTCATTTCACCTGCAATTATTTTGAGTAACGTTGACTTTCCCGCACCGTTTCGGCCGACGAGTGCGACACGATCACGATGTTGGACTTCGAGACGTACGTTTTGCAATATATCGGTTCCAGAAAATGATTTTGTCAGTCCGTTCACTTGTAATACAATCATAATAAGCACCTCTATTCCTATACAGTGTAATAGAATGGCGCTGAGCGTGCAATGGTAGGCTTTACAATCATCAGCATGTACTGTACGATAGTATCGGATAATTGTATTTGCAGGAGGGTTATAATGATAGAAGAAACGCCCAAAATTCCACAAGCAACGTCGAAACGATTGCCACTATACTATAGATTTCTCCAAAACTTTTCGAATGCCGGTAAGAAGCGCGTATCTTCCAGTGAATTAAGCGAAGCGATGAAAATCGATGCTGCCACAATCCGAAGAGACTTCTCTCATTTTGGTGCACTAGGAAGAAAGGGATATGGGTATGATGTGCAATATCTCGTCAATTTTTTCCGCCAAACGCTTGATCAGGATGAAGAAACAGATGTCGCACTTATTGGTGTCGGAAGTTTGGGTAATGCTTTTTTAAAATATAATTTTCAGAAGAACCATAATACGCGTATTGTCGTTGCATTCGATCCGAAAGCTCCGAATGAAGGAAAAGAAATGAGCGGAATTCCTGTATTTCATCCCGAATTGCTTGAAGAGAAGATTAAGGAGTACGGTGTCGAGCTAGCCATCCTTGCAGTGCCTTCTCGTAGTGCGCAGGAAATGACGGACCAGCTCATTAGCATGGGGATAAAAGGGATTTTGAATTTCACTCCTGTGCGTCTGGCTGCACCTGAATCAGTGCGAATTCATACGATTGACTTGTCTGTTGAATTGCAGACACTGATTTACTTCATAAAAACTGACGAAAAAGATTCACAATTGTGATGGCGTAGTAATAGATATATGGGTTATTTTAATGTAAAATAGAAGTATTCTGAAGGAGGTGTCCGAGATGCCAGGTCCAATGAGTTGGGTTATAATTGCAGTAATTGCATTACTTGTATTCGGTCCAAAGAAATTACCTGAAATCGGTAAGGCGTTCGGTTCTTCATTGCGCGAATTCAAAAACGCGACAAAAGGTCTCGCTAATGATGACGAAGTGAAGAAAGTAGAAATGGAAAAAGTTGAAGTTAAGAAAGAAGAAGTTAAGTGAGTTAGGATGTCTGTCCAATGAAAGAGAATAACTTAACAATCATTGAGCATATAGATGAAATTAGAAAACGGCTGATGGTAATCGTCGTTTTCTTTGTTGTTGCGATAGTGGGAAGTTTTTTCATAGCAAAGCCGCTTATTAAATTCTTACAATACGACGGCGAAGCGAAAAATATTACATTGAATGCGTTCAGTGTACTCGATCCAGTTATGATTTACTTAAAAGTAATCATATTCATCGCATTCATCGTCATTTCACCGGTGCTGATGTACCAATTATGGGCATTTGTCTCACCGGGATTACATGAAACAGAGCGACGTGCGACACGAAACTATATCCCGTTCACCTTTTTCCTTTTTGTCGGTGGAATTTCGTTTTCGTATTTCGTCTTACTCCCTTATGTGATGAAATTCATGATAAACCTGTCCTCTGAGTTAGCTATCACCCAGACAATTGGCATTAATGAGTACTTTTCATTTCTATTCCAATTGTTAATCCCATTTGGGATCATTTTTCAATTGCCTGTCGTGCTGTTATTTTTAGCGAGACTTGGCATTTTGGATCCGGATACACTCGTCAAAGTACGAAAATATGCTTACTTTGTTCTGTTCGTCATTGCAGCGTTTATTACACCACCAGACCTGTTTTCCCATCTATTCGTCACAGTCCCGCTCTTTGCTCTTTATGAATTAAGCATCTTCATATCCCGCTTCGGTTACAGAAAATATTTGAAGGCGGAGAAGCGGCGGGTATTTGAAGAAGCAAAAGCGGAACAACAACGGCAGATTGATGAATTTAATGCACGACAATCAGAGTAAGAATGAATAAAAAAGTCTTCCAAACCGGTTATCCCGGAAGGAAGACTTTTTTAATTGAAGAATATGATAAAGGTTTGTTTCATATCCTCGAATTGTTGTAGATACTTTTGAATCTTATCGAGGTTCAACTGCATGATTGTCACGAATCCATTCATCAATAAATGGGCAAGCATCGGTGCCAAAATCCGTTTCGTCTTGTAATAGACAAAAGCGAAAGCGAAAGCAGGCATCATATACATGAGAAGATGTTGGAACTCATTATGGACAGCCGCAAATACAACTGCACTAACAATCGTGGCAATCCAAAAATTCGTTTTCAGGTAAATTCCCCCGAAGATGACTCTTCTGAAGATGAGCTCTTCAAGAAATGGTGCAAATAGGACCATCGGAAGAATTATAATGGACGACATTCTTGCGATATCCCCGAGGATTTCCGTATTTTTTGAACCGACGGTGATCCCCATTGCCTGCTCGATAATGCCGGCAATCATCTGACCAGCCATTGCGAGGAAGAACCCTATGAATCCCCATAGGATTGTCATACCGATTGTGGATTTCTTTCCTTTGAAGACGTTCATGAATTTCTTGTTCGGTACAAGCAATAGAAGGAAGATGATCGCTGCAATTGTATTGACGATGAACAGTGACCAAGCTAATCCGTGATAAGTGGCTTGTAGCTCGGTTAGATCTGGTTTGCTTTGCAGATAACCAATCACGAATTTGGATAAGTAGACGCTGCCGATCTGCATGACAACGTAAGTTAGTAGAAGGTAGCTATAGATTTTCCAGTTTTTCACTGTTCTCATCCTTTCATCTGTGGCTGACGTTCATTTTAGCTGTTTTGGACAAGATTAGCAAAGAGAAAATGTTCGGAGTATTTCACTTGCATTCATTGGGAATATTCATTATGATAAGAAATGTGTTAGCACTCACATATGACGAGTGCTAAAAATGTAGAAATTACTTTGAGGAGGTTGTTTCACTTGTTGAAACCATTAGGTGACCGTATCGTAATCGAGCTAATCGAAGCTGAAGAAAAAACGTCAAGCGGGATTGTACTACCAGATTCTGCGAAAGAAAAACCGCAAGAAGGAAAAGTCATTGCTGCAGGTACTGGACGTGTTCTTGAAAACGGCCAGCGCATCGACCTAGAAGTGAAAGAAGGCGATCGGATTATCTTCTCAAAATACTCTGGTACAGAAGTGAAATATGAAGGCAATGAATATCTGATCCTGCGTGAAAGCGATATTCTAGCGATCATCGGTTAATTTACAACTATATGACTAACAGATGAATACACGAAAACTCAGGAGGGAACTTATAAATGGCTAAACAAATTAAATTTAATGAAGATGCACGTAGTGCGATGCTCCGTGGTGTAGATACATTAGCGGATGCTGTTAAAGTAACGCTTGGACCTAAAGGACGTAACGTCGTTCTTGAGAAAAAATTCGGTTCACCACTTATTACAAATGACGGTGTAACAATCGCGCGTGAAATCGAACTTGAAGACGCATTCGAAAACATGGGCGCAAAACTCGTAGCAGAAGTCGCTTCAAAAACGAATGAAATTGCAGGTGATGGAACGACAACTGCAACAGTGCTTGCGCAAGCAATGATCCGTGAAGGGTTGAAAAACGTCACAGCTGGAGCAAACCCTGTTGGCATCCGTAAAGGAATCGAAAAAGCGGTAGCAACTGCTGTTGAAGGTTTGAAGGCTATTTCGAAGGAAATCGAAGGAAAAGAATCGATTGCGCAAGTGGCAGCCATCTCTTCCGGAGACGAAGAAGTCGGGGCCTTGATCGCTGAAGCGATGGAACGCGTGGGTAATGACGGTGTTATCACGCTTGAAGAGTCAAAAGGATTCACGACAGAGCTAGATGTTGTAGAAGGTATGCAATTCGACCGCGGATATGCATCTGCTTATATGGCAACTGATACGGACAAAATGGAAGCGGTTCTCGATAACCCATACATTTTGATTACAGATAAAAAGATTACGAGCATCCAGGAAATCCTTCCTGTTCTTGAACAAGTTGTCCAACAAGGCAAACCACTGTTGATGATTGCAGAAGACGTTGAAGGCGAAGCACTTGCAACACTTGTTGTCAACAAACTTCGTGGCACATTCAATGCTGTTGCTGTTAAAGCACCAGGATTTGGCGACCGTCGTAAAGCAATGCTTGAAGACATCGCAATCTTGACAGGTGGAGAAGTTATCACGGAAGATTTGGGTCTCGATCTTAAATCTGCGGATATCGCTCAGCTCGGACGCGCAGCGAAAGTTGTCGTTACAAAAGACAATACGACAATCGTTGAAGGTAGCGGAGATTCTAAACTGATTGCAGGTCGGGTCAATCAAATCCGTACGCAACTTGAAGAATCCACATCTGAATTCGATAAAGAGAAATTGCAAGAACGCCTTGCTAAACTTGCAGGTGGCGTAGCAGTTATCAAAGTCGGAGCAGCAACTGAAACTGAATTGAAAGAACGTAAACTTCGCATCGAAGACGCATTGAACTCAACACGTGCGGCTGTCGAAGAAGGTATTGTATCCGGTGGTGGTACTGCGCTTGTGAACGTCTACAAGAAAGTAGAAGTACTGCTAGAATCCACAGAAGGCGACGTGGCAACAGGCGTTAAAATCGTCCTTCGCGCACTTGAAGAACCAGTACGTCAAATCGCAAACAACGCAGGCCTTGAAGGATCTATCGTTGTAGACCGCTTGAAACGTGAAGAAATCGGTATCGGCTTCAATGCAGCAGATGGCACTTGGGTCAACATGATGGAAGCGGGCATTGTCGATCCAACAAAAGTAACACGCTACGCTCTACAAAACGCAGCTTCTGTTGCAGCTATGTTCTTGACGACTGAAGCAGTTGTAGCGGATATTCCATCGGATAATGCAATGGGCGGAATGCCTGATATGGGTGGTATGGGCGGCATGATGTAAGAAGAACCCCGTAACCTTGATAAGCAAGGGTTTACGGGGTTTTATTTTTATTCTTGTCGTGAATTTGTCGTGAATGAAATAATAATCACCGTAAAACGCGGGTCAAATCAGATAAGTGGTCACTGAATAATAGTGAAGCCTGATCCTTTGTTTCTTTGGTCATATGAGCGTATATGTTCATCGTTGTTTGAATATCTGTATGACCTACACGTCTTTGAATTTCACCAATCGGAACATTAGCTTCAATCAATAGTGAAATATTTGTATGTCTGAAGCTATGCGGTGTAATGTGTTTTTTCTTATTCTTATTCTTATCCTTATCCTTATCCTTATCTTTGCCTTCGTTCATCCTCTTCATTATCTTCATAAGGCGTTGCAGTCGGATAGCTACAAACTTCATAGTGAATGGATAACCTTGAGCATCAGCAAAAATAAAACCTTCATCCTTATAAATCATGCGGTGCTTCATCTTTTCTTCTTTTTGTTCCTTCACACGTTCTTTTATTAGCTGGATAACAAACGGGTCGATATTAAACTTGCGATAAGATCCCTTAGTTTTCGGAGTAAGTAGAGTAACAGAGCTTTTCTTATTGGTTGGGTTGTAATACGTCTTAGTGACACTAATTTCATTGGTTTTGAAATCAATGTCAGATTCTTTCAGGGCAAGTAATTCACCTAGTCTTAATCCAGAGTAGGCAAGTGTGGAGAATATAAGTAAATCATGCGCCATTCCCTCATTTTTAGCCAGCGTCAGAAATTCCGCTAATTCACCACGATCTAAAAAGTTATCGACTTCATTCACTTCTTCTTTTATTACATCGTTTTTAACCCGTGGTTTCTCATAATGTTCAGTTGGGTTACTCTTTATTAGATTTTGCATCATAGCAAGTTTGAAAATCATCCTTCCAGTTGTGTGGATACTATCGAGGTAGTTATAACTAAATCTTGCACTTAATTCATCCAGATGTTCATGATACATAGTCATTGTAATTTTACTAATCGGATAGTGTTCCCATTCATCAAGTAACTTTTTGGCGGCAATTTTACGCGCCCGGACGCTGCTTATTTTTGCACGTTTTTCATATTGGGATAACCATTTGTTGAAAAGTTCGTTAAATGTCATTTTCGATTCTTTGATATATGTTCCACTTCTTATTTCTTCCTCAATTTTTTCGGCGGCGTGTCTTGCTTCAGTCTTTGTTTTAAAGCCGCCTTTGGGTATTCTGATATATTCACCACTCACGGGGTCTTTACCAGCACTTACGGTGTATTCCCATGAGTTACCACGTTTTCGGTATGTGGCCATATAAGTTAGTCACTCCTTTTTAATTTCTTTGATTTTTTTTATTAATGTTTCTTTATCTTCATTGGTTAGTAATTCACCTTTATAATTCACGTATTCATTTAAAGAAAGTAATTTTTCTAATTCAAAAAAAGACATCAAGGCTTGTTCTTTGGGAATGATTGCTGAAACACTGACACCACTAGAATCCTTATATTTTGTTGAGGTGGGTACTTTGTAAGTTAGTAGAATGTAATTATTATCTAAAAAACTCGTATCTAAAGCGTCGAGTGCTTCTTCATTATTTCTATTGATTTCGTTTACAACGTCCTCATAACCAGCCAATGTTAATAACTCAAACCAATCGGCTTCAAGTATGCCGGATACTTGCCTAATGGTATCAACAGATGGCGTGTTTTTTCCTAATTCCCACATACGGACGGTACTTTCAACAACTCCCAATTTGTCACCGAGTTGTTTTTGGGTCATTTTTTTCAATTTACGTGCTTTTTTTAGTTCGATACCAAAACTATTCAATGTCATTATAGCCCTCCTTTATGCTGTTTGTATGCCTTTAACATATGATAACCTAAAACAATAAATAAAAACAGCATTTAAAATGCTTGGCAGCATTCCAGATGCTGTCGTAAGCTATAAGCATACCAGTTGCGGAAAGGAGATGTGAAAAAAGATGATGAACCCACTAAAGGAATTGAGAGCAGGTAACGGCCTAACCCAAAAGGAAATGGCTGATAAGATTGGGGTTTCTCTTTCCATGTACGAGAAGGTCGAACGCGGCACCATTCAGGCGTCACGAAATTTTATAGGGAAAATCAAAAGGGCGTTCCCGCATATAAGTATTGATTATATTTTTTTTAATCACCAACAGCATTTAGAATGCTTAATAAAGGTGAAGAAACCATGATCCAAATTGAAATCAACCAGGATCAACTAGAACGGTTATATCTTCAAAAAGTCGAAGAACGCCTTAACGAAATTGAATCAAAACATTATTTCATGGATTCAAAACAACTCACAACCTACTTAAATATGAGTTGGCCTACGGTGGTAAAGCACTTTCTCTATGAAGAAGAATTCGGAGCGATCCGGTTAGGAAGCAAGTGGTTGTTCAATCGCAAAGAGGTTGATAAGTACATGGATAAATTCTATAAAGCAGTTAGAGATTCAGGCGGCGACATCCAGAAGTATGTAAGTAAGTTTTGAAAGGGGTGTTGGCAATGAAGGGAATCAATAACTTTTTCTTCGGCTATGAAGAAATCAGTCTGTACGACTCGATATGGATGTACGGCAGTTATGCGCTATGGACGTTCATAGTTGGACTCATTGTTCTGCAAGTCTACTAATAGAAGGAGAGTGTAAAACATGGATTATAACAAAATCGGCAAGCAACAGGCATTTATTGAAGGGTCGTCAGTCCCGTCTGTCGTTCAAATAAGCTACAAGAAAAACCACAGCCAGATTATAGGTACTGAATGGGCGGAGCGTTATGAAACGGAATCCCAACGTGGATTAATCGAACAGGACATTCAAATGGCGGTTGGTCAGTTTTATTCCAACATTATGGACATTCCACAATGGCAGCTGGATGAACTTAGGGATTTACAAAACTTGAAGCCTGGGACCTATTTTCTAGATGTTGGAGATTTTTCTTACACGGTTGATATTGAAGCGCGGTCGAAAGAGGTTGGATGTGAAAGATCAAGGGAGGAAAACATAATGACAAAAACTATCAACATGCAGCAGGTAAAAGACAGTAGCGCAAAACGACCAATTGACGTCATGGATTTATGCGAAACTGTCCACATGGTTAAAGAAGGATGTTTGAAAGATGGTCCATTCACTTTATATGAACAGCGCCAGGACGGCACACGTGCACCATTTGAAGTAAGTCGTGAGCATTTCTTGGATTTCATTTTGGAAGCGGCAGTTACAGACATCTATGACTTAATGGAAGATTATTTGGACGATGAAGGGGAGTTGGATCTAGTAGGAGCCTTGAAAGAAGTTAAAGCAGATTGTCAAGCATGCAAAATTGCTGATAAAAACAAACAGGAAAATCTTAAGATACTTGCATTGGATTTAGATAATGAATTAAACGCAATTGGTTGTGATGTTATCGCATTAAACGATATAAGGGAATTGGTTGCTCACTTGCGTATAAAAATGGACAACATTGACGAAAAGGACGCTAGACTTTATTTCAATGAATTTCACAGAAGCGTAAGGGTTTTAGATGAACTTTGCGTTAGTGCAATGGATAGCTTGAACACAAATCACGCAGCAGCACAAGAAATCAAACAAGAAATTTTTAATAATACTACCAGTAAAGAAAAAGCTGGAAGTTCATTAATTGGAATGATACCTATGACGCCAGAGCGTGATCGTGAAATAGCTATGGAATATAACCATAAGGCTTTCATGCAAGAATTCGGACGTGTTCCGTTTGATGAAAAAGAAGTAATAGACTGGGTGTCTAAAATTGTCGCAGACATTAAAAATGGACAATAAAAAAGCCCAAACGTCAGGGCAATGACGATTGAGCCGATTAGATAAAACATTCTAATAAGCAGTATACCAAAGTTTGCACGTTTTTAACAACTGGAAAAAAAGGTGAGGGAAGTATTGTGTAGGCTCAACCACTCCATTGGAGGTTGTCCTAGAGATGACCTCTAAATTTTGACGAAAGGAGCCGAAGATATTGACCACTATAAGTGAAGAAATACTAGATCCGGTTGAACATACACAGCCACAGTTTGAAAGAATCCCAGCCGAATTAAAAGCACTGGATCAATGGGTTGCTTATAAATTGGTCTGGGACGAAAAAAACAAGAAATTCGGAAAGCCACCTTATTCATTAGATGGTACGAAAAAACAGGGATTTGATATACATTATTCATTTGAACAAGTGAAAGCGGCAGTAGAAGCTGGAGCGGTTCACGGCGCAGGTTTCGCCTTAACGTCGAATGATAATTTCATTTGCTTTGACCTAGACGGGGATAGCCTGGACAGTATACCAGCATCTATTAAGTCGATTAGTGAACATTCATATGCCGAAATCAGTCCAAGCGGCACAGGGCTTCATGTGTGGTTTAAAGGGAACAAGCCAAAAGGTGCAGGCGGTAAACAAAACAGATATACCGTCAAAGAAAAGTATAAAGTTGAGTGTTTCTATGGGACGGGATTTTTAACGATGACAGGGAATGCAATCAATGCCCTACCTCTGGAAGAAAATCAGATGATCCTGAATTACATTTACGATAACACGACGCACGGCAGCGAGATAGAGGATCCAATCCCAATTGTGGACATGCCTATTCCGGAAGATGAAAAAGATGACGCGGTTGTTATTACAAAAATGTTTAATTCTAGAAGCGGTGAGAAAATAAAAGCGTTATTCAACGGAGATACATCTTTCCACGATGGGGACGATTCGGCAGCAGATATTTCATTGTTGAATTACCTTGCTATCCATACCAGGTGTAACGCGGAGCAGATGGATAGAATATTCCGGACTACTAAACTATTCAGAGATAAGTGGGACGTTGTTCACCATAGCGATGGCAGCACATACGGCACGGAAACTATTAGGCGTGCAATTACTTGGGCGTATCCTAAAGTCATGGAATCAGTCGGTATGCCCGTTGAGGATGGAACAGAGTACTGGATGGAAGACGCACGACAAGTCATCATTCCAGAGCCTTATTTGATAGAGTTCGACACGCTGAAGAAAAAAGTTTTAGTTAAAGAAGGCGGTTTGGAATTTGAAAAAAGCGTGATTGTTTGCCGTCATTCGCCGATAATCACACAATCATTTTCTAATGTGGAGCAAAACCAAATCTATCATGAAATCCAATGGAAAGATGACGGTCGAGAATACCGCGAGACGATACCAGCGGGCGACATTTCCACAAGAAATAAACTACTTCAATTGGCTGATAAATCACTGGGGGTCCATGACCTCAATGTGAAAGACTTAATCAACTTCTTTGACAAATATATCATGTACAACAATATCTCACGTACCCAGCTTGTGACGCGCTTGGGACATATCAAAAGAGGCTTTGTTCATCCGTCGATGCCCGAAATTAAGATTTTACCGCCAGACCTTGGAGATAAACAGACACTGGAAGCGTTCCAGGTGAACGGAACAGCAGAAAGTTGGATAAATGAAGTGTTTCGAAAAATACAGGCTCATCCTAAAGCAGTTTTAATGGTTGTTGCAGCGTTTACCTCTGTGATATTGAAAGACCTAAAGCTAGGCCCATTTATTATTGATTTGAGTGGTCCCACTTCCAAAGGTAAGAGTACAGTTTCAAAGATTGCTGCTAGTGTCTGGGGGACATCGGGCCTTGTCTCTGAATGGAATATGACCAAAGTTGCGCTGGAACGTAAAGCGGCATTTTTGAATAGTTTTCCGATTATCGCCGATGATTCACAAAAGGGGGATCCGCGACAACTGAAAGATTTTATATACAATTTCTCAGGCGGACGGTCAAAGGGTAGGGGGTCGCTTACGGGGACACAAACGGAATATACCTGGAACAATATCATGCTATCGAATGGTGAATCCTCATTGCTAGACTTTGCAATTGAAGCAGGTGGAGCGGCCGCGCGTGTGCTACCAGTAAAAGGCTTACCGTTCGGCGATGCTGATTATAATTTTTTTAATGAAATTTATACGGCCATTGAGAATAATCATGGAGCTATCGGCATTGAATTCCACAAGAAATGGAGCACCGAAATGGGGAACTTGACACCCATCTACCAAACTTACAACGATCACTTCCAGAAGAAGTCTAACGGTAACGATGTACTTTCACGAATTGCGCGACACTATTCAGCATTGGTATTTACGGCGGATGTACTAAATAAAACGTTGAACATGAATATCGACCTGGACGCTTTGCTGGACCTATTCGACGAAATGGTTAGGGAGAACACCGCTATAGACAAACCTATGGAGATGCTTCATTTAATATTGTCAGACTTGGATTCGGACAGGCAATCCATTTTCGGTGAATTCATCCCGAATGGAACAATTAAAGCGCTTTATAGGGACAAAACTTTGATTCTTCTTCCGAATTACCTAAAGGAGTTTTTGAAGACTGAACAAAAGGCGATTAGATCAGAGTGGTTGCGGCGTGATATTTCAATCAGTTCAATAAGAAATAGTAAAGAAGTTGATACGAAGCAATATAAACATAAAGGTGAAAACTTTTCTGGATTAGCGATAAAACCGGAAATCGTTGAGGAGTTAGGTTTCAATTTTGAATCAGATTCAAAAAGGTAGGAAAAGTAGAATATGAGTTTATAAGTGTCTACCAATTCCTACCCTAAAGAAACCTTACATATCAACGGTTTATAGGTATAGGTAGAAGGAGTAGACAAAGTAGACAATATAAACTATACATGATGAAAAAGTATTTTGTTTTTCCGTTGTTAGTTTATACGAAGTATATATATGGGGTATATCTTGCATCCTACCTCCTACTTTGTCTACCTACTGCTATAAACATTGTTGCAACGGGTTTAAAGAGGTAGACAAAAGGTAGAATAACGGCTAAAAATATCTGAAAAGGTAGACAAAACTAATGAAAGGAGAAATCAAAATGAATAAATTCGAAATCATCATCGAAGAATTCGACAGCCAGTACGAGGCAAATAAAGGCGTCAATGAGTTCATTCGCGATTGCGCTGATACTAATATTGAAGTTTTAGAGATTACTAGTCACATGACAGCGATTGGTAAAAACATCACGTACGTGTTCATATACAAAGTCGCTTTGAAGTAAACAGGAGGTGTCTAGATCACTGGGGGTCTTTCTCTTTCTTGTGGAGGTGTCGGTTTGGAAGGGTTAAACGAATGGCAGTTGTCGCATTTGTCTCAGGCATTAACAAGAGCGAAACGGTTGGAGAAACAGCGCGCAGACTTCCACCAGGAGTTATATGACACGGTACTCTATCCTACAGTTCACTATGACAAAGAATTTACAGGAAACGGCGGTAGTCCAGTAACGGATATACAAGCTATCAAAATCATTGAGGCGAAGGAAAGGTATGAGCGATTGATACAGAAGGAATACAAAGCACATAGACGGTGGGAGTCTGTACTGGAATGGATAGATGAACGCGATAGACCTATCACGATCCGTTACTTTGCTAAAGGGAAACGAGTACAGCTGAAAATTATAGGGCGATTGCTTCAGCAAATCACTAAGCAACTAGAGCGCGAAGAACAACACACGGAGCGACAACGTAACGAGCAATCGACAGCGGACTATAAGGAAGTATCAGCAACTAACACAAGCGTTCAGGAAGCCAGTGAAGCAATCAGGACCAACAGTTAACGAGGATAAACAGCAGTATTTAATACGAGGGCAGTTTGTTTATATGACTGTCGAAGAATATCAGGAGTATTAGGACAAGCAGGAAGAGGAGAAAAGGAAAATGAAGGAGCGATTCCTAATATTTCTATATTAATACCCCCCTCCAAGTTGTTTGTAAAAGGAAAAAACACCAGCACCGGTTGGCTGTCTTCATCGCAGAAAAACCCGTTTTTGAAATATTTTTCAGAAGTGCTATAACGTTTCTGAAAAACTTACTTATGAGTTAAAGAAAAGGACGTGAAATATTGAAGAAATATATTTATGGATTGGCCAAAAAATTCGACTTCATTTCTGGAATAGTAATTGATGGTATTGAGAAATGTTCTTACACCGATTCCGAAACGGTAACGTATGCAAAAGAAGTTGCTATGACCTTAGAGCATAATCCAAAGCAAACGCTAACGACTACCGCCGCACCAGAAGGAGGTGAATTGATTCTAGTACAAACTAATAAAGGATTGTATTTCAGATACGCACCGTTAAGCGTGGAGGGTCTACGAGCGTACCGACACGTGAAGCATCGAAGATTACGGCAATGTAGTTGTATTTTTAGACGTGGAAAGTTGAAACGGGATATAAAAAACGAGACGCGCGCAAAAAAACTACACCCGATATTAAACGATATGTCACTTTATAAAGATAAAAAAATCTGTCTCTATGAAATCTGTCTGACTAACAATCCGAAAGACACCAAAACATTTTGCACAACAGACAAAGACCATCCACTTTTAAAAGGCATTGAATGGATCACTAATATAATTAACGGTGAAGAAGACTACTGGAAGGAAGAAGTGGAATCGGAAGCGTTTAAAGAGTGGATGCGTGACTTTGAAGAGTCTAGGAAAAAGGCAGACAAAAAGATTCAGGCAGCACTGGAACGACGAGTAGAACGAATAGAACGAGCAGCAAAACAAAAACTAGGAGGAATTTTATTATGAGTTTAGAACAGCGTATTCAAGAGGAAAGAAACCGTATATCAGGTGAAGTAAAACTATTGACAGAGGAGAACATAGTTGATGTTGAGAGTCTGGATGTTTTAAAACAATCCTATAACTCTGCTATCATCTCGTCTGACGAAAAGGAAATTGATCGCGTCAATGCGCAAATTAAAGAAGTGAACGGACGCATTACCAGGAGAAAAGAAAAAATTGAGGCTTACGGTGATAAAAACAATCCTATTATTCAAGCAATGATTTGCGAGGAAGCGACGGGGTGGCTAAACGAATTAGCAATTTTAGAAGAGCAGGCAGTGGATAAAGATAAAGAATTAACACCGGTGAAAGCTGAACTTATTGAAGGGCTGCTAGAGATGGATGGCATGAAACGACGCTCGGTATGGTTAAGGAGCACCCTGAATGACTGGAAGGAACAGTTGAGCGAACACAACAGGGACAAGATAGGTTTACCCGTTTCTAGGTTTGATCTGTTATCTCCTGTCACGACGCGGATGAGGATGCTGCTCGTTGAAAGAAAAGACGCGGGTGTTTAAGTAAGGTTCAAATAGGTATACACAACCAAAGGAGGGAGGTGATGGGAGTGGGAATTCCAGAAGAAGTTAAAAATATGTTCAACGAGCAACTTACAGTTTCAACGCAAGCATTGCAGAAATACGAAAAAGACGTAACGGCTGAAGGGACAAAGAAGTTTTATCACCATGCAAAAATACTTGGAGATATTAAATCGAGGATTGATATTTTTGTAGATAGCCAAGAAAGTGAAAAAGAAATTAAAGAAATCCTGTTGAAATTATAAATAAAACAATTATGAATACCCCCCTCTAAGTTGTTTGTAAAAAGAAAAAACTCCAGCACCGGTTGGCTGAATCGCTGAGCGCGCGACTAATATTTTAGACAAAGGGGGGTAAATAGTGTTTTCACTGAAAAAAGGAGTGTTTTTGTGGCAAGAATTAAAAATACTAGATCCGGCGGACACATGGCCAGTCTTGTTGAAAACCAGAGGTATCAACTACATTGGATCATGAAGCGGTTGGAACGGGATAAGAAATTATTAGCTAATGAAGGAAAGCAAACGAAGGCTAGGGATTAATTGCCCTGGCTTTTCTTTGTCGTGTGCCCGGCATGGGTAATCGCTAGGTGGTGAAAGTCCACTACAGGCTTGGCAGTAGGAACTGTTAGCAGAAGGCAAGGGTGTCCTCCGCGA
>NZ_JADBEL010000043.1 GCF_014873855.1 Sporosarcina limicola | reverse complement strand
TTTTAGTCGTAAAATTGTCAACAGACCTATTGGTTTGACTACAAGGCTAGTGCAGTCAATTGATTAGGCTGTTTTATTGGGTGCGAAAGTTGAGTAAATGATATGTTGAAAGTCAAAAAAAGAGGGGGTGAAACGTGTGTCGCAAATCATCACGGTGAAAATTAAATTGCTACCCACAAAAGAGCAAATCCAACTAATGGAACAAAGTAGCCGTGCGTATATAAAAGTCATTAATACACTTGTATCTGAAATGGTTGAAGCAAAGGCCAGCACTAAGAAAAGTACAAAAGATATTGAGGCCGATATCCCGAGTGCGGTGAAGAATCAAGCGATTAATGATGCTAAAAGTATTTTTTCTGAAAAAGTGAAGAAAAGCAACTACAAAATTATCCCGATTCTCAAGAAACCTGTTTGTGTGTGGAACAATCAAAACTATTCATTTGACTTCACGCATATTTCAATACCATTTATGGTGAATGGAAAGTCAACTCGCTTAAAGATTCGAGCTTTGTTGATTGATAAAGAAAATCGGAATTTTGACCTTTTAAAGCACAAGTTAGGGACACTTCGCATCACAAAGAAATCCCATAAGTGGGTAGCGCAAATCGCTGTCACGATTCCAACAATAGAAAAGAAAGGTTCAAGGATTTTAGGTGTGGATTTAGGTCTGAAAGTACCTGCGGTGGTCATCACAGACAATGACAAGGCTCGGTTCTTTGGGAACGGGAGACTAAACAACTATATGAAACGTAAATTTCGTAGTATCCGAAAAAAGTTAGGGAAACAAAAGAAAGTGAATGCCATTCGCCAACTTAATGATAAAGAACAAAGATGGATGCAAAATCAAGACCATAAAGTAAGTCGTGAAATCGTGGATTTTGCAACCGCCAATACAGTCTCTGTCATTCGATTAGAACAACTAACGAATAGCAGGCAGACGGCACGTACAAGCCGTAAAAACCAAAAAAATCTACACACATGGTCATTCTATCGTTTAGCGCAATTCATCGAATACAAAGCTACATTAGCTGGTATTAAGGTCGAATATGTAAATCCTGCTTATACAAGTCAGACATGTCCAAAATGCACCAAAAAGAACAAAGTAAAAGATCGAAACTACACGTGTCGATGCGGGTTTGAGAAACATCGAGATATCGTTGGGGCGATGAATATTCGCTACGCAACTGTGATTGACGGTAAAAGTCAATCAGCCTAAGATGCTAAATGCACTGTCTTAGGAGGGGCAATGAGATGCCCTTATTTTGAAGGCTGTTCAAAACAGAAATGGACTGCGAACGTTTAGTCATTCAAGAATCCCACCCGTTAATCCACAAGGATTAGGGCTCGCGATTTTAGTCGTGGGAGTCTCAACTGTCACTAACTATTTAAATGTGTTTTTGAGTTCTAATTTAAAATGAGAATTAACTTGATAAGGTGTAGGTGAATACACGCACGTCTCATTAATTGTCTACCGTCAGCACTCGTCACATGTTGAGTGTGTGGCTTGGTTGGAGATTTAATTTGTGGATAAAGAAAACGGGAAAAAGGTGAATCTTTTCCCGTTTTTAAAATCATAAAAACTCAGCCAGCTGTTGTTGACGTTTATCGAGCATAATTTGTTCTGGCTGAATACCTTGTGCACGCAGTAATTCAATGTTCTCCATAAGGAACTCGTCACTGCCAACGATATAGAACTGTCCATCTTGATCTGCAGCTAGATTTTTTACTTCTTTATAGTAGTCTTCCCGATTATCGACGAACTGTGAACTGAACTTCTTATCAGGTGCGGATTCAAAAATAGTAGTGAATAGGAAATCTTTTGACGAATCGATGTTCAAGGAATGAATTTTATTGACGTTTTCCGCACGTTCGAAATAATCAAGTACAAGTGGTCTGAAAGTTGCCAGGCCAACACCTGATGACAGTAGATAAACATTTTTGTCTTCTCTTTTAAGTGGTATATTTGAATGAGTTTTAAATATCGCAACTTCATCGCCGACCTCAAGATTTCTTAAGGTCGCTTTAAACTCAGAGCACTGTTCTTTAATACGTGTTGTAATACCAATTGAATTTTCATGGGGTAAAGTGGATATGGACATGTGGCGAATTAAGCCACGGTTCGGTTTGTCTCCAGCGTTAAAACCTTTCAGTGCGAAATGAGTGTGGGAACCTTCCTCCCATGAAAAGTCTTCCGGACGATCGAGCAAGTATGTTTTCACTTCAGGAGTTTCTTCAATAATTTTATTTATTTTAGTCCAGTATATTTGCATCATACTCTCCCCTTATATAATTATATTTTCTGTCACTAATTACTATATATTAATTGATAACGATTATCAATTAAATAGTTTGTTAGTACTAATACTTGGTGCCACAAACACTCATGCAAACGTGAAAGTTGTAACATTCTTGTTTGTTCAAATTAACATGAAAGTTTGGGTGGCTGGTACCCAATTCAAAGTGGATAGCACAAAATGTGGTGATGTGACAAGATCTCGCTGGAAATATAAAACCAGATAAAGAGAAGTTTGTGAAGAAGATAGATGGTATTATTAATTTTCAACAAAATTAGTATTAGTATTTACTAGACTCTCGGAGTTCCTAGAGCGAAATCAGCGATATATCCGATTATTTACTGGGAATTAGGCATAATTGATAATCTGGGTCTTCTTTTTTAAGGCATTTTCAAAAAAGCGCATACCAAAGAAACATCACAAGCAATTGGACCAATCGTTTTACACGACCCGGTGTTGCAGTAGGTGATTTCCCACCTTTCTTTCCTTTTTTCGGCTTACGTTTGCGAGTATTTTTACTTTTGATTTTATGGGTGACATTCTTTTTCTCGCTTCCCCATGAACGATTAAAAAAGTCGTAAAACGTACCCACACCAGGAATATCGCCAGGTTCGAATCCACTTAAAATGGCGTAAAGGGGAACTCGATAGAGTTGGTCAACCCACTTCGTGATACTCATGGTTGGATTTGTTAAAAGTAAAAGAAGAAACGAACGCAACATAGAAGTTGGATCCCGCGGTGCGGGTCCTCTTTCTCCATAAGTATCCTTTAGCATCGTCGTGATTTCAGATAAATCCGTCACCCAAAGTTTAGTGATTACAGGCCAATCGTTATTCACAAGCGTTAGAAAACCACCGGAAAAATGCTTCTGTAATTTTTCCAATACGAACATTTGATATACTTCGTGCGAAACGACTAACGGTTTCATTATCAACACCTCAATCATGGATAGTAAGGAAAAAAACCCTCCTATCTTGATTATTGTGGTGATTCCAAAAAGTCAAGAGTACTTCGGACTGATTGAGGGGCAATGCGAGATTTATAATTACCAGTTCATATTATTTGAAATGAAAAATCCCCCTATCAAAGGTAGGAGGAAACAAAAAATATCGGTTCAGTAAAAGCTATGAGCCGTCTAGCTCGGCGAATGCCGAGAGTCTATAAAAAAAAGAGGAGGAAATGAATATGCCAAAGAGAAATAAGGAGTTGTCACTAGAACAGCGTGAAGAATTACTTAGAACGTTGAAAGCTCGTTTTGAGAAAAATATGAACCGCCATAAAGAACTTGAATGGGCTAAAGTCCAAGAGAAGCTGGAAGCGAATACTGAAAAACTGTGGTCGCTTAATGAGATGGAAATAACCGGTGGCGAACCGGATGTTGTTGGTCATGATAAAAAGTCGGGCGAGTATATTATTTATGACTGTTCAGCAGAAAGCCCTAAAGGTCGTAGAAGTGTTTGTTACGACCTTGAAGCACTAGAGTCAAGGAAAAAACATAAACCAGAAAATAACGCTATTGATATGGCTACGGAAATGGGTATTGAGCTTTTAACGGAAGAACAATACCGGGAGTTGCAGGAACTTGGGAGTTTCGATTTGAAAACATCGAGTTGGGTGCAAACACCTGCTAACATTAGAAAGCTAGGTGGGGCCATCTTTTGTGATCGCCGCTACGACACTGTTTTTGTGTACCACAATGGAGCAGAGTCCTACTATGCCGCCAGGGGTTTCCGTGGCTCACTAAGGCTAAGGATCTAAACTTTGCATAGACAGCTCAATTTGAATTTGAGAACAGATTGTCTAGGAGAAGGATGTTTTATTGGTACACAGTCAATCATTCAATCGTGAAAGTTACAACATTCTTGTTTGTTCCAATTAACGTGAAAGTTTGAGTGACTGGCACCTTCATTAACTAAAAGGTGACGTTGCTACCAGACCGTCTGATAAAATACCAAATGATACAACTTTGAAGGTTACTGTTCTTGCATAGGATACCAATGGTTCAGGTACTATTACGAAAAATATGAAGGCGAGAGATATAATGGGTTCCATGACACCAGTACCAGATATTTGGAGATGGGATAATCCTCAATGGTTTAATGGAACGACACAAAATCCGAATGACTTATATTTTGGGTGAAAATACAATACAAATCGGACATTTACGAATACAGGAAACTATTTTACGTAGTAATCAGATTACATGGGGTGTATTCTTTGTCGCTGCGAGGGAAAGAAATCTATTAGTAGGTAAAATAGATTTATCTGATGGCAGTATTAAATACTGGGATGAAGCTGATACAGCCGCGACTCGAACAATCAGTGTTGATAAGATTAAAAAACATGTCCCTTTTTCTCTTCTCTCACGTTATATATGTAAGGACATTAATTAAGAGCCTTCGTCAAAATTAAAAATTTATATATGGATAATGATGGATATGCAGGTTGTTAGCTTCGGATTGATTATAATGGTTATGGAACAGACGGTAGTATAGCCAAGGAGAAGGAGTCGAAGTATCTATTTTCAGTATTTCCATTTAGTTATATTGACTTATGTTAATAAGGCATCGTATAATATAAACTCACATTCCGCACCCTTAGCGAACCCCTAAAGTTATTTTATCCCTCCCTATCGAATAGTAATTTATCCACCTATTCGAACGGAAGGAATGAACATTATGACAATCAAAATTGATCCTATTTACCAAGAACGCTACCTCAATCTGTTGAGTGCAGTTATCAAACAACTTCGAATTCCACAGACAATCAACCGGCTTGTTCCTTACGACGAACAATGTTTGACTACCCCAGGTGATGCTGTCCATTTGATGCTTTTAGATATATTGAGTGGTCGCCAGGCACTGGTTCATTTAGAAGGATGGGCAGCTGAAGTGGATTTGGAGAAACTTCTATCTTCGGGAGCAGGAGCGCATCATTTCAATGACGATGCGCTTGGACGACATCTAGATTGGATTCATGATGGGAATGTGCATCAAATCTATTCGCAGTTGGTTGTAGGTGCCTTTCAAAAGGAAGATATTTGGTCTCTTCATGTTTTTCACGGCGACACAACGAGTAATCCGTCTACGGTCAGTACGCGGACGAGAAAGAAGATCTTTTGATAACAGAGGGTTGTAGCTGCGATCGTCAAGGGCTAAACAGTTTCAATACGGCGCGGTTGTCAACGAAGATGGCATCCCGATTTACGCCGATGTCCATGATGGAAATACCTCCGATAAAACGTGGAATCCAGCGATTCTTAACAAAGTAAAAGAGCAACTCGAAAGCATCGAGGTATCCGATTTTATCTATGTGGCTGATTCTGCAGCCATGACACAAGACACCTTATTTGCAGCAAAAGAAGCGAAGACCTTTTTGATATCCCGCGCTCCAAATGGCCTAAAAATGGTTAAACATGGGCAAAAAGTTGCCGAGGAACAACCGGGCGAATGGTTGGCCCCTTCTACCACGGCGAAAACAAACAATGCATCTGTTTACCGCGTTCAAGAACAATCCGCCATCTATTACGGGTTTGATGTTCGTCTTATTGTCTTGGAATCTAGTGCGTTAGATAAGAAAAAGCGACATACATTCAAGAGGACAAAAGAACAGGAATTCACGCTGCTTCAAACCCAACAACAAGCTTTCGACAAATGCGCATTCCATTGCAAAGAGGATGCCAAAGAAGCGCTAGAAAAGTGGGCGCAGAAGAAGAAGAAGAAGAAGAAGAAGAAGAAGAAGAAATGGCAGTACCATCAAGTTCACCCGACGATTGAAGCACGCCAAACGATGAAACGCAAGCGTGGCCGTCCAAAAAAAGACGAAATCCCACAAGAAATCATGACCTGTCACATCCAGTTGGCAGTGACATTTGATGAACGAATCTATGAAGAAGCTTGTCGAAAAGCCCCTCGTTTTGTCCTGGCCACCACGGTACCGTCCGATTATAAAGGGGATGAAATCGACGCCCAGGAAGTGTTACGATTGTATAAGGGGCAATCGAATGTTGAAATGAGTTTTTCCTTTTTAAAAGACCCTTATTTTGTAGATGAGATCTATCTCAAAAAACCAACACGTGTCAAGGTATTGGGGTATCTCTTCCTGCTCGCTTTACTGGTCTACAAAGTGTTTCAACGTCGAATCCGCCAACATGTGACGGAAGAAACCGCGCTCATAGGCGCGGCCAAACGCAAACTGGTCAATCCAACCGGTCAAGCAATTTTTCAGATGTCACCTATGTTCAAGTCGTTGTTTTGGAGTTGCCGAGCGGTGAAAAGCAACGCCAATTTGGCAGGCCGCTTCACCTATGAACAGAAAAAAGTGCTTAGTTATTTAGGGTTGGATGAAACGATTTACCTGTAAAACGAAGAAATAATGAAGCTGTGGGTTCAGGTGAAAAACAAGGCGGCCGACAGCTGTTTGACTTGGGTATGACTCCCTAAAAAACATAGGATTGAAATTTAGAATTTAACTTTGGCAGGGTGCGAAATGTGAGGTAAAGAAATAAGTTGTTTGAATTTGTTGGAAAAGAACATATTTCAAGTATAGATGTTAAATGAAATAATTTATTTTTAATATAAGTTGAAGGATCTGACTTGCTCAAATTTTTCAATAGCAAGTAGAGAAATATAAAATTTAGGGGGATTCAATATGGAAATAAAATTCAAAAAAACAAAAATGCTTTTAATTTGCTTGTTGGTTAGCTTATGCATAATCCAACAGCCACTCGCTATCTTCGCAGAAGATATAAAATCATCTGTAGGTACACAAACGGATGATACTAATGACATTGATGAAGGTATTTTCAACTTGAACTATAGTAAAAATGAAGTTCTTGCATCAGAAGGAGAAAGAATTGAAAGTTTTGTACCCAGGGAAGGTATTTTCTCGAAAGACAAGTTTATTGTAGTAGAACGTACTAAAAAATCTCTTAACACAGCGCCAGTAGATATTTCTATAATAGATTCAATGACTGATAGAACATATCCAGGAGCATTACAGCTTGCCGATAGTGCTTTCGTTGATAATCAGCCAAATTTATTAACATCCAAAAGAAAACCAATAAACATTAGTATTGACCTTCCGGGTATGAAAACTGAAAATACAGTAAACGTACATAATCCGACATATGGTAATGTGAATGGTGCAATAGATAATTTGATAGCTAATTGGAATGAAAAATATTCACCAACACATACATTACCTGCTAGAATTCAATACTCAGAATCAATGGTTTATAGTAAATCTCAGATATCCTCAGTTCTTAATGCTAACACTAAAGTTATGAGTAGCTCACTTGGAATTGATTTTGAAGCTATTTCAAATGGAGAAAAGAAGGTTATGGTTGCTGCATATAAACAAATATTCTATACAGTAAGTGCAGAACTTCCCAATGATCCATCAGATCTTTTTGATAATAGTGTTACTTTTAAAGACTTAACTCGTAAAGGAGTAAGTGATCAAACTCCACCAGTTATGGTTTCAAATGTGGCGTATGGTAGAACTATTTATGTAAAATTAGAGACAACATCTAATAGTAATGATGTACAAGCTGCATTTAAGGCATTGCTTAGTGATAATAGTGTAGAAGCCAAAGCAAAATATAAAGATATATTTGAAGAAAGCTCATTTACTGCTGTTGTATTGGGTGGTGACTCAAAAGAGCATAATAAAATAATTACAAAAGATTTTGATCAAATACGAAATGTAATTAAAGATAATTCTGAGTATAGTCCTAAAAACCCGGCTTATCCAATTTCATATACAAGTGTTTTCCTGAAAGATAACTCAGTAGCAGCTGTTCATAACAAAACAGACTATGTTGAGACTAAATCCACTGGATATTCTAGTGGGAAAATAAACATAGACCATTATGGTGCTTATGTAGCACAATTTGATATTTCATGGGATGAACTTTCATATGATAAAGATGGCAATGAAATCCTAAATCATAAAACGTGGGATGGAAATTGGGGTGATAAAACAGCACATTTTGTTTCAGTAATTTTTCTCCCAGCTAATTCAAAGAATATAAGAATTTATTCAAGGGAATGTACAGGACTTGCATGGGAATGGTGGAGAACAGTTATTGATGAATATAATGTTCCTCTAACAAAAGAAATTAATGTTTCGATTGGAGGAACAACACTAAGTCCAACAGGTAGTATTAGTCATAAGTAACTAGTAGTTGCCCCGTGTATTTATTGCATTGAAAAAGTAAAAAAACATATCTATAAGGATACTTTTTTTCTATTAAAAAACTGAAGAAATACGTCCAAAAGAGGGACTTAAAAGTATAGAAGAAGAAAAGGAATTTTGGAAAAGATACTATGAGGAATTATTGAGAAATGAGGGCGTGATTGATTTTATAAAAGAAAAATACCGGGAGTTACAGGAACTTGGGAATTTCGATTTGAAAACGTCGAGCTGGGTGCAATCACCTGCTAACATTAGAAAGCTAGGTGGGGCCATCTTTTGTGATTGCCGCTACGACACTGTCTTTGTGTATCACAATGGAGCAGAATCCTACTATGCCGCCAGGTGTTTCCGTGGCTCGCTAAGGGTCTAAATTTTGCATAGACAGCTAAATTTGAATTTACGAACGATTGTCTAGGGAAAGACTTTTTTATTGGTACACAGTGGTCAAGCCCCGTAATAATGGACGCAAAACAATTGCTTAAATTGTGCCACTAAGAACTCTTTAAATACGTAGCTAGAAAAGATGCCGGTTATAAATAACCAAGTCTTTTCTGGCTATGTTTTTTTCATAAAATGTTGCGTAATTTGGTAAGTCTGCCATAAGCTGCTCCGCGATGATCTATTCGTTTTTTAGGCTTAAATCCCTGACTGGCCCCCACTTTAGTATAATAATGGTGATAGGGTAGTGGAAACCGAGTTTTAAATGTTACTTATTTATGTTTTAATGGGGATTGGATCTGTATAATGACTTATCATTTCTTTTAACATGCTTAGGATGGGAACTTCTTCTACTTGAAGGGAGAGAGAAAAAACTGAAAGTTAAAGTCGAAAATGAAATTATTGAATTAAATGTTCAGTATGGAAAAGCGAAGAAGCTATCGATTCATATCGATTCGTTTGGTTTTATAACTGTTAAAGCTCCTAAAGATGCAACTCAAGAATTGATTGTCAGTGCAGTAGAAAGTAAAGGGAAATGGATACTAGAGAAAATTCATGAAATTGGAGTAGCTCGGGAAACCCCGAAGGCAAGAGAGTATTACGCTCAAGGGAAGTTCTTATACCTCGGGAATGAACGTTTTCTTCATGAATTAATCGAGATAAATGAGTTAGATGAGGAGGCGCTTAGAAGAAATCTCAAGAGATTTTATATCAATAGCTGTAAGATGGTTGTAGGGGAACGGGTAAAATTCTATCAAAAACAGTTGAAAGTAAACCCTAAAATGATTGAAATAGTAGAGTCTAAGGCCAAGTGGGGTAGTTGTAGTTCGGATAGAAAGCTAACCTTTAATTATCGTCTAGCTATGGCTCCAATTGACGTCATCGATTATGTAGTTATCCATGAATTATGTCATTTACTTCATATGAATCATGATCGCTCATTTTGGAGACGTGTGGGTAGCATTATGCCGGATTATAAAGAGAAGGAAGAGTATTTGGCAAGGCACACACATTCAATGTCACTTTAAAATCACGGTTCTATTTTGAGATAAATGTGACCGTTATATTGTGTTTGAAAGTTTAAAGGGATCTGTATGGCACATCATTCTGAGTTCAATGTTGCACAGATACCAAAAATAAATTGAAATTTACCCTTCAGAGCTATTAAACTTTGTTAAAGTGAATAAGGATATATTTTTGATAAATAAAGAACTGGAATGGTGAATAAGCATTGAAAACATTTAAAAAAGTGTATGTCGAAATCATAAGCGTGTGTAACCTTGCTTGTAGCTTCTGTCCTCCAACGATTCGAGAAGCAAAAATTATCAAACTAGATGCATTTAATGATATCTTGGATCAGATTAGGCCGCACACGAAGTATATTTATCTTCATGTTAAAGGTGAACCTCTCATGCATCCCAGAATCGATCAATTATTAGATGCTGCCCACGCCAAGGGATTTAAGGTGAATATCACGACGAATGGGACGCTTATTAAAAAAAATGCTGAAAAATTACTGGGTAAACCAGCTTTGCGTCAAATAAACTTTTCGCTACATAGTTTTGACGGACATGAAGGCTCTGAAAATCGGGAAAAATATTTGGGTGACATTCTTGAATTTGTACGTGAGGCTAAAGAATATAATACGATTATTTCATATCGCTTATGGAATCTTCAACAAGAGCATGCAAATGATTTAGCGAAGAGAAGAAACCGTGAAACGTTAGAAATTTTGGAGAATGAGTATAACTTAGACTTCAAGATTGAAGAAAAAGTACAACCAGGTAAAGGCGTGAAAATTACCAAGAACGTCTATCTCAATCAAGACCATGAATTCAAATGGCCTAGCCTACTAGCACCTGAGGATGATGGCAAAGGGTTTTGTCATGCGCTTCGCAGTCAAGCAGCTATTCTTGTAGATGGAACAGTTGTCCCTTGCTGTCTTGATGGAGAAGGCGTCATTAACTTGGGCAATGTCAAACAAACATCTTTTTCTGACATTATCGACGGAGAACGAGCAAATAACCTTGTCGATGGTTTTTCTAGAAGAGAAGCGGTTGAAGAACTGTGTAGGAAGTGCGGATATAGACAGAAATTTGGAGTTTAGTGAAGTGTACACCTGAATTGTATTTGAGCGTTGCTGGTTAGTAACACTAAAGAAAGTGCCTGATTCCCAAACTAAAACCATAGATACTCTTTCAAATGATGAAAAGAGTGGCTATGGTTTATATTCTTTTCCGCTATCAAGCTGGGAGAAGAAAATCAGTTTCAAGTGAATTAGTGCTTCTTCTTCCCAAGCTATTGCCCTCCTAAAATATCAAATATTTCTTTTTTCTCCTCTTCAAGGTCCCGCCAAGTATAGTAATCAGAAGGAACATCCATGGAATCTCCATCAAATGCATGAAAGGCTTCTTGATAAAACCAATTCTCTAAATCAATTTTAAGTTTTCCAAAATCAAGATCAGACAGCGGCATTTCCATTGTTGCTAGTCGTTTAAGCCATTTCAAATGATACTTAATCCTTGTAGCTCACTAATCATTTTTCTGCACACAGAATTCTTGAAAGGAAAGAATGAAAGATGTTCATTAAATCCTGAATTGTTTGGATACTTGATAGCTTTCGCGATTTTTGTGAAAGTTCAATTATTCACAGGTAATTAAAGTGGTATTATGGTATTATCTACCTTGTATAGAGAGGGGAGAATACATGAAGACCGAAAAATTCATGAAGACCACATTAGAGATAGTTGGCTTTCCATTTACACTGGCAAATATGTATGTGAACACTAAACTAAACAAAAATTATAAGGTCTCCAATCTGTATTCTAGCGGGCTTTTATATCCAAGCGTGCCGTGGATTCGAAACTTATTAAACCAATTTACGTAATCATTTAGTTCAAGTTCCAGCTGGTCAAGACTGATAAAGTGCATGGAATATGAAAATAAAGGTCATTATCATGCTCGTATTATAAACAATGTTACTGAGAACCAGCATGAAGTATTTCACTTAAGGGAACTAAACATTGAGAAAAATAATAATGTAGAATTGATAATAACTCCAATTAATCATATTGTTAAGATAACTCCTTTAGAGGAAACTGAGGGCAAGTATAGTTGTAAAGTTACTAACAAAAGTATCGATGAGTTAATTGATGAATTTAAGGAATAGAAAATCTAATTTAGTTTATTGAAATTCAAATAAAATATTAATTTAGCTATTAAAATAACCGATAATGAGGAGGGAAATATTAATGAAAAGATTAAGGGCGCAATTAAGTTTTTGTAATGAACTTGAAAAACTTAAATCAGTTACAAGATTTAATAGAACTTTAGATAGTCGATATGAAAATAGTGCAGAGCACTCTTGGCAAGTAGCATTAGTAGCAGTGTTGTTAAGAGAGTATTATGATGCTGAATTAAATATGGAGATAGTCCTAGAATTATTATTAATTCATGATTTAGGTGAAATTTATGCTGGAGATACGTGGGTTTTTGATGATTCAAAAAAGAACACATCAAGTCAAAGAGAACTAAACTCTATTAGTAAGAGTATAACTCAATTACCTAACGATCAAAAAGAGAATATATTAAACTTGTGGAACGAGTTTGAATTTGGGGTTAGTAGTGAAGCCAGATATGCAAGAGTAATTGATGCACTTGTACCTTTAATAAATCACTTAGAAGTTTCAGAAGAGAATTTCAACCCTGATAATATTACAGCACAGATGGTACTTAAAAAGAAAGAATTCATTAAAAATGAGTCTGATAAACTTTGGAGACTAACCAAAGAATTAATTGAGGCTAGTATAGAAAAGGGATTATATATTGGTTTAAATGAAACTAAGTAAGTTTTATATTACTGTGGAGCATTTTGTATATATTAAAAAGGTTCACTAGTGTTGCGTAAATATCGTCACAATATTCAGTTATACAAAATCCTTTAAATTTTTTAAAAAAGGGAAGCACCTCAATAAAGGTAGCTCTGTCTATTTGGATTTTTTATACATTTATACCAAGGTGACGGTTAGAAAAAGTAACGATTAAGGAAAAGATTCCTTTTTAAAAAGCCTTATCCAATGCCCTGATTCTTTCCAAACTTTAGCTTTAAGCCATCGAGTAATTTCAAGAAGGGAATTTTCACTTTTGGTTTCCATTTGGATCAATACGTTCAAACAATAGAAAATGAGGACTAGGTAGATTTGATTTTTTACGGCATTTATACTTCTGCCATAAAAATGCTTAATTTTCACATGTTGTTTGATTCATTTGAAAAACAACTCAATTGCCCAACGCGAACGGTAAATTTCACTAATTTCCTCCGCTGAACTATCAAAACGGTTTGTAATCAGTCGCATCTCTTTCCCTTTTCATCGAGAATGACAATGACTCGGAAAACGTTTTCCGTACAGTTTGAACTGGATCCAATGAAAACCATTTTATCCGAAATAATGTTGGTGTCTATAGGAACTTTAAACTCTTCAACAACAGTAATGACAGCGTTTTTCTTCAATCGAGAAACGAAAAAGATGCCATCGTCCGTGAAGAGGTCGAAGCGCTTATAATCCACGTATGCCCGGTCAAAAACATACATCGCTTCTTTATCATCTACCAGTATCTCCAGCTGGTTACGGTCATGTTCTTTTGCATTTGTCATGACTTCCTTATCAGGATAGTGGGAGCCATTTTCATCAAAAACAACGCGCAGATGCAACTTATAACCCGACTTTGTCTTCCGAAACTCTGCCCATTTAAAGTGGTTCAGGTTTAAAGGTAAAGTAGTGGAATCAATAATTTTCAAGGGCATACCTGTTCGGGACCGGGTTTTCCGTCCTGTGATTTGATTGGCCAGATCCATAAAGAGATTCGAAAGAATCGCAGGATTCACTGCATTGTTTTTCCTTGAAAGTTGGGAGACACTGATTGATTCAAAATCGGCAGCGGCTTGGAGGTCATCGTCTGCAAGAGCTTTTTCTAGTTCATGCGGGCTGTCTAACTTCTTCAAATGCGTATAGAGCATCAACAATAAATAGGACTGCGTTGTTAACTTCTTAATATATCGATCTTGATTGTGGCTATTCACAATTTCATCAAATTTTTTAAAACTAATAGGGCTAACCCATTTACCAAATGAAGTTTTTAGTGTATTCTTGTCCATGTTAGGTCCTTTGTATTGGATTTGGACAGGAACTACCTGTGCATTCCATTATAAAGGATTTTTTGTTTGTTTTCATTAAATTTTCGAGAATTATGTGTAATTTTAATATTGCTGTAAACGCTATACTAAAGTGGCTCTTACGCTCATTTGGGGAAAAGGTTATAAGATATAACTCGTCTGTCTATTGATTTGAATAGGTTACACTTAGTTAGAGAAGGAAAGATAAAATCAGGTGATAAAATTCTTTTATATGGTTTCGGTGGAGGATTGGCACATTGTGGATTATTAATTAATTGGACTTTATAAGGTCAACCATAGAATATTAGAGATAAAAGAAATAGAAAACAAAGTACTTGGCGCCTGTCACTCATTCAATCGTGAAAGTTGTAACATTCTTGTTTGTTCCAATTAACATAAAAGTTTGAGTGACTGTCACCTAGCGTTACAGCAGAACTTTTCCGAATGGCTAATGAATTGTGGTAGACGATCAAGAAAAACGGGTTATCTAAAATAATTACTCAAGAGACAGAGAAGAAATATAAATAATAAAAAAAGCACTCATCCTTAACGCTGCAGGGTGAGTGCTTTTCTTTATATTAAGAAAAAGATATCAATTTCGGGTAGGGCATCATGCACCAAAACCTCGCATACCCATTAGGACAATTATTCCGCCGTATCCTAAGATAATAATTGATATGATAGACAATCCGAAAAATTTCAAAAAACCGTTCTCTTTTGATTTGACTCCGACAATACCTAAAGTAACACTTGTTATCCAAGCAGCGACCCCTAAGAAAAAATAAATACCGAGTGCGCCGTTTTCACCAAACGAGCTGGCATAAAACAACAATAACCCTACAATGCTTAAAACACTTGAAGTTAAACCATATTTCCCCTTCAAAATCATTCCCCTCTCCCTTCGTTCGAAATGCTGGAAGTACTTGGTGCCTGCCACTCACTCCATCATGAAAGTTGTAACATTCTTGTTTGTTCCAATTAACATAAAAGGTTAAGTGACTGGCACCTCACAATTATTAATCAAAATCCCCGTTCGCATCCTGTTTTCCAAATTACGTGCAGTGCGACTTTTCTCCACCTCTTTACTCTCCTTAAAGGTTCCAAGTGTTTTATCGAATGAAGTATGAGTGACGCCGAACCAATAATTTTCGTTTTTAAAATGGTGTAGAAGATGGTGCTTCTTAATGTTTTTCCCTATTTTTGTGCGGGGCTGAATAGGCTTATGTGCAAAATAGTGTTTCCACTCGTAATAGAGGAAATAAGCCACTAGACCCGTTGCAAATGCCATCATTAGGATGGTACTCCCCGTACTGACGTAAACGACAATCGAATAAATGATAAATCCTGGAATACTGAACCATAACGGTAAAAACAATAATTTCAAATCATCCGGATTGACATGGTGATCATAATGCAAGCGTTTGATTATCTTCAGCAGGGATGGATTTTCGGGTGTTTTAATGTGAAATAAAAATCGGTGGATAACATATTCACTTGTTGCATATGTCAACATTCCAATTCCTAAAGCAACCCACGTCCCGAAAAGAAATATATGGGGTATGGTGAAGGAGGCGCAAAGTAAAAAAATGAGCAACATGACAGTAATATCAGGGAATGTAGCAAATTCCTTCACGTACTTTTTCACTTTAAATTCATCCTCCTTTTCCATTAATTATATAGTATTTATTCAGATAACCCAATTATACATAGTAGTTATGTGCCTGGCACTCTTTTAATCTTAGACTCGAATATCTTTTACTATGTTCGTATACATTCAAAGTCAAAGAATTGACATTTCAAAAGGAACTAGATAATATGGTGTTAGATTTAAAAGGAGCGATAGACATGGCATTTTTGCAACTATACTAATCCATACGCATATACTTTGAGAAAACGGCTCTTTAGAGGGGTATTTGGTGTGCGTACAAGGTTAGATAAGTTGTGGAATCTTTTGTCGTTCTACGGGATATCTATGCCAACTTTCTAGTACGCAGGGCAATCTGTGTACTTTTTTATAGTGGGGAGGAATTTTATATGATGATGTTACTTTTCTATTGATACGGGCTTGAAATAGAAGCTCGTATCGATCCTAGCTATCGATACGAAACCACAAATTTCGGGGGTAGCGAACATGGAAAAAGTATGTTTTGAAGTAGAAAATGTCGAAATGACTTATTTAGATAAAGAAGTAATAAAGATTGAACGATTAGCTGTACATCAATTTGACCGCATCGGCATCGTCGGGAAAAATGGTGCTGGGAAAAGTACGTTATTAAAGTTGCTTGCTGGCAACATTCAACCGACAAGTGGAAAAGTGAAATGTCACGTGGAATGTGGTTATTTTGAGCAACTTGAGTCTCCTACTGTTGCAGAAGCTGATGCAGCGTTACTCGGAAGATTAGCAGTTCCACAAAATTCTGGGCAGCTAAGTGGTGGAGAGCAAACAAGGCTGAAACTTGCACAATTGCTTACACATTATTATGAAGCGTTACTAATCGATGAGCCAACGACACACCTGGATCAAGAGGGCATTTCGTTTTTACTTGATGAACTCCGCTATTATTATGGAGCGCTTGTGTTAATTAGTCATGATCGCGCTATCTTAGACCAGCTTGTCACAACAATTTGGGAAGTACGTGACGGCAAGGTGCACGTTTATACAGGAAATTATAGTAATTACACGGCACAAAAGCAGATAGAGCGTGAACAACAGAGTCAAGCTCATGAACAATTCATAAAAGAAAAGAGTCGACTTGAAAAGGCTGCGCAAGAAAAAACGAAAAAGGCTGAAAAAATCGCTCAAGCAGGAAGCATGTCGAAAAAAGAATCGAAGGCAAAAGCAAATCGTATGTTTGAGACGAAATCAAAAGGCACGAGCCAAAAAGCCGTGTATCGAGCAGCAAAAGCAATTGAACAGCGAATGGAAAAACTATGGGAAGTCGAAGCTGTGCAAGAAGAAAAACAAATCGTGTTCCGCCAATCAAAAGCATTGGAATTGCATAATAAGTTTCCGATTATGGCGGACCAACTAACTCTTCAAGTTGCAGATAAGCTATTATTGGATGAGGTGAGTTTCCAACTGCCACTTGGTAAAAAAATAGCGATTACAGGTGCGAACGGCGTAGGTAAAAGTACATTGCTTCACCATATTGCAAATTATGGTGCGGGTTTAACCATTTCGCCAAAAGCAAAAATCGGTACCTTCCGTCAAATGAGCTATCAGTTTGCAAGTGATGAAACGGTATTGCAATTCGTGAAAAATCACTCGAAATATGAGGAAGGATTTTTAAGAAGTGTTTTACATGCGATGCAGTTTGTCGGTACAGATTTACAAAAAAGGGTGAAGTCATTAAGTGGTGGAGAAGCGATTCGTCTACAACTTTGTCAGCTGTTCTTAGGGGAATATAACATTTTATTGTTAGACGAACCGAACAACTTTTTGGATATTCATGCGATTGAAGCATTAGAACGATTTATCGTTGCATATGAAGGAACGATTGTATTTGTATCACATGATCAAGTGTTCATAAAAAATGTATCAGATCTAAAGTATACTATTCATGCGAAAAAATTGAATATAGAGTAATTCCAAGTTAATTCTAAACAATAAGCCGCCGAGATTGCCTCAGCGGCTTATTTTTAAATACCTACAGTTCACATTAATGAAGGGATTGTCTTCATCATCAGGTATACCTTCACTTTTACTGATTTAAGAAATGGAAACGCCTTATATGTTATAATTAACTTAACTTTTGGACAAAAAACCAACATCTGCGCTTGATTTTTCAACAATTGAAAGGTTCCTCGTTGCACTCCAAAAAAATCCGTTGTTTGTAATGCTTCGGATTCTGAGTGAAATAATGTCTGCGTTGCAGCGCTTTTATTTTTGCGATGATAGGTGCTCGTTCAATCGTGAAAGTTCAAGAAGTCTTGTTTGATTGAAATAACATGATTGTTTTAGTGCCTGTCACCAAGTCACTCGACAGTAGTTAACATAAAATGGGGGTGAGAAAATGTTCAATGAAATTGATAAGAAAAAGAAATATTTGGACAGCAAAAGACCTTTATCTCCCTACACGGTGAAAAGTCTGAGAGAAAAACTTCTAGTGGAATGGACCTATAATTCGAATGCGATTGAAGGCAACACATTAACATTGAAAGAGACGAAAGTTGTTCTCGAAGGAATTACAGTTGGTGGTAAAACAATGAGAGAACATCTTGAAGTGATCAATCATCGGGATGCAATTTTATACGTAGAAGAAATTGTGGAAAAGGGCGAACCACTCACTGAATGGCAAATTAAAAACTTACATCGACTTATCCTAAAAGGAATTGACGATGTATACGCAGGTCAATACCGGGACCAACAAGTATTTATCTCTGGTGCCCTGCATGTTCCACCAATACCGCTATTGTTGCAAGAGAAGATGGAAGAGTTAATTACGTGGCATGGTGGGATTGCTCAAGAATTACATCCTGTAGAGCGGGCAGCTATGCTTCATGTTATTTTTGTAGGAATTCATCCCTTTATAGACGGTAACGGCCGTACATCCAGACTATTACTTAATTTAGATCTTATGAAAACTGGATTTCCACCAATCGTCATCAAAGCGGAAAATCGACTTGCTTACTACAATGCGCTCGACAAAGCTCATACGACAGGAGATCATATTGACTTTATCGAATTAATAAAAAATGAAGTGAACCAGACGCTCGATTTATATTTGAGTGCTGTTGGGTAAAAAACATGCGCAAGAAGTTAGAACAAATTGCTCAACCAGCCTTAGATAAAAGAAAAATGCAACCAGACGAATTAAAAGAACTGATACTTAGTTTGTGCAGGGAACAATTTTTGACAGTCGTGGAATGGGCAGACCTATTAAATCGGCAAGCCGGACATATTGGAAAGCGGCATATTCGGGCCTATTGCTAGAAAATAAATTGGATTTGCGTTATCTAAGTACACCAAATCATAGCAGGCAATCATATAGGACTGTTTATATAGGATAAGGAGAATTGATGTAGCTATCCCCCCTGAATATTGGATAATGGGTACTATTCGATGAAGGATATTTCTGATACACTTAAAAAAGATGAAGAATAAAACGGGGAGGGAAATGAAAATGAATAATCCTGGAATTGCAGCCGTATTAAGCTTCTTCTGGTCAGGTCTTGGACAGATTTATAATGGTCAAATTTTAAAAGGACTTGTTTTAATAGTTATTCAAATGATTAATGGACTTCTTATGTTTGTACTCATTGGCTTTATCACATATCCGATTGTATGGATTTGGGGTATATACGATGCGTATAAAACCGCGGAACAATCTTAATACACGGTAAATACTGAATTTTTTACTGATTGTGGATTTGGATATATTATTCCTTTATCTAAATGACTAATTCATGTATAATAGGAGTATATTAAAAAGGGAGAAGCGTTGAAGCGCTTCTCCGTGCAACTTCTACCGTAAGAGTGGTGGTTGTCATTTATTTATTTGGTTTTTGAGAACCACCCTTTTGCTTCCTACGGCGCGGGGTGGTTTTCTTGTTTTCTAAAACGTTTTTTCTGAACAACAAAAGCGTAAGGCGCCGTTTAACCCGGACAAGCACTGGAAGACTTGAAGATAAAGGTGGTTTTTGCCTTTAGCAGCAAGTAGGAGGGATGAAGTCCAATCCCTCCCGAGTGAATCGAAGGGTTGGTACCTGAAGCTAGACGAGTGAAATGCGCTGGTTTCACGCACAATCCCTTTCATGATTTCACGTAGAAAATCAAGAAATGTTGCCATGATTATCTCCCACATTCCGCACCTGGAAGGCAAACTACTGCCTTTTTCCTGGGTGTGTTTTTTTGAAAGTTTGTTCTTGGTCCCTTTTCTTTTAGTATCGACTTTCTTCTCGTTTATTCTCTTTTTTCGACATTTAGCATCGAGACATCTCCCGTTTTTACTTAATTGGCTACTTTTTCTTTCTTTTTCGACACGTAGATGGAAAGGTCGTAGCCCGCCAGTTCCAGAATCCTCTTTGCTTGCTCGCCGATGTTATCTGGAAGATAGCGTAGAACTTTTCCGTTTTGCTGGATGTAAATGACCTTTATTTCCTGAAGCTCTTTTAATAATACTTGTCCTGTGGGTCGGAAAAGCTTGCTATTTCCTGCCAAAACTAGGGGTTTCTCTTCCTGCTTCCTATTTTTCCTTACCCGATGTTCCAGAATCCCGTAAATTAAGAGTGCCATGACAATGACAATCCTTAATGCTTCAATTCGGCTTGGTTTTTTCAAGAAAAATCCATCAATCAATCGGGGATCCTTTAAAAGTAGGAAACGTGTCTCCGCGGCTTCTTGCCCTTTGTAGGTTTGAAGGACGTCTACATCAGATAGTTCATCTCTATCCAATTTATCGGTGATCAGGATAAACGTACTCAGTTTACGTTTCTTTTCTTCGATTGCTTCTTCGTTTTCCTTTAGATTGTGAAGTCGAGGAGGATACACCGTGATCATCGTTGGCGTTTCCCCTTTTTTTGGCCGCCCTCTCGTTGTTCTTTTTTCGGCTTGTTGTTCAGGTTGTATTGCGCATGAATAGTGGAAGTAATGACTTGAGTGGGCTTTTTGAAACGCTTCCCACGCTTCTTGGGCATCGGCCTCACAGTGATAGGTGGTCGTTTCAAATTTCTCGATTGCTTTTTCGAGTAGCGTTTGCTCTTTTCTCAAGTTACGCTGAAAAGTTTGCCCTTTTTGTTCATTCAATTTGTCGGAATAAACCACAACGAAACGATACGGATGCTCATCCAGTTCTTCTATAAAGGACTGTATTTTATAGGAGGCTGCCTTTTTTTGTGGCTTCAACTGTCCGTGTTCTCGCCATTCCCCGTTCTTCCAGGCCTTTTCTTTTAATGCATGACTTATTTTGAAGGTTTCAGGGAGCCGTGAAATAAAGTGGAGATTCCCTCGCATTTCACGTAAATTATCCGTCGTTATCAAGGCTAAATCCGCTTGGTAAATGAGTTGATCCCATTCTTCTTTGGAAAGAATTTCGCGAAGCTTTTGGATGAATGCGAGATTCCAGCCCTTATCATTGGTATTTCCGTTTTCTACATTTGCTAACACTGGAATCCGTTCGGGCGTAACACTCATGCCAAGGACAATCTGTTTTAAATCGGGTCGATGTTGTTTACTGTACCCATAGGTAATCTCAAGATCTTTCGTCGTTTCTTCCGTGGCATCGTTTGTTTTCTTATAGTCCCCATAGAGGGAATAGGATGTCGTATCATTATGAAGTGTGGAAAGTGAGAACCCAAGTTTACGGCAAGTCGAGACAGATAACGTTGAATAGACTTTCCACGGGGTTGCCTTATACAAAGCGTCGAGTGCGCGACCTATGGAATATTCGTTTAAGTCTCCTGCTTTCACATGAGAGCCAAACAACATCTCGACATCTTGTTCTTTAAAAAAGTGATGGATATGATAAAGAGGCTCCTTGCCACAAAGAATGTTGATAACCAAGGCTTTTATTCGTGCGCCTGGTGACAAATGACATCGGTCTTTATCCCAGTCAAGCTGTTCATTGATGGTTTTTTCAAAGCCGATTTCGTCGCAAATAGCCGAAATTAACTGCGATGGCCCAGCAGAAAGTGTTAAGATCTGATCAGGTTGTTTCATCTGAATTCTCCTCGCTTTTTCATTCGTTAAGAATGGTTTCGAGAAAGAAAGAAAAAACCCTTCATAGAATGCGAATTTCTAAATCAGGACCTGCCGGATGTGGGATACACGATGGAACAAGTGAGAATAGAAGGGTATATGAATTTGAGGTTGATGTTGATGGGAAGAAAAAATATATTATCAAACATGATGAGGATAAATTCGGTAGAGGTCCTCACTTTCATGGGGCTGATGACTTGAAGGGAAATCCATTAGAAAAAGGTAGATATAATCAATACCCGGGCACTCTCCTGAAGATTTTGAAGGATACAGAAGGTAAGTTAAACTTAACAAGGGTGATTAATGTGAGTGATTATAAAAAGAACAAAATGGAGTTTCTTAAAAGGAAGAATAGAAGAGGTAACTTAATTAAGGAATTGTCAAACATTATTACTGTAACTAATGAAGGTTTATTAGAAATTGAAGCGAATGATTCATTTTGTAAAGAAGTTTTTGAAAGGTTAACTACCCTTAAGAGTAAACCAAGTTTAAATGAGCAGGATTATAAAAAAATATAAAGAGTTCAATCAAAATACTTAAAGATATTTTGGAAGAAAATGATTTTAGCAACAATGTGGGAAGGATATTATTTTTTAGAGATGCTGAAATAGAAGCTGTGGAACTTAATATAAGTGAATAGTATAGTAAATTAGAAGAAATATTGGATATTACAAAATTTACGATAGGATACGGTGATTTCATATTGGTTGCTGACGACTTGAAATTTGGTATCTGCATTGAAAGAACAGAGTATCAATATGAATTTTATAGTTGGGGAGTAACAGAGTAATAGATTGACCTTGATTGGCTTTGAGCCTTTCAAGGTTTTTATTTTATCTTGATGGCCCAGGACTATCACCAGGCACACCGCTTAGAGAAACGAATTTGGTAGACGATGAATCGCCACGTTTCGTTTGATTCTGATGGTCTAGGCTTGTCCACATCAATTGGGATACGCTAATAATCTATACATCGGATAATCGCCTAGCAACGTATAATGGTAAAGATGTTGCCTACGACGCAGACGGAAATATGATTTATGGTCCATTGAATGGCGAGATGCAAGCTTATGTGTACGACTCCCGCAACCGCTTAACGGAAGCGGGCCAAGTGCAATACGAATACAACAGCGAGAACATGAGAACAGCTGTCACCGTCGATGGGAAAACGACGAACTATGTGATTAACCCACATGCGGCCTTGTCTCAAGTGTTAATGGAGACGGATAAAGAGGGACAGGCGCAGGCCTATTACGTCTATGGTCTCGGATTGATTGGTCGGGAAGACGCTTCTGGTACATACCAAACGTATCATTATGACCGTCGAGGAAGCACGGTTGCACTTACTGATGTAAATGGACAGGTAACGGATACGTATGCCTACGGTCCATATGGAGAAGCACTTGCGCATAAAGGAACGACGGAGCAGCCGTTCCAGTATAATGGACGAGACGGCGTGATGAAGGATGCAAACGGTTTGTATCATATGCGCGCACGCTATTACAATCCAGACATTAAACGTTTCATCAACCGTGATGTGTTGCGCGGTATGCTGAATGTTGCGCAGACGTTGAACCGTTACGCTTACGTGAACGGCAATCCAATCTCTTATGTCGACCCATTTGGTTTAAGCCGGGATGGCGATTCAATCTGGATTCAAGGTGGAGACTTCCTTGTCGATTCGCTTCCATATATCGGAACGTTAAAAGGTTTCCAACAAGCCTTTAGCGGAGTGAATCAAGTGACGGGAACCAAGCTTTCCACTTCAGAACGTTGGTCAGAAGGAATAGGCTCAGCGCTCAGTTTCATCCCGATTCCGGGCATGAAGCATGTCGGGAAGCATGGTGCTGAAGGAGCCGTTAGTCTTTGGAAGAAACTGGACTTGCAGTTCTTTACGGCTAAGGGTACGGGTGAATATACTAAGGTTGGTGGACATCATGTTCACGCGAAATCAGCCTTTAAGGAAAATGTAAATTATGACCTAAAAAAAGGATTTAGTATAAGCCAAAGTTTTATGAAGGACAATGGTCTTAATCATCAACAAATGACAAATAAGCAAAGAGAATTATTTAAAGAACTTAATGAAAGTGGAAGACCTAACACTCTACAAGAACATACTCTAATTGGAGTAGAAGCACTAGTAGCGGGTGGAGCAACACGTCAAGAAGCTAGGGATTTAGTAGCGGCGTCGCTCAAAAACTTACGTCAACAAGGTGTCAAAGAGCCTAGTAATATACCTTGGTATAAATAAGGAGTAGATTAAAGTGAGTGATAATAAACAAGCATTAGATTTATTCGGTAAAGTTCTAATGGAAAGAATAAGAGATGAAGCTATTGACGATTGGGAAAGAATATTACAAGGTAAGATGAGGGATAATGAATCAAAAAAGATATTTGATGAATTAAGGTCATTTAGCCCTGAGCAAGTTCAGTTTATTATTAATTTATTTCCTAAAATAGTTGATACAACATTACATCATCTTTTATGGACGTTAGAACAAGAAGAAGATGTAAATGTATTGGTTAAAGTAGAAGAGAATAATTTTTTAAATATTAGAGAAATTAGTGATGGTCTAGCAGGTGAATTATACACAGAAGATGGGTGGGTTTCACGATTCAGTAAAAAATAAAAAATTATAGTTTAGATAAACCTTGATTGGCTATATGCCTTTCAAGGTTTTGTGCGCTTGGCAGCGCTTTTCTCTAATGGGTGAAAGTGGTATGCCAACACTAAATCAAACAATCTTATTAAGGGCTAACTTTTTATAAGCAACCGGACTCAAGTAGCCTAATGTACTGTGAGAACGACTATTAGTGTACCAATTGATATAATCGAAAAGTTCAAGAGACAGCTGGTTAAGGGTTTGATAGTGCGCTCCGTTAATCAATTCTGTTTTTAAAATCTTAACTGTTGCCTCTGCCACCGCATTATCATAAGGATTCCCTTTATGGCTAAGTGATCTTTTAATTTTGTATCCACTAAGAGAATATTACTATACAAATAAAGACAGAGAGAAGATAATTATTCAGGACCATAGTGGGGGCTATACTAAAGGTGGTCAGGAACCACATTTTAATGTGAGACCTGCCGATAAACCTCGTACAGGAAAAATTCCTGGAACTGATGAACATTATCCTTTCAATAAATAATTTGCAGGGGTGACTATATGTGGTTTGAATTACTGGAAGGAAACACATTTATATCAAACTTATACAATGAAGTTCCTCAGTTAATAGATGTGCGTATTGTAGCAATTGAAATTGCAGACGAGGGAAGAAAAATTTCAATAAACTTCATTATGCCTAAGTATGCAGATAATCCGCCTTTAAAATGGAGGAATTTGAATTACAATACTGTATTTGTCGAACTAGACTTTTTTGATGTGCAAGAATTAACTATAAAATCTAACAAAAATAAATACAGGGGAAATATTAATATAGAATCAGACATATAAGGGGAGTTTAAGGTTAATATATCAGGTTCCTTTGATATGAAACTTAAAGCTGACTATTGTATGATACAATCTGTTAGTGGCTATATTGATACCTCAGCATCGATTTAATAGTTAACCTTGATTGGCAACATGCCTTTCAAGGTTTTGTACGCTTGGCAGCGCTTCTCTCTAATGGGTGAAAGTCCCTAACATGCCGTAGTGGCGGAAATGTATAGCTGACTGGTAGTGCAGGTATCGCGAGGTTCTGTGCGGAGGACCAG
>NZ_JADBEL010000042.1 GCF_014873855.1 Sporosarcina limicola | reverse complement strand
CAAAATCACAAAACCGCCATTCTGCGGTTTATTCGAGATGACCGTGTCCCTTTTGATAACAGTTTGGCCGAACGAGATGTCCGAATGATGAAGGTAAAACAGAAAGTATCAGGATCCTTTCGAACAGTCAAAGGCGCAAAAAAATTCGCCCGAATCCGAGGCTTTGTCTCTACACTTCGAAAGCAGAATCGCGGGGTACTTTCTTCTTTGATAGCAGTCCAATGTGGGAAGTTTACCTTCTGATAAGTAAGACCTACCTAAGTAGTTACAGCGAAACAAAGTATTTATCGTTGAAGGAAAAAGGCTATATGTAAAAAACTTAAAAGGCAAAAACGTACAACTTGTACGTTTTTTGCTCATGCAAATATAAAGAAATCGCGCCACCTTGCCAGCAAGGTGGCGAATTGGAAAATTGATTAAACAGAAAATATATTATATAATATGGTTAACCATAGGAATCAGGTTAACCACCTGTAATTCAATGTTTAAAGGTTAACAAATGGAGGAGAAGAAAATGGCGGATAAAACATTTGGTGTGAAAGTTAGCGAGGAAATGTATGAAAAAGTGCGAGAGGTCATTGAATCAAGTGGTACAAGTAGTAAAGAATGGTTTGAACGCGCGATTGCACTGTACGAAATGAATGCTATTAAGCAAGGATCATCCGATTATACACAAGATTTGACGGAACTGGAGCATCACACGACACGCATGTATGAACTAATCGTCAACATGATTCAACGTTCGGTTCATTTAAAGGAATATGCTGTGAAGGAAGTGGCTGAAAAACTAGAGAGTAAAGAAGCTATCATTACTGATTTACAGGAACAAAACCAACAGTTCAAACAGGAAGTGGCAACGAAAACAGAAGGAATTCAAGCATTTGAGGAACAGGTTAAAGAAGTTGAAGAAAAACTTTTGATCAATCAAACGATGCTCGAAAATAATCAAGCGTTGATTAGTGAATATAAGGATAAGAACGATACATTAAGTGGGTTGGTAACGAAGTATCAAGGATATGCAGAGGAAAATGAAACATTAAAAAGGAACTTTGAAATTGAGAAGGCTGAGTGGATGAGGCAAGAAAATATTGACAGAATTGGATTTGAAGAAAAAATATCGGAGCTATCACAAGAGAAACAAACGGTATCCGAGGAAATACGTGTACTGCGAATGGATTTTGAACAAGCTAAAGCGAACCATGAACGAGATTTATCCCTTCTTACAGAGCGTAAGGAATTAGAGCGTGAAAAAGCAGTGGTAGAAGCAGAACGTCAGCATAACGAGGAAGTACGTAAACTGTATGATGAAATGGCAGCTCTTCGCAAAGTACATGAGGAAACGAAGGAGAAGTTGCAAGTGGAAATAAAAACTTTACAACAGCGCATATCTTCTCAAAATAAGTGAGGTAACGCTCTAATTCAAAAGGTGTAATGCATTTGAATAATTGATAAGTACTTTGAAAGTAATGGAAGTAATCCATTGAAATCTTCATTTAATGCAATACAATGAAGATGGTAAGATTTTTGACGTAGGAATTGTGTGTAGTACAGCGCCTGGTTTGGTCACCAGGTGTTTTTTATATGTTGTACGAATAGAAAAAGCGATGGTCCGTAATTGAACCATCGCTTTTTTCTATTGATTTCACAGCATGAAGTTCTACAGTAGTTAGCATTTATACTATATCCTGATGAGTGCAGGCAACTCTGTGCAGTGAGAACTATAACATCTTATTTAGTTCTTCCTGCAAATTTGTTAAGTCGTTTAAAATTTCTTTAAATGTTGGATATTCACCGAAAATCATATTTTTCATGCTAGTATAGTCATCTTGTAAACCGCGAATAGTAGCTACATTCGTTGGGACCAAAACAAGGTTTCCGAGCAGGGCTTTGTCATACTCAGCCCAATTCAAGCGATAAAAACGCTTTTTAAAATCGACTACCTTTTTTAATAAATACTTGTGTGAAAGGATAGTAGCTTTTATATTTGGACTATGTTGCATCATATAGACATCATAATAATGACGTGAATACCTTGCAGGGAGTGACTTCGTTTCTGGTCGATGTGCTTCTGCATGGAGAATGGTCGCCTTTTCCCAAAACGTACGGGACACTTCTACTGTTGGCACTGTAATCGTCTTTTTTTCAAACGGTAAATCGGGGATGTCATACACATAAGCGTGTAAGGGATAAGACGAAACCGGTGTCCATGCGGCAAGTGGTCCGATTTCTAAACGAATTTCTTTAACAATTGACGCGTCTTCATAATTTTTAGGATATCCAACTAGGACCGTTTGCGGATCTATCTTATCAATCGTAAGTGTGAACTGTTCATTAGGGCATAGCTCTTTTAATATGCCTTGCATCCTTGGAATAAAGGTTTCCTTTAAAAACACTTCGCATTTTGTATTGATTTCTTTTTTAAATCGATCTTGTGCTGTATTGCTGCGATCTTCTAATGGCTCTGTACGGCCATAACCTAGTTTTCGCCAATCCAAAATAAGGTCAATGTCTTCAGAAAATCGTTCGATTAATTGAAAGGACTTTGAAAGACTTGTGCCTCCTTTAAAAGCGAAATAATCCTTAAAAGGGCTCTGTTCAAACAATACTTCTAGCATAAAACAAACCCAAAAGTCTTTTTCTATAATGGCTTCGCTCATTTTTAACTCGACTGCTGTGTATTGGAATAAGGCTGAACGATCGTTAGGTGATTGGTTGGCGATATGAATCATAAGTAATTATGCCCATCTTGCATATTTTTCAATTCGTCGTATATCCAGTAGCGCATGGATTTCCCTTGTTCTAACAAATGATTCATTTCATCTTCATTCAATGTGTTGAATAATTTTTTGCGAATTTGGTCATTCATTTTCTCTTGTGAAATTGTTTGAATGGCTTCAATGACAATTGCTTCTTTTTTGGATAGCTTAGATATTTCCTTATTTGCTTTATGTTTAAAATAAATGTCTATCCCATTGTCCAATGTATACTTCTTCGTTGGACCATCGCTAATAAACGTGTATTTAGCAGGTACTTGTGTCGATAAACCGAGTTCATTTAATGCAGTGTCTTCAGCAGGCGCAATCGTCCAACCAAATTTTTCAGCAAACTTTTCTGCTACTTTATTTGGAGAAGCTCCAATATCTTTTTTAAGAAACGTATTGTAATTAGGTGTTTGATACAAACCTCGTAATACACGTGTTAATTTACCTTCATTGTTTAACCTGGACAATGCTCTTTTGACAGCTTCATAATTCCCAATGTCTAAAAAGTCCTGTGCGGAAATGAGTGAACCTTGTTCTAGTTGTTGGATTGCCTTTTCTATTTCAGTTTGTACAGATATTCGTTTCATTTTCATCACCTCGTCCCTTATATTATATACTATTCGGGACGAAATATAAACGGAATAGACATTTCGTTTATATTTCGGTAATAGGATGAGCGACGTTCAATGATTTATACTTGTTTTTCTTTTAAAATCTTATAAACTGTGCTTCGACCAATCTCATACTCTTTTGCAATGTCTGATGCACTTTCTCCACTTTGAAATAACTTCGCAATACGACGTTTCGTATCGGGATCTATGGCAGGTCGTCCACCGATGCGCCCACGCTTACGAGCAGCCTCCAGCCCAGCTTTTGTACGCTGCTGGATTATATCGCGCTCGAATTCGGCAAAGACGGCAAGCATCCCGAACATGGCACGTCCAGTTGGAGTAGTTGTATCAAAGCTATCATGAATACTAACGAAATCAACCTGTCGTTTTGCCATTTCGTCTGTTAGTTGATAAAGCTCCTTTGTACTGCGGGCAAGCCGGTCTAGTTTATATACAACGAAGCGGTCACCAGGAGCAGCTGCTTTAAGTGCATGATTTAACTCGCTGCGGTCCATTTTCCGCGTTGATATTTTCTCGACATACAGGACGAGATTCATTCCTTGCTCATTTGCGTATTTTTCAATAGCGATTTTTTGTAAGTCTAAATTTTGATCCTCGGTACTGACACGGGCATAGCCGATAATTCTACTCATAAAATCACTCCCAAAAGTCTATGACCATACGTTTTATGTAATATCTATTATAGACGAGTAAATAGACAAAAACAATTAAAAACAGCCTACTCAAACATTGATTTGAGTAGGCTGTTTAAATCGTCTATATAACGGTGGTTTTGTAGATATATTCTCTATTAGGGGTCCCCTCAGAAAAATGCGGATTTACAACGTTAAGGAAAAATGGACAAAAAATAAAAGCATGCCTATCGTTAAATGTTGGGCTACTCTTGTTTTAAATAACGATAAATTGTAGCGCGACCAATTCCTGTAGTTTCGACAATTTCACTGACGCTATATTGTTCAGATTTATATAAGTTGATAGCCTTTTTTAGTTCTCTTTCATTTACTTTGGGACGACTACCTTGGCGACCTCTTGCTCTGGTAATGATTATTGCGGATGTCCGCAATAATCAATTTAAGTGTGCCCGGCATGGGTAATCGCTAGGTGGTGAAAGTCCAACAGGCTTAGCAGTAGGAACTGTTAGCAGAAGGCAAGGGTGTCCCTCGCGAGGAGGAATCTGAAGGAAGCCGTATGCAAATTCTCGAACTGACGAACAGAAACTATATACAAGGCTGAATTGGGGTGGATAAGTCTGCTTAACAAGACAAAGTCCAATACTGCCCGAATCCCATACAGTAAATATAGCAGTTACATGAGAAGAAAGTGATTACTCTTACCCGGGGAGGTCTCGCGAGGGTTATTCAATTAACAATTGGATTAGTGATAATTCGATGAATCGTGAGAAGTCAGCAGAAGCCATAGTAGTTTCCTTTCGGAAATGAAGGGCTGAACAATCTTAAATCTTGGAAAACAGGGAGGTGTAGACATCACCGCCTAAGCACAGCAAAACATCGTGGCAATTGCCAAAGAGATGGCTGCCAGAGAGATAAGTTGGAAACAAAAGGGTACATAGGAGTGTGTAGGGATGTCGTATGGATATGAAAGAACGGGATGGTATCAGCTTAATCGAACAGGTTATTGCAGATGATAATCTTTGGAGAGCCTATAAAAAGGTACGGAAAAACAAAGGTGCTCCAGGAGTGGATGGAATCACAGTCTACCAACTAAAAGGGCATATGGAGAAACACTTCCAACCCCTGAAACAAAAGCTAAAGGATGGGTCCTATCAACCACAACCGGTTAAAAGGGTTGCCATTCCAAAAGCGGATGGGTCAAAAAGAAATCTGGGGATTCCATGTGTATTAGATAGAGTAGTGCAACAAGCTATTCTTCAAATCATCGAACCGATTATTGACCCGCATTTCTCGGATAGTAGTTATGGCTACCGGAAAGGTAGAAGTCAACACCAAGCCATAAAACAAGCCGAAGAATATTACAAAGCAGGCTATTGGGTGGTAGTAGACTGTGATTTAAAAAGTTACTTCGACACGATTCATCACCAAAGAGTAAGAGGATATCTTGAATATTTCATTTCAGATGAAATAATACTTAAACTGATCTGGAAATTCTTACGCTCGGGCATTCTTGACAAAGACATCTATATCGAGACGACAGAAGGGGCGCCGCAAGGGGGCTTATGCGAAGCTTTGCATAAACCACCTTATGCAAAGTAAGTAATTATGCAAAGAAAACAGTCAAAGTCTTATTGCTAATGGATATAGCTCATATTTACTTTGCATAATACATTTGATTTCCCACTCAAATAATCACGAAAATATATTCAAATTGCTCATATTAGCTCTAATTACAGTGCTTTTCTTATTTTAAGGGGCTAGATACCAGCTATCTTCAGAAATTATTATGCAAAGTAAGTCAAATTGAAATCCCGTAAATACAAGGTTTTCTTCGGTTACTTTGCATAATCATCTACTTTGCATAAGGGGGTGTCATTAGCCCATTTTTGGCAAACATCTATCTCCATCCACTAGATGAAATCATGTCCGCACGTGGGCATCGTATTACCCGGTATGCGGACGATTGTGTGCCACGAAAGCAAACGAAGTGTGCTTGAGAAGCATACCTCGTCTGCTATGCTGCACTTAAGATGAGAGAAGGCCTCTCGCAATCGCTATACAGGTAGAGATTGCAAACCGCCCTAAGGTGCTTTAGTCAAAAGCTATGGTAATTGAGCGTTAGGGGAAAAGGCAATGCAAGACATTGTCAGGTAGGTATTAGGGAGACGAAAACCATTGAACCGCTGATGAAGTATCGAAAGCGTATAATTGTCATCAAAACTGAGGGGGAGTCGTTAACTCAGGATGAGTTCGGAGGGAACCTGTTTACTGTCCGTTCGGTGACTGGTATAAAGGCGGCGGGATTTTGCCGTCGGCTTCCTTCAGAGTCCACCTCACGGTGGACACCCTTGCCTTGAGCTAACAGTTCCTACTGCCAAGCCTGTAGTGGACTTTCACCACCAAGTTATAGCCCATGCCGGGCACACAAAAGATAGAAAGTGATCGTATAGAAGTCGTTCAATCCAAAGCAATCCAAAAGCTACCATGCACGGAGAACCTATTTGATCAAGTTATTTACTGTCTACTTTTGGTTAATCAACACATGTGATAACTACCTTAACAAAACGTATATTTTATGAATAATGTGAGGAAATCTTAACAAATTGAATAAAGCCCATTAACCGTTAAATACCCGTAGGACATCAATAAACACCCTCTATATCGAATTTAGTGAGTAACTAAACCGATTAAACTAGAGGGTTTTTTCTAATGCGAAAAAGAGTGCTGTTTGGTATACTTGAATGAATAGAATGAGGAATATTTTGTGAAATAACGTTTTTTCTGAGTGGCGCTATGATTATGGATATCACGTTTCTTCTACTACTCGCAGCTATTCGGCGTGCAAAACCGCGCCAAACAACCCATGCTCATGACTATTTGGTGTGAAATCATTCGCTAATTGGAGGGATAAGATGTTTAAGAATCGATCTGGTCAAGTTAGAGCCGGCTGGCTGATTTTACTAACCTTTGCTGCCATGCTAATTGTTCAACAGCTATTTTCACTTTCTGGTATATTTCTATTGATTTTCGCAGAAGCATCTTTTAGTGGAGAGTCTGGTTATTTCGATGTACTAACTGCTCTGGATTCACATCCATGGATTTACCTATTGGTACAAGGCGGTGGTACAGCCGGTGGAATCCTAATTACTTTCTTGTTATGGCGTTTTATAAATAAGGGAACTATGAAACAGTTGGGCTTTAGAGGGTCTTTAAAAGATTTATGGTTTGGGCTTTTCCTTGGGGCAATATCAATCACCGTGATATTTAGTGTATTAATGGCAACTGCCAATGTTACACTTATGAATTCATTGTCGAGTCCTCAGTTTTCAGTGTTCACGATTTCTTTTTTCATTCTGTTTATTCTCGTTGGCTTCTTCGAGGAGATGTTCTTTAGAGGCTATATTATGTCCTCAATGGCTAGCAGAGGGAATAAAAAGTGGGTGATCTATGTAGCATCCGCTGTGATTTTCAGCGTCGCACACGGTGCAAATCCGAATGTAAGTATTTTAGGAGTAGTCAATATTGCGTTGGTCGGGATTTTATTCGCCTATATGTTTGATAGTACAAACAGTCTTTGGCTACCAATCGGCTATCATATTACGTGGAATTATTTCCAAGGGAGTGTCTATGGATTTGCGGTAAGCGGCACGGCACCGAATGGTATCTATGGCGTGGAAATAGCTGAAGGACGTGATTGGTTAACAGGCGGCGCGTTTGGTTTGGAAGGTGGATTACTAGCAACAATACTCATATTGGCAGGCTTTATCGCTACAAGACTTTATTCCAAATGGCAAAATCACGAACAAACAGGAATCCTATAGAGCTTCCTGTTTGTTCCTTTCTAAAATTGCTTCCTCCCACTCAACGTCAACACGAGAATCCCACCAAGCAACAGCGCAACACCCATCCACGCTGTCACATTTAAATGCTCACCAACAACAAGCACACACACTCAATATTGCAGCAGTAAGTGGTTCGGCAAGTGACAACGTGACTGCTGACGACGATGGAATTCGTTTCAACCCTGCTGAGAAAAGAATATACGCAATACTCGTCGTTGCAATCCCAAGGTATAACACGACCGAAATGCCACGCCCCGTCATAAGCCCTTCCGTTTCGAATAAACATAAAAACGGTAGCAGCATCATTGCACTCATTGAAAAGATAACCGCAACGGCAGGTACAGCAGCTACCTTTCCGAGTACCTCTTTATTGACAAGGGTATAAAAAGCAAACAATAACCCTGCCCCAAGTGACATCGTGACACCTACTGGATTGACGACGATTCCATCTTTATTTAAAAAGAGCAGTGCACAGCCGATAATCGCAAGCGCAGTTGCCATAACCCACACCCGTGTCGGTCGGCGTTTCACTAAAAGCCATTCAATGATTCCAGAAAAAACGGGCGCACTTCCAATTGTGACAACTGTACCGATTGCAACTCCAGTTAACCTAACCCGACTTTCGTCTTAAGAGCGTATAAATCCCGTCACACCGGGATTTATAGTTTTTAGTGTGCCCGGCATGGGCTATAACTTGGTGGTGAAAGTCCACTACAGGCTTGGCAGTAGGAACTATTAGCTTAAGGCAAGGGTGTCCATCGCGAGGTGGAATCTGAAGGAAGCCGGCGGAAAAATCCCGAACTGACGGACAGAAACTGTATATAAGGCTGAATTGGAATGGATGAGTTTGCTAAACATAACGAAATCCAATACTGCACAAGTTCCATACAGTAAATACAGCAGTTACATGGGAGGAAGGTTATAGCCCTTACCCGGGGAGGTCTCACGGACGAGTGAAACTCGGTTGAAAAAGATTTATCGTGAGAAGTCAGCAGACGTCATAGTAGTTTCCTTTCGGAAATGAAGGACTGAACAATCTTAAATCTTGGAAAACAGGGAGGTGTAGACATCTCCGCCGAAACGCAGAAAACATCGCGGTATAGACCGAAAGATGGCTGCCTATGGAGAGCTAGGTTGGAAACCGAAGGGTATATAGGAGTGCGTAGGGATGTCGACATGGATATGACAGAACAAGATGGTATCAACTTAATCGATAAAGTTATTGCAGACGACAACCTTTGGAGTGCATACAGAAAAGTGAGAAGTAACAAAGGTGCTCCTGGCATTGATGGCATTACCGTCTATCAATTAAAAGGTCACATGGAAAAATACTTCGAACCTCTTAAAAGGAAGTTGAAGGACGGTACCTACCAACCTCAACCAGTCAAACGAGTTGCCATACCAAAATCTGATGGGTCTAAAAGAAACTTGGGAATCCCGACAGTGCTGGATAGAGTAGTGCAGCAAGCTATTCTACAGGTCATTGAACCAATCATTGACCCGGAATTCTCGGAGAACAGTTTTGGTTTCCGAAAAGGCAGGGACGCTCATCAAGCCATAAAGTTGGCGGAGCAATACTACGGGGAAGGATATCGGGTTGTAGTGGATTGCGACCTAAAGAGTTATTTCGATACGATACATCATCAGAGAGTACATGCGTACTTGGAGGAGTTCATAGCAGATAAGATTATTCTGAAACTGGTCTGGAAATTTCTTCGCTCAGGTATTCTTGATAAAGATATATATATCGAAACAACAGAAGGGGCGCCGCAAGGTGGCTTATGCGAAGCTTTGCATAAGGTGGTGTCATAAGTCCTGTATTAGCAAATCTATTTCTCCATTACACGTTTGATAAGTGGATGGCTATTTATCATCCGAACAATCCGTTTGCTAGATATGCAGATGACGCAGTCATCCACTGCAAGACAGAGGATGAAGCAAAGAAATTGCACGAAGCGCTTAATCTGAGAATGAACGAATGTAAACTAGAACTACATCCCATCAAAACGAAAATTGTATATTGTAAGGATGCAGACAGAAAAGGGCACTATGAAAACATAGCGTTTGATTTTCTAGGGTACACGTTCAGACCTAGGCTGTCGAAGAACAGGTGGGGAAAACATTTTGTGAACTTCACACCTGCCATTAGTAATAAATCGAAGAAATCTATTCGACAAAAAGTGAGAGAATGGAAACTGCAATTAAAGGCAGATAAAGAGCTTTTGGACTTATCAAAGATGTTTAACTCGGCAATTAAAGGTTGGATTAATTACTATGGCAAGTTCTATAAATCTGAAATGTATGCTTCGTTAAGGCATATAAATAAGGCCTTAATAATATGGGCGAGAAGAAAATATAAACGATTAGCTCGCCACAAGAAAAAGGCAGAACAATTTCTAGGTAGAATTGCGAAACAAAATCCCAGACTTTTTAAACATTGGGATATAGGTATTGTGCCTACGGCTGAATAATGGGAGCCGGATGAGCTGAGAGGTTCACGTCCGGTTCTGAGAGGGACTACTGGGGAGGTTCCAGTGGTCTACTTACCTTAAAATATTCACAAGAAATCACAAATCAGCTTATAAAGTTTATCATGCAGTCCGGAAATATCTGAAAGATAATTTAGATTTGGAAATTTCCCCTGAAAAGTCTAAAGTTACAAACATCAGGAAAAGTAAATCTGAATTTCTTGGTTTCTCGTTAAAAGCTAAAAGAAAGAACAAAAAACATGTAGCTATAACGCATGTAGCTTCTAATAAGAAAAATGAACTATTGAATAAGGCTAGGGAACTAATCAAAAAAATACAAAAAGACCCAACCCTTAAAACAATAAATCATTATAACAGCTACGTAATGGGAATTAAAAACTACTACAAAACGGCAACACATGTCAATATCGACTTCGCTGAAATTGCCTATCGACTTTCTCGAACCCTGTACAATCGTTTAAAATATATAGGGAAATATGGTATTCCTAGAAAGCCATCAGAAACGTATAAACTATACAATAAGAATAACTATAAAACCTTTGAAATCATGGGGATACATCTGCACCCTATTGCAGATATAAAGACTGTGAATAACAGGAACTTTGGTCAGAATATCTGTAATTATACACCAGAAGGTAGAAGTATACATCAAACAATAAAAGGTGACATAGCTCGCGAACTGCAACTAATGTTGTTGAATACACATGAAGGACAAACTGTAGAATATACAGATAACAGGATTTCAAAGTATTCAATGCAAAAAGGTGTATGTGGAGTAACGGGAGAATTTGTTTATAGCTATGATGTGCATTGTCACCATATACTGCCTAAGTCGCTAGGTGGAACGGATGAATTTAAAAACCTGGTGATAGTGAATCAATCTGTTCATAGATTGATTCACGCAATAACAGACGAAACGATTGAACGATATATGCATGAACTTAAGTTGAATGGAAAACAGCTTGAGAAACTAAACAAATATCGTAAGAAGTGTAATTTGGTTGAAATTATTCTAGCAGATTAAGATGGAACGCCGTATGAAGCGAAAGTTTCACGTACGGTGTGGAGCAGGGGAAAAGGTGGCGATAATTTCAAAGCCTTACCTATTGCGATCATCACAGAAAATCTACAGCGATCATTTTTGATTTGGATTCCACGCATGCAGATGCTTATGGGAACCAAGAATCAATTGCGTACAATACTCATTATGGAACTGTGGGTTTCCATCCCTTAGTTGCTTTTGACGGTGTTACCGGCGATTTTTTGAAAGCCCAGCTACGCCCTGGAAATGTCTACACTTCCAATGGTGTCGTGGATTTCGTCAAGCCGTTGATCAAACATTATAATGAGCACTTTCCAGAGACAACGCCATTTATTCGCGGGGACAGTGGTTTTGCGGTCCCTGAATTGTATACACTTTGCGAAAAGGAATCGGTTTATTATGTCATCCGCTTAAAATCAAATGCCGTTTTACAACGACTAGCGGAGGAATACCGTCCCTCCACTGCACCAACTGATAGCGAAAAGACTGAATACTATTTTGAGGAAGCGATGTATCAAGCAAAAAAATGGGATAAACCAAGAAAAGTTGTGATTCAATCTGTTCGTCCCGCAGGTGAATTGTTCTTTACTCATTCATTCTTTGTGACCAATTTAACGGAGTCATTTACGCCTGAAGCCATTGTGCGTACGTACCAAAAAAGAGGGACGTTGGAGAACTACATAAAAGAATCCAAAAATGGTTTTGGGTTAGATAACATGACGAGCCACTCTTTCCAAGTGAACGAAGCGAAGATGACGTTAAGTCTACTTGCTTATAATTTCACCAATTGGTTGCGTACGCTAGTCTTTCCAGAAGGACAAAAACAAATGCAGATTCAGACCATTCGAAAACGGATCGTGAAAGTCGCAAGCAAATTAGTGAAGTCTGGACGGTCTCTTTATTTTAAATTGTCATCCAATTTCGTGTATCAGAAATTCTTTTGGAATATCCTCACCCGAATCCAACAACTAAAAATAGAATAAGTACAAAGATATACATTTTATGTAAAGTGAATAGTAACCAAGGGAGAAGTCTGCCCAAAATAGCGATATCCTACGCTGCAAAATGAAAAAAGCATTTATGGGACCACAAAAGATGATAGATTTACAAAATCAAAATACGTGATCATGAATTCTAGCTAAATTCACGATTTCGCGTACATGCGTGAATAATTCAGGGCATAATAATTACATGCGTTGTAGATAGTGTTTAAAATTTAATCATTGATGTTTTGTCCGATTAATTTTTAATAATTTAACCAGGGAGATTTCTTGTCCTCCTTATTGATAAACGACGTTATCGTTAGTTAGAAAGGAAATTGACGAAGGCAGCATTAGAAATGGTAAATATTTGCGCCATGATTGCATGGATAATTTAATGGATCAAGCTAAAAAAGTGCATCAGAACAACCCGAATCCTAGGCGAATTCGAGTTGTATCTTCAAATGCTGAATTTGAATTTTTTTGATATTAGGCGAATGCCTACCGTGTTTGCCATGTTGCTCAGTCTTTCAGCTCAACCTTCTCCACCGTCTAGTTAGCATTAACCGACAACGGTATCGTCGTCAGAGGGTCGCACCAAATTTTCTCACGCACTTTATGATAACTTAACAGTACTCAAGATTGTTTGATTGTTCAATGCGACGGCAAGCTATGGGACTTGTTAGTTTTCATTATTGACATTACGGGATCCATGATACATACGATTTTTTCGACCTTCGGCCGTTTCGAATTGTAGACGATTATTTTGCAGGAACTTTTCGACACGATTCACTGCTGCATGCGTTTTCTCACCAGGACGAATAAACAGCCGATTACCTCTCGGAACGTTTTGAATCCTACTTTCCATCACGTGTCGACCTTGAGCAGATAACGGAACTTGTCGCCATTTCCCATTTTCCGCTTCATTCTTCACTTGATAAACCCCAGATTTCAATGCTTGTTCTACTTGTGACCTGCTCATTGCAACGGCTTCGGTTACCCTCAACCCCATTGTCCTAGCCAACTGCATCACGTCCCGCACATCAGCTGCTGTTTCGGTGCCCCTCCGGTCGTCTTCAACCCTTTCTCGAGCGAACTGCTTCAATCGTTATAATCACGTTCTGTCCATGCTCTATCTCCCTTTACTGTGGGTGTTTCTCTAATAGGATGGAAAATGTATCTTTCAGCCCTTTATTATCGGAAAGGTTATGTTTGACGTTTGGACTCATGTCATGCATGTAGCGAATTGCACCAAGGTACCAAGTGGAAAAAATCTTACCCAAAGGTGGCAAAATCACTCGCCACAAATGACCATCTCCTTACCTTCTATAGCTTTCCGAAATCAATTTGGCGAAGCATATACTCAACGAATTTAATCGAGTCTCTTAACAAGCAAATCAAGAAATATACAAAGCGCAAAGAGCAGTTTCCGAACGAAGAATCACTCGAACGCTTCCTTGTTTCCCAGTTCGAAGATTACAACCAACGCTTCGCCACACGATGCCATATCGGTTTCGATCAAGCACGCGCGGAGCTAGTTGAGATGTTTGAAACAAAAGAATAAAAAATCACTCCTTCGAATAAGCTATAAGAAAAAACAAAAAGTGATGGTCTATAAGAAAAGGTTGAATTGTCATTTACACAAAAATATTGACACTCCCATAAAGCCATGAAGGGACGGTTTTATTAATCCAATTAAACTAAGCAGATAATATGATTGAAACCCAAAAAGGTATTTTGCTGAAAAAAGCAGTTTAAAAACACAGCATATGGTGGTTTGTTTGAATGAGCATCAACTATATACGGTATTGATAATGACGTTTTGACCTTTTTGGGGGCTAATCATAATATACAATATATCAAAAGAACACGGTCTTACCATCATTGAAGATAAGGACAAGAAAAAGGATGAATATTTAGTTTTTAATGAGTATGTTTGTGGTTATGAGAAAGCCCATTACGGTGCGATTGCACCCTCTTTAGTGATGGGATGATAGTGAGGTCAAATACGGAATTCCTCTGTTAACATATTATTCAAAAGCTAAGAGGGTATCATCGAGACGATCTCTTTTGTTTATATAATAACACGTCTGTTGATTAGCTAGTTATTTCCAATAAAAACATAGAAAAAAGACACCCCTTCTGTTACGTTGTAAAGCGATAAAACCAACATCGGTATACAGGAAAGGTGTCCTCTATGAAGCAGTTTAACATAATATCCAAGCTTTTATCCACCCTGATTTCACCAGAAGAATTGATGGAGCTTGTGGAAAAGCATCAGTACGAAGATCTTCTCGATTTCTTAGTGGCAGCAGCCCTTGAAAAATGGGCAGGTTTCCGGGATGGCATCTGTCGGGTTGTCGCCGGTCAATTATTCAACCGTTAGTAAAAAGGCCGCTGACGTTCCCTATGAAATTTTCAAGGACCTTTTTCATCTGCTAATTAGTAAATGTAATCGGGCAAAACGCCGAACAAAAGTAGTCAAACAAGCTCTTCTCCTTGTGGATTCCACGACAATCACTGTTGGTAAGAACCGCTTACCCTGGGCGCCTTTTCATGGTGAACGATCTGGCATTAAACTGCATGTGTCCTTTACATCAGAAACCGGCATGCCACTTGAAGTGAAAGAAACGGGTGGACTGCACCACGATGGTCCAGCAGGCGAATCCCTTGCGAATAAAGCATTTATCCTTGTCCAAGACCGCGCATATGGCAAGCACGCCCGGTTCGACCAGTTCAAAGACCAGAAGCAGTTCTTCGTAATTCGCCTGCGTGACAATGTCGAACTACATCAACCACGCTCACTTAAATGAATCCAACAGCTCGATTCGAATGTGCTCGGCGATGTGACGTGCCAGGTCGAAACGGAGCAATCGCGTACCATCCACCGTTATCGCGTCGTCACTTTCTGCGATCATGAAGAGCATAGTATTCGTGTCGTTACAAATGTGATGAACGTAAGTGCAGAGGGAATTGCCAACATGTATAAAGCGAGATAGGCTATCGAATCTTTTTTCCATTGGATCAAAGGCTATTTGAATCTGCCTATCCTATTTGGAAACTCTAAAAATGCAGTATTTACGCAACTTTTCATCTCATTGAGTGTGTTTGTGTTAGTAAAATGGTTTTTTGATCAAGTGAAAAAAACAGTTAGTCAATCTAGGATAAGGGAATCTGCCGAAAGGGGATTACCTATATCTGGTTAATCAACAGACGTGATATAATAAAAAATTATATAAATGCTTGTAATAAGTACCATTTAATGTTAATGTACATAACATAGTATAATAGCTGTTTATAATCAGGTATTATACTATGTTATGTACCTGAAATATAAATATAGGAGAAATAATTGTGAATGTTCAATTTAAAAAAGGCGTACTGACATTGTGTGTCTTAGTGTTAACAGCACATAAGGATCGTTACGGATATGAACTTGTAAATGAGATTTCTGATAAGTTTGTCATATCAGGAGGTGCGGTGTATTCGTTGTTACAACGTCTGACAAAAGTAGAATATTTCTCAACCTACATCATCGAGTCACAAGAGGGACCGGCACGAAAATATTATCATCTTACAGATAAAGGGAAAGTTTTTATGGAAGAGCAACTAGAAGAATGGAAATCATTTTCCGAAGGGGTATACCGTATTATTAAGGAGGGATTAGAGAATGACGAAACAGGAATTCCTAACGAAACTTGAAGGGTTTTTACGTAAGATCCCTAAAGAAGAACGCTATGAAATTTTAAGGGATTATCAAGAACATTTTAAATTAGCAGAAGTCAATGGAGAAACAGAGAAAGAAACGGTAGAATCACTTGGATCACCGAAAGCGATTGCGAAAGATTTATCAGCAGATTTTTATATCACATATGCTAAAGAAAATCGATCAATAAGTAATATCTCAAGAGCAATTTTTGAATATTCAGCACTAGGGCTTTTCAATATGTGTGTGACAATACCATTGATAATAATCCCTTTTTCAATCATTTTCAGTCTTTACTTAGCAGCACCTTGTCTGATTATTTTCCCAATTCTTATTTGGTTTAAAGTATTCTTAAATGCTGGCAGCGATTTGGTAGCAGGTATTTTTAATATTATGATACCGATTAGTATTGGTGTTTTAGTAATTATTGGAACAACCTATTTCGCTCGATGGTCCTATATTTTAATATTGCGCTATTTACAAATGAATATCCAAATCGTGAAGAGAGTGAGAGGAGAATAAGGATGAAGCATGCAATACTTGGAAAAATAGTTATAGTTACTTTAATCTTTCTTATCATTGGGACAGTTGGAACAGCAATATTAGGATTTCATCTTAAATTTATCTCTTGGGATTTAGCAACATCACAAGAGAAAGAAATCACTAATAATTTTGATAAATCTGCATCGATTGAAGTAATATCATTAACAGATTCAAGTATCATCACAACAACTACAAATAATAAATAAATCAAGGACTTTATCAAAAAGCTGAAATTTGGTAGTTGGAGAACAAAGAAAATCCCTTCAAAGGCTAATAAGGAAAGAGAAATTATAATGTATCAGAAAGATACTACCAAATCCAATAAATCTATTGAAAATAAAAACAACGCAAATGAAATTATACGTATTATAACTTATGAAAATGTACCTTATATAATTTAAGTTTGAGACTCCCGCGTCTAAAGGGAGAGCAGTTGTAGTGGGCTTTCTCGCTCGGGAAATCTGTAATATAATTTTTGTCAAGGAGGGAGCATAAATGAAAAAAAGCTTGGTTATAATAACATTGTTATCTGCAATATTATTTTGTAGCATGTATATTTTTAGTTCGATCTTACCCCCGTTGTCCGAATGGAAACCTAATATTATTAATTCTGTACGTCTATGGATAGATATCATTATATTTCTTGCCCTGTATATCATCCCTTTAATTTTGTACAAATCAGGGATTCATGCAATGAAATATATTATGGCAATATTTTGTGGAATGGGAATATTTGTATCTCTTACAATTGTGATTGGTCTTTCTATTATGAGTTCAATATTCGGAAGTGCTTCCGCATCACCAGTAGTAATTGTCCTTTGCACAGCAACATTAATTGCTAATATTATTTGGTATATCCTAGCTTTTCGTAATGTATAGAATGCACATAATAAATCATACAATAGCTTAAAGTCGGTTAGTACAGGGATAAAGTTTAAAGGATTATGACTCGGAAGTTTGTAGTTTTAAAACGTTATTCATTGAAAATCCCTCCTTTGTAAATGAAATAAAAAGATCATCCTGACAACTGATTGCAAAAGTTGTCAGGATGAACTCTACTTCTTAGTACAAATTATCGGCAGATAAAAAGACTAAGGCCACTCCATAAAGGTTGTACGGCGTTCTTTACTGCTTCACGACTTTGTAGTTTTAAAACATTATTCATTGAAAATCCCTCCTTTCTAAATTGTTATTTTTCAGGGTATTTTTAAATTGTAGATATGTACCCTTCAATACTAATGACAGTTAGAAAGAATAAAAGGTTCCCAACACATGATTTTTTTCATGTATTGGGAACCTTTTCTAATTATTATCAAATATTTACATTCGTAAGGTATTGATTTAATAATATAGTTCGTGTACTATGAAGTAGATTTAATATATAGATTTTTCTGTATATGTTTTAAAATGTAAGCGCATTATAAGTTGACTGTTAATAGAATAAATGTTTTGTGTTAGGAATTTGAATTTCAAATACAATATTAATAACGGAGGGGTCAAAATAGATATACGTTATATGAAATATATTCATGGTGATAAAAAATATTACCGTCCTTCAAAATCAATTAACACAATCAATTTAGTAGTCTCTGATATTCCGGAAGATTGGGAGACTAGATCTGATGATCACTGGACTTATTGTTTTCCAGCTAATGCTTCTTTACCCATTCAAGGTTGGAAAATACACATTAGCGCGGTTCCAGATAATGCCAAAAAAACACTTGATCTAGCATCATCTTATCTTTTAAAAAACAACGTTCCTTTTAAATATGTTTCCACACTTAGGGAGTTGATGTATAAAGATTCTAAGAATGCACATAGGGGATCGTCGGGTAAATTTATGACAATTTATCCGAAAAATGAAAATCAATTTATTTTCCTTTTGAATGATCTTCACAGTATGTTAAAACAGCTACCCAAAGGTCCATATATTCTTAGTGATAAACGATGGTTTGATGGGAATGTATATTTTAGGTACGGAGCATTTGAAGAGATGTATAATTGGGATGGAGCAACTAAGATCGCAGTTATAAAAACTCCGTCTGGAGATTTTATTCACGATCATCGTGACCCATCATATCAGATCCCTTTTTTTGTTGAGGAACCTAGGGTAATTCAAGAAATGACTAAGGAACAAGACAGGAAACAGATGGTAGAGGAATCTCATTTAAATAAGTACGATATAAAATCAGTCTTGCATTTTAGTAATGGTGGCGGCGTATATTTGGCTGACAATAAGCATTCAGAAACGCAAGTTGTTTTGAAAGAGGGAAGACCAAGTGCAGGTTTGGATGCGAAGGGAAGAGATGCAATACAACGTTTAAATCATGAATCTGCAATTCTTAAGCGTTTAAAAGGATTGGATAGTGTTGTAGAGTATATAGATATTTTCCAAGAGTGGGAACATAAGTTTATGGTTGAAGAATATGTTCCTGGTAAAACACTAAATACATGGTTAGCAGAATCTTATCCTGCCTCTATTAATAGTAATAATATGGAATACGGTGATATGGCCATTCCTATATTAAATCAAATAAAGAAAGCTATACAAGATATTCATTCACGTGGTATTGGAATGGGAGATTTGCAACCATCCAATGTGATTATTACTGACACAGGTAACATTAAGCTTATTGATTTTGAATCTGCAGGTAGTATTAATGATGCTACACCTTCAGGGTTGATAACCTTGGGATTTACTGGGGATGCCGGTTTGACCAAAGAACAAGCGGATTGGTTTGCTCTATTACGTATTGCTAGGCTTATGTTTATTCCCATTGGGTCAGTCCAAGATTTAGCCGAAGATATACTTAGTAAACATGATACATGGATCCAAAAGCATTTTGGTGAAAAAGTAGTTGAATTGATAAAATATTTTGAGTTTGAATGTGAAATCCGATCAGCAAAAGCAGTTGATAGTGTTCTTTCTGTACCCAATAAATATTTGAACAAAAACGATGTCAGTCACATTAGTTCTAACCTGAGAAAAGGGATTGTTCAGGATCTTAGCGAAGACATAAACCTTCTTCCCGGAGATATTCGTCAATATGAATCCTCTGGTGGGCTTTTGAATATCCTAACAGGAGGTTTTGGGGTGGTTATGGCATTAAAACGTACCGGATCCTTACCTGATAAGGCTAGAGAATGGGCTTTTAAGTATAGTAATGAACAATATTTAAGTAAACTCGATAATGGCCTTTTTACTGGGAAGTCTGGAATTGCTGGTGTACTTTATGAAATTGGAATGACAAAACGTTCGAGAGAAATTTTTGAATCAATTCCGAGTGAAACTGACAGTGAAGATATCTCTCTTCGTTCAGGATTATCAGGTATAGGTTTGGCTTTATTATCTGCATCTATCACATACAATTCCAAATCATTTTTAGAAAACTCAATAACAATAGGGCATAAATTAAAGAGTCTTTTTGAAAGAAATGTCGCAGTTAGACCAAATGAATTTGATCCTATTCCTATCGGTCTTATTGATGGGTGGTCTGGGGTATCTTTATTTTTTAGTAAGCTTTATAGATATACTAAGGACGATATGTGGTTGGATTTATCATTACAAACTCTGGAAAAGGATATAAATAATTGTTCATTTATTGGACAAACTGGTTTATTTCAAGCAGAGGATGAAAAAAAGCGTGCTATCCCTTATTTGTCTGGAGGCAGTGCTGGAATAGGTCTTGCCATGATTGAACTGCGTCATTTACTTGGATATGAAAAATGGAATAATGAGTTACACGGCATCGGAATGGCAACTATATCTAAGTGTTTTTACAATTCAGGTCTATTCCATGGATTAGCAGGAATGATCTCTTCTGCAAATGCTATAGATATTGAACTTAATCTAAAAGAAGATAGTAGTTACGTTAATAAAGCGTTAGAAACTATTAATCTGCATATCCTTGAAGAAAAGGGTTCGTATTTTATTCCTGGTAACTATAATTTTAAACTTTCTGGAGATATTTTTTCAGGATCCTCAGGGGTGCTTTTGGTAATCAATGATATTGGTACATCTGGTTATTCTTGGCTACCTATAATGAATCTTTCTGAAATATTCCCATCATTAAAAAATCGGAGACACTTTGAGGTCTATTAAACAACCAAATTTTCACTGAAATGCAAAAAGCCTTGGGTGCAAGTGAACGATTAGATCAAATTCATTTAATAGACGTAGAAAATAATACGCCTAGAATTGAATATCAAAATAATATAAATGATATAGATAATACACTATCATTTTGTAATGTTTCTTTCTCTTATAAAGAAAATAAATCAATTCTAAAATCACTAAATTTTCAGGTGAAAATTGGACAAGTAACTGCTTTTATTGGTCCAAGTGGCGCAGGAAAAACAACACTTTTTTCATTGATAGAGTGTTTTTATAAACCTACTGAAGGAAACATCTCTTATAAAGGAAAGTCTATATATGACATATCTTTATTTGAATGGCGTAATAAAATAGCTTATGTATCTCTGGATTCTCCTGTCATGTCGGGAACAATAAATTCAAATTTAATCTATAGATTAAATTTGAATTTTCGGAATAGTGGGTTAACAGGAATGTTAAACATGCAGATTTAAAAGATTTTATCGAATCTTTACCTAATATATATGAAACGGAAGTCGGTGAAAGTGGAATTCGGTTATCGGGAGGACAACGTCAGCGATTAGCAATAGCGCTGGCAATGATTCGAGATCCAGAAATTTTACTACTTGATGAAGCTACAGCCCATCTGGATAGCGCCTCGGAAAAACTCGTTCATAAAGCTTTAGAAACATTGATGAAGTCCAGAACAACATTGCTCATTGCTCATCGGTTGGCTACAGTTATAAATGCAGACCAGTTGCTAGTATTAGAAGAAGGTATAATTACTGGAACTGGCAATCATAAAGAGTTATTAGAAAAACATTCTCTTTATAAAGAACTTGTGGAACACCAATTGTCAATTTAATCTCTTTAAAAGGGGAATCATATGTGTGCAGAACAAGTTAAATATTACAGAACAATTAGAATATATTTTACATGAAGAGTACAATTCTAATAAATTATATATTATAGCTTTAAGCATCACAAAAGATAGTTACTTGGCAGAAGATGTAGTACAGGATTCTTTTATTAAGATGAAAGAGAAGTACCATAAACTAGAGGATAAAGAAAAGTTGAAACCATGGCTTAAGAAAATTGTTCGTAATACAGCAATTAATGTTTATATTCAGCAAAAAAAAATGAGAGAAAGATTAGTATTTGATTATAATCTAGAAAATGAAGTATGCTTAAAAAATTCAGTCGAGGAAATTATCGACCAAAAAGTTAATGAAGAATTTGCAAATCAATTGATTTCAAAATTAGAACCACAATTTCGTCAAGTCATTATTCTTAGATACAAAAAGGATTTAACTTTAAACGAAATAGCACAAGATCTCAATATTAGCTTGGGAACAGTTAAATCACGATTGAATCGATCTCTGTTTAAGTTAAAAAAATATTTATAATCACGTTTTAGTGTTATAAGAATATGTAGCAATGCATTGGCGTATTCATTTATGCTAAATGCCCTTTGATTGTTGTTGTGACCCCTAAAAGTTAGAGTTTTATATTAAGCAGCCAATTTGCTGACAAATGGAGCTTTAAATACAATGCAAAAGCTTCAGCGAAATCAACTATGACAAAGGTCAGTGCTAACATAAGTTATGAATATGATGTAACAGACCAATTCTAGTTTCACTTTTCTTGATAGTATTTTTAAAAAGGCTGCAGAATATGCAGCCTTGGTGCACGAGTTCTTTTTTATGATTCCATACCTATCAAAAGTAGAAATTTCTACTTTTGATAGGTATCCCTTTGTTGATTGTCTTCGGAAAATGCCTCAACCATAAAGTCGAACTGTCGTTGCTGGCGATCTGTTAATTCGTTTTTTACATAGCTATCAATTAACGTTTGCAAGATAACGTATGTTTTATGCTCGTCCATAAAGGAGCCGAGTAAATTCAATTCACTATGAATCAAAGTAGGAACTTTTAAACTTTTGGTACTGTTCGACTTTCCGACACCTAATTTTTTTCGTGGTGTAGGTGGAGCGATTTTTGTTGTTTCAGGTGTTACTGCTGGCGTAACAGGAGTAGAGATCTTTTGCTTATTATGCTCTGTATAGCCAAAGTCCATATCACTTTTCTTTACAGGAACAGAGGGCTGCATGATAGTCGGTTTCATTTTCTTTTTGATTAATCCACCTTTTTCATTACTCATACTTACCGGCCTCCTCGAATTGGGACAGTTTCGCTTCCAACTCGTCAATGACATCTAAGAAAACTTGATGTGCTTTGCGATCATGCATATCATTATTCGTAATCCCTGTAACATCCCACGCCTTTAGCCGTTCTAAGTGCTTGATGACGCTTTCCATGACGTTATCATTGCCGAACATTTCTTTTGCACGTTCGAGCGTAGAAATATCGACACGCCCACCTGGTCGAAGAAGAACAGGAAGAACACCTGCGACTTGGATATCTGCATCGTAGTTATCTGCCATGAATTGCAGATACTTTATATACGTTTCAGCACCTTCTAACGATAGTTCTTGCGCTTGCAGGATGATTAATACGTAATCAGCAGCCATCATCGCGTTATCAGAGAAATCACTGATTGTCGGAGGTACGTCAATGAAAATATAGTCATAGTCATCACGAATCGGATCAAGGAGCTTCTTTAAGTACGAAACTTGGTCAATTTCTTCTTTTACATTGGCATATAAGAATTTCGGTAAATTTTTAAAGGATACCTGTGCAGGAATCACGTGCAGATTATCCGTCATTTTGACGATGCATTCCTTCAACGAGCCATTTTGGAAGCCTTCAAAAATACTTGTATTGATCTCCGTTACTCCTGTCGAACGTGCAATCAATGTACTCGCATTGCCTTGCGGGTCCATATCTACAAGTAGCACCTTTTTATTACGGTCAAAGGCTAGTTCCCAACTTGCCATGACAGATACCTTCGTTTTTCCTACGCCACCTTTAAAATTCCCTACTACAATCGTAATTGCCATCTTTTCATCTCCTTAATATCAAGTTCTCAATCTATAAACTAAGTATAACTTAACGAAAAACACTTTGCAAAATTCTTCTTTGCAAATTTCTACTTTTATTACTTTTAATATTTCGTGTATCGATCTTAGGGTTCTTTTTCATTGAAGGGAAAAGCCTTTGTGACGTTGAACATGTCATAGGGGTGATGATATGGACAACGTTATCAATACCAGCATGAAAACCAGTGAAATAGCCAGCAGATTGGGGTTAGAGACCGTTACGATACGTAAGTATTGTCTTGAATTAGAGAAGCGCGGATTCGTCTTTCAGCGTAACGATGGGAAGAACAGAGATTTCACAAGTAAGGACTTAAACGCACTTTCTCAGATGAAACATTTGATCGAGGTTGCCAAAATGAGTCGGGTCGCGGCTGCTAACGTTGTTGTTGCCGGTCATGGGACTTCTGATGATACGGGTAGTGAATCACCGTCTGTTTCCGTATCGTTGTTTAAAACTGATGGAACAAGGGGATTGGACGAGGTACAACGTTACTTAGATCAGCAAGACGACCTTATCCGTAACGTTCAAAACGTCAATATTGCAGTAATTTCGATGAAAGAAATGATGGTAGGATTTCAACAGCAGCTAGCGACGGTGACCGAAGAGAATCATGCCCTAAAGGGAGCAAGAAGAAGCCAGTACACCACTGACTTCTTGACTGTCCACAGGCTTAAAATCAAACTCAGGGAAGAAGCTGAAGCATTGTGGCAACTGGAGCAGGAAGAGAAACGGCTTATAAAAAGATGGTTCCGTAAATCAGAAGAAAATCACCTGGAGAAAGACCGATTTATCCGAAACTTTGTTGATGCAAACCTTGAAGAATCCTTGAAAATCGAAATAAATGACTAAAAAACAACGAAAGTAGCACTAATAAGGTACCGCAGTAAATTTTAAAAGAAGAGGTGACCGTTTTGGATTGGGGATTAATGATAGTAAACGTAGTGGGTTTGTTTTTATTAGGCTTATTTATAAAAAAATATTTGCCAGCTTATATGGACCAGAAAGGAAAAAATTTAGCTACCAAAGAAGATATAGCAGAGATTACTAGAAATACAGAGGAAGTAAAAGTGCTATTTCAGAAGGAAATAGCACTTTTTTCGCAAGAATTAACTTTTGAAAATGACTATGCCTTTAATCGCTATAGCATCCTTTATGCTAGGATTTATGGGATTGTAATACAGTCGGAATATGTAAGATTCTTCTTCAAAAAACATAAAATTCGAGAATTGAGTTTAGAGGAATTTCCCTTTATTGAAATAAACCGTACTCAAATTAAACAACAAAGACACCCTTCCACAGGTGAAAAATTATCGGAAGAAATACGTTTTATAGATGATGAAATGACTTCTTTCAATAAAAAAGAATTGTGTGATTACATAATCAAAAATAGTGAGTATGCTTCCCCGAAATTATTGAAGTTAGCAATAGCCTATAGATATGCTTGGAGTAATTATGGTGGAACCAAAAATATTGAGGGTGAAAAGATGTCAGCGGCCTTTAATGAATCGGAATTTGAACTGATAAAGGAAATAGTAAAGACGATCATCGTGGAATACAATGAGATGAGAAAGATTGTGAATCTTAGTTACAGCGAACATGAATTAACAACTGGTAAATTAGAACATATCGAATTTAAATAAGTAATTTGTTATTAACTCAACTTTCGCACCCAATAAAACAGCCTAATCAATTGACTGCACTAGCCTTGTAGTCAAACCAATAGGTCTGTTGACAATTTTACGACTAAAAAAACACCTCATTCTTTGGTATAGTGAGATTAACGAGAAATCACTACCAAATAGAAGAGGTGCTTCCTACATGATAGATCAAAACCATGAGAATAATCAACTACCAAAAGAACTAAACGCCGTTTTTTCCGAACTAGAGGTCTTTAAACATTTACGCAACGCCGGCGTTAAAAAGTCAGTCGGTTTCAGCTGTTCATACTTATTCCG
>NZ_JADBEL010000041.1 GCF_014873855.1 Sporosarcina limicola | reverse complement strand
GAACTGTCATGGCAATTCGTGAAACTGTAAGGGCGACGCGGAAAACTGTAATGGCGCGCCGGAACTGTCATGGCAATTCGTGAAACTGTAAGGGCAACGCGGAAAACTGTAATGGCGCGCCGAAACTGTCATGGCAATTCGCGAAACTGTGAGGGCAACGCGGAAAACTGTAATGGCGCGCCGAAACTGTCATGGCAATTCGCGAAACTGTGAGGGCAACGCGGAAAACTGTAATTGCGCGCCGAAACTGTCATGGCAATTCGTGAAACTGTGAGGGCAACGCGAAAAACTGTAATGGCGCGCCGGAACTGTCATGGCAATTCGTGAAACTGTGAGGGCAAAGCGAAAAACTGTAATGGCGCGCCGGAACTGTCATGGCAATTCGTGAAACTGTAAGGGCAAAGTGAAAAACTGTCATGGCAATTCGCGAAACTGTGAGGGCAACGCGAAAAACTGTCATGGCAATTCGTGAAACTATAAGGGCACGCGTGATTTGTCATACCAACCCCCAGAAATCAAAAAAAGCTACCCAACTAACCAGAAAATCCTAGTCAGTAAGGCGGCCTTCTAGTATCATCTCTGTTTTTTACGCCAGAGTGTCATATCTTGGAAAGGTATCCGTTCAACATGTTGTTGAAGGAGACGTTTCTTTAATTCGCGTTCTGCGGAGCTTTCGGAGATGCCGTAGATGCCTGCTATTTCTTTTGTAGAAAGCGTATCGAAACGTTGGAACAGATCTTCGAGAATAGGTGGAATATCGGGTATGATTCTTTCGCCAACTAATTCCTCCAAAATCCGTTCATATACATCGTATCCATATAAGCCGCCCACTTTCAATCCTTCATCTTCAATGTTTTCATTAAAGAAAACGAATGTAGGTGCTTTATCGACTTCCATCTCTTTTGCTAAATATAAATCGACTTGCAAAGAACGGAGAACATTTTGGGACGAAAAATCACTGATAAACTCGTCTACATCAAGATTGATCTTTGTAGCAATTTCAATAAGTACTGAAAAAGAGGATACATTTCTTGATTTTAAAAATGAATATTCTAACATCTTTGATAAAAATCGAAATCCTGCACGTTTCCCCTGGAACTCCGCGGCTTTCACTGCGATGCTTGGAAAAGTCGAATGCGTTTTATCGCAAGCCTTCGCATCCTCATTGTTAGGGATGCATTTTAAATTCATTGTAGGAAGTGGCGTACGTAGTGCAATGCGGAGTTTGAAATATTGTTCATACTCGACTTGCAATTTCCGTAAAAGCGGCTGTAGTGACCAGCAATCCTCAGATAAAGGATCGATGAAAACATACAATTCGATAGGTCTCGCGTAGGGGGAAGGGCCAATTGGACTCTCCAGTAAAGTTCGTCGATTCACGAGCTCCCCTCCTCGTTCCTGTTCACCATATGATTGGCAGTCAAAACGAGGCGTTTGAAATACATTTCACGTAAATTCCCTTCAAATCCGACCTCATCCATCGCATCCGCCATACAGGAAAGCCATGCTTCCGCTCTGACTGGTGTGATGTGAAAGGGCATATGGCGTGCTTTCATCATGGGATGACCATGTTCTTCAGTATATAAATTGGGTCCGCCTAAATATTGTGTTTGAAATTGTTTTTGCCTTCGTGCTGTTTCTGTCAGGTCATCCGGGAAAATCGGGTATAAGTCCGGGTGTACGGCTACTTTAGCATAAAATAGATCGATAAGTTCCGACAATTTTTCAGCACCGATCTCCTCATAAGGGATCAAAGGTTTTCGAGTCATTTATGTCAATCTCCTTTGCTCTGACTGTATTGACATTCTACCAACCCAACATCCTTTTCACAACTGAACCGCTCGCTGGGTAATCCACTAGTTGGAATACCAACCTAACTATTGAAATAGCCTAATACTTTTTTTACGTATTGTTGCGTTTCTTTGAAAGGGGGAATTCCGCCGTATTTCTTAACGTTTCCAGGCCCTGCATTGTAGGCTGCTAGGGCCAGTTCGAGATTTCCGTCGAATTGATTGAGCATCGTTTTTAAATATTTTGTCCCGCCCATTACGTTCTGGACAGGGTCTGTACGATCCGCGACACCAATAAATTTTGCCGTTCCTGGCATCAGTTGCATAAGCCCCACCGCACCCGCATGACTGATAACGCTATTGTTGAAATTCGATTCTTGTCGAATGACGGAAGCAACCAGTTTGTCAGGTAGGCCATATTTGGCAGCGGCCTGTTTAATAATATCTGTATATTGACCATCGTCCCTCGCTATATTTTCAGAAGAAATTGAAGAAATTTGTTGTGATGCAGTGAAGCTAGTTGATAGAGTAGAAGGTTTGAAGACCTCATTTATACCGTTATAACGTAAACCTTCTGTCTGGTAGGTATTTCCAATCAAGGATGATGAAACGGAAGATAGTGGGTTAGTTATTGATGAACTATCTGAAAAATCTTCTAGCATCATACTAAACAGGGAAGCTGATGAGCTATTTTGTCCAGTGTATGTTTGCGCTGTGCCGAATGACTGCAGTGCATTGATCTCCATTAGTGTAAGCATTGTTCGAGTATCCATCATAATCTGTCCTCTCTGTCAATTAGGTATTGGTACCATATAAAATATCTATCTACATTGAGTATATCAATTAATGTGTAAAAACGCATACTTCAGACTGCAAGGCCGAGTTTCATATGGTAAACTATACATAACAACACGTGAAGGGAAGACGAGATTGTGCGTATACAACATCGAATTGACAGTGGTAACCTAAATGGAGAAGAAATCCGTTTTATACTGGCTGAAACAGGGGAAAGTCTTAAAGGAGCCCCATCCGGAAAGATGATTACAGATTCAGATGAATATTCGTTTGTCTATCTTTTTGAAGAAGAGGAAGGATATCATTATATCCATTTTACGCAAGAAGTATGGCCACTCATGGTGGAAGCGCTTCAGTCGGAAATGGATCCGGTTCTCTCTTTTAAGGAAAGATTAGTTTCATTAATCGGATTCCGAGACGAACTGACGATGCTGATTTATAATATTGAAGGAAATGATAATTATGGGGAAACTTTTTCTTCAGCCGTCGAGCAAGCATTCAGCTCGATACTTCAACATGTAGAATAAACAGCTGGGAGGGGTCCAGATGAAGCAGTGGAGTCAGTTTCTTGCACCTTATAAGCAAGCTGTCGATGAATTGAAAGTGAAACTCAAAGGGTTACGTGTTCAGTATGAGTTAGAAGACACACACACACCTGTTGAATTCGTGACAGGCAGGGTGAAGCCGCTCGCAAGTATCTATGACAAGACATTAGAAAAAGGGATTCCATTTGAACCGTCAACAGAACTGGCTGCTGAATTGCCTGATATTGCGGGACTTCGGTTGATGTGCCCTTTCGTAGATGATATCGGTACCGTGGTTGAAATATTGCGACAGCGAAAAGACCTTGAAATAATTGAGGAACGTGATTATATTTCAAATAAAAAACCGAGTGGTTATCGGTCCTATCATATGATTATCAAGTATCCAGTACAGACAATTAACGGAGAAAAGACAATTTTTGCAGAAATACAGATAAGAACGTTAGCGATGAATTTTTGGGCATCTATTGAACATTCCTTGAACTATAAATACGAGGGGGAGATGCCAGTTGAAATCAGTCACCGTCTTGAGCGAGCGGCAGAAGCAGCATTCCAATTGGATGAAGAAATGTCGCAAATCCGTGATGAAATTCAAGATGCACAACAATATTTCAGTGCTTTCAAAGAAACGGCTACGAGAAGTTATGGGAAGAAAAAACGGAAAGGGGAGTGAAGTATGAAATTTACAATCCAATCGCGAAATGACGAAATATCGAATAAGCTAATGAATGAAGCTAAGGGGTATTTGATAGATTTCGGCCTCATTTTCGATGAAGAAGAACCTGAAATTGTCTTATCGATTGGCGGGGATGGAACGCTTCTCCATGGCTTTCATAAGTATCAACATCGTCTAAAAGAAACAGCGTTTGTTGGAATTCATACAGGGCATCTCGGGTTCTACGCAGATTGGAAGCCAGTTGAAATTGAAAAACTTGTCATTTCCATCTCGCGAAAAGAATTCAAAGTGATTGAGTATCCACTCCTTGAGGTAGTAATTAATTATCAAAATGAAAAAAAAACGGCTACTTTTCTCGCGTTGAATGAATCGACAGTGAAGTCCCCTGAAGTAACACTTGTTATGGATGTAGAACTCAATGGTGAACATTTCGAACGTTTTCGCGGCGATGGATTATGTATGTCGACACCTTCCGGATCAACAGCATATAATAAAGCACTTGGGGGAGCAATTATCCATCCGTCATTACCAGCGATACAACTCACTGAAATGGCATCCATTAACAATCGAGTATTCAGAACGGTAGGTGCACCACTTGTGTTGCCTGCCCATCACAAATGCGTGTTAACCCCCGTGAAAGGACCTGACTTTATGGTGACGGTAGATCATTTACAAATTCTCCATAAAGATGTGAAATCAATCGAATATAAAGTGGCAGAAGAAGAGGTCCGTTTTGCCCGTTTCCGTACTTTCCCGTTCTGGAAACGTGTGCATGATTCTTTTATAGATAGTGATGTGTGAATTGAATGGGAAAGATTTACGTTTCCGCCTCGTTTACCCTGTGGATGAAGACGGCCTCCTCCTACGCGAATTCCTCCATTCAAAAGGAATTTCGAAAAGGACATTGACTGCAACGAAGTATGGTGGGGGAAGCATAGAGGTGAATGGCATTGAGCGAACTGTGCGCCATCCATTGTGTGCAGGGGATGTAGTTGTCGTCGTTTTCCCGCCGGAACAGCCAAGTGCTGGTTTGTATCCCGAAGACGGAAAACTAACCATTATTTATGAAGATGAAGTGCTCATGATGGTCGATAAACCACCAGGCCAAAGCACAATTCCATCACGTGATCATCCTGTTGGCACGGTTGCGAATAGTGTTGCTGGGAAATTTGCACGCGAGAAGCTACCAGCTACAGTACATATCGTTACGCGACTTGACCGAGATACTTCCGGTTTAATTTGCATTGCAAAAAACAGGCATATTCATCACCTCCTTAGTGAACAGATGATTGCTTCCGGTTTTTATCGTCAGTATCTCGCGTTTGTAGAGGGACAATTAGCGTCAAATCAGTTCATTATCGAAGAACCAATTGGTAGAAAAGACGGTAGTATCATGGAACGGATTGTACGAAAGGATGGTCAATATGCTCGAACAGATGTAGAAGTCTTAGGCCAATTTAAGAAAGAAGGCCATTATTTCACGAAAATTGCACTTGTTCTTCATACAGGAAGGACTCATCAAATTCGGGTTCATATGCAGTGGGCAGGCCATCCTGTAGTTGGAGATGATCTATACGGCAGTACACATCAATTGATGGGGCGACAGGCGTTGCACTGTGCGAAAATCAGTTTTACACACCCACTAACAGGTGAGAAGTTGGAATTCAAAAGTGATGTTTCACAGGATATGCAGGCCTTGACCTACAATGAAATCAATCGAATTGAGTAAATTTCTCGGGGATGAAGGGTTGTAAAGAAGGTACGGAAACGACCTCTAATTCAGGATAGCGGAGTGCCATTAGTTTTCCACCAAAAACACAACCGGTGTCAATATTTACGGTGTTGTTGACAAAACGGGCTTTCTCAACAGGCGTGTGACCATAAACGATGAACGCATCACCTTTATAATGTGTGGCCCAGTCGCGACGAATAGGTCTACCATCCGGCAACTTTCCACCCGTAATGTCTCCGTAGAGAACAAATACACGAATTTCTTCGGAATAAGGGGCACCGATCATTTCTTCGCGTATACCCGCATGTACGACGATGAGATTACCATTGTTCATTGTATGATAGTACGGCAAGGCTTCGTAAAATTGGCGATACCTGTTAAGGAAATGTTTACGTTTCTCTTTTGAGAATGTGTTGAGTTCTGCTACTGTCGTTTCTAATCCATGAGCAAGTTGTACATGATTTCCTTTTGCGAACCGGTAAAGTTTATTGCAATGATTTCCTGGGGAATAAAAGAGTGTACCCGCATCTTGGATTTCAAACAAAAGATTCAATATCTTGAGTGAATTGGGACCCCTGTCCATCGCATCCCCGACAAATGCAAGCTGTCTATGGTCTGGATGGAGTGGAATACCATTTCTCATCGAATACCCAAGCTTACGAATCAACGACAGGAATTCATCATAACAACCGTGAATATCCCCGATAATATCGTATTTCATCTAGTCATCACCCTTTTTAGCAGTATGTATTATCTTATAATACCCTCATTTACTCCATTAATGCATGGCGGAAATTGAAAGGAAGGTGTAGCCATGAATGTAAAAGATGACTACAAAGACGATATTATTTTTAACGAAGAAAAATTAAAAGAGGCTCTCTTTACTCACGATATTAGGGCTTTTCGAAATGAGTATCTACTCCTTCATCCGTATGACAGGGCAATTTTTTACGAGAAAGTAGAGTTAGAACTACGAAAAATCATGTATCACTATCTATCGCCAAAAGAGCTCGCCGAGATTTTCGAGACAAGTGAAATCGACGAACATGAGTATAAACAGTTCCTTCAGGAGATGGACACGACGTATGCTGCAGACATGATTTCGTACATGTTCGTAGATAACGCGGTAGATGTCCTGAATGAACTCGATAAATCGCAGGTTGTCAGTTATTTGACCTTGATGAATAAAGAATCCGCTGCTGAAATTAAAGCGCTTCTCCACTACGAGGAGTATACGGCCGGTTCGATTATGACAACAGAATTCGTCACCATTCCGCAGAACTCGACAGTCAGTTCCGCAATGACCATTCTGCGTAACGAAGCACCTGGAGCGGAAACGATCTACTACGTGTTTGTTGTGGATTATGATAACCGGTTGACAGGCGTCGTTTCACTTCGTGATTTAATCATTGCGCATGAAGATACGCTTATAAGTACAATTATGAGTGAACGTGTCGTCAATGTACTCGTCTCTGAAGATCAGGAAGAAGTTGCAAGAATGATGAAAGATTATAATTTACTAGCTATGCCGGTCGTCGATTTCCAGCAGCATATTCTAGGGATAATTACTGTCGATGATATTATCGATGTTCTCGATGAGGAAGCATCTGATGACTACTCGAAACTTGCTGGTGTTTCCAATATGGATACGTTCGATAAAAACTCGCTTTCTGCTGCTAAAAAGAGACTTCCGTGGCTTCTTATCCTATTAGTTTTAGGGATGCTTACAGCGAACTTGATTGATTTATTTACAGAAACAATTTCGAAAGTAGCACTTCTTGCGGCTTTTATACCTCTCATTGCTGGGACTGCTGGAAACAGTGGAACTCAAGCACTAGCTGTTGCGGTACGTGGTATTGCAACGCGGGATATTGAGGACGAAAGTAAAGTTAAGTTACTTCTTAGGGAAGCGGGAACGGGTCTCATTACCGGCCTAGTTTGTGCACTATTTGTTGTTGGTCTTATTTATATATGGAAACAAGAATTTATCATTGGCCTTCTTGTTGGTGCAGCTATCTTTGTCTCCATTTTTGTAGCAACAATTTCTGGGACTTTCATCCCGTTGTTTATGCATAGGATGAAAGTTGATCCAGCTGTCGCATCAGGTCCTTTCATCACGACACTGAATGACGTTATTAGTATTATTATCTATCTAGGTTTGGCAACACTTTTCATTGGTGATCTTTAGATCTGATGAAGAGTGTTTTTTTTGTCCAGATGCTAGGCCCCTCTAGTCGCTTCAGAACTAAGGATAAAGTCAAAAGGCGTAATTACTCCATTTTTTTCAATGCAAGGGTCGAACTTCATCTCTCCTACTTGATAGAGACCCACTCGATGTAGGTCATGCAGTCGTTTCTACACGATGTGGATGAACTTAGTCTGCATTCACTATCGGGCGCCTTGCGCATTTTTTTCATGAACATCTACAAAAATGGGCGCATATACTATGTTAAAAAAGGGATGTGCTGATTATATTAAAAAATGAACCGCTGTTGTTTATTCAGGGGCCACCCGTTTTCCATAAGGTGTTCGTCCATTTCGAGGAAAGCACGTCAATTTATCTGTTGAACGGAGAAGGGTCAGAGGAACCTGAAGAGAAGGAACAAGGGGAGCAAGTGAGGTTTGAGTTAGGAGTAGAGGATACGTCCCTAGTTAAAGGCACTAATCAGTCGGTTATAAGAAGGATTACTTATCTGGGCACACCGTTTTCCCGGCAAGTATACCACCCTCTTCAGTTTGTTTTAGGTGATAGAACATTGACAGGAACAATTGAAAAGATTGAGGGAGAAACGGTTTTGATTGGAACTAATGAAGGGGAAAAAGAAATCATAGCTGTGGAAATGGCAAGGATTGAAGAAATTCTTTGGCGTGGCAATCCATTCGATGGGAATTAAAAACAAAAGGCAGGACGGGAGTAACCGTCCTGCCTTTTGTTTATTTTACTGTCATCAACGTAATCCGTGTTTCCTTACGGTGCTAACGACTATTTACCGTTAATAAAGGGTAGGTAAAAAAGATTGCCTAATTGGAACAAACCAATTAGGCAATCTGAGCATTGCAGGTGAACGATTAAAAATCGTCACAATCGATGAACACGTCTTTAATACATTGGATTCCGCAGAAACATTTCAAGTCGACTGTAATACATGAACCTGTAGCTTCAAATCTTTCTACCTCACACAATGCATCAAAATCAATCTTGCCATTTTTAATGATATCTACTCTTCTACCTCTTGCGTTTCGTGGTTCCAGAACTTGTAATGTCGCACAACAGTTATCGAAAACATTCTGCACTCTGAAAAACACCGAGAAACAGCTGTTGCAATCCTTATCATGTGATTGTACTGCGGTTACTTCTCTTTCCCTATCATGTTCTCGATGCCTTCTTTCACGTCTGAACATTGCTTTGAAAGGATTACCGTCATCTGTCAATAGCATGAATACCCGTGTATTAGCCCGAGCGCGTGATGGATTAACAATAGAGCCAAGCGGAGCCGTGAAACAGTCAGTTCTGCAATCGTCACAATCAAAGTCTTGACGAACGTCCTGTATACGTCTGATTGCGCGAACTACCTCACAAATACAGTTATCATTGCCGCGATTTCCGCCAACCTCTTCAGGTCTTCCACATCCCATTTATTTCACCTCCTTCTCTCAATTCTCTATACTTTATGCGGTAGATTCCTTCGAGTCAGGGCAGATACACCGGTCATGAATAAAGTAGAGGCGAGAAAGGCATACTGAGAAAAAATGGAGGGGATGAACATTCGGAAATTTGGTTTACTAATCATCATAGTTTTTTTGCTTTTGGGTTGTTCCAATGTGAAAAATGATATCCGAGTCCAAAACAATTCAAGCGAAGATCCAGTGAAAATCAAAGAACTGCTCACGAAAGATGAGCGTATTAAGTCTGCCGCCGTACTATTCCATGAAAGAGAGCTATTGACAGCTGTGAGAATGAAGACGTTCTCGAGGTTCAGTAAACGTAAAATCGGCAAGGAGTTGGAGAAAAAACTGAAAGAATACTATCCAGAATTGAATGTCACGGTATCGGTGGATAATAAAATCCTGATGGAAATGAATAAGTTGATGGACATGAAGAAACAAGAAAAAGTGAGCAAGAAAATTAAGAAACTAAAATCACTTATAAAGGAAGAGACTTAATGGACGAAAAGAAATATGCGAAGTTAGAGCAGGAAATTTCTCCGAAAATTCCATTGATGAAAAACATCCTGAAAGCATTCCTGACAGGCGGTATAATCTGTCTTGTTGCTCAATTTGTTGCGCTCTTTTATATGACGTATTTCGATTTCACAGAACGGACCGCAAGCAATCCAACGGTGGCAACGATGATTTTTTTCTCAATGTTATTAACGGGGTTTGGACTTTATAAGAAAATCGGACAGTTTGGAGGAGCTGGAAGTGCAGTTCCGATAACCGGTTTCGGCAATGCTGTCATTTCTGCCGCAATCGAACACAAGTCTGAAGGCTATGTTCTTGGTGTTGGTAGTAACATGTTTAAGCTCGCGGGTTCTGTCATTCTGTTTGGTGTTTTTTCCGCATTTGTTGTTGCCCTTATCAAGACAATTCTTGTTAAACTAGGGGTCGTCTCATGGTAGGGCGCGGTCTTCTGACGTTCAAGACGCTACCTTCAATCTCGGCAACCGGCGTGACAGCAGGCCCCTTGGAAAAGAAAAGCTCGTTTAAAGATAAATTTGATAAAGTCTATGATGATGAACGCTGTGGCTTAGAAACAAATGAACATGCCCACGCAAAAATGATGGAAGATGCATGTATGATTGCATTAAGTAAAATCGATTCTTTGCCAAGTGATGCCGATTACTTGCTGATTGGTGATCTTGTTAATCAAATGACACCTTCCAATTTTTGCGCAACGACAATGGGTATTCCATATATCGGATTATTTTCAGCCTGTGCAACATCGGTATCGTCACTTATCCTTGCGGCATTATTAACTGAAGTGGGGATGTCCGAAATTGCAATTGCCGGTGCGGCCAGTCAGCATAATGCAATTGAAAGGCAATTCCGCTATCCGGTAGAGTACGGTTCGCAGAAGCCTGCAACGGCACAATGGACGGTAACCGCAGCGGGGGTAGCAGCAATTACGCCACATAAAAAGGGTTTTCCTTCTATTGAATGTGCAACGATTGGATGTGTAACTGACCTAGGGATGACCGATCCTTTCAATATGGGGGCGGCAATGGCGCCGGCAGCAGCAGATACTCTTACCCGCCATCTCTCAGGCCATGGGACAAGTGTCAATGATTATGACGTTATCATGACAGGGGATCTTGGCAAGACAGGGTTTGAACTTTATAAAAAATTGGTTGCTAACAAGGGAATCGACGATACGAAGAATTTCCGTGATGCAGGTGCGGAGTTTTACGGAAAGGATCCTTCATTTTTAGCAGGCGCCAGTGGAGCAGGCTGTTCAGCTGCAATTTATTTCTCGGAAATCTTTGAAAAAATGAAGATAGGAAAATATAAGCGAGTCCTCTTGATAGCGACGGGTGCACTATTGTCACCAATGTCGTTTCAGCAAGAAGATACGATTCCATGTATTGCACATGCAATCGAATTAACGATGAAATGAGTGGGGTATATGAGTTCAATTTACATTACGGCTTTTATTGTGGGGGGACTAATTTGCGTTATTGGCCAGCTGTTATTCGACGTGGCAAAACTGACGCCGGCACATACGCTTTGTCTATTAGTCGTTGCTGGTTCTATATTGGACGGATTAGGTCTGTATGAGCCACTTATCGATTTTGCAGGAGCAGGTGCAACAATTCCAATTACATCCTTTGGCAATTCTTTAACGCATGGTGCACTGGCAGAAGCGGAAAAACATGGCCTGATTGGTGTTTTGACAGGTATGTTTGAAGTGACAAGTTCCGGTATTAGCTCTGCTATTCTGTTTGGTTTCATTGCAGCTATCATTTTCAAGCCAAAAGGTAATGTCTGATTCAAATTAACTCCATTTAGCAGAAGTATTCCACTTCAATAAGTGATGAGATGAATGCAAAGTGTGTAGACAATTCAGTTGGGGGTTCAAACCCCTGCTGAATTGTGCGGGATTCAGACTAAGATCGCCGAAGCAGCCTACGAAGCGTAGTCCTATTCGTCCTGCGGCAACAAAGAGGGATGAAGTTCAATTCTTCCCCTGAGTAACCAACAAAGAGGGATGAAGTTCAATCCTTCCCCCCTGAGTAACCAACAAGGAAGGATGAAGTCCAATCCTTCCCCCTGAGTAACCAACAAGGAAGGATGAAGTTCAATCCTTCCCCTCCCTGAGTAACCAACAAGGAAGGATGAAGTCCAATCCTTCCCCTCCCTGAGTAACCAACAAGGAAGGATGAAGTCCAATCCTTCCCTGTTGGCCCAAAGCCTCCAGCGGATGTCACAGATTTTGAAGGGAGTGAATTGAGCAAGCTCAATTCAAAATCTGGACGCAAATACGCCTTGGCGTATTTGATTAAGGAAATTTTAAAAATGTATGCAAGCGCCCCTTCTTTCCTTCTCAATCCGCATAGGATATGTAGAAGGAAGGAGGGGATTTTCATGTTTGGAGGATGCAATCCATGTGGAGTCGGTCATGGCGGTTATGACGGAGGAAGAGGTTCTTACGGCGGTTCGACTTTCGTTCTGATAGTTGTTCTTTTCATCTTGCTAATTATTGTAGGCAGTTGTTTCGTTTAAGAAGGGAGAGTAATAGATGAATGATTCATTTTTCCGGAAAATAGAATCAAAAACAGGCGTCCCGATGGAGGAAGTATTCGCGCTTGCAAATGCGATTCAATTTGCCGATTTTGGTGATGAGCGTCAAGTGAGGAAGATTATACAGAAAGTAGGCAGTATGGCAAGAAAAGATATACCACAACATACAGAAGATGAACTCGTACGATCCATCTTATCGGATGGAAAGGCTGTAAATATTAAAGACATCCAGGATATGCTTGGTAGATAATGAAGGATTCAGAGAAGTTTAAATTAATATGTTTACCATTGCAATGACAGGGGTATAGTACTATATAAGTTGAACATATGAATAACTATATAAACTAGGCGAAGGCGTTTTCCAAGGGGGAAGGCATCCCCAAGGAAGGATGTTAGTTCAATCCTTCACTAGTGCCGTTGTGGATTCAATAGAATCCTTTATTTCAACATATAATAGTAACTAGAGTCGAACTATTTTGAAACGGGGTGTAATAATGGGCTATATACTACCAATTCAGCCAATCCAATCACAACAATATGCAAACCGTATGGCAATGGAGTCATATGATTTCGCATACATCGACAGAGTTGGAAAAGTGCAATTAAGTTCGGATTTTTCGGATGCACTAAGTGAGTCGTTTCATCAAAAGGGAGGAAAGAATGAGGAGGTAGAGCCTGTTGTCGTATCACCTCTTTCATCTTATAAAGGATTCATCTACCCGAATCCTGTTAATCTTTCACCAGCCATTGCCCTAGTAGTCGGAAAAGGGCTAGCTGTAAATGCTTATATATGAAAATTAAACCAGATAAAAAAAGGTCCGCTAAGCTTGTCTAAGCAAAGCGGACCTTTTTTTATTTTAGTACTTTTTCCATAGCGCGATGTGGTATATCCGCGTCCAAAAATTCTGGAGAGGTAATGACATACCCTAACTTTTCATAAAATGGGACGGCATAAGATTGGGCATTTAGAATAATTTTGTTCATACTTGTCGATATTGCATGTTCTTCAAATGCATGCATCACGAGATTACCTAAATGCTTACCTCTGTATTCTTTCAATACACAAACACGTTCAACTTTTCCGATCCCCTCATTGATTTCCCGGAACCGACCTGCGCCAATCGGTGTCTCATTCGAATAGACGATGAAATGCGCGGCGGTATTATCGAAATCATCAAGTTCAAGAAAAATCGGTACCCCTTGTTCTTCTACGAATACTTTGCTTCTGACGGAATATGCATCTTCCCGTTCAAGGTCAGAAGTCGCGATTCTTACTGTGAACAACCTTTAGTTATCCTCATCGAGTCGGAATGTTTCATAAACCGTCCAAGAACCGTCTTCAAGTTGGTAAAGAAGATGTAGTCGATCAACTGTTTCAGTATGATCGACACCTACCATTTTGAGTTGTCCGATAATGTCATCGTGTTCACCTGAAGAAAGTTTCTGCGCAATTGTTATATGGGGTACGAAAGCAAACTCAGACTCGGCACCAAAGAAGTCATAATTCAGATCTTTGTGCAATGCAAGTAAATCATCATTGGTAGTAGCTTTGAAGTAAATTGTATTTGTGATAGGTGCGAATGTACCCACTTTTGAAACGTTCAACTCGAACGGACTGTGTTTTTTCGCGACTTCTTTAATCGCTTTTGCAACATCTTTAATTTCTTGTTCGTTCGCTTCGAATACATCTTTAACCGTCATATGCGGTGTGATAAGTGCATAATGTGGGTCATACCGTTTCCGATAAGCGTTCGCAAGGTCTTGGAGTTTTTTTGATGGGAATACAACAATGCCAAATTTCATAATGAAAAACCTCCTAGTGAGAATGTTTGGTAATGACTATATAGTAATGAGTATACCAGAATTCATGGACCGATGTCGGTTTTATCTGAATTAATGACTGTAAACCATTTGAATTGCTCGCCGAACATCAGGTTGCCAATGCTTCCAAGTGTGGTCCCCTTTGAATTCTTCATAGAAGTATGGGAACCCTTTTCTTTCTATCAAATCTTTTAGTACCCGGTTTGGTGTGAGGAAATCTTGAACGCCATCCACCGTAGTCTTCACTTCGGTTTCACCTTCGCCGATAACATGATAAATCGAGAAATGAGAAGCATCTTCCATGGCTTCCACCTGATTTAGCACCAAGTCATCAACATAAGGGGAATGAAGGATCACTTTCCCGAAACAATTTGGATATTTCAATGCAGTAAGAAGTGAAATCGTTGCGGCAAGTGAATCTCCAATCAGCCCCCTACCGGCACCGATTTGGTACGTTGGATAATTGGCGTCAATGTATGGAACGAGTTCATGCGCAAGAAAACGGATATACGCATCGCGGCGATCTCCTTCAGTATGATACATTCGCCTCCGTTCTGTGACACTCTTATAAGGGACACCAACAACAATGACATTTTCGATTTCTTTCGCATCAATCAATTCATCAATTACCCGCCCGATCCGTCCGAATTGGAAATAATCTTTCCCGTCAGATGCGATAAGCACCGAGTATTTATAGAGTGGTGAATAGTTATGGGGTAAATGGATAAGCAATTGCATTTCTTCATCCAACTCTTTGCTGTAGAACGTTATATCTTCAATTTTGCCTTGTTTCATTCATGGAGCCTCCTCACAATAGATGTGTATTGAAATTGTATCATATCGGTAGGAACAGGTATAATGGAACCATTGCAATTACCAAAAATTAAAAAAGGAGTTGAGGGTAGATGTTCGATAATACGAAGGTTGTCCATTCAAAAGTTGTAGCAGAAGCAACAAGAGAGGCCTTACTACGTCGTGGGGTAACACTGGAAGCTATCGCGGAAATCGTCTATGAAATGCAACGACCATATAATGAAGGACTCGAAATGGCTCATTGTATCGAATCGATTAAAGGCGTACTCCGGAAACGGGAACTTCAACATGCGATTTTAGTTGGAATTGAGTTAGATGAACTTGCAGAGCAAGGGAAACTGTCTCAACCGCTGCAACAAATCGTTGAATCTGATGAAGGACTTTTCGGAGTGGATGAAACCATTGCACTTGGCTCCGTGTTTACCTACGGTTCAATAGCAGTAACGACATTCGGTCATCTCGATAAAAACAAAACGGGCATCATTAAAGAACTAGATACGAAACAGGGAAATGGAATCCATACGTTCCTCGATGACTTAGTCGCCAGTATCGCGGCATGCGCGGCATCCCGAATCGCACATAGAACGCGTGACCTTGAAGAAGCCGGTGAAACGTTCGAGGACATTAAACCTGAAGATACAATGCCTGAAACGAGAGTGAAGGGTGCTAAAATCTAACTTTATTCAGCAGAATTCAACCGTTTCAATAAGTGGTAAGAGTTTGAAAAGTATGTAGACAATTCAGTGGGGAATCAAATCCTTGCTGACTAAAGTTGAAGCCTCCGGCGGATATAAGTAATCGGAAACAGCCAAAAGTAGTTACCATTTTGGCTGTTTTTTTTTGGAAAGATGGATAAATCAATGTAGAAGCCTGCAAAATATATGAACTTTTTAAAAAGTTGTTTGACATTCTAGACAGTCTTCGTGTTAAAATGGTGGTTGGGTTTATTTCACAAACAGAAAAAGGGGAGGAATTATACTATGAAGAAAAGCAAAATTCGCATATTCGCATTCATGACGATAATCGCACTACTCGTATTATCGGCATGTAACTCGGGCGACGGGGACAAAGAAAAGACGAAAGAAAGCACGAAAGAAAGCACGAAAGAAAGCACGAAAGAAAGCACGAAAGAAAGCACAGAAAAGAAAGAAGATTATGAATTCCTAAGCATTATGACAGGTGGAGTACAAGGAACCTATTATCCACTAGGGGGATCGTTCGCCAATTTCATAAAAGAGGCTACAGGCATCAATACGACTGCTGAAGTATCCCAAGCGTCTGCGGCTAACATGACTGCATTAAAAGATGGCAAGAAAGAAATCGCTTTCGTTCAAACGGATATCGCTTACTACGCTTCAAAAGGTGAATTGATGTTTGACGGAGAAGTGATTGATAATGTATCGGCAATTGGTAATCTTTATCCTGAAACGGTTCAACTTGTAACACTTGAAAGTACAGGCATCAAATCATTTGAAGATTTGAAAGGAAAGAAAGTATCAGTTGGCGCACCTGGATCAGGTACGTATGCGAATGCTGAACAACTTCTTGAAATCCACGGTTTGTCCATGGACGATGTTAAAGTTCAAAACTTGGATTTTGGCGAATCACAGGAAAGTTTGCAATCAGGTCAAATTGACGCAGCATTCATCACGGCAGGAACACCAACTGGTGCTGTTGAAGGTTTGCATGCTGTGAAGAAAGTATTCATCGTTCCGGTTGAAGATGCAAAAGCAGATGAATTGATCAAGAAATACCCTTACTACGCAAAAGAAATGATTCCTGCTGGAACATACGGTATGGTTGAAAAAACACCTGCTGTTTCTGTAGGTGCTATGCTTGTCATCCAAAACGATGTACCAGAAGATCTTGTTTATAAAATCACAAAGGCAATTTATGATAATGCTTCGAAATTACAACATGCTAAAGGGAAATTCATCAAAGCGGAAACAGGCCTTGATGGAATCGGAATTCCAGTTCACGCTGGGGCTCAAAAGTATTTTGACGAAGTGAATAAATAAGAGTAACTGAGAACGGGGCGGTGAAGCGCAGTGCAGTGCAGTGCTTCAGCCGTCCCATTCTTTTATTCTACTATTGCCATCAAACTGTGTCCTCTTTTTCAATCACGGATAGAAGGAGGTGGTGAGGCAGATGACGAAAAAGAATAGTATACTGCTCACACTTGTGTTACTACTCCTACTAGCCCTCATCTTTTTTTTCCTGCCTTTAAAACAGGCGTTCATCTTTACTGAATACCGTACGGAACAACCGAGACTATTTTATTTACCTCTTGGGGACGAGTATGGATTCCAAATCCGTTACGTTCACTCCATCCATTTGTCGGATGTCATCGAAACGTATGAAGCGACTGAAGAAGGAATTATCCGCTTGTTGTCGATGCAATATGAGGATGTCGGAATTGGATTGCCGGGCCATGCAGAAGAGGGTGAAAAGCTTTCTGTGAAAGACGGATTGTATACGCTTACTTATGATGACAAGGTGATTGATTCGTTCACGATGATTGTTGGAGATGTGGATGCAGATTTAGCTTTCCGCTACGCGGGAAATGAGTTAGACTTAAAAAAACAGTTAGAGCGGGGGAAATCATACACGTTCGCTGTTGTTAAATTATCAATCTATGAAATGATGAAAGGAGACTGTTTGAATGGCAAAAGATAAAGGGCGGATAGATGAGCAACTGATTGATCCGCAAGGGGAAGAGTTCGCCATGCTTTCTGAGGAAGAACAACAGGCAATTTTGAAAAAGTATGACCCAGAGTCAAATACCCGTGATGTTAGCGGCATTATTAAAAAAATCGTGTTCGTCGGATTACTCTCTTTTTCCCTATTCCAATTATATACTGGTATTTTCGGGCAATTCACGGCTTTCATACAACGCTCGATTCACTTGGGCTTTGCATTATCGCTTATTTTCATACTATTTCCTGCAAAGAAAAGAGTAGGCGAGAAGCGTAATAAAGTGCCATTCTATGATATTATTTTATCGCTACTTTCGATAGGTGTTGGACTCTATTGGCCGCTTAATATTCATGAGTTGGTTTTCCGTGTTGGTAGGGTGTCCGATTTGGATATGGTCGTCGGAGTCATTGCAATATTACTTACGCTAGAGGCGGCAAGACGTGCTGTCGGAATACCAATTACAATCATATCGGGTATTTTTCTTATGTATGCATTTTTTGGTCCTTACTTCCCAGGATTCCTTGGCCACCGCGGTCAAGATTTGGAGAGTGTTGTCCAACTCATGTTCTTTACAACAGATGGAATTTTAGGAACGCCGCTGAGTGTTTCGGCGACATTCATATTCGTATTCTTATTGTTCGGTGCATTCCTTGTCAAGACAGGCGTCGGTAATTACTTTAATGATCTGGCTGTCGTTTTGGCAGGCCGTCTTGTTGGCGGACCAGCGAAAGTCGCCATTTTCTCAAGCGCACTCCAAGGGACAATCTCGGGAAGTTCTGTTGCGAACGTTGTTACTTCGGGTTCATATACGATTCCGATGATGAAAAAACTTGGATATAAGAAAGAATTTGCTGGTGGAGTAGAAGCAGCTGCATCCACAGGCGGACAGCTCATGCCACCAATCATGGGGGCTGCAGCATTCTTAATGGTTGAATTCATTGGTGGTGTGACCTATTGGCAAATTGCCAAGGCAGCCGCGATTCCGGCACTTCTTTATTTCACAGGAATTTGGATTATGACGCATTTTGAAGCGAAGCGGGTAGGTCTTAAAGGAATGACGAAAGACCAACTTCCTGACCGAAAAGCAGTTTTGAAAAAGATTTATTTACTTTTACCCATTTTAGGGATCATCGTATTCCTATTGATAGGTATTCCAACAATGCAAGCAGCCTTATGGGGAATTGTTTTAACGATTGTTGTTAGTTCATTCGATAAGGCAACACGCCTAGGCTTTAAAGATATGATTGACGCACTTGTAGACGGTGCACGTACTGCGCTTGCTGTTGCGGCTGCCACGGCATGTGCAGGGATTATCGTAGGTGTTGTCGTGAAGACTGGACTCGGTTTAGGCCTTGCAACAGGACTCATTTCGGCATCAGGCGGAAACATTTTCCTGACGTTATTCTTTACAATGCTCGCAGCAATCGTTCTTGGTATGGGTTCTCCGACAACGGCGAACTATGTTATTACATCAACGATTGCAGCACCGGCGATTATCACGTTGCTTATGCTTGATAATCCGGATGCAACAGTTCCGATTGTCGTCGCCATATCAGCACATCTATTCGTCTTCTATTTCGGAATCATCGCAGATATCACACCACCGGTCGCCCTTGCAGCATTCGCAGCAGCAGGCGTATCTGGTGGAGATCCAATCAAAACCGGTGTTGTGGCAGCCAAACTCGCCATCGCAGCGTTCATCATCCCATACATGTTCGTGTTTAATCCTGCCATGCTCATGATAGGTGCCTCGATTCCTGAAATCATTTGGGTCGTCTTCACGGCAATCATTGGTATGACTGCAATTGGTGCAGGAATGATCGGTTATTGGTATAGGAAATGCAATTGGATTGAACGGATTCTTACGGTTGGGACTGGGTTGCTGTTAATCTACCCTGAAACGCTTACGGACATTGTCGGCCTTATCGCGTTCGGTATCCTCTTTGCAATTCAGTGGCTATCACGTGATAAAGATGATAAAAGTGAAAAAATGGTTGCGGTTTAAATAGAAAGAAAAAATCCCCTTCGCCAGTTCATATATGGCGAGGGGATTTTTGTGGCAAAAACAGATGAAGGATGCTCTCTTTTTTGCAAGACAACGCTGTTATCAAGGAGTAGTGTCCTCTCTTCATACATACCCCTTTTCTTTCGTATTCCAACCTCACGAACTATTCGAAGCGTAAGGCTTTCCTAATCGGCTGCTGCTTTTATTATCCTGAGAAGGGTCTCTTCCATAAAGAAAGAGACCCTCTTTATAACTCAGTCTGCCTCTATTCGAATAGCTTGAATATCTTGGCAGTCTACGATAAGTGTTGAACCAGGTTCTGTTGTTGGATCACTAAAGAATGCACAACAAGTATTCCGGTTAAAGGAAACAAAAACAACATCCTCTAACACCTGACCACCTGATAAGAAAACATCAACCTCAGTCTGTGTTTGTAATCGTCTTAATTGATCACAAACGCAACCTTTACAGTGTTTGACAAATTTATCAGGATGTTTTATCTGCTCACATGGATCACATATACCGCGTTTAACGCATCTAGTGTGTTTAACACATTCACAATATTTACTACATTTACTCATTTTCAAGACCTCCTTTCTGTTTTGTAAAGCCAGCCTTACATCAATAACATATGGTTTCAAAATGAAAAGAGATTGTACAAATGACGGTGAGTAATGGCACAATTTCAGAAAATCCCCTTAAGGAGAGGTTAATAATGGACTAAGTGATCAAGCAGTCTGTACAGAACAGGCTTTATCCGCATAATTTAATCCGAGTTCAGCCACACTTAAAACGGCCTACGAGCAGTTCTTATCCAATGTCGTTAAAGATGGAACAATCGCTAATAAATAGCTTACTGATTTAAGGCCAGCCAAGCTATCGCTTGACGATGCACTCGCTCTTAAAGTCATCGTTGATCAGCGTGGTAAATAAAATCAAAGTAAAAGCAAGCCTGAATGCACATATCTAAGTTATCAAAAACATTAAGATTCATAGTATTGTACTTTTTTAGGCAACTTAACATATAATAAAAGAGTTGACATACAATGAAAAAACGGACTGAGTGTTTGAGCACTCAGTCCGTTAATAGTAAACTGTAAGATGAAATCAGGGCCGATTTTGTACATTGTACGACGGATTAAAATGTTTGGTAGATAAAACATTTGGTCGAAAAAGAAGAAGTAATTGTCCACACTTCTGCCAATGGAGGGCGGTTACTTCTTTCGTGACAAGAAAAAGATGGCTGACAACGACACTGACATAAAAGTTAACCATCCACCAGATAGTAGAATGAGTAAGCTTAGTATTTCATATGTTGTCATTGGTTTTCACCTCCATTCATTTGGAAATGACCAACGGTTCCGCCATACAAAATCTCCATTAAATCATACTTCAGTTTTTAAAGGGTTAATAAATTAGATAGAAAACCCTTTTTCTATGTATATGTGTAATTTAATATGTATATGTCTTTTCATGATGGTAAATACCGAAAAAATATGAATAATTGGTTTTTTACTCGTGTAAAGAGAAGGTCTGTCCATTTATTGTTACTTTCATAAAGATCAGACGCCTTATTTATCTCTGACACCTGTACAAGTATGATGTATGGAATTATGTGAGCATCATAAATCATTACTTACCTTTTCGTTACTTTTTGGGCATATATGTAATATAACACTGTCTTACTATTCAGTCCACTTAATTAAAAATAGATTGAATAATTGATTAGACAGTCGTTAAATGTTCACAGTTCATGGTATCATTTGAGATTATCCATTGAAAAAATTTAAAGAATTTAAAGATATTCCAGTAAGGAGTGCATTATTTGAACAAGAGGAGATCGTTTATCGAAAAAGCGACCTGTCCACAGATTAGTGGGTAGGCCGTCTTTTTTATTTGTCCAATTAAAAAAGTGTCCATATATCTATACTAACTCCAAAATAAGGTTTTAGTGAAATGGAAAACGATGTTTGTCAATAATGTTGTCCAGTTGTCCGCAAGAAAATTAAATTAGCTTAAAGCAAAAGACGTCCACCCGAGCGTTCTTTTTATTTTCACGAAAATAGGAGGTAAAGATAAACAATAAAATGCTAACTTAATTAGCAAAAACAATAGAGAAATTTCGAATTTAAAAGAATTACATAGCTCGCAGCTTCATAAACCCATTAGTGAAGGGAAGGGTCTATAATACTAATTTTTTCCACTTGCAATAAGAACACTCATTCCGCATACTATAAACAAGAGGAGGGAACGGATGTGCGTAATCAGTTAATCAAGTCCTGGATATGAGATACATGGAAAAAGATGGGACAATCAGCAGACGGAGGATTAAGTGGTTGGAAGTTGGTGGGAATTCGTTTCATGCATACTGTTTTCTTCGGAAATCCAAACGTGTTTTTCGGATTGATAAGGTCTTAGCACTTGCTCCTGTCATTAAAAGAGAACGGATTGTTATATGATTGACTATAGTAAATTTCCAAACCGAAAAATTGCTTGTATCGATATGATGAGTTTTTATGCAAGCTGCATGGCCTCATTGCACAATTTGGATGTCCGAACAGTGCCGATTGCGGTTGTAGGTAACTTTGAGCAAAAGGGGAGTGTAGTATTAGCCGCATCTCCACCCATGAAGACACGATTTGGTGTAAAGACAGGTACCCGATTGTACGAAATTCCACATCATCCAGACATTCGTTTGTTTGAACCGAAAATGGCATATTTTTTAGATATATCGATGTCTATCACACGTATTCTTCATAAATACGTCCCAGTTAAATCCATACTTGTCTATTCGGTCGATGAATCATTTGTTGACCTTTCTGGAACCGAAAAGTTATGGGGTGATCCAGCGCAAACCATTAAAGATATACAAGCGGAAATATATGAGACGCTAAATTTACCATCGACGGCCGGTATGGGTCCAAACATGTTGATGGCGAAATTAGCACTTGATTTGGAAGCAAAGAAAACAGGTTTTGCGAAATGGACGTTTGATGATGTGTCGAAGAAATTATGGTCCGTATCACCGTTAAGTGAAATGTGGGGGATTGGTCGACAAACGCAGATATCTTTGAATGGTATGGGTTTATTTTCGGTTGGTGACCTGGCTCATGCTGATTTACAAACGCTCGAAAAGAAGTTTGGCGTAATGGGAAACCAGTACTTTTATCATGCATGGGGGATAGACCTCTCGGAAATAGGCTTATCCCACATGCAAGGGCAAGTCAGTTATGGGAAGAGTCAAATTCTTATGCGCGATTACAATACACGAACAGAGATAAATGTGGTGCTTTTGGAAATGTGCGAAGATGTCGCAAGGAAAGTACGGGAAAAACAACAGGCTGGACGGACGATATCGCTTGGTATCGGATACAGCAGAAATACTTTAGGTGGTAGTTTTCAACGGTCTCGCACAATAGGTGGGGCAACAAATGACACAATGAAAATTTATGAGGTTTGCAAAGAGTTATTAGACGAGTTCCATGACGGTCGGCCAGTGCGTCAGATATCATTATCAATCACTAAGCTAGAAGATGAGCATTCCATACAGATCAGTCTGTTTGATGAACATAAATGGCGCAACCGAAAAATCGGACAAACGATGGATGCACTTAGAAACAAATACGGATCTACTGCTGTTCTTCGTGCAGTTTCTTATACAGAAGCGGGGACAGCCATTAAACGGTCCAAATTAGTTGGGGGCCACAAAGGGTAGGAGGAATGACATGATTCGTGATCGCGGAAATATCAAATGGAATGCTATGATGTTACCAGAACATCTATCCGAGTTACGGAAGTGGGGGGGCGAGGATGACCTAGTTGAACGACCAAAATTAACCGAATGGGATCTCCAAATAATCCAGGAAGAATTAGATGTGGCTCTTAAAAGAAAAAGCGAAACACTTGTGAGGACCTGGGTTAATGGACGAATTATCCCGTACCAAGGAGTTATAGAAGGAATTGATTCAAGCGCAGAGTGTGTGATGTTACAAGATCCGTTCGAAATTGAACGTTTATATGTTTCAGATATCGTCAGTGTCCATTGTGTAGATTGAAATGAAGTCTGGTATGTCAACACTAAATCAAACAATATTAGTAAGGCGATTTTTTTATAGGCAACCGGACTAAGATAGCCTAGTGTACTGTGCGAACGGATATTAGTGTACCAATTAGATTCCACCTAATTTAGCAGGTGGTTGTTCAATTTTTCCTCAACAACGGAATCGTCCACGTGATTGATGTAATCAATGAGTTCCACGTCAAAACCGCTAGTGGTAAGGAAGCAGTTCTAACTGTAAATCCATGGAAACGCACCTCGCATAATGGTATTTTTGGTTGTTTTGTCACTCCCATTTTACCATTTTTAGCAAAGGTGCGTTTTTTTTTATGAAAATCATGGCTTTTTGAACACGCTCGATTAGGTGTCATCCATCCACTTAAGACGGGTAAGTTGTCGACTGATGATGCCTTATCCCTTAAAGTTATCATTGATCAGCGTAGGAAAGATGCATAAGTAAATGTAAATATCGGTTATTTCGTTGCCATTTTCTTGGGGGCTCATTTAACTATTTTTAAGTCTTATCTGTTAGTTTATGAAATACGCTTAAATGCCTATAAATTCATTGTCGAATAAAGATATAAAATGTCGATTAGATACTACTTTGGATATATTTTCATGGTGAATAGAGGTTTCTCTTTTCACTTGATAGAATAGGATATTTAAGAGTTTGCGCAAATTCTAAAAAAAGTAGGAGGAGTTTTTATGAGGAAGTTGAAGAAAAGTATTGTCGGATTAATAGGTCTGATTTTATTGATGTCGTTTGGCCTAGGCTTTAACCAAGTATCCGCAGCATCAGATTTATCTATATCATCTGTCGATATGACAACAGAGAACCGACACATTCCACAGTGGAAATATGTTGAAATAACAAGAATTATTTATGATGTACCAGCCCAGCAAATTTATTATCAAGATGCCATGGGTTATGGGGGAAATCTTAATTTCTTAAGAATTAGCCACTTCGACGACAACCCATACCCCGAGAACAAACAATGGGCAGTGTATGGTGGATTAATCTATCGCGGAGGTATGCCGCCTCCGTGGGGGGAAATGTAAGGGAATCCAAATTACTGAAGTGTTGATGATAACAAGACTAAAAAAATTAAAGGCGGCCATTACTCTGTAAGATTAAAGACAAGTAATTGTACATGATGTTTTATTACATCATAGCTTGTTTATAATGTTACACACATTATAAAAATGCACATTACTAAAAGTAAATTTTAGTGGTGTGCATTTTTATTTTTGATAACATTTTCACCTAGATTTATGGCTCAACACCAAAGTCTGTACTTGACATAAAAAATTATACAAAAAACACCTGTATCCTCTATAGTTGAAAGTACGACCCAACAACGAAAGAGGTATACAGATGAACTCCCATTTTACCACTCTTCTTCTTGATTTAACAGAGCTAGTTATTTCCAATGTCGAACGTATCCTAGAAGACTTTTTTGTTCATGCAGATCCTGCTGATCGTTTCCAAAAGTGTCCTCACTGCCTAGGAGAGGACGTTATCCATAAGGGTATTGCTTATCAACGAACAGTACGTCATCTTCCAGCCTTCGGTCGGCGTGTATTCCTTTGTCTCCCTACAATCCGACTGTTGTGTAAGCCATGCGGGGCTACTTTTATTTTTGACTATGCATGTGTTGAACCAGGAAAACGATACACCAAACAATTCGTTGCATCGCTCCCAGGTCACGTGGTCGGTGCGACAGTTAAGCATGCGGCAAAACAGACACAACCCCCTGCGACTACCGTGGAACGGGTTTTTAAACAATGGATGGAAGGTGAATGTAAGCAGGTTCAAGCGGTCTGTACAGAACAGGCTTTAGAAAGTAATCAGCTTGTTTTGGGTATTGACGACTTCGCATGCGCGTCAACAATTGAAACGGAACTTTAGGCTTATCGGTAAACGGGCAGATCAATTGTCCGAAAAGGAAGCTAAACTAGTAAACCAATTTCTTCAGTACTCGGAAACGTTACGGGCAGTTTATGAATGGAAAGAAGCTTTTATCACTTGGTACGACTGCTGTGGCAATCATAGATTGGCTGTTAAGGGCTTCGAACGATGGATTGAACAGGGAGAACAAATCGATCATCCGACTGTCCAGAATTGCCTGAAAACCATGAACAACTGGCAGGAATAAATTTGTAATTATCATCATTTACGTTTCACGAACGCGGCAGTGGAAGGACGAAATAACAAAATAAAAGCGCTGCAAGGCAGACATTACTTCACTCGGAATCCGAAGTACTACAAACAACGGATTTTACTGGAATGTAACGAGGAACTTCTAAGTTGTTGAAAAGTCAAGTACATGTTTCGGTGTTGAGCCTAAATAATAATTACTATTTCAAAAAATTCTTGTACAAAAACAAGAAAGTCTAAATAATCTGGACAAAAAAGTCTAAACTAAAATTTCCTTTTTGGTTTCCACTGACTTACCGATTTACATGTGGGTTATAAAAGTATACTTAGCGCAATAAGAAATTCTAACATGCTATTGTTCTATGAGTAGATATTGTTCTATGAGTAAAACCGCATTAATTCGGCTAGGTGTATCCCATAAATAAGACCGTCTATGACTGCATCTGATTAATGACATTAGAATTTACCACTTCTACCATCTTTCGTGCCGGTATTTGACAAAAAATACCGCGATTTTCCAACCACTTCCCGAAAGTCGTTAATAATTTTATATGTGGAAGCAGCCAAACAAGAATAGAAACTTGAAGATGACGATACACCGTCGTCATCTTCGGAAATTGGTGGATTAAATATTTCGTTCCTCACACTCGAAAGGTTCTTCGCACGAGAAAACTTCATGGAAAAACCCCAAATACGGGATATCATCTTCAAGGCATTTTATGCTATATGACAACTCCTCATCGCACTTCAGCACTTCACCGTTGTTCCGCATGACCTCGAATGCATCTACAATATTTTCTATGAGGGTTATTTGGATGAATAAGGACAATTTATCCAACATCAAATCTTCGATTTTGGTCTCGGATGTGTATCCCTCGAGTACTGTTCTGAAATAATCATCCATAAAGTTTTTTCGTTTACCGGCGTCTGGCTCAAATTGTATCCAGCCCATTCCGAGTGTCCAGAGATTTGCCAAGTCATACATTGGAGTTAGTATAGATGTATGGACACACGTTAGTTAATTCTCTATCCTAAAAAGAAGAGAAGGACGTGTCCGGAATGAAACGAAAACAGTATAATAATGACTTTAAAAAAACAATTGTCGAGCTTTACAGATC
>NZ_JADBEL010000040.1 GCF_014873855.1 Sporosarcina limicola | reverse complement strand
TGCAGTATTACATTGGCGCTTCCCATCGTAAACGCTGCGCCTGCCGCATAGCTCGTTCCGCTTCCATCTGCATTCGTGTTCCAACCTGCAAACGTATAGCCCGCTCTCACTAAATTTCCTGTGTTTCCAAGCACCGTTACCTCTGTGCCTGTTTCGTACGTTCCACTACCTACTGGCCCCGTCCCTCCGGTGCTGCCGTTACTGTTATATTCAACCGTATAAGCAGAGCTTGCTGCCCACTGCGCGTACAAGATCACGTTGTCCATGTCCATCGTGATCGTTGCGTCTGGTGCGAAGCTCGTTCCGCTTCCATTCGCTGAAGTATTCCAGCCTGTAAAACTATATCCCGTTCTCACCATGCTTCCCTGACTCAATACCGTTGCCGGTGCGCTTATCACATAGGTACCACTATCCGTAGGCACCATTCCTCCTGTATAACCATTACCATGGTACCTTACCTCGGAATTTTGGAAAGCCAGATTCACCTTATCCCCTACCGCTACAAAAATGTTGTTGCCGTATGCAATATCCGTGAGATAAGCGTTAACTCCCGATGTATTTAGCTTCCAATCAGCACCATTCATCGAGGACCCAATCGTTCCACCAGAACCTACAGCGACAAAATGGCCATTCCCATAAGTGATACCTGCAAAATCCGCGCTGCCCACGGTCTGTATGGTCCAAGTCACTCCATCCGGAGAAGTCGCAATCGTTCCATCGGCTCCTGCCGCCACATATAGTCCGTTGCCATAGGTAACTGCTTGCAAATTGTTAGTTACTGTTGAATTTTCCTCCGTCCAACTTACCCCGTCCAATGAAGTCCATACTTTTCCGTATTGCCCAACAGCTACAAACTTATCACCGTAAGTCACATCATAAATATAGGCTCCGCCGGTATTGGGAAGAGTCTGGCTTACCCAATTCACTCCATCGGATGAAGTCGTTACCGTTGAAAGCTGCCCGGTCGCTACCAACTTGCCATTTCCGTATGCGATTGCTCCTAAGTTATACGATGTATCAGACATCGATTCCCCTAGCACTTTTCCAGGAACCCAGGTTAATATCGTACCATTTGCTCCCACAATCACATACTTGCTTCCATCATAGATAATATCGAGGAGATCCTCTGTCGTCCCTGATCCGACGTACCCCCGAAATTCACCGTCGTTGCCAACAGAATATATGAGCATTCCATCGGAGCCTACAGCCACAAATCGGTCAGGCCCAGGTGTAACGCCATTTATCAATGAAATCACCTGGGGGCCGCCTGGCTTACCCCATGCCCCAAAAGCAAAAGAAGGATTAATCGCTTCCATTAAAATAAAGAGTGCCATGAACAAAGAAATACAGTAGCGCTTATACCTCATATTCTACCCCCTCATATAAAAAATTTGTGAAATGTGCTTGATATCTGTATTCAAAATCTAGATATCTGTATTCAAAATCTAGAAAATGAATATACCTACCTTTCCCTATTTCCGCTCCAAATCAAAAGACCAAACTAACATAAATGCCGAAAGCTGTCCCTTGGTGGATATTCTCTCCCCCCCTTGCTTACCTATAATAGTTTTGCTCCCAATAATTATTTTACAGTACATTTTCCCAGACTTTCTTAATGAAATCTTAATGGTTATTTGTATGCGGCCAAATAGACCCCCCTAGTAGTCAAATGGAAGCCCGTGTATGATGGACGAGTATTAGTCTAATAGCGAAATTAAAGAGGCACCTATATTAGCCTTTCAAATACAGATGTACTTTTCTTAATGGTTTCTTAATGTATGTTATAAAATATGTATTTTTCTATTTATCATTGTTATGATTTGACTGTGATCAAAATTGACTTCATATCACTTACGAAGGAGGAATGATTGCTATTAAAAAAATTTTAATTGTAGATGATGAACCCGAAATTCGTCAGTTAATTCGGATGCATTTAGAACAAGCTGGACTGCAGGTCATTGAAGCCGGTTCAGGACGACAAGCTATTCAATTGTTACAGGAATATCCGATTGAATTATTGATATTAGACCTCATGATGGATGAGGGCAGCGGGTTTGATGTGCTGCAGTATTTACGGGAAGAAAATTCGGAATCATTAGTCATAGTGCTTAGTGCAAGGCGAGAAGTGCAAGACAAAATCTTGACGCTCGGACTAGGTGCAGATGATTATGTCACAAAGCCTTTTAGCCCAGTCGAATTGGCTGCTCGCGTGCAAGCACAGTTAAGAAGACATCGCCCTCATTCTTCTTATCCTGCCAAGATTCTACGTTTAAATAAATTAGTGCTGGATATCGATAATTATCTTTTACGAAATGATGGAAAATTATTTTCTCTAACCCCGGTAGAGTGCCGACTTTTAGAAATGTTCATGCAAAATCCAGACCGCGTTTTAACCAAAAGAGAAATTTACAAGCAAGTGTGGAAGCATGAAAACTTTGATGATAATAATTTAAGTGTTTTTATAAGTAAACTGAGAAGTATTCTTGAACCCACAGAGGACTCGCCTCGTTATATTCGAACCAGACGTGGAATTGGTTATAGTTTCTCAGGAGATGGACTATGAAAAATCGAAATAAGCTTTGGCTGCTTATGCTCATTAGTGCAAGCATTAGTGTTTTTTTGTTCGCTTCACTTAGCCTTGTTATGGGGAAAATAGGAGATCAGGGTTATAATCTGAACAGTTTGACCGCCATTTCGCAAGAAGTTCTTGATACGATTGAAACACGTCAAGCTTTTCATATCGACAACATAAAGCCGATACTGGATAATGCTCACAGCGTCCATCCTAATATTCGTTATGAATGGATTTCAGCAGAAGGATCGACTATTTATGATACCTTTGGAGAACAGAACACCTATGATTTTGGGCAGCTTGCAAGTAGAATGCTTGATATGCCTCAGAACCTGTGGGGAGTCAATGAACCGGTTACACTTGTTTTTTCCATTAGTCAAGAGGCTCAACCTTATTATCTGTTGATAGGCTTGTCCAGTGACAATATGAAGAATGGGCAAATTTACTTTTTCATGCGCACTTTTAAAGCCTTGTCTACTTTTATGCTACCATTAATCGTTGCTTTAATAATTCCGTATCTGCTATCTATATGGTTTTTCTCTTCCATGAACAAACGAATCAGCAAACTCAATCATGCTATAGAGCAGCTTAACCTCCAAAGTGAAATCACTTTGCTAGAGGTTACGAAAAAGGATGAAATTGGCCAGCTTACTACGCATTACAATTCCATGGCTCGCCGTATTCAAAATCAAGGAGAACAAATCAAGCAATTTGACGCCAGACGAAATTTGCTACTGTCTAATCTGTCCCATGATCTACGCACCCCACTTACGATGATTTTAGGCTATGCAGAAACGATTCGCGCTGGATTGTATAAGGATGAGAAGGAGTTGCAAGCGAGTGCCAAAGTTTTGTTGCAGCGCTCTCGCTATATCGATAAACTTTTAGATCAATTGTTGGATATTACTCACCAGAATGAGGGGGTTTTAGAGCTTCATCTTGAAGTGCATAATATATCGGAAATCATGAGGAAAATTGCCGCTGACTACTTGATGTTTCTTGAGGGGCAAAACTTCACTCTTGAAGTAAATATCCCTGACGAGGATATCCAAGCCTGGATTGATGCTTCCCTAATTGAACGTGCGGTGCGAAATCTTTTGGACAATGCGATTCGCTACGGATCAGAAGGCCATTATATTGAAATCAAACTTTCGGAAAAAGATGATACCCTATTCATGATGGTTATAGATAAGGGACGTGGCATCCCTTTACAGGAACAAGAGTATGTTTTTAAACGGTTTTACCGTATCGATGCCAGCAGAAAAGGCGAAGGACTCGGCATTGGACTATCCATTGTCCAAGAAATAATTTCCCTCCATGACGGATCCATTACCTTGACAAGTTTTCCTTTTGAAAAAACCGTATTTGAGATCCATCTGCCAAAAAAGTGTGAGCAGTAACACTGACTTTTTACTGTGTCCAACAATAAAGATTCAACCTTCGCCCTTTATAGAATGGTTCACTACAATTGAACTTAACTGCAAGTTAGTTTAGTTGAATCTGCTTTCCTACAAAATTAGATGTACAAAAAACTGGACGAAAAACGACTCGTTTTTCGTCCAGTTTTCATTCTAGGGACTTGTTAGATAGCCCCAATTAGTTTACTAAAACTTAATATTGATTTCATGGTCACTCATTTAATCTTGAAAGTTCGAACAAATATGTTTATTTGAACTAACGTGTTTGTTTGAGTGACTATGGCACCATGAGTAAATGTTTGGCCATGATACATCCTCCCTTAAAATGAAAACGAGCGCTAATCTTTATTCCAGATAAGCACCCGATTGTTTAATTAGATAAACAAACCGCAACCATTGATTATTTCCCCACTGGACAATAACGTTGTTTCGTATATCGTTTTATTTTGCCTTTTCATAAACGATTGAACAGCTTCGTAACCGACTGCATAACCAGCACCGAAGGAAAGACCGACTGATTGATATCCTTCTTGTTTTGCAATTTCATCACCAAACATATAGCTACTTACTTCAGCAAAACCTTTTACGTCTAAGGATTCTCCGATAACATGGATTGAGTATTCTAAGTCATCTTTATCCATACTGGTTACCCATGGTCCTAGATGCTCTGTTCCATACAATTCTTTAGCGAACGATTCAGCCAAGCCTTCTATGACAAGATAATCTCCTACTGTTACATTGCCATGATCCCAATCAAAATAAGAAAAGCGTATATTGTGATGAAATTCATGAGCTATAACAGCCGGGATTTTCGGCAAGTTGTAATCATTTGGATAAATATTTACAGTAATAAATCCGGGTATCCCTCCAAATCCTGTATAGCCTTTTTGTAATTTTAATTTTTGGGGATCAGAAACATACAATCCAAATCTTATTTCATCTGCATTAACCTTAAAACCTTCTCTATTTGCACTTTCTACACATGTTTTTAAGGTGTTTTCTGCGACTGTATAGACGTTGTTTTCTTTTAACATTGATAATCCTTCTTGAATGCTTTTATCGTCGGAAACATCTGCAAAGCCAAGCATTTGAGTAGCCATTACAACGTCATATCCATTTTCCTGTTTTGCTTTCAGGGGAACATTAATAAAGTTCCACATTTCCTGAAATGGTTTCATCATCTCAAAACGAAAGTAATCTTCTCGTTTTTCTAAATCTGTAATCGCAAGTAATTCTCCGTATTGTTCTAATGTGTTGATTACTTTATAAGCGTTCATTTTAATCACCTCTTTCGCAAATATTTGACGTTGTAATTTTGAAGCAATTTTATATTCTCCATAAGATCCTCTTCGGAGTCAGTTAAATCCAATTGAAACAGTATATTTTCAAGGTCTGCAATCATTTGAGTCAGGTCATTTTTAATAAATTCTAATGATGGTTGTCGGTTTATTAAATCTTTAAGCTTCTAACTTGGATAAAACTAACTGACCCCTGTCATTTTTCTTTGCCCTCAATAAATCTAAACTAGAATAATATCGTACAGAGCGTTCAGTAAGCTCAGTATTTTTGTAAACTTCCATTGTTGTAAACAGCATAATCCACCTCCAGATTTCTAGGTTACGGTATTACGCTACGTTAGTGTCAAATGAACTTCCGTTAAATGGCCTGTTTGCGGAAGATGGATCTTATTGAAAATCAGTCAAATTTATTAAACAAGTATAACATTATTATTTCCTAAAAATGTGGTTTCCTATCTTGGATCATCCAGAAGGTATGACGTGGTAAAAACTATGCCAAGGATGGTACATTTCATTAGCTGTAATCAAATAGTAATCACCCTTCACTCACCCGTTAGAAAACCTGCCCCAACTATGCGATAATACAACTATTAGAATGAACGTTTTATTGCATAAAGAAAAGAGGTGTGGTCATGAAACCGGTCATATTATTATGTGGATGACAAGGGTCAAACAACGGTTAAACTTTAGAAAAGGTTGTTGAATCCCTTATCTATAAAGGACTTTAGACCATATTTACGTGTGACTTTTCAAGAAAATAGTCGAACATAAAATAGAGGATTAGGAGATCAATAATTTGATTGAACTTATCATTTATTCCGTCAGTATTTAACGCTGATACAAATAAGGAGGAGAAAAACACCTTAAGCCATGGTGGTTTTCTTCCCCTTATTCAACTAAATTTTGTTGGAGTGGGATTTTTAAAAGCCCTGTTGATATTTCCTAAACTGAAAGAATCCATTCAGAAATATCATTTATTACTGGTTTATCCAACACGTTGAGATAATTAATAGATTGTGTCTCCTTAATATGTGAAAGTATCGATGAAGCGAGTTGTTGGATTTCCTCTGTATTCATTCCTATCCAGATCAAGCACAATTCCTTGTTGTGGAATCGTGCCTGTTAGTGCAAAATCTATATCGCGCTCTAATCCAACTTGAATAACCGAGCCTACTCCCACTTCTTAAACGAAACTTCTAGTATAAATTCGTCTCCAGTAACATCAGCGACGGCGTTTCCTCCTTGTTTCTCGATAAGCTGCTGAACAATATGCAAGCCTAAGCCAAGTTGCTCGCCGGTGCGACTAGAGTCCATCCTGAATGTCCTATCAAAAATTCGTTGAAGTTCTGCAACATTAAACGTATCCACGTCATTTGTAACCCGTAATCGGATATACTCATTGTCTTCTATCAAATCAATCGTTACAGTACTTTTGCTGTAGGCTAGCGCATTTTGAATGATATTGGCTACAATCCGATCTGTAGCTTTCTTATCTGCCAGAATAGGTGAAACTGCATGTTCATCTATCTGCACTTGCAATTGCTTTTTCTCAAACTCACCATAAAACGTCAGCATCGCTTCTACCACTATTTGATCCAGAAAATTCTTCTCCATGACCATTTTTTTGTCGAAGGAATCCAGTTGCGAGAGTTCATAGAACAAATCCACAACATTGGTCAGATTATCGATTTTCTTTTGAACAACAGCCAGATACTCGTCCTTTTCCGCTTCAGTTAACGATGGATTAGATAACAATTCCGAAAACCCTTTGATAGACGTTAAAGGTGTTCGCAAATCATGTGAGATATTGGTGATTTCTCGCTTTAGATTCATTTCTCTAGTGTGATTGTGTTGCTGATCTTGCTTAAACAAATGAATGAGCTGGTTGATTTTCGCAGCAAATCGGGCCAGGTTCTTATTATGGGTATTGGTGCGAACTACTTCATTTGTCCCGAAGTTCTCAATGATTTCCTCTAATTGCTTCGTCATCTTTTTAATATCCCAATGAAGTACTAGAGATATTCCAACCATAACAAGTAGCAGTGAAATCAGTAATATGATAATCAACCAGCTGCTCACGTTCATTCATCCTTTCTCAATCAATCGGTTGTTTCGCGAACTTTGTGACTCCAATCAGTAAAGTTATCAAAGAAAGTAGCACACCCGTAATCCAGTGTTGGTAACCGAATTGTACGGTATGATTCATGAAATTTAGTAAGTTCTCATGTAACAAGGTATCTGGTGCATACTTATATACCTCATGTAAACTTGTAAACGGTCGGAATAAGATTCGTAGCAAGTCACCCGAAAACACAAAGATTAGCAGCATGAGAATAAAGATATAGACTTCACCGACCTTCAACATTTTCAACGAATGTATGAGGAAAAATGCACTGAATACAATCGGCAACATATTGACAAGTGCTGTTAAAAAGTCTTTAACCGACTGACTATCACTCGTCATCAACGTCTCTCCCAATCCAATCATTAAACCTATACCAAAGACACAAATTAATAAGAAATAACTTAAAGTCAAAAGTAGTTTGGACCAGAAGATTGTATTCCTGGATATACCAAAAGAAACTGCATTTTTCAGTAAGGCTGTATCCTTGCCGGTAAGACTGAAATTATAGAGAAAGCTTACAATGATAATAAGCCCACCGCTGCCGATGACATTCGAATAGAAAAATCGAGTCGTGACATAAGGGAAATTCGGATCAGCCTTTTGAGAATAGTACAGCACAGTTGCTGCGGCTCCAATCAGCAATAAGCAAACGAGACTGGTTATATGCAACGTGTTTTTACGCACTAAGCGGTACTGCTCACTTTTCAAATAATTAATCATGACCATTCCCCCCAACCAGTTCTAAGAAGTATTCCTCTAAATTCCGGGCTTCTATTCGGAACTCCCTCACGAATACTCCATTATCCAGTAATAGACGATTGATGTCTCCGCTGCACTCGACATGATTGTGGATGATGATCACTTGATTAGGAAGCACTTTGAATTGGATATCTACATATGTCTGTTCCAATAATTGCGCTGTTTTTGCTGTATCATCGACCGTTAGTTGAAGTTGTTTCTGGCTTTTCTCTTGTAGTGAATCTTTACTTATATCCTCGACAATGACACCGTTCTTAATAAACACAAAACGTGTCGCCAACAATTGTAACTCTGTTAAAATATGACTGGAAATAAATATCGTTATCTGTTTTTCTTGATTCAGTTTTACCAATAAATTACGAATTTCCCGAATCCCTTCTGCATCCAACCCGTTGATCGGCTCATCCAGCACTAAACAATCAGGACTGCTCAGCAGGCAAAGAGCTATACCTAATCGTTGTTTCATCCCCATAGAATAGTCTTTAAATCGTTTCCTTTTTTCTTTTGCAAGACTGACAATCTCCAAGACTTCATCTACACGCTTCTTTTCAACGACGCCGCGCTGAATTCGGAAATACTCCAGATTTTGAGTGGCAGTAAAATTCGGGAAGAAGACAGGCGTTTCTACTAAGAAGCCCATCCTTCTCCTTGCTTGTGCTACGTCTCTTCCAGTTTTTCCGAACAAGTGCATGTCTCCTGCAGTTGGACGTAATTGGCCTGCAAGCATTTTAAAAAGCGTCGATTTCCCTGCTCCATTCTGTCCAATTAGAGCACAAATTTCTCCTTTTTGTAATGCAAAATCAAGGGGTTTGATGATGGTCGCGTCTTTAAACGTTTTTGTTAGTTGATACGTTTGAATAATAGTCTCCATGTCAGTGACTCCTTTGCCAAACTTCTTGATACCTATACTTTAGCGCAGATTTCTTTAACATACTGTAAGCTAACCATAAAGAAATCATAAGGAATTACACAAGCATGAATCCGATTCCCCAAATCGTCTTGATATATTCGTCAGAAGTACGTTCGGCAATTTTCTTACGGAGATTCGAAATATGAACACTTATCGTGTTGTCATCCCCAAAGTACGTTCCTTTCCAAACGCTTTCATAAATGTCCTTTTTAGAAAACGCTCGCTCCGGATTACGCATAAACAAAGACAGAATATCAAATTCTGCATTGGTCAACTGCAGTTCTTGTTGATCTAAAGACACAGACAGTTTTTCTGTATGAAGAGTAAGCTTTCGCCACACCGTCTTCGTTGTCTGCCGCGGACGAAGACTCGACTTTCGTAATTGGACTTCCACTCTCGCTACCACCTCTTGTTGATTAAACGGCTTGGTTATATAATCATCCGCGCCCAACCTCAATACGTTCACTTTATTCTCGATATCCACTTTGGCTGAAATGACAATGATCGGAATTGAACTTTCTTCTCGAATCTCTTCTATCAATTCCTCGCCACTTTTTCCCGGCAGCATTAAGTCCAATACAATTAAGTCGAAACTAGTAGTTTTCAACTGCAGCAGACCTTCTGTTCCCGAATAAGCTAACACAGTATCTGTACCTACTGTTGTTAACATGACGCTTAGCAGCTTACTGATTTCTTGATCGTCTTCAATAATTAAAATGCTTTTACCTTCATTCATCTTGATCACCTATCTTTACGTGTATAGTGTTTGGTTGTATTTCTATTGAGTATACCTAATTTTCTCTATTGTCTCACTCACTTATATATTCCCGTTGACAGAACATGCAATCTTAAGTGAACTATATGACCAACAAAAAAGTACCAATGCGTGAAATTTTCTCACACAGGTACTTGAGATGAGATGAACTGACACCCACCAAATAAATATATGATACCAGGCACCCGTTCAATTCTAAATTGTTTAGATGCCTGGTTCCACGTTCTTTTCTAAACTTCCTTTCTTAATGAATCAGATTAGAAAATATCTCCAATTTATGCAATAATAAAAGAACAAACGTTTTATTCTAAATGAAAAGTGGTGTCTTTATGAAACCCGTTATCTTATTATGTGGATGATAATGGTCTAGCTAGATGATAACTTAAGTGGAGGTTGTCAAATCCTTTACTTGTCAAGAACTGTAGACTATATTTTCGTTTGACTTTTTCAAGGAAATAGTCAAACGAAAAAAGAGGATTAGAAGATCAATCATTTTGGGTGAATGTATTATTGGCTCTATTAATATTTAACACTGATGCAAAAGAGAAGGAAACACCCTAAGTCAAGGCGTTATCCTTCTTCTAATCTCACTAAAATTATTAAAGATTCCACAAAGGTTTACATGAACGCACCTAAATACTAGCCCTCCCTAATTTTCTCTCCGTTTCTCGAACATATTCTTCTAGTTGATCTGCCGGACGAAATACCGTGCTTCCATGACACACTTCTAATCGCTCTGGTTTTAATTCTTTTACAATCAAACTGCTTTGTAACGCTACATCCATATAGGGGGTAAACATTGGGGGATGAAGCTTTCCTTTTTTAGAGTTAAAAAGATCACCAGCTAGTAGTACTTGATCTTTTTCATGGTAATAAACAACATGTCCCGGAGAATGACCAGGTGTTAGATAGGGTGTAAGTCTACCAATTGCTTTTAACTTTCCATGCTCACCCTCTAGGAGAGGCTGCGCTAATTGTTTAGGTAGGTTGTTTTCTAGTTTCTTTCGTTTTGGATACAGAAGTTCACCTTCCATATAAGGTATTTCTATATCGTGTGCATATACGGGTACTATATTTTGAGTCAATATTGCCTTTACTGCACCAACATGATCGGAGTGTCCATGCGTTAAGAGGATCCTTCGCAGCGGGCCGGCATTCAGCTGTTTTATGAACTTCATAATTCCTTTTGCCATCATCGGTATCCCCGCATCTACTAAAGTGACCCCGTCCTCTTCAATAACTATCCACACATGAATCGGAATAATCATCCACGTTTTTAAGCTCCAGACATGTTCAGTAATATGTTCAGCCTTCATCATCATTTCCCCTTTTTTAATTTTTCTTTAAAGCCTAAAAGAAGGATTTCTAGTGCAAGATCAAATGTTGGCGTTAATCTTTCCATTAAAATGTTAAGAGGTTCATGTTGATACGAGTAAGTGCTTAAGATTCCATTTAAGTTGTAATAATAAATTCGCGAAAAAGCTAATATTTGATTATCGTTTGAAATAGAAAGATATTCCCGAATTACTTTCTTCATTATTTCAAAAATCTCAATCCGCATTTTATTAATCTCAAGTTCTGGATCCCCTCCATCTACTCTTGTAGACTTTGCATTGAAAAAAATATCATACATATTTCGATTCTGTAGGCAAAAGTGAATATATTCAAGACTGATTCGTTTCAATTTTTCTTCTGAAGATAATGCACTCACGCTCGAAAGATACTGAAATTGTTGGTGTAGTTCCTGCAAGGGTGGCATAGAAAGCTGATGTAATAATTCTTCCTTGTCTTTAAAGTAAAGATAAATGGTTGTATGGGAACACCCAGCATCCTTTGCGATTGCTCGTATTGTCACTGAATCGTATCCTTTTGTGGAAAATAACCTCCCTGCTGATTCTACTATCTGTTTTTTTGTTTCTTCAGACCGTTCCGCTTGTTTACTTTTCATTTAATGACCCACTTCCCTAAAAACTAACCACTGGTTATATAATAACCAGTGGTTAGCTAAGTGTCAATATTTTATTGAAATTTACGATATAAGATGAAGTCTAGTTTTCAATTTTAGTGATAGGTGACAATCAACCAAGCATGAGACATTAGATAAAGGTCATTGTTTTTGATTAAATGATTATAAAAAAAATAAAGGAATATCAATGGCTTTATCAAAACTTTATCAAAGTTTTATGAGATTACTATCTAGTCATTATGAACACATTAACTCCATCTTGTACGATTAATAAAAAGAAGGAGGAATTTTCATGGTGAATATAAGTTTACGCGAAAATGGCATTTTAAAAATAAGTAAATCAGGTGAAAGAGGATGACTGAAACCAGAAATGTACCCATTAGAACAATAATTATTTTTGTACTTGCCTATTGCCTTATTTTTGCGATTTGTTTCTTCCAGCATTTGTATACAATCGAAGTAAGGTCAGCCATGACACTCGTGTTATATACCGTGCTTTTTATCGCAGGAATCTTTTTATTCCGCCAGCATCTAGCTGATAGTTGGCAACTTCTGAAGAAATCTATTTTTCGTAGCTTGTTGTTACTAATTGGCTTCTACTTCATTTTCGTCTTATTTTCCGCTTTAGCTTACTACTGGTTACCTATCGGGGATGCAGCCAATGATCAAAATGTTTATCAGATCGCAAAGGCATTCCCTCCTATTCTCGTTCTCGCTATTCTTGGCATTATGGGGCCGATTGTAGAAGAACTTGTATACCGGCATTTGCTGATCTACAGATTATCAAGTCGTATACCCGTGTGGGGTTGTGTGTTGCTATCAAGCATTTTGTTTGGATTACTGCATATGCACAGCTTCTCTGACCTCACAAACATCGTGCCTTATTTAACAATTAGCATTATACTTGGCACATTGTACGTCGTTTCTAAATACAACTTGCTTGTTCCAATTATTTTTCATACATTTAACAATCTAAGCGCCTTGATCCCACTGGTCCTGTATTCGTAAAAATGAGATTTCAGTTTAAATCTAGCAGTTTTATCTACACCAGAGGAGGGGCGATATTGAATAAGAAAGTCTTAATAATAGAGGATGAGACTGAATTAGCAGATATAATTAGAGACTATCTCAAGAAGGATAACTTTGAAGTCACCATCTGCAATTCAGGGAACGAAGCGTTAAACATTTTCAATAAAGTACAGCCTGATATTATTCTGCTAGATTTGATGTTGCCAGGAATTGACGGGCTAGAAATTTTAAGGAATATTCGGCTACAGTCTACACTGCCTGTCATTATCACCAGTGCAAAGGAAACGGAACTAGATCGTATCTTGGGGTTAGGTATAGGCGCGGATGATTACGTGGTGAAACCATTTTCGATAAAGGAACTTGTAGCAAGGGTGAAAGCCCAACTAAGAAGAGCAACCACATTTACGAACTTACAAACTGATGAAAAGTCAGTCTTTAGATTTTGCGATGTAGAAGTGAATAAGATATCCAGAGTAGTCAAAAAGTCTGAAGTTGAAATTCAGTTTACCGCAAAAGAGTTTGACATCCTTTCATTCATGTTGTCACATCCAAATCAAGTTTTTTCCAAACAGCACCTGTATAATCAAGTATGGGGATTTGATGAATATAGGGACTTAAATACTGTGGTTATCCATATTCAAAAAATTAGAGATAAACTAGCCTTGGTTAATTGCATAGTCACTGTTCGTAGTGTAGGTTATCGGTTTAACGGTGATTTACTATGAAATGGGGCTTACTATCGACATTAAAATCTATTCTCATCCTGCTCATTATTTTGCCTTTGCTTATAGGCCTATTACTGACAGGATTTAGTTCGTCAAGGGAACAATTATTTTTCATTATTTCCCTTAGTCTCTTTTTTGCTATTCCTTATATTCTTGTAACGATGGTTCTAACTCGTTTTATAAAAATAAGAGTAGTTAAGCCTTTAGAGGAATTAACACAAGTATCGAACGAAATTCTTTCAGGAAATCTTGATTGCCCCATTGATTATAATCGAAATGATGAAATTGGTAGATTTGCTGCTCATTTTGAAAAAATGCGATTGAGTTTAAAGGAAAACAAGACGGAACAAATGGCATTTGAACAAAAACGTAGACAGTTTATCACGAACATTACCCATGATTTAAAGACACCTTTAGCCTCTATCAGTGGATATGTTGAGGGGTTAGGAGATGGAATGGCTGTTGACGAAGAAGACTTTCAAAAATACCTAAAAGTGATTGATAAAAAAGTGAAAGAATTGGATACTTTGATTGGACAATTAAAGGTATTCAATGAATCTGAAGAAGATCAGCTATCTTCGAAGGGTGAAGAGACCTATGCAAAGGACTTTCTAGATGAATTATATGAAACGTGTGGGATCGATGTAGCTTTACAGGGAATACCTTGTGTTTTAATCAATGAAATAGAGAATGATTGTCGAATTAAAGTGGATAAAGACCATATGCAAAGGGTGATTAGTAATTTAGTCAATAATGCCACCAGGTATGCAGTGAATACATTTGAAATGAAAGGCTGGAATAACCACCAAAAGGTTTACATTTCGGTTACAAATGATGGACATCACCTGCAACCGGAGGAGTTACCTAAACTATTTGATAGATATTATTCTGGTGAATATAGAAACGGAAACCCAAAAGGACATCTAGGGATTGGGCTAAGCATATCAAAGAATCTAGTTCATTTAATGAAAGGCGACATCAAAGCTTCTATAAATAAGAATAGATTTATCATTACGATTGAATTGCCGATTTGTGATGAAGTAATTTAAAATATGCGACAATCCTTGAATCACCTATAGTCAATTTTTTTATAATTTTACCACAGATAATATTGGACTAGCGTTTAACCTATCATGACTGGACGGATATCTTTGTCTTCTTTTAGCTTGTTTAAATTTGGCATGTCTTTAAACAAGAAAGATACGTATAGGTTCATCACCCTTCTTGAAATTAAATAAGTGACTAGTTTTGACGTTGACCTCGTCATTGATAACCAATCGATTACATAAGGAACTATTATTTAATATCTCCATAAAAGTTACTGCACATATAAGTTAATCCATCCGAGTCATTGTCGCCACTGGGTATTCCCTTAACCTATTAAATGCACTTAATTTTAAAGTTGTACGTAAATGATGAATTACTCTTTATTTATGTGCATTTTCACATCTGTTGATTAGCTAGTTTTTCCCAATAAAAACATAGAAAAAAGACACCCAATCTGATACGATGTAAAGCAACTAAACCAACATCGATATTCAGGAGGGGTGTCCTCAGGGAAGGATTGAACTGCATCGACCGCATTCGCTTAACAGGATGCAACAGCCGGATTCGAATGTAGTTGGTGATGTGACGTGTCAGGTGGGGACGAAACAATCCCGCACGATAGACCGTTATCGCGTTGTAACTTTCTGCGATCATGAAGGACATGATATCCGTGTCGTTACGAATGTGATGGGCGTAAGCGCTGAAGAAATTGCCGAAATGTATAAAGGTAGGTGGGCCATCGAGTCTTTTTTCCATTGGATTAAAGGCTACTTGGATCTCCCTATTTTATTTGACAACTCCAAAAAAGCTGTATTTACGCAAATTTTTATCGTATTAAGCGTATTTGTGTTACTAAAATGGTTTTTCGATCAAGTGAAAAAAGCAGTGAAAAAATCAATCTCTTTCCGCAGCTTCACCCGCAGTTTTTTTGGCGCAGACAGTAGCCGTGGAATGGCTAAGTGCGGTTGTCGATTTCCTATGTCGTTTGAGGGAATACAGCGAAAGAGGGTTACCTATAGTTGGTTAATCAGCAGACGTGGTATTTTTTTATAAAATGCATTTAAAGTACATCATCTTGCTGAAGTAAATAATTACAGTATCTTGTTTTTATATAGCACCTTGTTCACATCATGTCTTACTGTTTTATGACCGGCTGTAGTACCTTTACCGATCGCTATAAGTAAAACGTCTAAATACCTTTCAGATATATTTAAAGTCGCCTTTAATTGTTTAGAATCATAACCTGACATCGTGATTGTTTCAAAACCTGCTTCATTTGCTAATAAAATTAAGGACATTGAAGCAAGACTTACATCTCTAGTTAACTCTAGCTTTAACTCTTCGGCTGATTTGTTTGCATAATAACTTATTGCAGCATTGGCTAGGTGGTCTCTTAATGATTCATTAAAAAAACCTGCTTGAAAGCCCTCCTCATGAATCTTAATGATATTATCTTTATCAAAAGCTTGATAATCACCTAGCATGACGATTAAAGTTGAAGCTTCTGCCACTTGATGTTGATTAAAAGCTATAGGTAATAACAAATCCCGTAAATTTGGATCATCAATTACTAAGTATCGAGTTGCTTGAATATTATTTCCGTTAGGCGATTTACTCGCACTTTCAATTAATGATACTAGAATTTCTTGACTGATTTTATAACTTGGATCATAATGTCTCACTGAACGTCTTTTATCTAAAATATTTTTCACACTCATCACACACACTCCCAAGGTTTTATTTGTTGCATCTTTCATTATAGTAGGCAATAATTAATAAAGAAATAACGCACAATAATGTGGTATAGCCACTTTTAAGTACCTATTTGGGAGGAGCCGAACATGGTTAGTCATAATACTGGCATCAATATTTTTATGAACATTGCAGGTGGAAAGTGGAAGTGCTTAATCCTCTTTTTCTTGAGCCAAGATTCAGTTAGGACAAAAGATTTTTATATATTAATACCGGGTATTACACAAAAAGTCTTAACAGATCAACTAAAGCAGTTAGAAAAGGATGGGCTTGTCAGAAGAGAGGTATTTAAAGAAGTACCACCAAAAGTAGAATACAGTTTAACGGAGTTAGGTGAATCATTTGTACCAGTATTACACACAATGTGTGAGTGGGGTTATCAGTATGCGGTTGTTAGGGATATAGAGAGAGATGGACCGATTTATTGTAATCATAAATAAATAATAACTTTTTCTTTTTTATTCAATTAAACACTGAATAATTTTCGGTTATTTTGAAACGCATACAAACTAAATATGACAGAAGAATAAAAAATCCCCAAAAATAGTAAGGAGAGTATTAGAAGTTCTAAAACATAACGGTTAACCTCCTTAGAAATATTTTGTATAGTTTCTGAAGGAGGTCAATGATTTATTATAAGATTTTTACTGTTAGTTTACACAAAAAGGAAATCGGAATACATATTGAGCGTATCTTTTAGAAGTGAAAAAATACCTACCCATCCAATTAAACCCATTAAAATTCCATTAACACCAGGTATCAATGCAATTGGTGTTAAAAAAAGTGTAATTGGTGCGCTAATAATTACAATAACAATTCCGATGATGAGCAGTATATCAAAGAAAAGCTTTAGTTTGGGGTATTTTAAGTGTTTGCCGTCTTTAATTATCTTCTCTTTCAAAGTTTGATCTCCTTTCAATAATTCATCGATTGTTATATCGAATACTTTGCTTATTTCAATTAAAGTTTCGATATTTGGATAACCTATGTTACGTTCCCACTTCGAGATTGATTGTCTGCTAATATTTAATTTATCAGCTAAATCGTTTTGAGTATATCCAATTCTTTCTCTTTCCTCTTTTATTCGAGTATGAAATTCATCCAAGGATTTACCTCCTTTCTGATGGCTTGAGTTTAGTTTAAAATACTATAAGTTTATTTAAAAGAACCAAGTGATTGCAGGTTGTAACTTAAAAGTTGCTCTTCGGAAATTCGCAGTAAATCAGGATTATTAAGGTAAGAATCAAGTGATTGCAAGCTGCAACTTAAAAGTTGCTCCTTAATCTTAGACACTACCGGTTCTTGACCACCGATTGCCACGATATCTTTTTTGTCCAGATTCGCTTTTTCTGTATTTTGATTGTAATACAATAACAAATCAAATCCATCTTTTGCGAATTGTATTACGACCGCCTTCCCTATCCCCCTGGATGCTCCCGTTACTAATGCATATTTACTTTTCTTCATAATATTGTCCTCCTCATCTTATAAACATAGTGTAAAGGTTACCCTAAGGGTAAGGTCAATTACATTGAAGGAAAAATAAATGTCGAAAGACGCTTCGATGAATATAAATAATCATCAGGATTTAGGATTCGTTCATAAATATAGGGTTGAGGCATGTTTAATTCATTATTATCTAGGATTTCTTTTATCTTCAAAACTGACTCTTCTTCGTATGGATTCATTTCGGAGTAGCACTGTATGGTTTCAAAGCCAAAATAGCTTGTTTGAGATGAATTAAATATCTGACTTTCTACTTGTAGAGCAATGCTTACAGGGATTATTTGATCATTATTCAGTATATACTTGATAATTTTGTCCTTTAGTTCCACCATCTCTAACTCTTTCGAAATTCCCTCCAAATTATTCAATGCCACACATATATTTTCATTTGGCGCTAAGCTGTATTCATATTCAAACATAGTTTCTAAGTATTCTCTTTTGTGCTCGTTTTCTGGTTTAATAACCATATTATTAAGGCTTTCTAATTGTTCTATTACTTTGTTGGAAGCTTTTATTTTGTCTATTTCCAGATTAAGTTTTTGTTCTATTAAAATACTCATTTCATAATCAGCCAATTTTTCATCCATGATTTTACTGATATCATTTAGCATAAATCCAGCTTGTTTTACATTTAAAAATTCTAAGTTAATAAAAGCACGTTTCATTTGATTTCATTGTATCAAGGGATTCAAAATACGATACTTTATTATTTCATTCTTGATTGACAATATTTTCAGCATGGCAAACACGAAATTGAGTCGGTGAAAATCCTGTATTTTTTTTAAATGCATTGTAAAAGCTAGAAATGCTTTGATATCCGATTTTGTATCCAATCTCAGTACTATTAAAGTTTGTTATTAAAAGAAGTTCTTTCGCTTTCCTGACCCTGATCTTTTCTAAATATATTCGTGGAGTGCACCCAGTTCGTTCTTTAAAAATCCGATTTAAATGAAAACGACTAACCCCTACACTTGATGCGATGTCATGTAAAGACATATTTTGATCATAGTTATTTTTTATCAATAGCATAGTATCTTCTAAAATGAAATCAAATGGATCATAATTTATACAATTTAAATCTGGTCGGCATCTTTTGCATGGTCTATAGCCAGCCCTTTTTGCTTCTTCCGCATATGAAAAAAAGGATGCATTTTCTTCATTGGGAACCCTAGATTTGCAAGAAGGTCGACAGTAAATTCCGGTTGTTTTTACTGCGTAAAAGAATATCCCGTCATACGCTGGATCACATGATATTGTTGCTTTCCACATCGTATCCTTGGAAAGGTTATTTTGATCCTTCATTACATTTTAATCCTCCCCTCAGAAATCTTCTTACTTATAATCATATAAATCGCATATAAAGCCACGACAATTAATGGAACAAATATATACAATTTAAAAAATGGAATCACCAGCAAACATAGAATCAAAGAGATTAATGATGCCCACCATGCTGATGTGTTCTTCCTAAATAATTTAACACCAGCTGCCATTGAAAGAACATAAACTAGAATCCCAAGAGAGGTCGGAATGAATAAAATATCATCAAACGTCAGTGATAATGCCTTCGTCACTAAAACACCTGTTACCGAAAAACAGATAACAAACAATACCATCCTTCTTGGGATTTGAGTAGTTATATGGCGTATTGAAAAAAGTTTTGGAAAAGCACCATCCCTGCTTAATGAATAGCCTAATTGCGTTAGACTGGCTACAAAAGCATTTGATGTCCCTGTACAAATAATTAACGCTATAATAGCAGTGACAATTTTGGCGCCCACTCCTACTGTATCGCCCATTATAACCCCAATAGGAGATAGGTTGCTTTCTTGACTCCCATATGTGCCCGTTCCAATGGTTACAAGACTTAACGCTATAAATAATAAGCCAATAACAATTACACTAATAATTGATCCTTTGACAATGTCTTTTTCGGGCCTTTTAAAATACTCAGCCAGACTGCAAATCGCCTCCCAACCGAAAAACGACCAAAAGATAACCGTTATAGCACTCCCAACAGAAAACCATCCATTTGGAGCAAAAGGAGTGAAATTCCCCCATTGTATTCTTGGAAGTGACAAAAATACAGCTACCAGTAAAAGAATCAGTAATAACGAACTTAAAATCAAGGCAACTTTACCACTGACATTTACGCCGTAATAATTTGAAATACCCGCAATCACCAAAATAAAAACCGCAATTAAAGTTGTTCCGAAATTTGAAAATCCAAATGCCTGACTGACGTAAAAAGCTCCAGTTAAGGATACAATGGTTTGACCAACCGTTGCTGTTACAAAGTAAAACCACCCAACCATATTGCCAAGATGATATCCGAAAGATTTTCTAACAAAGGTTGCTGCTCCACCGGAATCAGGATACTCTCTAGCCAAGCTAGCAAAGGAATAAGCAAGCGGAAAGCTAATTAAAATTACGATAAGCCAGGAGACAATAGATGCGGGTCCGGCTATCGAGGCTGTTAACCCCGATAAAAAAAGGACACCCGATCCTAGTATAGCTGCAATGTATAATGCAATTCCTTGAAATAATCCAATAGATTTATTGTTCACAGTCCCACCCCTTTTATAGATTCAGTGTACTAGTAAAGGGGTGAGAAATTCTTCCTGTTTTTTGCGTTTTAATTCATTTACTAAAGCAATCAAAAGCATTTTCATTATATTTCATTCAACAATCCGTAACAAAATGAATATGTTATTCAGCTTTTGTATGAAATATAGGAGAAGAAACTTGTTTAAGCATTTCTTTTTCGTAATCCGAAATTAAAGGGGATATTGAACTGTCGTGAAATTTTTTTATCATCCGTTCTCCTTTCTTTGTATGGCTTTCCACAATGCATACTTTTCAGGAAGACAAACAGCACATGGTCGATAACCAGCGGCGATCGCAGTCTGTTCATCTGCGAAGAAAACACGCTGTTTCACATAGCCCCCTTTGCAATCGCCCGCAATGCGGAAGAACAATCTAATCGACCATAGATTTTCGCTCTCCGATAGCCTACAATTGTTCCTGATTTTACACTTTGGTAAGGGACTCCATCAGCTCCAAGGAGCAGATACTTTTTTTCGTTACGTCTGTTCATCTGATCAACTCTGTTTCAATACAAGAATCTCCACAAATAGAAAGTTGCATAGGATTCCCAGCCCTCCCAAGGGGCAGCTATTTTCAATATTTCTTCTTTCGTTGGCTTCTCTTCTGCACCTGTTAAATGTTTAATCGCATTATGCAAACCGACATCAGCAATTGGAAAAGCGTTCGGGAATCGAAGACAACGCATTAATACATAGTTTGCAGTCCATGGACCGATACCACGGATTTTGACAAGCATATTTTCTGCTTCTTTAAAGTTTCCATTCCCCATTACAAGTGATTTTGAAATACTTCCTTCAACAATAAGCTGCGCAACCCCGATAAGGTATTCACATTTTTTTATCGTCATTTTTAGCGGGGCTAGATCTTCAACTGTAAGATTGGCAATGTCTTTCGCTTCAGGGAAAATCCAATATTGACGGTCCTCCCATTCAATCGACTTTCCAAATGTTTCGACAAGGCGTCTTTTTAATGTGTACGCATATGTCAAATTGATCTGCTGCCCGAGAATTCCCCAAGTCAATGCTTCAAATAAATCTGGAATCCCCACGTTACGTAATCCATAAAATTCATCAATAGCTTTTTGTAGCAACAAGTCATTTTTAGCCATTTCATAAAAAGGCTTTAAATCATTATCCAGATCAAACCATTCCCTCACATACAATTCCACTTCGTTACGTACTTTTTTATTTACTGGATAGGTGTCCCCTAAAAAACGAAGGACAAGATTTCCATCAGTACTTTCACTAATCTCGACCAATGAAACGTTATCGGCGGTAGGTATTACCTTCACGACCTTATCATCCCGGATTTCAAACATGCACTCATTTGAAGATCGCTGCATATAACTACTATTTTCTTTAAAGCTGAATTCTTTTGGAACCTTTATAACTAAATCCACACTTTGATTAGCTACCACAAATAAACACTCCTTCCTATTGCCTACACACTTAGTTGTATCATATTACTGCAATCAAATATTTCGTTATCTTGCGTTTACATCCCTAAAAGCCCTTATTAACGAAAAAATACGGGTATACTACAAGTAGAAATGAGGTGGTCCCATGAATGACAATCAAGACGTTATGCGATTGACTGATGAACAATGGCAAGCGATTACGCGAAATGACAAATCGTATGATAAGGTTTTTATTTACGCGGTAAAATCAACAGGTATATGTTGTCGCCCCTCTTGTAAGTCGAGAGTTCCTAAAAAAGAGAACGTTCGCATTTTTAATAATGTGAATGAGGCCATATCTGAAGGATTTCGTCCTTGTAAACGATGTAAACCCGGAGGTATACGTCTGCCAGATGAAGAATGGGTCACTCAAATCAAAGAATATATAAACACGAATTATAATAAACCGTTATCGTTGGAAATACTAGCAGACATGTGTCATGGAAGTCCCTATCATTTGCAACGGACATTTAAGAGAGTCGTAGGGCTGACGCCTATGGAATACATCCAACAAGTACGAATTGTGAATGCAATGAAAGAGCTTAAAACAAGCGGTAAATCTATCGCAGAAATCGGTTTTGCTGTTGGACTACCGAATCCTCCCTATTTCATTACATTATTTAAAAATAGAACTGGCCAAACACCAAAACAGTACCAAAAAACAATAATGAAGGAGCAAAAAGATGGAGAAAAAAATTGAAAATATCGTGGATTGGATGCTACTGAAACATGGGCAATGGACGGTGTATATTGCGGCAACAACAGAAGGACTTTGTTATGTCGGTTCACAAAATGCCCCATTTGAAGAACTTACCTCCTGGGTGAAGAAACGACTCCCTAGTTATGTACTTTCGGAAGATGTGGATATATTGAAGCCATATGCAACAGAACTAATTGATTATTTGCAAGGGCGACGTAAAGATTTCACATTGCCAATGGATCTTCATGGTACAGCATTTCAACAATCTGTCTGGACAGCGTTGCAGGAAATCCCATATGGTCAGACGGTTTCATACACGGATATAGCCGAACAGATTCAAAAACCGAACGCGGTCCGTGCCGTAGGAACAGCTATTGGATCTAATCCTGCATTAATTACGGTTCCTTGTCATCGTGTCATCGCCAAAAGCGGAAAATTGACGGGTTACAGGGGTGGATCGGGAATGAAGGAACAACTATTAGGGCTAGAAAAACAAGGGGAAAATGGAGGCGAAATAATAGATGATTACAAGTATTCATGACCGAATTGTATCTCTGAATTGGGGAAATATACACGAACAGTTGGATAATTTGGGGTTCGCAAAACTCTCGATGATTTTGGATAAAGTACAACGAGAGAAAATGATGCAAACGTATGAAGACAATGCAAATTTTCGTACGACAATCAATATGAAAAGATATCGTTTTGGCGAAGGTGAATATAAATATTACGATTATACTTTGCCGGCAGAGTTACAGCAGCTTCGGGAAAGTTTCTATCCTGAGCTTGCGAATGCAGCTAATCGATGGCTCAGTTACAAAGGTAAAGAAGCCCTTTATCCGTAACCGTCAAATATGACGCTTACGTATATACTAACATGTCTAAATGCTTGTAGGATTAGCCCCTAATCATGGATTTGGAAACCCCCTCGATTTATGCGATAATACAATTACAAGAACTAACGTTTTATCGCATAAATGAAAGAGGTGCTGTTGTGAAACCGGTTATCTTAGCTGAAAAACCAAGCCAGGCGAAAGCATATGCGGATGCTTTTTCTGTTAGGCGTAACGAAGGTTTTTTGGAGATTCTCCCCTCACCCATTTTCCCCGAAGGTGCATACATCACATGGGGAATCGGTCATCTCGTCGAACTAAAAGAACCACATGCCTATGATCCGAAATGGCAAAAGTGGTCGATTGGAAGTTTACCTATTTTGCCTGAACGCTATGAGTTCCAAGTCGCCCAAGGGAAAAGTAAACAGTTCAACATTGTGAAAAAGCTTATTAAAGGAACAGATACCGTTATTAACGCATGTGACGTTGACCGCGAAGGTTCGAATATCTTCTATAGCATATACCATCAAACTGGTGCAAGAGGTCAGACAATTAAACGTCTTTGGATTAATTCGCTAGAAGTCGATGAAGTACGAAAAGGCTTCTCTAATTTGCTAGACAACCGAAAAGATCTTCTTCTGTATGAGGAAGCGAAAGCCCGTCAGATTAGTGACTGGCTCGTTGGTATGAACGGCTCGCGCCTTTATTCGCTACTGTTGCAGGCACGCGGGATTCGGGAAGTATTTTCAATTGGACGAGTGCAATTGTATCCGTTGAAAGAAACGGGCGTAATTTGTAAACACATGCGAGTAATGACTTGTACTAATTTCACCCGTACTTAATAGGGGGAAATAGAGAGTTCACTTAGTATTTAATCTACACTTTGCACTTTAGAATGAATTCAAATGACTTTTGGAGGGGATATTCGTGGAGGTAAAACTTGAAATACAATTACCTATATCAGGCACAAACTCATCAATAAGTTACTATGATTCTATGATAAATGATATAAATTTTTTCTTTTTTATAATTGACACCGTTTTAATTGTCGATTATATTCCTTATCACGCAAAAAAGTCTCTGGAATTAATAGATGGTATGATCACTGAAGAAGAAATTGAAAAAAACCCTGTTGATTTAATGAATAATACCCCTGGAAAAAATATTAAACAACTAAGAAAACATTCACAGGAATTTATTGAAATGATTTTCAGCAGACTCATTGATAACTTTCAAATATACATAGTTAGCCTAGTTCGTGAAACTTTGCGAGTAAAACCTGAGATTTTGCATAATAATCAACCAACTATTTCTATTGCCCAACTTTTAAAAGGAGAGTCTTTAGACACTCTGATTCTGGAAGTAATTGAAAGTAAAATTTCAACTTTAGCCAATAAAGGGTTTGGTAATATTGAAGAATGGTGTATTACGAATGGGATTCCCTTGACTGTAAAGGATGACTATAGAAAACTAGTTGTTGAATTTATTGCTATTAGAAATATTATTATACATAATCGCTGTATAGTAGACGAAAAATATATACGGGCAACACCAGATTGTGACTTTAGACTTGGTTCACTTAGAAAACTTACGGTTGATGACCTATATAAAGCTATCAACATACTGAATGAAATTGTAATCCAAACTGATACGCATGCTGTTTCCAAATACCATTTAGAAATAAACACTATTGATGAAAAATCATACTCGACTTTCTTATAGTGAATGATTTAACTAAGCTAAAACAAAAGGGGGGTTCACTATTATAATGACAAATTTAAGACCGACTTCTGCAGAAATTAAATTCTTAAATTTAGCTTACAACAAATTTTACGATATCTATGACGAAATTGGAGTGGACAATTTCTGGCTGAAAGATCCACACTATCGATTTACGAAGGTTAATACAGCCTTTGCAATATATACTGAAATCTTGAATTATGACCCCATAACGTGGTTCATTAAACACATCGAAGAGACTAGGCCACCAATGGAATCCGTAATAGCTAGTGAACTATTTAAATTCATTAGGAATATATTTGCACATTTCCCGTTTTTCGATAACTGGGATGAAGTATATATTAATAAAGAGATAATAAATTGGTATCGGAAAGGGCTTACTATAGATAAGTTTTTAGAAAAGCACGCTGGAGGGAAGGAAGTAAAGTACAGATTTTGGGAAATAGAAAAAAAGCTAATGACATATCTCACAATCACTTTTCCAGTAGGATACGAAAAAGGTGAAAATATATATTTAAAAGATATTCTCCCTGAAAAAAATGGGGTGAAATTCTCGTTACACATGATGAAGAACGTTATAGATTCTCAAGTGATAAAAAGCAGTTGAAGATTATATATGGCTCAAGGAACTTACTAATCTGTCTCATAAGTCTCGATTTAGGAGGAGTAACATGGATTTAGATACTGATGCTGTTTTCCATCACCTCGTTCCCCAAACATATATGAGAGGTTGGAAGCATGGTAAGTCATCTGTTTATTTTATTGCAAAGAACGATGAAAATATAGATCAAGATTGGACTCGCAATACCAAAAGGCTTGCAGGAATAGATTACTTTTATTCTAGACGAGCTGGCGCACTTTATAGAACAAAAAAGGATTGTAAAAAGTTTTTCAAACCATTATCGGGATATCGGGTGGTGCTTGAAAACCAAGTCCTAACCCACCCTTTAGAATTAAATGATCACTTTTCTCGCTATGACAAGTGGGATATCTATCTATTAAACGGAACGAAAGTATCAGAAGAAAAAAAACAAAGCCTTAAAAAAGAAATTTTAAATATTCACGTTAGAGACATTGAAGCTGGTTGGGATTACTACTATGAAAATTTTTGGAACTCAATCGTAGAGGATATATTAGGTCAACTAATACGCAATCGATATTCTTCAAGTATTAAAGCTGTCCGGCGTAGTGAATTAATAAAGTTCATGGTTTCATTAGAGTGGAGAACTTCACCTAGCCATCCAGTTTTCATGGAAATATACGAGGAGCTTTTAGATATAGTTAACTTAAGCTCTTTAAAAACGATGAAAATTCCAGAAGAAAACAGGCTCTATTCTTTTCTTGATACGGAATACAAAGAGTTTATTCACAACATTTTATTGAAGTATTACTATGAGTTTTTAAATGACCGAGGTCCTATTATAGTAGAAGCTAATAAAATTATAAATGAATTAACTGTTGAATTGCTTATTGCACCATTGGATACAGAATTTATCACTTCCGACAATCCCGTATGCAGACTTCAAAACTCAGCCAACAGGACTGAGTATGTTTTTCCTATCAATAATAAGATTTTGTGTGCTATACGAAAGAACAGTTCACTTATTCCCACAGAGTTCTACAGAGTTAACTATCTAAATAAGAATAGGGTTTTTTATTACAATGAGGCTCTTAGAAAAAATTGCACCGAAGGATATATATTAAAAGAAAAAAACTTATCACTTTATTTCAAATGAAGAATTGCTCTGTAAAAAATCTTAATAGTGAAGACACTGATTTTCATATTATTTAGCTTTATGTGAAATGTACTATTTACACTAATTAGATAACCTCCCCCATTTATGCGATAATACAAATATAAGAACTAACGTTTCACCGTATAAAGAAAAGAGGTGCTATCATGAAACCGGTCATCCTAGCTGAAAAACCATCCCAAGCGAAGGCTTACGCGGATGCTTTTTCTGTTAAACGACATGAAGGTTATTTGGAAATATTGCCTTCTCCTATTTTCCCGGAGGGTGCTTATATCACATGGGGTATTGGCCACCTCGTCGAATTGAAGGAACCGAAAGCATACGATCCAAAGTGGACAAAATGGTCATTGAACAGTTTGCCAATTCTGCCGGAACGCTATGAGTTTCAGGTGGCGAAGGGGAAATACAAGCAGTTTACGATTGTGAAGAAGCTCATTAAAGGGACGGATACGGTCATTAATGGCTGTGACGTGGACCGCGAAGGATCGAATATTTTCTATAGTATTTACTATCAAACAGGTGCCAAAAACCAAACGATTAAACGGTTATGGATCAATTCACTCGAAGTGGATGAAGTACGGAAAGGTTTCTCCAACTTGCAGGATAACCGCAAAGACCTTCTCATGTATGAGGAAGCGAAAGCCCGTCAAATTAGTGATTGGCTTGTGGGGATGAATGGCTCACGACTGTACTCGTTGCTGTTACAAGGACGTGGGATTAAAGACGTGTTTTCGATTGGGCTTGTTCAATTGTATCCATAAAAAAGTACGGGCATAAATTCGAATTAATTGGGCGAAATAAAAATTAAATTAGAAAATGAGGTGGAATAAAGTATGTCAATAAGTAACGAAAGGGTAATAGAAATGGATTATAGTGATTTGAGGAAACAGGCTATTGCTTTTTATAAATATTTTGATTCTACTCTGGATTTCGATATAAAAAGTATCTTTTATTATGACGAGACAAACAATTGTAGGAAATTCAGAATAAAAGACGGACATTTAAATATTGATAAAAATAAGGATTTTGTTTTAGGTGGCGTGGTTTTAGATATGGATAATAAAGAGAAAATAGAATCATCATTTAATTCTTTAAAGGATAAATTGAAAATCCAGCCACAAATTAAAGAAATTAAACTTAAAAATGTATGCAGCCAAGGAAGCGATTTTCTAAAATGTATTTCTGGAAGAAAAATGCGTGATTATTTAACATGGCTTCTAAAATATGATATTTATATACATTACGCCATGATGGATAATTTATATTACGCAATTGTAGACATTGTTGATTCACTGTTTGATTTTAATGGAGATCTACAAAAAACGAATTTCTTTAAAACTTTACTATACCAATTCGTATACAATAATACAGAGAGTTTTGTTGAAATTTTTGAACGCTATAACTATCCAAATATACGCAGTGAGCAAAGTGTATCATTTTTTGATGACATGATAGACAGTATTGAATCTACTAATAATTTGAGTAGCAATTATTTAAAGTATAAAGATTTTTTGATAAAATTATTTCAAGAAAATAAATACAAGGAGCCCCTATTTTTAATTAATAATAAAGATAATATTATTATTGAAGAATATTATCTTATGTATAAAAGAAATATATATATGTTTAAGAATTCATTCCATTTTTTTGACGAAGAAGTTGAGGTAGAAAATAAAATGCATACAATGATTCTACATGGAAATAGGCTAGAAAACTATAATTTTATTAAGTCACATAATAATATTTTTATTCAATTATCAGATATAACTGTTGGAATGCTTGGGAAGTTGTTTGAATTTATTAAACCAATTAGAAGTGAAGATGTTGAATATGTTTATTATTCGTTGAATAAGTATCAAACAGAGGGTTTTGATCTACTAAAATCATTGATTCATAAATCCTATGAAAAAAATGGGGCTTTTAGAAATATGTCAATGAATCAAGAATTGAATAATAAATTTGATATACTAATGGGTTTTAAAGAACCTGTGTAGAACGAACTTAAAAAATGAAAGAATGTTAGAAAAGAATTGAAAATATCTCGCACAACTATTTATGATTACAGCCAAGAGAATGTACCACTTCTGCCATAGTTTGTACCAGCGATTGCCACGAATTGTACCACTCATTGCCAACGTGTTTACCACTGA
>NZ_JADBEL010000039.1 GCF_014873855.1 Sporosarcina limicola | reverse complement strand
ATCAAATTATTATCCGAGAAAAAAAGAAGAATTACTGTATTTGTAAGGCATACAGTAATTCTTCTCGGATAACCAATCTTCTTGGATAATGTGCCTTATCTAAGAACTTGGATAAGGCGCATGTCCGACGTTATTGGTTGAAAGCTGATAGCAAAAACGGACAAATTGGCGTGAGTTATTGCGATAAATTATATCGTTTGGAGCGGGAATTCAAAACCTGTCTCCAAGTAAACGCCGAAAAAAACGCATGAAATACTCGAAGCCTATTGTGGATGAATTCTTTCAGTGGGTGGATACGTCTCCATTCTTCGGTAAAAGTGCTCTCGCAAAAGCAGCAGAGTATACATTAAATAGAGCTGACGGATTAAAAGCATTTTTGTATGATGGTCGGATTGAAATCGACAATAATCCAGCTGAAAATGCTATCCGTCCCAATGTCATAGGTCGAAAAAATTGGATGCATTCCGTTAGCGAGGCCGGTGCAAGGGCAAACGCTATTTGTTTAAGTCTCGCAGAGACAGCGAAGAGTAATCGCATCGATTTCTATGAATATCTAAAGAAGCTGCTGACAGATTTACCGAATCTCAATATCCATCAAAATCCTAAGATTTTAGATCAGTACTTGCCCTGGTCAAAGACCGTTCAAGCAACATGTAGCAAATAATAAAATTAGCCGCCTATTTGATTTGAAAAATCATCCTAGACGGCTGTTTGTCATGCGTACTGAAAAGGTATGCTTATTTTTATAGTTCGGGCTTACCATTAGCTTGATGTACTTCCATTAATATATCGATTTGGGTGATGAAGCAAGAATCCCGAAGAACTAATTGATACTGTAGTAAAAATCATTATCCAATTAGCAAAGTGCTAACGCCTCAAGTAATATAGTTAAAATGTAATGTAACTAATATAAGAAAATTAAAAATAAATGAGCGAGGGGAATTTGATTGGCATATAAAACTTTTATATCTTATTAACATTCCGAAGCTAAGGATTTAAGAGACAGAATTGTGGAAGCACTCGGGGAGGACGCTAAATATTATCAAGGAGAAATAAGCGAATCACCAGTTATGTCCGATAAAACAACTGATTATATCATAGATAAATTAAAGGATATGATTTACTCTACCTCTGATACAATCGTTGTAATCTCTCCGAATATGAAAGCAAGTTGATTAATGAAGGAAATTTCCTTGAAGATCCAAAAAAATACACTAAAAACGCATCTGATAAAAGTAAAAATACAAGCAACTATAATCTAACCAGAAAAAAATAAAGGTTTGCATATAAATCTATTAGGAAGAACCCTTCTCAATTTAATAGCAGGCGTGAAATACCCTTACGGATCAGCTCCATAACTACGGTTTTGGACTGATTACGTGAGGGTATTTTCTATAGGAATCAAATATATTCTCCAAATTGATCCGATTTCCAAGCATGAATCGCGTGACGTTCTTTCTCAAAAATCTTCTCTAAGTAAATCATCGTCGTTTCAATTTTTTCATGCCCCAAGGATCTCATTATGGTATAAATATCGACATCATTGAGTTTAGAGATAATCGCAAAGGCATGGCGGAATACGTGCGGTGTGATGTTAAGTGACGGATCAGATAACTTCAGTCGAACAGTACTCGATATTTGTGCGCTCACATACTGAGATAAATAGGATGGGGAGAAAGCGCGCCCTGTATTCGTTGTGAAAAGGGGCGTATCCGGTTGGGCATGTTCAAATGTAGTCAATCCTCGCGCCGCTCGATACTGACGGACACTCGTGACGACCTTATCTTTTAACGGTATGTGCCGCCTCTTATTGCCTTGTACACCTACTTATGGGATAAAAATCGAAACTATATATTATCTTTCCGTGAGCCTTAGTTTATACACTATAAACAAGGGTTTTCTTTTTTCCCATTATAGTATATTATGGGGATTATATATAATTCGAAATATTTGAAACATATAAAACGTTGGTCAGATTAATATACTATGGGTTGAGTCTTTAAAACAATTTTAAATAAATAATCTAATATAAGATACTAACATTATAAATTGTTTAGGGGTGAAAATTGTATGGAATTAGAAAAGTACAAATGGGTTGTAAGAGAAAATAAGATAGAACATTTACTTGGTAATAACCAGTTGGAGCAGAGAACAGTAATCACAATAGGTGTACAAAATAAAAAAAATGGTATTATTGTGCCTCATCCAATTACTCACTTCATTAAAGAAAATTATGAATTCAAGGGTAAAAGTATAAGCGCTCAAATAAATCCTGCTAGAAAGATAGTAGGCTTATTAAATTTCATCAATGAACAAATAATTAAAGGAAACCCAGATTACCAAATCCTACATGAGAAAGGCTTTAGAGGATTACAACTTAAACATGCAGCACAATATATCACTCATTGTTCAGAAAAAAAGCTGGCATATGATTATGTGAGGGGTTCAATTGAAAGATATCTGATACATTTTTATAGCTATTTGAAAAGTATGGAACTAATAGATGAAGAAATCGTATTTGATACGTATATATCAAAAAGAGGTGAAGAAGTAATCATTAGCCCCTTTTTAGATCCTACTCTTGACACCCAATACCCTTCAACGAATAGAGTAATTAAAAATAAACTTAAGGATTTTGGGGACATTCCTGAAAAAAGAAATAAATTAGTTTATGAGTTTCTAGAAGAGGCTCGAAGAGTAATGCCTGAAATTGCTTTTGGAATTGCACTTCAATTTTTTGGAGGACTACGGCGAGGTGAGGTTGTAAACCTGACAGCAGGAAGTATTCCAACCGACTTTTTAAGCGGATCAAATTATGTTGCTGTACTAGATAATCAAAATATTTTATTCAGACATCTTCAAAACACCACAAAAGAACAAGTAAAAAGAGCACGTATACAACCAATTTTGCCAAGCACTTACTTAAAAGAATTATACGATGCCCATATAAAAATGAACATGAAAGTTGAAAAAATGAATCCTTACGCTTTTTTTGTTGACTCTAAAGGTAAAACAATTTCTGGAGGTACATATGAGAAGAAATTTGGAAAAGTTAAGGATGCTTACTTGGAGCGATTAAATTCAACACAAGGCCGTTATTCTGACTGGAATATGCTAAGAGAATCAATTTGGGGTACCCATATTGGGCGAGGAGTTTTTACAAACTTTTTATATAATAGAGGACTTGATGACAAACAGATGGCTATTGCCAGAGGGGATAGAAGCACTGAATCAGCAAAAGAGTATATAGACTATAGGAACGCAATATCAAATTTTCAAATGGCAATTGAGATTCTTTCATCTGAAGAGATAGTCGATGTTGGAAAAACTATGACAAGAAATTGGGATTGGGAGGTGTTTAGTAAGTGATAACAATGATTAAGATAGAGGATGCTCATTTGTACTTTGGAGGTAAAGATCTATATCCTACTTTTGATTCCAGGAAGTTATTTATACAGAGAATAGAAAAATTGATTAAGGCAGGAGTTGTAATAGGAAAAAATGAAGAGGTTGAACTTCAATCTCTACGAAAGCGTTTATCATATGAAGCATTTATCCTCCAAAATTATTTAAGCTTTCCTGAAATGCGTGAAAAAATAAAATTTAGCTACTCCAATAGTACTTATCCCTTTAAAAAGTTTCTTGAAAGCAAGGGAACCGATTCTCCTTTTGAATATGTCTTTGTAGAATATCCAATTAATTCAATAAAATTATTTATTAGTAAACACTCAATAGACAGATTTATTTCTAATTATATTTCTTTGGATGAAATGATAAGTAGATGTAGTCAATTAGAAAACAAACAGTATAAGAATAATATTTGTTTTAAGTTAAAAATAAACTCATTCCAATTAGGTATGAAACGTTATTTTAAGCGAAGTGATTTTGAAAAAATACTTAAACACTTAGAATCAATGGAAGTTAATTCAGATCATTATTATTCATTAGATGAGTTCAAACAAATTCTATCGGTAACTTTGAGTAAACATTATCTGCAAATTGAAGAGGAGTATAGCCTTATAACAAAAAGAGATGCATATCAACGCAAATATTACATAAGGGAGGTTGTAGATAGTTTAAAAATACGCCAAGATGCTTTAAAAGAAAAATATATGTCACTTGCTGAAATTAAAGAAATTGCTCTTAATAAAGGTTATTTTAACTCTATTAACTCTTTTAACTCTACACAATGTAAGGTGAAAGGTGAACCAATAGATAGTTTGCTTCGTCCCCTTTTCAAAGACAAAAGAATTATGTATTCGAGAGAAGCTGTAAATACATGGTTTGAAAAAATTAGAATAAAAAGAGTACTGTCAACAGTATCAATGGAATCTGATTTTGATACTTTTAAATACCGATTGGAGGTTAGTGGAATAAACTTAAATGAACTAGGACCATTTACATCTGAAAATTGGTTACAATTTGTTTCAAGTAGGCTTAATAGATCAAAATCTAGTGTTTATTCCAAACAAAAATATATTAATAGTTATGTTAATGAAACAGAGCATTTGATTAACCTAGTAAGTTCAACAAAGAAACTTGAAATATATTCAGTTACTTCAAATGATATTAACATTTTATTTAATCAAATCCCTTTAAATAACGCTATGATAATCTATCAATTTGCGAAAAAAGTCTATTATAAATTAAAGAATCAAAAGTTAGAAACTTTTGATCTTAAACGGGTTACTAATCCTTATAATATTACGATAAATCCTAAAGATAAGTCGATTTATGAGTACAAGAAATATAAAAAATTATATAACTATGCCCAGGATATAAGTTTACATAAAGAAAGGGCAATATTAGATACATTAAATATAATTTCTGGCAAGGGTTCAAAGCGAACATTAAAATATTATGCATCAAGTTGGTTATATATTCTTCTTCATTTGAATAACGCATGGAGACACTCAGATGCCGTTTCTTTCCCTCAAGTTAATTTAAGTGGAACACAAATAATTGATTTGGACTGGATGTTAAGAAACGAATTAAGTGATGAAGATACTGATTACATTATTAACCAAGTGTATCGAGCAGAATTCATCATTTCTAAAACCCAAGTAAAAAACTATTTCTTTTGTTCTAAGGAACTAAAAAAACCCTTTGCTACTGCGATTGCTATATGCCAATTAAGGACTAATGCAATTTCACCTTTCCATGAATCGTTAATTGATTTTTCAACTAAGGGGCAACAATTTACCGAAACCCGAAGTAGGAGATTTTTTGAACTTTTTGGTGAGGAACAATTCCTTTTTTCCTCAAGAAAGATGAATAGATCATTAATGTCTTATGTTTATGTAATATTAAGTAAAACGCAAAAAGGAACAGCAGGATTGAAAACAATCCAGAAAATGAGAGGGCATTTAAAACAAGAAACGACTAATTTTTATGTTGATATCCCTGAAGAAGATCTGAACTTTCTTTCAAAGCAATTATTTGCAAGAGAATCATTTGGATTTGTATACGATACGTTTCTAGACGTTTTGCAAGGTGTTGAAATTGATCGAGAAAAAAGAACTACCGAAATTCAATGCATACAAAACTACTTTGGAGATATTCATAAAATTGAAGAGATATCAAGTTTTTTAAATGTAATACATACTGATAGAAAAACCGTCTTGGATCGCATTCTTTCAATGGGTTTCGATGAGGCTTTGGAATTCCTAAATAAAATTGAAACAGGACAATTGCCAAGTAAGAAAGAAAATATTCAATGTATGTTTGCTGAAAGTGGTTGTGTAAAAACAGGACAAGGTGTAGATTGTTTTGACTGTGCATTTTCCATACCAAATTACTATGCCCTCTCTTCACTTGGGGCGAGCCTTCAGGACAGATTGAATAGATATTTAGAATCTCAAAAACTCGAAATAGAAAAGCCATTCTACGAACAAAGAAAACGGGCGAGATTATTCTATATTCAATTGGAATTGTTTGCTCAAGCAATACAAAGGTTCGGATTTGATGTCTATGAGTTTATAACAGATCCTAGAGCTGAATTTATTGAAAAACAAAAAAATATTGGTTCCTTGAAAGAACTTTATAGATTTCAGCAATGAGAGTAGGTAAGGGTATGTTCAAAGAAAATTTGAGTGAACTTATAGATTTGGATGAGTTGTCGGAAGAAAAGTTTAATCTTGAAGAAAGTGTAATTAAAGCGAACGCAATACTGAATATCATACGGGAAGAAGATCCAATTTTTAATGGGGAATTTGAGGATGATATTTGGTGTTTTGAAAATCATCTGCACAAAACTAATATTATATTTAATTTTATGGAAATGAAAAATACACATAGATTTAGAGATTACTGGAATTCAACATCTGTTATATTGATCAAATGTTGGGTTGTTGAACTTTTAGAAAGTTATTATCCAGCAGTAGTAAATCGGAAATTGGCGGTACTATTAAAGGTAATAGAACAAACCGAATTTTTTAACCCGAATAAGTCAAATTTGTTTGTTGAATCATTGCGAAACTTCTCACCAGCAGTCCAAAATTGTTTGGAAAACATGGACAAGCAAGATAAGACCCGAGAAGAATTGTTATATGAATTAAAAAAAGAAAGGTCAGGGTTATCACCTGTAATAGAAATGATAAAGGTAACTTTAAGCTTTTTAACATTCAGCGAGTTAAAGTCTTTTGAAATTTACCATAAACCCCTAATGTCTATAAGGAAAGGGATACCTAATGAAGCATTTGCCAGACAATTACCATCGGGTAAGGATGTATTAAAATTTGATTATTGTATCAATAAATATTTTAAATTTGGGATTCGCAATCCTTCCAATCTTTTATTTGCTCCCATTTTACTCTGGTGGAAGATAACAAATATTATACCCATGCGAATAAGCGAGTTTTGTCTTATTGAGAGGTTGTGTATTACAGCGAAATACGGAAGTTACTATATTGCCCTACCTCGTAAAAAGCAACCAGCAGCTAAACGGAAAGTTCAAGTGATTGACACATTAGAAATCACCAAAGATATTTTCGATCTGATAGAAGAGTATATCGAGCTTACAAATCAATATGGAGAAACTGAGACATTGATTTCCTATAGAGCATATTTAGCACTTAGGGAAAGGAAACATATGCCACTACCTAGTGGGAATATAAATTATTATGTTCGTTATAATTTTCATAACTTATTAATGCATTTTTATAAAGAGGTTGTTTATGGAAAGTTTGAAATAACGGTTATTCGAGAAGTAAGGCCTAATGATACTAGGCATTTCGCATTTTGTTCTTTATTAATGCAAGGAATATCCCCAATCGAAATAGCAAGACTTGGAGGGCATTCAACAATAGAAGCACAATATCACTATTCAAATCATACGGAATACTTTATTGATATTGAGGTTAAAAAACTAATTGATGGATTTTTCAGGCAAGATGGGAAGTTAAGTGGAGCCTTTGAAGGACACGAAATTTCATTCGAGGATATAGAACGAAATAGCTTCAGGCTTCCCTCCAATAATACGAGACTTCCAATGGAAATAGGATATTGTACCGATGAACTGCAAAGGTGTGAAAGTGAAGAGTGTATGTTATGTAGGCATTGGTGGATTCACCCTCTCGAATTAGTTGATTCAAAATCTGAAATTGAAGGAAAAATCACAAAACGGAAACAGAAAATCATTGAGATGGGGAACTTTCTGAAAAACATTAATGAGAATTTTAAAGCAACAATGGTATCCGATGTGGACCCGGGTGTATTTACTGCATTAGAAACTAAAGCTGCATCTGTCCAGGAACATTTAGTAGAAATCGCACGTTTAACTATGCTAATAGGGGGTGATTTTGATTAACAAGGAGAAAAAAAGTAGGGGAAGACCATCAACAAAATATATTGAAAAAGAATTATGGACAATCATAGCCCATTATAGAGAGAATGTTAGGCCTCAAGGAGAGATCAAGTACCTACGGTTGTATAAATATCATTTAGAGCTTTATAAGGAGAGGCCTGATGTATGTAGCAGAACATATTCGGAAGACTTTTGGAGAAAAAAAGGCCAACCTGGTCGAGAAATCATTGATACAGCTAATCAGGTCAGAAGCGTAACTCTTGTAGATTCAAATAATAATAAAAAGGACATTCCGAATGTAGCAGATGTAGTATATAAGTACTCAAAAGATCCTGAGAGGTTAATAAAACATTTGATACCCCTCGAAAATGAAGTAAGAAGAAGTATAGAAAAAGAAAGAGAATTAAAGCAAAAAAACGAAGAACTGAAAGTGAAACTAAAAGAAGAAAAGGAGGCTAAAAAGGAACTAAGAGAACGAATAACACTTTTGAAAGAATGTATTCTTAAATTATTTCATTATAGCCCTTCGGATGGAACTCCATTGGAGAATCTACTTAATATGAATAATAAAAATAAACGAATTAAGCGTGCTTTAGATGAAGCATGGAGTAATCCTCAAGACTTTTATACAGGATTTGAAAACTTGCAAAAGGAGCAAACATCTTACTTAATAACCAAAGAAGATAATGTTGTCTTATTAAATGATGTTAAAAAAAGGAGAACTTTAGCAGATGACTTTGATGGGAAGTTTTGATAATTTATACCAATATCCTGGGGAAAATAAACTTTTTTCGGTTTTAAAGAAAATAATAGAATCTGTAACTGAAGTTTAAAGTTCAAGAATTATTTATAATCAAAACTGAAGATGAGGATTTAATAAAAGCAAAAACATTAATTTCAGTAACAGGATCGTTTGACTCTCCCGATATCCCTGAAATAATTGGTATCAGTTATTTTACCGGTGAAATAATACATTCGAGTCAGTACATCAACCCAGAACGATACGCAAATAAAAGTGCCTTAACTTCGGAAATGTAGCAATTCATTTTAACGCAATGCGGATAATAATTCTACAATAAACAGAAAAATAGCGACGATACCAATTTTACACTAAACATATAGTATAATAAAACTTTTTTAGAGGAGAAAAAAATGGAAGAAATTAATTATTTGCCAGTAGAATTCATAGAATTAGATAAACTTGGTTTCGAAGCTAAGGCAAAAGAAATTGCAACGTTTATTAATTCTTTTCCTTCTCATTTACCCTATTCAATTGGAATTAGAGGGCCTTGGGGATCCGGGAAGTCTACGATGCTAAATTTTATTGAGCAATCTTTAAGTAAAGAGAATTGTAGTGTTATTCGCTTTAATCCTTGGATGGTTACGGATCGTGATTCATTAATTAATAACTTATTTGAGGAGATCTATTATGAAATAGATGGTGGATACACTAATACAAAACAAAAATTTGCTGAATATGCACAAAAAATTATTCCTTCAGCTACAAAAATAGCTACTTATTTTGGAGCTATATCCAATGGTTTGGATTCCAGGAGTGCTAGAGAGTTGTCTAGTGGTACTGGTGAAGCTATCAAGGGGGTCGGCGAGTTACTATTTGATAAACCTTTGTCTCGTAGAAAGAAAGAGTTATACGATGAAATGCAGCGGACATATAGCTATACAGAAAAGAAAATTGTTGTAATGATCGATGAACTAGATAGACTCTTTCCGAATGAGATAATAACTGTTTTTCAAATGATGAAATCAGCTTTAGATTTTCCAGGAATTATATTTATTGTTGCTATGGACGAAATGATGGTCTATGAAGCATTAGAAAAAAAGGGCATCAATAGGCCATTCTATTACTTAGAAAAAATATTCCAGAGGAACTATTATATAAATACAAAATATCAAATTCGTACATTGACTGATCATTTTTTAATTCCTTACTTAAACACTTCTTTAAAAGCTGAAAAGCAGTTAGTAGAATGTTTAGATGCCTTTATCTTTTTAGATGAAAATAAATTTCCATTGGACTTTCCTTTAAAAACTATCCAAGAATTAGAGGAAGAGTGGGAGTTGATTCCGTTAGATGTAGACAAGATAAAGTCTTCTTACTCTAAGATTTTCCGCAGTTTTAACGAAGACTTAAACCTTGCTAATCCAAGAACATTTTTAAAGTTTTCTATGATTCTAAGAGAGATATGGCCAAAGTATTATGAAAATATCATGTCTGGAGATGCAAATGAAATTTATCGTTTACATGCTGCATTCTTAATCATTATGAGTTATATTTGGTACCCAACTGAATGTGAAGAGTATACATTTAACAGAAATTCAGCAAAAGAAATATCTGAACCATTTATTAAAGCACTTAGAGGGCATCTAAGCTTAATAATTCCCCGATACAAAATCACTACAAGTAAAAATTCTTACTCAACTAAAGACTTGAGCGATGTGATAAAAGATGCAACGCGGTATTTAAACCAATACCCTGACTATATAAGGCATATTCGAATACAGAACAAAACTGAGGATGGGATATGATTAGAATAAGCTTGGTTCTAGCTAGTGTTAACAATAATAATTTCACCATTTGGGGAAATCAATTGAAGAAAAGGATGATTGGGTTAATCGTAATCCTGAATCGGTTACGTTGATTGAATTCTTTCTTAAATATATATAATTGTATCTATTAAAGTGTATCATATCTTTTTAAAGTATTATTTAAATGAACTAGATGAATTTAAGGATGTTTATGAACAGGCAATTGATGACCGTTGTACTCCTGCTGACGGGCTACAGCAGGATAAGTACGGATATCGATGAGTACCTGAACACGGGCACCGCAATGGATACGGATGCAAAAGACGTGATGCCCTCTCTTGACGAGTTGCCCACATACAGGGACATTGACTACCGCCATACGCAAAAAATGATGTTCCACTTATTAAACGTTACTAAGAGATTGGTACGGTTATTTTGTAAGCTAACTCAAGGTTGAAGTGGTTGAGATCTCATCAAATCACTTGAAAGCATCAGAAAAACTCAAACGATACACATTCACATTCCAATACTTAAAAAACTGGAAATATGTTACACTAAAATAAGCGGCTGATTATTCAGTTATCCAACGAAAGAGTCATTTGATTGTAGAAAACACAAGCAAAAGTATTTACAAAAAATTAGAATCACCTAAATTATTAAGATGACAATCCTTTAAATTAATTTATGTAGGGAGATGTAGTAAATGCGGATATCAGAAATAAAGGTTGAAAATTTTCGACTATTAAAAAATTCATCAATACAATTGGAAGAAGATTTAAGCTTAATATTAGGAAAAAACAATTGTGGAAAAACCTCTTTATTACTTATATTAGATAAATTTCTTAATGGTAGTCCCTTTTCTTTTGATGATTTTAATAGTTCATTTAGAGATGAATTGAAATCATATTTTGAATCAGACTCTTATCCTAATTCAATTGGTGAACCCTTTCCTTTTATAGGGATATCTTTAAAGTTATTTATTAAATATGACGACAATGATGACTTGTCAAATATAGGAGACAAAGTCATCATGGATTTGGATCCAGAAAACAAAGTAATTGTACTGGGATTTGAATATAAACTTCTAGAGAGTGAATTTGCTAATCTGAAAGATGATTATAACGCTATGAATAGCCAAAGAGAATTGGAATCTAATCAAACAGGAGATATTCTATCATTTATTAAACAAAATTTCCGAAACTATTTTACAACATCAAAAAAAAGTATTCTTTATGATACTGAAACAGGTAAAGAAAATGATAGCGTTTATACAGATTTATTAAAGGAAAAAATAAATATAGGAAATATAGTCAACTTCAAATGGATAAATGCCAGAAGGAATGTTTCAAATAAGGACACGGAAAGAAGCCTTTCTACACAATCAGCCAAGATTTATAAAAAGATGGAAGATGAAGATGTAAATAGAACAGTAATTGATAAATTCAAGAACGCTTTAACTGAAACAGATAAAAAGCTTGAAGATATATATGGAGAGATGTTTAATGAAATTATTGAAGATGTGAGAAAGTTCGGAGGGACGACTCAGGATCAATCTTCAATAAGAATTACATCTACTCTTCAACATAAAGAGTTACTAGAGGATAATACTACAGTTGTTTATGGATCAAGCAATTCAGGTATTGAATTACCTGAAAGCTATAACGGACTAGGTTATATGAACTTGATTAGTATGATATTTGAAATAAAAATTATTCTTAATGAGTTTCAAAATAGTAAGGATTCATACCCCGCAGATATAAACCTTTTGTTCATCGAGGAACCAGAAGTCCATACTCACCCCCAGATGCAAAAGATATTCATTAAAAACATAAAATCGTTATTAGGTGAAGGTATACCAGTTAGAAGTGGTCAAAATCGAAAGCTTCAAACAATTATATCTACCCATTCCGCACATATAGTTGCAGAGAGTGATTTTGAAGATATAAAGTATTTCAGGAAAGAAGATAATGAAGTAAAATCGAAAAGCCTTAAAGATTTAGAGAAAATCTACTGTGAAAATAAAAACAATTATAAGTTTTTAAAACAGTATCTAACTTTGCATAGGTCAGACCTCTTTTTTGCTGACAAAGTTATATTTATAGAGGGTGATACAGAAAGAATACTTCTTCCTGCAATGATGAAAAAAATCGATATTGAAGACGAACTAAATGAATTTTTAAAAGATGAAAATACTTCACTTCCTTTATTGTCTCAAAATATTTCAATAATAGAAGTTGGGGCTTACTCACACGTATTCGAGGAATTCATCGACTTTATAGGAGTAAAGTCACTCATCATTACTGATATAGATTCTTTTGAAACCGTTTTTGACAAGGACAAGGAAGGTAATAAAAAGCTCAAATCAGACGGAACAGAAAAAACAAAGGAATTGGCCTGCCGGGTTTCTGACGGAGATGGTTCAAGTAATTATTCTTTGAAATACTTTCTAGGGAAAGATATAGAACTTGAATCCCTAGCAAAATTAACCCTTATTGAAAGGACATTAATCAAAAACAGTGATGAAAACGAGTGGAAGGTAAATGAGGAGGGACATGTTCTCTTACAGTATCAGTCCGAAGAAAAAAATAAAGAAGATCAGCTTTACCATGCACGTAGTTTCGAGGATAGTTTTTTTCATATTAATAAGGAGTTCATTAAGAAACACACGTTTAATGAGGAAGAAGAATTTACCGGAAGTTTATATTTTCCTAGTCTGACTCAAAAAAAGATGAAAGATTTCGCGACAGATAAAATAGATTCTTATGAAATGGCAAATGGCGTTGGTAAAAAACCTGCATTTGCAATGGAGATATTATTAAATAGTAAAATGAATGAAATCAATATGTGTTGCATAAAGACCAGACAGGAAAGAACTTTACGCCAGGAGTATTCTAATTGGGAAATCCCGAAATATATTAAGGAGGGATTGCAATGGTTGAAAGAAGATTAGACTTGGAATACGAAGTGCAACAAATATTTAACCACATAGATAATGAATCTGATTTCCTGTTAAGTGGAGGTGCAGGGAGCGGTAAAACTTACTCTCTCGTCAAAGTAATAAATCAAGCCTTATTAGAAAATCCCACTGATAGGATAGCTTGTATTACTTATACCAATGCTGCAGTTACTGAAATCGAAGGACGTATTCAACATGGGAATTTAACTGTAAGTACTATTCATAAGTTTTTATGGGATAATATAAAATCATTTCAAATAGAATTAAAAAAGGTTTTGATTGAATTAATTAATGAAAAAACCCATAAAAGATTAATACTTTCCGAACATGTCGACTCCGATTATTTTAACGGTAAGACTATTCAGTATAAAGAATATATGCTAATTAAAGAGGGAATAATTTCACATGATGAAATTTTAGTGTTGGCAAATCTAATGTTTGAAAATTATCCAAAGCTTTGTAAGATAGTGAAAGATAGGTTTAAATTTATTTTTATTGACGAATATCAAGATACTGACGAAATTGTTGTTGAGATTTTTTTAAACCATCTAAAAAAAGGGAAAGGCCAAAATATAATAGGCTTCTTTGGCGATGCTATGCAATCTATCTATGATAGTGGTATTGGCGATCTTAAGGGCTATATTTCTGAAGGAAAGATAAAAGAAGTTAAAAAGAAACAAAATAGAAGAAACCCTAGATTAGTTATTGATTTGGCTAATAAGTTAAGGACAGATGGTATAGTTCAAGAACCATCAGCCGATTCGACAGCTCCTAACATGAAGAATGGAAGTATCAAAACGGGGAAAATCAGATTTTATTATAGTACAAATGAAGATAAACTTAATCAATTAAAAAAAGAGTTAAAGTGGGATTTTACTAATTCAAAGGAAACAAAAGAATTAAACTTGACTCACAACCTAATTGCTCCACAAGCTGGTTTTAATGAGTTAATGAAAATCTACGATGGTGATAAGATTTTAGAATATAAAGATAGAATTGTTAAATACATTAAGAATGTGGACGACAAGACTGAATTTGATGGATATTCATTTGGGGAAGTCCTTGATACTTTATTAAAGGGTAAAATTGGTGTACAACAAAAGCCTATATTACCTACTAAAGGGATGAGAGAATTCATTAATGAAAATCTAGAACTATACGAGAATGCTAAAAATATTCCATTTAATAGCTTTAGTAAAATATATTTGGATAAAGCTATGTTATTAGACGATAAAAAGGATGACAGTGATGATCCTTCTAAACCAAGTTCTAAAAGGGATGAAATAATAAATCATCTATTTAAGATTCAAGATAATATTAGTTTGTATAAACAAGGGGAATATAATGAGTTTTTAAGGAAAACGGAATTTAAAATAAGATCTATCAAGGATAAGCTGGAGATTAAAAGAATTATTGAAGAAATGCAAGATATGTCAAATAAAAAGATTGGAGAAGTCATTGAATTTGCTCACCAAAATAGAATATGCAGGAAGGATGATAACTTCAATTCATTTATAGAAAAAAAGAGTTATGTATATGATCGATTGAAGGAAGTTAAGTTTAAAGAATTTCAAGATTTATTTGCGTATTTGAACGGCAATACTCCTTTTTCAACGCAACATAAAATAAAGGGTGAAGAATATAACAATGTATTAGTTTTGTTAGATAATGGAAATTGGCCAAATTATAATTTCGAATACTTATTCGATGATAATATATTTAATAGCTTACCAACTGGGAAAGGTTTATCATATCCAAATATTCTGGAACGGACGGAAAAGCTGTTTTATGTATGCTGCACAAGGGCAAAAGAAGATTTAGTAGTTTACTATCACAATCCAACACCACCGGTTATAGACAAGGCGAAAAGTTGGTTTGGTCTTTCAAATGTACATCCGATATAAAGAATTTATATATTGTGAAAAATTCATATCCATTTTCTTTAATAGTTAGAAAAAAGAAAGAAAAGTATTGTGTAAGAGATGTTGAATTTTTAACTTCAGCAAACGGGGGCGATTCTGGAAAAAGAATTTGCTCCCTTTTTGGTAACTGGGCTAGTTTTATTTAGATTGGTTATGAATTTATCGAAAGGTGGGAGGGAATTTTACGCATTTAGACGATGTGCCTGAGCTGGTAGATAATCAGAAAGCACTTACAGCCAACACAGTCGAAGAATTGTTTGAGATGGCTTATTATGAACAGGATGAAGAGAATCTCGAACTAGAGCTTCGTATGGATAACTTCATCATACCTAGTTTTTTTAAGGGGGACGATTCAAAATATCGTGTATGTAAGTAATCCTGACAATGAAAAAGAAGCAAGTACAAAAGAAATAACAGTGAAGGATATTTATGAAGCGGCAAATGAAAGTTCGAAATGCTATTCAGATCATTCAGGGGGAGTAAATGAATATTATTTGTCTAAGTGTTTTGAGTATATTGAGGGACAGGATAAAACTATTTCCCCTTTTATGGGTGTAGATGCATTCCTTTTGGGAAACATGTCATTTCGAGATAGCCAAGCGAAGTTTTTAGATTTAGACTACTTTAATAATTCGAAGTACTGGCGTACAGCAGAATTAAAAGATGAAGAAGCGATTCGCACAGCATTACATGCATTAAAGTATTATACCAACTGGGATTTAATTACGGTTGCATTATCTCCAGATTTCTGTGGAGAATACGAAGACTGTATATATATCTATTAAAACTTTTTTTAGAAATATTTGAGTTAGATTCAGCGGACTTTAATTTTTGGCCAGCATAATTCAGAAAGATCTTTTCGAGTACTTCTTCTAAATATTCAATTATTGTTTCAACTTTCATTAATAAAATTGTGCAAATGCAATCTAAGTGAATCAATTTCACAATAGGATTATTAAACATAAAACACGAACAAGGTTGACTTGCGCTTCATGCGGGTACTTTCCGTGGACATGGCTTGTGCCGACACCAAGTGGGTCATGCAATGGAGAGGGATTGAACTACATCCCTCTTTGTTGCCGCCGTAAGTGATTACAGCCACGAGAATGTACCACTTGTGACATCTTTATTACCACTGAATGCCAAGAGATTTACCACGCAATGTCACCTCGTGTACTAGAACGCTGAGCTGCATACTAACTGGGGAGTGGACGTTTTTTTACAAACATGATTACAAAGCGATATGCGCTGGTTAACAACTTGACACCGAGCCTCCACGGGCATGAGTCCCAAACCATGAAACCAGCAACACATGTTGGCTTGTCCCGCCAAGTTTATCATGCCCGTCACTCGGCGTAAAGTTGTGAGCCTATGTAATTGGATGCCTCCCCAGCCCTTGCATAGCTTGTATTCACGTCTGCTATACAAAGAAAAAATCGTTAAAATATCGCAATGGTAAACTACTTGTCATTCACTGGTACAATCTATGTCATCCTGTGGTACAAAACATGGCAGGGGTGGTACATTTCATTGGCTGTAATCACCGTAAGACGCGGCGTCTGATTATTGCGGATGAATTGAGCCACTTGTGCGGAGTTTTGAGCCAGTGATTGCGGAAGATAGAGCCACCGTTTGCGGACGGGAGAGCCAGCAATATAAATAAGAACAAACTTGAATGAGAGGAGTATTTCAATGGAATTTATTACAACAATTGGTGTGATTGCGATAGTTATTACATGCTTTTCGATTGAACTGAAGCTAAAAAAAACAAGTGAGCAAAATAAAGAAATAATTGAATTACTAAAACAGTTAAAAGAAAAATAATAGATTTTCACTTGAACTAACGGGTGCTTTAGTGAAAGATCATGTAGCTGCTCAGGCAGCTCTTCTTACTTGTTGAACTAACGCAGCAGTTTAGTTGAAGTATAATTGGTTTTTTATGGTAAAATGGTATTATAAAGGAGTGGGAATGTTGAAAAAGTATATTTTCATGGGGATTTTACTTGGAACTATTGTGTTAGCTGGGTGTAGTGCAAATGAGGAAACAGAAGAACAAGCAAAAAAAGAGAAAATGGAAGATGTAACTAATGGACAAGTAGTAGAAGTTGAGACCTTACCTGATACGGATAAAGAAGAAGTTGTATCAGTAACTCCATTAGATTTAACTCAAGAACAAAAAGAAGATTATCACAGGCAATATGTTGAAATTGTAAAAGAAATAAATGCAAATGAAGATACAAATCATCTGGAAGTTAGCCCAATTGATGAATTTAAATCAGAAGATTGGGTTGAACCAGAGAAATTTAGACAAATAGCAGAAGATAGGGCAACTTGGGAATTTACCTCAAAAGTTTTTGGTGGCGACCCCGTTGATTAAACGTAATCGAAATAAATTTCATTACTTAAACTAACGGGTGCATTACTTCAATTAGGGGTTAATCACCCTTTTCTTATTCAACTAAAGGGGCAGCATTCCTGTTTGAAGGATGTTTGGGGTCTTGAAAGAAAAAGAGCCCTCTTGTATGATGCATGAGTGTCAACGACCATTGACCCATCATCAAACAAGGAGGACTTCTATATGCAGTTTAAATGGAATGAAAAAATTAATCAAGTTACTGAAAATACACTCGTTGTTGGTATGGACATTGCCAAGCACGTTCATTACGCGTGCTTTGTCGATGAACGTGGGCGCGTGATTGAAAAAGCTTTTGCGGTACATCAATCAAAAGTAGGCTTTGAAAGTTTGTATGAAAAGATTCGTCAAACAATGAAGGAAGCTAAGAAAACAGACGTTATCATCGGAATTGAGCCAACAGGCCACTACTGGATGAACTTGGCTTACTTCTTAGATCACTACGGGATTCCACTCGTGATGGTCAATCCAATGCACGTCAAACGTTCAAAAGAACTGGACGATAATTTACCAACTAAACACGATAAGAAAGATGCACTTGTAATAGCTCGTTTAGTGAAGGATGGACGTTTTAGTTATCCTCGTCTATTAAAAGACTTAGAAGCTGAACTGCGTATCGGATCCACTCTCCGTTCAAAGTTAACGGAAGATTTAGCGAGTATTAAAAATCGAATAATCCGTTGGCTTGATCGCTATTTCCCAGAATTTACTCAAGTCTTTCCGGCTTTTGGAAAGATGGCGCTTGCAGCATTGGAAATGACGCCATTGCCACAGGATATTGAAGGGAAAACAGCAGAGGAGTTGGTCTTTCTCTACCGTAAGGTAGAGGGGATGAGGACGCCACAATTACCGAAAGCAAAGCTTCTCATTGAAACATCGACTAACTCGATCGGACTGACAGAAGGGACCCGGATGGCCCGACATGAAATCGCCACGCTCCTACGTCAGTATCGCTTATTAGAAAACGAAATTGCATCTGTGAACAGCCAATTAGCCGAAATGGCACAAACAACAATGGAATATGAGCTACTCTCTTCCGTGCCTGGTTTAGGAGATGCGACGATTGTTGATTTACTTTCAGAAGTAGGGAGCTTTTCACTTTATGAAAATCCACGCCAACTTATCAAACTAGCGGGATTAACATTACGTGAAAACTCGTCTGGTCAACAAAAGGGACAAAAACATATCTCGAAACGAGGACGAAAGAAACTCAGATATATTCTTTTCAAAGTAATGGTACCACTCATTCGTCATAACGAAGCGTTTAAAAAGCTTCATGAATACTACACCACTCGCCAACAAAATCCCTTGCGTGGGAAGCAGTCGATGGTAGTGCTATGTGGTAAATTACTGAAGATATTACATGGTATTTGCAAAAAGAAAGTCCGTTTTAACGAACAATATATGATGAAAGATCTCCACTGTCTCGCAGAGACAGCGAAACATTTCTTATCAGCGAGACCTATAACCAGAAGGATGACACGGAGAAGCCAGCAAAATAACTAAACTAAGACTATGAGTCCCTGGGGCAGCTTAGCAGGCCTCTGCCTTATGAATAGACCGAACGAAGGAATGTAAGCGCATTGACGCTAAGAGACATGGGAGGGTACGTCGTCATAAGTATCGCAGAGATCCATTGTGCATCACATAGTGGATAAAAAGCAAATGATTTCCATTAGTTTTAGCGAAGCGTGCACTCTATTTGGTAATAAAAACAATAAATTCAAGACTCTGTTTATGAAATGCGTGAAAAAATATTTTCTCTACATCATAAAGTGGTGCAAGCCGTTGATACATCAATGTTTATAGAGGGAGGTTAGTGAAAGAAAGAAATCGAATTTGTAATATAATTCAGCCTAAAACTTAGGAGGTATAATTGATGCAGTGGTCCCAATGGTTACAAGGTGGTCCTTTCCTTGAAGTTAGTTTCTTGTTGGAACTTAAAGAAAAGAAAAAAGAAACTATACAGGATATTATATTTAACTTGTCCAAGGTCAGAAATAGAATTGAAATTTATGACAAAAACGTTGATGAAATTATTGATTTTTTTGATAGAGGCTATCCTTATGACGAAGAAGACCCACAAACAAATTACATACATTCTTTAAGATTAAGATTATACGTCTATTTATCAAGGAAACGAAAAGCGACATTACAAATAGAAATGGTCTCTTCAAATGCAATAATGGTTAATTTTTGGTTTTTTGGTTCTATCTCTGATGCCTTAGAGTGGGACCAAATCGGAATAAAAAATGAGGAAATTACAGACTTTACAAATTTTCTTAAAGAGTTATATTCCGTTTATGAGTTTAAAATCGGTGGAATTGCAATCGAAGAAGATGTTCTTGAATTATTTGGGTTCGGTGAAACATACCCTAACGAATGTTACCGTTATGAGAACGTGTCTCCTGACCGTTTTCTTCAAGAATCATCCCATTTCATAAATATAATTTGGAGTGAAAAATACAAGAAATTAAGCTATGTTCCTTACAATCACAAAAGGCTTGATAAGGAAGGAATCCTTATTAAAACTGGTAGTTTTAATGACTAACCTTGTTAAACTAACGAGGTGCTTTAGTCAAGTAGAGCAACGTCCTATTAAGACGTTGCTCATTTCCATTTAAAAGTACTTCTGATAATACTCTTTCCTTAGCCTTCCGCTTAATTGAGCGTATATCCTGGTGGTTTCACTTTTCTCATGCCCCATAAGACTTTGTATGACCTCAATAGGAGCTCCATTATTCAGCAAATGAGTTGCATAGCTGTGTCTAAGTTGGTGTGGATGAATCACCTTATTGATTTCAGCACGATTTGAGATCCGCTTGATGATGTATCGCATCTGGGCAACACTCATTCTATGTGGCTGCCTTACTGTCACAAAGATGGCAGGGTTATTGTCATTACGGCTTTCAATATAGCGTTTAAGCCATATGTCGCAGCGTGTATTAAAATAAACTTCTCTTTCCTTATCACCTTTTCCTCTAACAATCGCGGATTGATTGGACCAATTAATATTGTTCTTTTCTAACGCAACTATTTCTCCAATTCGACAACCGGTAGAAAACATGAATTCAAAAATTGCTTTTTCCATTGTGGAATGACAGGATTCACGAAGGTGTTCAATCTCCCGTTCGGTTAAATACTTGGGTATCCGCTTACCTACCTTGGGCTCTTTAATCTTGGAAGTTGGATTCTTACTCAAATAGCCTTCTTCATGAGACCAACGAAAAAACGATTTCATAAAGCGGATGCGATGTGCAAGACTGGCTGGTTTTAAATGCTTGCCCGATACAGCAAGATATTCCTTCAGTTGATTTGTATCCAGCAATTTCATTTCTACGTCCTTAAAATAATCAATTAGTAGCAAAGACTGTAACTGATAGGCCTTCAATGTTTGTGGTGAAAAACCCTCTATTCGTTTATCAGCTTCAAACGAAGACCATGCTTTTGATAGTAACAATTCAATACCCCCTAAAGTAGTAAGTTAAAAGGATTATTGCCAACTTAATAGAATTATAGACATAAGGAGTTTTTTTACTAAAGAAGGCAGGTTAGTTGAACAAGGACAAGTTTACAGAAAGAATAAGTAAATAGAAAATACTGTGAAGTGGGGTTCGAAATGGAGAAAGTTCTTGAAAAATTAGAGGAATTAAAGTCAGGTGAGCTAGGAATTATTATTTATTCTCAAGTAAAACAGGATATAGTTTTATCATTAAATAAAGGACTATCAGTACCTCTTGCTTCTGCGGCAAAAGTTGCAATTGCCTTTTGTATCGCAAAATTGGTTGAAGAAAGACATTATAAATGGACTGACATTGTTGAAGATGTAATTTTAAATCCAGAAGAGGATAGCACCGAAGTGTATCCACACTTTCAAGGTAGAGAAAACTTAGCACTCCAAGATGCGGTGGAAGTGATGATAGCCTGTCACGATAGCTTTGTCGCAGAGAGGATTGTTCAATTTTGTGGTGGATGGGAATTGATTAACAATAAAATAAAATCATATTTTAAAATGATAAATATTACTCAAAATCCAAGAGACTTGGATAACACCGGAGAATTGAGTGAGATGTTAGAACTTTTACTATTAATACATCAAGGATACAAAACTAATCCTGATTTATGGATTCCGCTTATTAATGGTTTAGTTAGGCAACGAGGCGATATAGATGGTATACCAAGCCATTTCTTAAATCATATGACTGGTGGATTAGATAATGTAGTAGTTGATATTGGGATAATGGGTGAGTTTTCCAATAATCCATTATTATTTGTTTTGGGTGCAAAGGAGTTACCAAATCGATATAAAGAGAAATTAGCAGATGAAATAATTATTGATGCAATGAAATTACTTTATGATGAGTATTGCAATCAGGAAGTCGAATTGGAACATGAAAGTCTATTTAATTCATAAAGTGCTTCTTAAACTAACGAGGTGCTTTACTTCAATTAGGAGGCATCATTTTCTTATTCAACTAAAGGCGCAGGTTAGCTAAATAAGGGTGTAGCATAAATCACTAAAAATACATTTTGAAAGAGGGGTATTATGAACCACTACCAAATTGTAAAAGAAGTAATTAATGATTGGGACCCGATGAACTTTTTAAGTTTCTCATCTGAGGATGAATATGATCCAGAAATAAGTCGCATTGTATCGCGATTACCAACTGCATCTGTTGAAAAATTAGCTGAAGTGATACATGAGGTCTTTGATGAAATGTTTTCGAGGAGTAGAAGTAGAATACCTTCAATTAATAATTGTTATCCAAGTGCCTTAAAAATTTGGGACAAAATTTATAATAATAAATTTCCAAACTTAAAAAAACGATATTAATCAAAAGCAATATTATTAAACTAACGGAGTGCTTTACTTGAAGACCATTGAGGTGCTAGTGCAGCTCTTTTTCTTATTGAACTAACGGGGCAGGTTAGTTGAATAAGGTAAATGCTAAAATTTAACTAGAAGTTCTGTGAAAAGAGTGATGAAAATGGAATATAAAGATTTTCAACCAGTGATGAACAATACAAAATGGGAAGAAATAAGATTAGTAATGTACAATTATCACTTAAACCTTTTATGGAGAACAAAAGACGTGGTAAATAATAATATTTGTGAATGGGACAATGAATGGTATTACCATTTTAGTGAAGACGGATATGAGACTATCGAGTGGCTTGAAATCAAAACAGAAGATGAGATGCAAAAAAATGATGTGATTAAGATACTAAGGAAAATAAATGTTCCAGGCGAAATAAATGATAATATAATAAAAGTTTATGGTTATATAAAGAGTAATGAATATGTCGATTATTTATAATACTTTATTCAACTAACGAGTGCTTTAGTGGAATATTCGCTTTCCGAAATAATCAATCTTTTTTTTAAAAAACCAAACTTAAATCTGCTGGATAAGAACCCATTTTGATCAATCTTTTGTTATTAAAATGGGTTCTTATTACTTATTGTAAAATAGGGTTTGGGAGGTGCTTATGATCAAACCTCTTTTTAAAGCTACACAAGTGGCTCCCTCACCCGCATTCACTGGCTCTATTGTCCGCAAACGGTGGCTCAAAACTCCGCACAGCTGGCTCAATCTGTCCGCAATACTCAGCGTCCTTAGATTGCCTTCCTGCGGGGTCTGGGGTCTTCAACTCGCGCTGTTCCCACTGGAGTCGCCGCATTACGCTACAATCAACAAAAGTAGTCAATCATTTACGAATGATAGAATCTAGATATTTCTAATTGTTCGTTTTTACATACGAGATTAGTAATTATGAAATTGATTCAAGTAAGAAAAAATCCTTTCTCGTTATTGAGGAAGGATTTTTATTTGCTATAGGTGTTGAATATGTTTGTAATAATATCTAATACCATGCGTACTTCTTCTTCGCTTTTATTTTCTATTAAATTATTTAGCAATACGATTAATTCTTTTTTTTGAAGGTAATTATGATCGAAATCCAAGCTTTCAAAACGAAAAAACTCGGTACAGGGAATTTCTAGACCTAGTATTATCCTTTCTAAAGATTGCAATGTAATATTCCTGTCTCCTCTCTCTACGCCAGCCAAATAGGAGGTTTGTAGACCGCATTTTTCTGATAGTTCATCTTGGGTCATGTTTTTAGACTTTCTTATTTTCTTAATATTAAAACCAATCAACTTCACTAATGTGTCCATAAAATCACCTCACCATAAGGTTAGGTGAGAATTACCAAGTATTACAGATATGTAAAGTGTAACTATGGTGTTATAATTCACTTATAAGTTCACTTTGTGTTATTTTTGAATTTAATTAAAGGAGTATAACTATGAATACAAATTTACCTTCGAATATTGCAATAGAAAATGTTGTTCAATCTAAAATGCGAGGACGAGTAACTTATCAAGGATTCGTGTCATCTCAAAATGCGATAAATTTTTCTTATTCTAAACTCTATAACGACCCTTCTGGAAAGGGCTATCAACGGCCTATAGATCAAAGACGAAGCAAAGATTTTGCGAAATATCTATCACAAGGAGAAGATGCTCTATATACCCCAATCTTATTAAATGCTTGCGGAAACTGGGAGTTTTATGCGTACGACAAACAAAGACCTAGTTTGGGGAGGTTAATTTGTAAAAAGAAAGCCACTTTAATGGATGGACAGCATCGATTAAGTGGGATAAGAGAGTATATTGCCGAAACAGATAGTACTTTAAATGTTCCTTTTTTGGCATTTCATTATCTTGATGAAGATGAGGAAATTAAATTATTTGATGTAATTAACACAAAAGCCAAAGGCATTGGTACGTCATTAAGTCGTTATCTTAATAGAGACAATGACGAAATCAGCTGGGTAGCAACAAACTTGATTCTAAAACCTGAGAGCCCGTTTTTCAGTAAAGGTACATTAATGGGGAAAAGAACAAAAGAGAAAAACATTACATTGCAAAACGTTTATAACATCGTGAAGTTATTGACGAAGAAATCAGAGTTAGAAAAGCTATCGAAAGAAAAAAAATTAAACTTAGCACTTTTTTACTTCAACTTGATAAAAGATTTGTTCCCTGATGAATGGGACGATAATAAATTATATAGAATGACCCATGTAACATGTCTAAATGCCTTAGCTATAGCAGGTAATACAATTATTAACAATAATTATTTATTAAAGTCTAAGCAGCCTGACTCCGTTAAAATAGCTAATCTACTTATAAAACTAAAAGATATTGATTGGACAAGCAATGGTGATTTAAAATATCTTAAAGGTGTAGCCGGTTCAAAAATGTTAGCAAGTGATATATTAAATTGCATCAATGGCTAAATCGAAATTCCTTGCAAAAGCAGAACAATGGTGTATTGAAAGCTAATGGATCGGATGTACTAACCAGAAAAAATAAGGGTTTGCATATAAATCTATTAGGAAGAACCCTTCTTCACTTAATAACAGGCGTGTTAAAAAATACCCTTACGGATCAGCTCCAGAACTACGGTTTTGGACTGAATACGTAAGGGTATTTTCTATAGGAATCAAATATATTCTCCAAATTGATCCGATTTCCAAGCATGGATTGCGTGACGTTCTTTCTCGAAAATCTTCTCTAAGTAAATCATCGTCGTTTCAATTTTTTCATGCCCTAAGGATCTCATTATGTCATAAATATCGACACCATTTAGTTTAGAGATAATCGCAAAGGCATGGCGGAAGATGTGCGGTGTGATGTTAAGTGACGGATCAGATAACTTCAGTTGAATAGTACCCGATATTTGTGCGCTCACATATTGAGATAAATAGGATGGCGAGAAGGCTCGCCCTGTATTCGTTGTAAAAAGGGGCATATCCGGTTGGGAATGTTCAAATGTAGTCAATCCCCGCGCCGCCCGATACTGACGGATACTCGTGACGACCTTATCTTTTAGCGGTATGTGTCGTCTTTTATTCCCTTTTCCAACCACATCAAGATAATACATATTTTGGATGCCGTCAATTTTTAAATCTCTCACCTGCAGCCGGCAAAACTCTTCATTCCGCATGCCTGTTGTTGTAAGTACGTGAACAATGCCGAACATAATGGGATGGTTGATGTCCTTGAACGTGTTAAGGATAGCAATGACATCAACTGGACCTAAATCTCGATTTGGCCGATCATCTTTTCGAACAGATGCAATTCGTAGGCCTTCATGAATGGGTTCCTGGATATAGCGAACCTTATGCAAAAATGCAAAAAACGCCTTGATTATAGTAGTTTTTCGTTCAAGCGTCGCAGGTGAGTAGGAACCTTTACTTATGACATGCGGACTTTCTGTAGCCAGCCACTCCTGATACCTTCGTAAATGACGAGATTGAATCGATTTAAACAGAGAACTTTCTATTAAATAGTCAACGTCTACATTAATCTCTGCACTATGCGTGAGGAACTGTTCAACGAATAGCGATAGCTCTCGTTCATACTCTTTAACAGTTCGTTCGGAACGCTCATTTCGTTCCATTAAATATTTTCGTCTATGTAAAAACCATTTCATCATCTCCGTGTCTGTGAAATCATGAAAAGCGGGTTGTTTCAATTTTTCGGATTCATCCAACCGATTTTGCAAAATACGAAGGGTAGACGTATCACTTAATTCCATTCTAAAAGCGTTTATCTGAATCTCTTGTTTCTGTCCTATGATACTATGCATAGAATTAAATCTCCTTTTCAATATTATTTTTAATAAATATCACAAGGGTTGCTCGAAATCCCCATAATTATATTGATTTACTTCGCCAAAACTACAAACTATTCCAAGTTTAAAGGATTATAAATATCATTTATATTCTATAGGTTAAATCATTATTGAACTTCCTTTTTCTCATTCTAAAATCGATTTTGAATAATTTCTCCCAAAATATTTGGGAAATATTATATACAAGTATATATAATTAAAGATTTTTGTTTTTATCCCAAGAAAATCAGATGTACAAATTTCCTTTCCCAAGCACATCAAGATAATAACCGCCTTGAATGGCATCAATTTTTAAATCTTTCACCTGCAACCGGCAAAATTCTTCATTCCGCATGCCTGTTGTTATGAGTACGTGAACAATGCCGAACATAATGGGATGGTTGATGTCCTTGAACGTGTTGAGGATTGCAATGACATCTACTGGACCTAAATCTCGATTTGGCCGATCATCTTTTCGAACAGATGCAATCCGTAAGCCTTCATGAATGGGTTCCTGGATATAGCGAACCTTATGCAAGAATGCAAAAAACGCCTTGATTATGGTTGTTTTCCTTTCAAGCGTCGCAGGCGAGTAAGAACCTTTACTTATGACATGCGGACTTTCCGTAGCCAGCCACTCCTGATACCTTCGTAAATGACGTGATTGAATTGATTTAAACAGAGAACCTTCTATTAAGTAGTCAACATCTACATCAATCTCTGCACTATGCGTGAGGAACTGTTCAACGAATAGCGATAGCTCTCGTTCATACTCCTTAACCGTTCGTTCAGAACGTTCATTTCGTTCCATTAAATATTTTCGTCTATGCAAAAACCATTTCATCATCTCCGTGTCTGTGAAATCATGAAAAGCAGATCGTTTCAATTTTTCGGATTCATCCAACCGATTTTGTAAAATATGCAGGGTAGACGTATCACTTAATTCCATTCTAAAAACGCTTATCTGAAACTCTTGTTTTTGTCCTATGATACTATGCATAGAATTAAACATCCTTTTCGATATTATTTTAATAAACATCACAAGAGTTGCTCAAAATCTCCATAATAATATTGATTTACTTCGCCAAAATTACGAACTATTCCAAGTTTAAAGGATTATAAATATCATTTATATTCTATAGGTCAAAACTTTATTGAACTTCCTTTTTCTTACTCAAAAATCAATTTCGTATAATTTCTCCCTAAATATTTGGGGAATATTATATACAAGTATAAATAATAAAAGGGTTATGTTTTTAGGCTCAACACCAAAGTCTGTTCTTGACATGAAAAGCTATACAAAATATCTATATTTCGTACTCTCTGCAGTTGAAAGTAATAGCAAATAACCGATTTTACTGGAATGTAATGATAAGGTTCTCAGTTGTTGAAAAGTCAAGTACATGTTTCGGTGTTGAGCCTGTTTTTATCCCGAAAAATTTAGAGGTACAAACTCCGGTCATTTTCTGCATTCAAGTGGCGACGTTCGTAAAGAAACCATTTAATCATATCCGCATCCGTGAAATCATGGAAAGCGGTTTGTCCCTTTTTCTCCGCTTCATCCAAACGATTTTGAAGTGCTGGCAAAGTAGATATATCTTTTAATTACAATCGAAACTCATTCGAATAAAACTGTTCTTTTTTACTCATTTTAAATTTAATGATAAATCACCTCTATATTATTTTAAATAAAAACGGAAATGATTGTATGTATATACAATCATTAATGAGTTATATAGTATCTACATCTTTTGTACATTCATTCTATCACAGATTCTGTATAACATAAAAAAATAGACCCTTTGTTTATTGGATGATTTATATGAATTCAATTAAATTCTATTCTAGTTCGTACGCAAGTTGCTATTGTTTTTTATATGACTTATACTATTTAATATAGATTGTATTAAACAATAAAGATATAACAGTGAATACAATAATTTAAAATAAATACATGATATTCAGTCTACTTTCATTCTATAAAAAAGAGTGTAATCGATAAATTAAATGATTTCGTCTCATAAGCATTCAACTAGTAGTATTATCATTTTAATTTGACTAGAAATAAGATAGGGGATAGTGAATTGAACGATTGGTATACAAGACAACAAGTAGCGGATCTGATTGGCATTTCGAAGGCGACCGTTTACCATTATGCGAAACAGAAGAAAATTATCAAAATTGACGACCCACATCGGCTGATTCGTGAAGCAAGGTATAAAAAGAATGAAGTCGACGCACTTGCGGAAGAACGACAAAAGAATCAGCCGACGGGGTTACGACCTTCCGAACTTGCCAAACAACTCGGCGTGACGACGCAACGGATCTATGCTCTAATCCGTGAAACCCATTTGACCGTGGACGAATTGCCGGCGGGAGATGAACGTACAATTTATTCCATTCCGATTGAAACTGCTGACTGGATTCGGCAAGAAATCAGAAGAACGGCACCTGTACGCGGAACACGGGCTGAATTCCATGATTCCGGGTACGATATCGCAATTTTTCAGCTTTTTCGCACAAAACAAGGGCAAGATATGCGGGTGTTACGCAATGACAAGCAGGAATGGGGATTCAATTTACCATCGCAGACTTGGGTTTCCTTTATGGACGGCATCCATGTCTATCAATACGAACCGGTCTATCCAATCCATCATGCGACAATACGTGTAAAAGGGTATACGGACTTTTTATTGCCCAAAAATTTGCATGAATCATTTGATTTTCTCGATTTCGTCTACCAGGTGTGGGGAGTTGAAAACATTCGTCTACGCGAGCGTGAGAAAGAGATTGCCTTATCCATAAAAAGCGGAACTGTTCGTTTGTCTATACCGGTTCCTGAAACACTTACAGCAAGCATGCTCCAGACATTTCTCATATTGGGCGACGTTGTAATGGAAGATGGCGGATGGATACTGGTCAGCGGCTATCGTCGTACAACATTTGACTTGCCAACTAACATGCTGGACGCCTTGCAGGACATTTCCAAAGAAAAAGACCTATCTATGAGTGATTATATGGAAGAGGCACTACGAGAAAAGTTGGAAAGAGAAATGGGTACGTAATAATAGCTATAGTAATTGAATGAAAAGTCATCGGCTCATTGTACTTGAATAGTTGAAATGAACGTGTTAAACAAGCATGTGTAGAATCAACAATAGTGTAAAACTTGAATTCAACTTATTATAGTTATGTTATTTTATTGGATGCGGAATTTGATATGTAGAATAATATAGTTAATCACTTTTAGATTAACGTAGTGGTTCGAAATAGCGGCATAAGAAGATGTAGTAATGAGTGAGTTAACAATCAAAGAGCTTCAATCACGCACTGTTATTAGGACGATGCGCATCAGTTTTTTGAAGAGGAGATATAGTGGTAATGGCAACTTCTCTAGATTCACTTGAAGCGGCATTTCAATTTGGGTGTTAAATTTATCCGAGAAAGATTACGGTTTTTTAGTAAGTATTGCTGGTGCTGGAATAGTAGTTTGTTCAATCACTACTGCATTATTTACAGAAAGATTGGCAGTTGCTGTATTGATGGGGGTGGGATCCGTTATGGTCTCTGTTGGTTATATTATCTATGCTTTCTCACATGATTTCTTGATAGCTGGTATCGGATTTTTTATCCCAGTATTTATCTTCGAATCGCTTGTAATCATGATTAGCTTTTCATCGCTAATCGTTGGAATGATTGCATTGTCGTGTATGATGTGACAAAAGAAATAATCCACCCTTGAGTTTAGCCGCTCAGGTGGATTATTTCATCATAGGACGCTGACCCCCTTAAAAGGGAACCTGCTACTATATTGAGTCATCGGTGTTAACGCACCGATGACTCTTGTGCGCTTGGCAGCGCTTTTCTCTAACGGGTGAAAGTCCCTAACATGCCGTAGTGGCGGAAATGTATAGCTGACTGGTAGTGCAGGTATCGCG
>NZ_JADBEL010000038.1 GCF_014873855.1 Sporosarcina limicola | reverse complement strand
TTCAGTGGTAAACACGTTGGCAATGAGTGGTACAATTCGTGGCAATCGCTGGTACAAACTATGGCAGAAGTGGTACATTCTCTTGGCTGTAATCAATCTTTCATCTACGCTTTAAATTTATGGGAAATGCAACTCCTATGGACATCCTCATTTTGAAGTTATTAGTCGTTTGAATGCAGTTAGATCTATAATATATTCAACTGTAGACTCTGGAAATATTATAGAATCTATGAACTTTATTTCACTGTCCAACCAAGTATTGCTTATATTTTCTTCAAGTAATCATTTGCAGTTTTGTTAATTATGTTTGTTATTTCGACGATATTGTTCTGGATAAAAAAATGACCTCCCAGAAATTCGTATACTTTAGTATCCTTACTCGTTTCTTCCTTCCATGGAGTAATTTCCTTTATATCTATTTCGTCATAATTTCCATACATCAACGATAACATACTATTTAACTTTTGATTTTTTTCTTGATATATATACGTTTCAACCGCTTTAAAATCCGACCTTAAAATTGGAAGAAATAGCTCTTCAAAGTTTGGAGAGTTTAATATTTCCATCGGTGTACCTCCCATATTAAAAATTAGCTCTTTAAAATTGTCATCTGATAACTCATAACTTTTACTATTTGCTGTAATTCGAGGTGCTTTCCTACCAGAAATAAAGATATTGAATGGTTCTAAATGATTCTTTGCTATAAGTTTGTGACTCAATTCAAAGGCAATCAAGCTTCCCATGCTATGTCCGAACAACATATAAGGCATTTTATCAATTTCATTCTTAACTTTTTCATATATATCATCAACAATTTCCTCAATACTATTTTTAATAGGGTCTGTATACCTTTTTCCCCTGCCTGCTAACTCGATAGGGTATAATTCAATCTCCGGGGATAAGTAGTTTTTCCAGTTCATGTAGAATTGTGCAGAACCCCCGGCGTATGGTAAACAAAATAAACGAATTCTATCCATTCTACTCCAACTCCTATATGAAAAATTCATATTTACTATACAGTTTACATTCAATAAAATCCAAATACACAAAGTTATACCCATTATATATTCGCATGTTTTCTTCCTGAAAAATGAGTATTCTAAAATCAATTAACATCTAACTTAAATGAATTCTCTATATATTTCTGATGCATTCTTTTTGATAATCGTATTTGGAAAATCATATTTTTTTTTTGAGCATACGCTTAGTTTATAATTCTGCCCTAGAGAATAATGTTTTAAAAACAATACATTCTCTCCATCTAAGACAATGGATTTTTCTTCATAAAGTTGTTTTACGGAAAATGAGTTTAAAGGAATTGATAAGCCCTTTCCAACTGCTTTAACGTAGCTTTCTTTAGCAGTCCACAATTTATAAAAATAAGATATCTTTTCCCATTTATCTTTTTCCAACAAACTTTTATACTCTGATTCAGAAAAAAACTGTTTGGCTATCTCTAAATCGATAGGTACGACTTTCTCTATATCAATCCCTATAGGTTCATCATGTACTGCGCAAACAATCCAATTTTCCGAATGAGAGATATTAAAATGAAAACCATCCAGATTTTTCACAGATGGTTTTCCATAATCATTATACATAAATTGAATCTCATTATTTGGCATTCCAAAAGTTTTAACGACAACTGATCTTAGCATAAGATCTCCCAAAAGTGATCTTTGAGCGTCCTCCCATTTAACAAAGCATTTTAATCTATCTTGTTTATTTTCATCAACACATAATAAAAGATTTTCCCATTCATAATGTGTTAGTTGATTAGTCAATCTAGAAGCTACTATTTCTATCATTTACTCACCTTATCTTGCATAATGTAATTCATGAAAGCTATAATATTAAAATAACAAATCATAATTTTAAATTAGAGTAAGGCTCTCCCATAGAAACCAGTATCTCACGGCTCCCTGTGTATGAGTTTCTTCCATGTGCAACTAACATGTTATCTAACATCAGTAAATCACCTTTTTGCCATGGAAATGTGATTGTTTCAGAATCATAAGCTTTTCTAATGGCTTCTATTACCGAATCTTCAATTGGAGAACCATCACCATAATAAGTATTATAAGGTAGTCCTTCTCGACCTAGTAAACTAATAAGCATTTCGCGGACGTCAGCACTTAAACTAGACTCATGCCAAAATGTAGCGTGATTAAACCATACGGATTCCCCACTGATGGGATGATCTTGGATTGCTTTTCTTATCTGGCGTGTACGTAAACGATTTTCGTCTTTCCATTCCACTTGAATTCCATTACTTTCACAATATTTTTCTACTTCTTCTCTATTCTCAGTATTAAACACTTGCTGCCAAGGTAATCCAAAGCCATCGCCATAATTACGTACCAGCATCCACCCTTTCTCAGAGAAAGTCTCACATATTTTAGGATCTATTTTCTTGTAAATTTGGCGAACATCAGAAATTGGTGTTTCTCCACCATTTTCTGATGGATTAACAGAGCAAAACCATATCCTCATTGGCCAATTTGCTGAATATGAAAGCTCATTATGTTGCAAAATAATTTGGTCATTAGGAAAATCTGTTGATGTATAAACTTTGTTTCCCACTTCAGTTCGTGGTGAAGAGGATTCATTGTATTTTAGAATTTCAGAACAGTTGATATCCACAAATCGGTTTAATTTTTCTTTAGAATCAACGTTAAATCCTCTAAATAATATCCCACCATGTTTTAACAAGTAACTATTAATAATTTCTTCATTTTTCTTAACAAATATAGAAATATCAACATTAGGACTTTTCGGAGTAATCAATAAGGGGAGCAAGGTCCCCTCCGTTAGTTGTTCTATTTTAACTGAGTTGAATCCATGCCTATCTTGTACGTTTTTCATTTTAATTTCCTCCCTTATCTTCCTTAACTTATTAGTTTTACACAAATATTAATATTCATAGTTATTTATGCACCATCATTTTTATTTTCTCCTATATTAGGAAAGGGTAGTCCGAAAAAGATGAGTTAAATTCATAAATTTTACAGTATCTCATACTAACAATCTTTAAAACTACTATCTTTACTCCAGAATCGCTGAATGAATATTTCTGTTACCTTAATTCCTTTACAAGAATCTCAATAGCTTTACATACATATTCCATTTGTTCATAACTCCCCATTGAAACTCGAATATAGCCTTCATAACCAAATGAAGTTGTATCGCGGGTAATAATTTTATATTCTTCTATTAATCGTCTAGAAAACAAGCCATCTTCCCCAGGGACCTTTATCAAAACAAAATTAGTTTTTGATCGAATATACCTGATATTAATCCGATCCATTTCTAAATAAAAATATTCCTTTACCTCATTAACCCATTTTGTATTTATTGAATTTGTATCATCAATTGCAGCTATGGCTGCTGCTTGAGCAATGCGATTAACACTAAACGGAAGAACCGTACGTAATTGTTGTATTTTAGCGATAAGCTGTTCGCTACCGATAGCATATCCTACCCGTAAACCGGCTATACTATGGGATTTCGAGAAGGTACGCATCACTATAGCGTTACCTCCTTCACGAATAAAAGGAATTGCGGAAGCAAAAGAATCACCGGCGAAATCAGCATATGCTTCATCAATAATTGGAATCACACCCATCGCAGAAGTATCAATTAACAATTGTTGCAATTCTTCATAGTTGATTGTTGTTCCTGATGGATTGTGTGGGTTGCAAACAAAAACAGCATCGACATCTTTTTTGCAAGCCTCTACTAATTTACTAACCGGAATCCTAAAATTATCCATCGGTATGAAGCGATTGTTAGCGCCACTTAACGCAGTAGCCACTTTATATCCAGGAAAGGTTGACTCAGTAGTTAATCCTGTCTTATTAACTCCTAAAAGTGCAAGAGCAATAAAAAGTAATACTTCATCAGTCCCGTTCCCAACTAAAATCATTTGAGGTTTAACATTAAAATGCTTCGCAATGCTTTCCTTTAGGAGTGTACAGTCAGGATCAGGATAGAATTGAACCTGTCGTAACTCATTTTCAATTGCACTTTTAATTTTCGGTGACATAGCATTCGGATTCTCACTTAGATGCATTCTATAAAAGCTTGAGGCATCAAATACCCCACTGTTATAAGATTGCAAAAAAACTTTTTGTTGCATTAACTTCCCCTCCAGAACTAATGATTATCATTAAGTAAAACACCTAGACAATAACTTCCTTTAATAGCTTCTAATGTTATGAATCTATGTCTCATACCAGCTGGTATATAAATTGTAGCTGGTGAATCGACAATAAATTCTTCTTCTTCTATATCAACTTGAATTTTTGCCCCTCCTTTTTCAGGTGAGAATAACAGGTATATTTCCGGAACATCATGTGTGTGCATATTTGCGACAGGTTTGCCTACTAGCTCACTAATCTCCCCACCAGCTATTTCTATACTCACTCCACCAAACATTTCTTCGGTTAATAAAAATGGTGCAGGATGAAAATGACCATCTACCTCTTTAAATCTGGGTATACTAAGATTAATTTCTGGTTTCTTCATTGAAAATTCCTCCGTTCAAATAATAATACATGGCTATCTAGATATGTTTCCTATATTGGTCTATCTAGCTTCCTATCCTCGTAATTTGGTATTACCTTATCCACATAACGTAAAGAAGAAAAAATAAAAAATAGTATTACAGCAACTACACTAGCAATGCCACTTCCCAATAATAATATGCTTGGCTGATATTTAGATCCAAGTAAACCAACAATTATTAGGCCCATTGGATATGTTATTTGTCCAAGTAAGGTAAGTAGACTAAAAACTCTTCCTTGAATGTCAGGAGGAGTTTTACTTAAATAAATCGCCTCACAAGTTGCGTTATATAATGGACCAACTAATCCACAAACAAAAAGAGAAATACTGGCAATAATCAAATTTTCATTAGACACCATTGCTTGGAAGCTTCCCGCGAGTATAAGTCCAATCATTATGCTCCAAATACGATTTTTAAATCCTTTCCAACTTGCCATAATTATCCCTCCAACAAACACTCCAAGGAACAATATTCCATTCATAGCACCTGCTACTTGTGCATCAAAAGAACTTTCTGTACTGCCCAAGCTTTCAAGAATATCAGCAATAAGAGAAGCTCCTGGCTGACTTTGCCAAACTGATGAAGACATTGGTAATAAAAGTACCACTAAAAAAGAACCGAATAAGCCGAAAACAGTACTAGACGCAATAAGAGCAAGCAAACTTGGATGTTTTTTTATGAACTTTACACCAACCATAATCTCATCCAAAAAATTAAAATTTTTAATATTTTCAGATTTATCGCGTGTTGGGTTTGGTATAGCTACGAAAATAGCTCCAATTACTGAAACTAAAAAAGTACAAGCATCCACAATTAGTAAACCTTCACCACCAATGAATCCGATTAGGATACCACCAATCAGTGGACCACTAATAAAAGCCGCAGCATTAAGAGACTGGTTGAGACCGCTCACCCTTGCTATATTGCTGCGATCTATCATCATCCCCATTGTAGAAATTAAAGTAGGATTACGAAATGCGGTACAAAATGCATGAATTATAGCAACCGAATAAATATGCCACATTTGTAAATCACCGTTTTTCATTAATAATGCTAATAAAAGCATTAGAAATACAAGTAAGGCATTAGTTAATATCAAAATTCTCTTTCTATTCAGACGGTCAACGAAGACTCCTGCTATAGGTTGTGCAATAATCATTGGAAGAAAAAAAGCAATTGTTACCTTTGCGATTGCTCCTGGCTCCCCATATGTAGTCCATGCCCAATACGCAAGCACAAATGTGGTTAGACTACTTCCAATATTCGAAAATTTCTCAGTTATCATAAGGAACAAATATCCCTTTAGTCCTTTAAGCATAATATATCCTCCTCTATAAAAACATAACCTCTCAGCTTTCGCTGAGATGCGAAGTCTCCACTTAAGAGACCTCACATCTCAATATTATTTGAATGAATATTAAATCAAATCAATAGTATATTAATAAAAAAGCAAATCAAGTCGCACATTAAGTAAGAGTTTTGCTCCAAATCATACGACCAGTATCGACTACCCATCCCGTGGCTTCCATATCACTAATAATATTCTCTTTAATACCTTGAATATGTGTACCTATTTTTTGGAAACCACTAGACTTAGCAGTCTTACACATGTGAGTGACTAAAGCACGTTCTACCCCCTGATTTTGAAAATCCTTTCTCACGCCTAAAAAATTAATATATGCTGCTTCACGCTTTCCAGTTAAACAAGAACCCCAACCGATAAATTGTCCATTATATAGAGCAATTACTTGATTTTCAAGGTTTGCATCTTCGCTACCAAAAATAAATGCTTTAAATTCGTCAAATCCCATTTCTATGGTTGCTCCACCAGGTAATACCATATCTTTGATGATTGGACTTGCTAGTGTTTCAAATAATTCCAACTCAAAATTCGGCTTCTCATCTTTTTCCTGTTGGGCAGTACGAAAATTTATTTCATGCATTTTCATTTCTTCAATACAGCTGTTATGATAGTCCTCTTCAAATAAATTAAGGTTAAGATTAATTTCTGCGTTTTTCCCAATTAATTTAAAACCTCTATTTAAAATCCATTTTATAGAATCGGAATCGTCCTCCGAGCACGCTCCTATTAACTTTGTTACACCATGATCACTTGCAAATTTAAAACTCTTTTCTAATATTGAAGTCGCTAATCCTTGTCCTTTATAATTTGGATCTGTCATAACCATTATGTGAAATGTTTCTTCTGCAGAAGTTCCATTAACTATACCTGAATCACCATAAGCAACTACTTTCCCCTCACGCTCAACTACCCACTGTTTAAGTGGATTTTCAGGATGACGGCCTTCCTCAAGAGCTATTCTACCTCCAACAGTCATTGGTACCTTTGGATTTACCCTATTATTAATAGAAACAATTGTAGGAATATCATTTAATTCAAACTCTCTCATTCCTCTAACTTCTTGTTCTTCTTTATGCATTAAAATCCATCCTTTCATATGGTTATATCGATATTAAAAACGCAAAAGATAAAGATAAGTCTGAGGAGTCCCAAACTCTATACAAGATTCAATAGAAAGTCCTGCATTGGTAAACGCCTTATCATATTCTTCCTTAGTTGGTAATTTTACATCCATGTAAGAATGAAGTAGTTCAAATCCCAATGAAAAAATTGGTAATTCATTCGAAACTTCAATATAGTTATCAGGCATTCTCACGGTATCCGCTACTAACAGATATTTAATGTTTGGGAAAGTTTCTCGTATCCGCTCAAAAATCACATCCCATACTGCAGGAATATTATATAGATCATGGAACATCATAAAGCTACTCACGATTTCCACATTTTTCAAAGTTTCGTTGTGATTATTATTTTTTACGACATCTAGTACATTTGTACAAATCATTTCGATACGATCTTCGAAACTGTTTTTTTTAACATTTTTATTGGCTAAATTAATAGCATCTTTACTAATATCTATTCCTACACCTTTTATATTTGGGTATCGATTACATAATGAAACTAAACGACCTCCATTACCACAACCTAAATCAGCAATAGTGGTGAAATTCAAATCGTCAAGTACATCAAACAGTAAATGTTCCATAAATGAACGATTATTAATATCCGCTCCAATAGCCACCTCACCTTCATCACGTAAATGGCTCCATTCCTTTCCTTCTGTAGCTAGATTCCCAAGGTTACGGAATAAATCTCCGTAACCTCCGACACTCCACGTAAAATAACCTAGTTGCCCTATTAGTGTTTCCCCCATATCAGTAATGGAAACGTAGCCCTCTTTATGTTTCTCAATATAACCTAACGCATGTCCAACCTTGAGTAATGCAACTAAACGAGAATAATCACAATCAGTTTGAATAGCAAGTTCTTCCACCTTAACTTTACAACCACTCTTCAAAAAATCAAATAATCCGATTTTTTGGAGTGCATATGCTACATTTGCGCCCACGTATCCATTAAACAAATCTTCTGGATACAATTGTTTTTTTTCCATTTGATTTTCCTCCTTTAATTCCCTATAGAGTTGCTGATTCTTCTTTCTCATATTCGATAATATCCCATAGTTTTGGCATTGGAATAAATCCTCTTTCAATAGCGTTCTTTAAAATAAGGTAAATAAAATTTCGATTTGGCTCAGGACAATTAACTCCTAATTTATCTAATGCTAGATTTGTTTTTTGAGAATCGATGCGTACTATCTTTCCTGCTACTGCGCTGCCTTCTTGTTGTGCAATAATAAGTTCTAAAGCTTTTTCATGATCAATTGGCCGGTTTTCACTAAATAAAAACTCATTAAATTTTTCTGGTTTTAATAATGTTAAAGAGTAGCCAAAAGATTGTAATAAATGAGCAAGTCCCTCTAATGTTAGATGTTTAGGGTTACACAGATGAAATGTTTCTCCAATAGATTCTTTTTGGATTGCTAATTTAACTAAAGCTTGACTACAATAATCAATTGGTGTTAAATCTAACTCTCCTAAAGATTTTGGGGCCACTCCTAATAAGATAAAAGCCTTCAATATGCGATAGAAAGCATCAGTTTCTATGTTTTGTTGAAACTGCCCACTTTTCGAATGAGCAACTAGATTTCCTACTCTATAAATTGAAGCAGGAATCCCGTTATTATTAGCCTCTCTTACTAGTTTCTCTGCATTGAACTTGCTCTTTGTGTATACGTTATCGAGAACTTGCCCACGATCAAAATCTTTTTCATACAGTATATATTCATCTGGATCATTCTTGGACCATCCAACAATACTAATAGTTGAAACATAATGAAAATGCACATTCGGTATTTCTTTGGCTAATTCAAGCAATCTTTTAGTCCCACCAACGTTTATTTTGTCAAAGTGTTTCTCGTCTCCGTAATGCCTTACATCAGCTGCACAATGAATTATCATATCTACATGCTCTTTGATTAACCTCATGTGCTCCATGGAAATTCCGAGTTCAGTCTTCCCTAAATCTGCATTAATCACGGTTACTCTGTCTTTTATGCGATCTCTCACAGTTTCTCCAAAGTAGTATTCCATCTTGTTATTTATACGTTCAAGCAATGATAATTTAGTAGAGGGACGTACCAAGCAATAGACATGAGCTGAAGTTTGTTCAAGTAATTCATATAATACATGAGCACCAAGAAAACCTGTCCCCCCTGTTAGTAACACTGCATTAGGCTCAATGCGAGTGAACATTTCACACGTACTAGATTCTTCTGTTTCAGAATCAAGAGTAATCAATTCTGAAAGCATATTTGAATCATTTCCACATCCAGCATCTAGTTGATTAATTTCTAAAATATCTTCTTTACAAAATAAAAACTCAGTCAAACTAGCAACATTTCTATAGGTAAAGAAATCTTGTACTTGAATCTTCGGATAGTTTTGCTTTATTTTAACGATTATAGGTAATATCTTTAATGAGTGACCTCCGATTTTAAAGAAATCATCATATATATCTATCTCATCTAATTCAAGAGTCTCTTTCCAGAGATCAAGAATCCATTCTTGTAATTTGCCTTTAGATAGTTCATGCTCATTTACAAAGCCGTTTGTTTTTTGGTGATTCAGATAGAGGAATCTCCCTAATGATTCAATAGTTCTGTGTGTAAAGAAATCTTGTACTTGAACGTTCGGAAATTTCGGCTTTATTTTCACAATAATGGGCAAAATTTTAAGTGAATGACCTCCAATATTAAAAAAATCAGCTTTCAAACTAATACTATTTAGTCCAAGAGACTCTTTCCATAATTCAGCTATCCAATTTTGTATTTCATTTTCGCTCATAATAACCTCACTTCTTGGATTTTCATCCACAATTACTTCAGACATATCTATTGGTGGTAATCCATTAAAATCAACTTTACCGTTGGTTGTTAATGGAATATTAGAAATAGAAATTATACGATTTGGTATCATATACTCCGGTAAGTATTTTTCTAAGAAACTAAGAATCTCATTATTACTTACTTTAGTTCTAGTAACGATATAAGCTAATAAACGCTTATCTCCTGATGAATCAATATCTGTTGTAATTAGACAATCTATAATGGCAATATGTTTTAGTAAAGTTAATCTAATTTCTTCTAATTCAATACGAAATCCACGAATTTTCACCTGATTGTCTAACCGTCCTAAATATTCAAGGGTACCATCCTCGAGATAACGAGCAATGTCCCCAGTTTTATATAGGATTTCTCCAGGAATGACTTCATTCTCTAAAAATACTCTGTTTGTTTGATGATTTTTATTTAGATAACCTCGAGCAACTCCAGGACCTCCAATATAAATTTCTCCTTTCACACCGATTGGTACAGGTTGTTTTTGATTGTCGAATAAATATACTTTCATATTATTAATAGGTCGACCAATTGGGACAATATTCCGATCAAATTTCATCTCAGGAGATAGCCTTTGAACTATACATCCAACCACAGTTTCGGTAGGACCATATTCATTGTAAAGAATTGTTTGTGGATAATATGAAAACCATGATCTCACCAACTCTGGTGATAGAGACTCCCCACCAACTATCACATTTCGCAAACCTTTCATTCCTGTACCATTTATTTTGGCATCTTGAATCAATAACTCTAAATGAGCTGGAGTAAACTTAGCAGACATAAAATCATCAACACCCGCCATTTTCGTTATAAGAGTTATTCCTTCTAATTCAGCAGGTTGAATAAATATAGTATTTCCCGTTATCAATGGCAAAAACAGACTTGTTACAGTCAAATCAAATGAAATAGATGAATAAAGTGGAAAACTCCCCTCTTTATCGGAGTTATAAATGCTTTTCGCCTGCTTTAAATAATTTACAAGACCACTATGTTTTACTTGAACTCCTTTAGGAGAACCTGTTGATCCAGAGGTATATATAATGTAAGCAAGATTCTCTGCCGAACTGTTTTCTAAAAGTGGAGCAATACTATACTCCATTATTTTTGTATTCATTTCTTCAATAGTTACACATTGACCTCTGAAATTATTTATAGAGTATATAAATGATTGCTGAGTAATAACTATAGAAGCCTCTGAATCTTCCAATAAATAATTAATTCGCTCTGTTGGATAAGATGGGTCGATGGGGATGTAAGTCCCGCCCGCTTTTAATATACCTAAAATAGAAACCACTAACTGTGGCGAACGGTCACACATAATTGCTACATGTGTTTCAGTACCTATACCAATTTTACGAAGATAATGGGCTAAAGCATTAGATTGCTCGTCAAGTTCCCCAAATGTAAGTGCTTCATCTTTATATCTTATCGCTATCTTTTGAGAATTGTATTTTGCTTGTTTTGACAAAAGACTATGAACCGTTTCTTTTTGTGAATAGAATGTTTTTGGTTCATTATATGAAAGTAGTCTTTTCTTTTCTCTAACTGACAAGATATCCAATTCAGAAATCCGAGAAATTGGACTCTCTACAATACTATTAAGTAGATGTATAAAGTTATCCATCATTCGACTAATTGTTGAATCTTTAAAAAGGGCCGTGGAATACTCTAAATAAAGTGATATTCCATTTTCATCTTCACTTGCCATTAATGTTAGATCGAATTTAGAAAAAACACTTTGAGGTTGTATCGCTTCTACAGTATTACCGCAAAAATCTTTTTCCCCCTGAGTATGCTTTAACATACTAAATAATACGCTGAAAATGGGTGAACGACTTTCATCACGCAAGGGCTTTAATTCTTCAACTAACTTATCGAAAGGATAGTCTTGATGTGACAGTACCTCTAATGTCAAACTTCTTGCTTGTTCAAGTAAATCATTAAAACACGGGTTATCAGACATATCTAATCTCATGGCAACAGTATTTACAAACATCCCTATCACGTTTTCTGTAGATTGTTCATTTCTACCTGCTACAGATGTGCCTACAATAATATCCGTTTGGCCACTGTAACGATGTAACATTACTTGAAAAGCTGTTAATAGTAATGTATACATAGTAGAGTTATACTTTCTCGCCAATTTATGTAACCCCTTAACCAAATACCTGTCCAAATATCTTTGATGAGATGCTCCTTTGTAATTTTGAACTCTCGGGCGCAAATAATCTTGTGACAAATCCAATACTGGTAATTCCCCATCAAGCTGATTATGCCAAAAATCTCTTGATTTCAAAAATTCCTCATTTTTTTTATCGCTCAAGAACCAGTTCGCATATTCTACATAACGAAGATTAATTTTTGGTAAATTCGGTACTTTATTCACTGTCAAGTATTTATAAAATTCATTTATATCTCTCAGCAAAATATTCATAGACCACGCATCAAAAACAATATGGTGAGCATTAATTAGCAACATGTTCCTATTCGATCCTAATTTGACTATACATACTCGAAACAATGGTCCATCTTCCAAGTTAAATATAAGTTTAGATTCTTCCAAAAGCATTTCTAGTTGCATTTTCTTTTGCTCATTCATATTATAGTGCGACCAATCTATAACTGGGATATCAAGTACCATCTTTTCATCAATAATTTGTACAAGCTTTTCTCCCTTGATATCAAAGTTTGCACGTAGTTGTTCATGTCTATCAAATGTTTTTTTTATAGCCGTTTTTAAAATCTCCACATCTAGGTCACCTTGCAAAATCATAGCAGATGGGAGATTGTAAAAGGCTTCGTCTGTATGCATTTTTGAAAGGAAATATATGCGTTGTTGAGCATTTGATAAAACATAATTTTGTTGTTTCTGCATGCTAGGAATATTATCAATTTTAATATCTTCAGATTTTACTTTCATTTCTTTTTGAATAGTTTTAATTTTGCCTGTCAATTTATCAATGCTTCTTAACTGAAATAAATCTTCAAGTGTTAAATCAACGTCAAATTCTTTTTGGATTCTTGCCTGTAACTGAATAGCATTTAGCGAATCCCCACCTAATTCAAAGAAGTCACCATTAATGCCAATATTATTTACACCTAAAACATCGTAAAAGAATGACATCAATATTTCTTCAATATTAATATTTTTATTTGTACATAGATCACTTTGTTTTATCTCAATATCAATAGAATTTAGTCTATTGATATTACTCCCGAATATCTCCTCTTTTTGATTCATACTATATTCTTTATTCGAAAACGGATAAGTGGGTACATGCACCCGACTATATTTAAAGTCACTGCTTAAAGCTCTTAAATCTAAATCAACACCATAACACCATGCCTTACCCACGGATGATAGTAAAGTATTCCAATCTGGCTTTTGAGAATCTAATGATTTCAAAAAGAGGCGATTTCCCCCTACCTCTTTCATACATAAATTATGTAAAATTGGTTGAGGACCAATTTCCAAAAATACATCAATGTCAGATTTATTTAGCCACTTTATACCTTTTAAAAATTGAACAGGATTACGTAATTGTTTACACCAATAATCACTTCCCATGATAGTTTCCAATTCCCCAGCAAAATTGGAAACTATAGGATATTTTAAAGGCTGCCAATCAATTTTTTCAAGATATTTAGAGAATTCCTTCAACATAGGCTCCATCATGAATGAGTGAAAAGCATGTGAAACAGGTAACTTTTTGAAAACACCTCCATTTTGTTCCCAAAGTTCGCATAAGTGATCCACACCGTCCCGTGTTCCAGAAATCACTACTTGATTTGAACTATTGATAGCTGAAATATCTACTAAACCCTTAGTAGAATCTAGAAAATATTTTACTTCTTCAACACTACCAATTAAGGAAACCATCGCACCTTGCTCACATAACTCATGCATCAAACGACCACGATTCATTACTAGTAGTAATCCCTCTTTTAAGGTAAGACCTCCGCCAACACAAGCAGCAACATATTCACCTAAACTATGCCCAATCATCATTGTCGGTTGAATTCCCCAAGACATCCACAACTTTGCTAAGGCATACTCGAGTGCAAATAGAGCTGGTTGGGTAATACGTGTGTCATTAAGCTCCTTTCCAAGTTGCTCAGAAAATAGGTATTGCAAAAGTGGCTGAGGTAAATGTCCTTTTAATATTTCTTCACATTCATCTAAAGTATTTTTTATTACAGACGAGCTTTCGTACAATATTTTCCCCATTCCACTGTATTGTGATCCCTGCCCTGTAAACATGAAAACAACATCTTTCTTCGATTTTACATTTGAATAAAAAGTATCCGGAATATTACCTTCCGTCCTAGAAATTTCTTCACAAAGCTGTGCTAATTGTTCGGAGCTGTTAACTGTTAAAGCTAAACGGTAGTCAAACATTCGCTTTCCAATTTGATAGGTATAAGCGAGATCCGGTAAAGACTGCTTTTCCTCTAAGAGAAGGTGACTAGAGAGTCGGTCAGCAACTTTACGTAACTCATCCGAATTTTTGGCGGTAATTGGAAATAAATAATAATTAGGTTTTTTACTTACTGTCTGATTATTATCAAATTGCATTAACTCTCTTCCTTTCCTGGCGTTTCTTCTAAAATAATATGCGCATTAGTTCCACCAATGCCGAAGGAACTAACACCAGCTCGTCGGGGGGTATTTTTCGTATCCCAAGGTGAATTACGTGAGCAAACATAGAAAGGACTGTTTTCAAAATCAATTTCAGGATTTGGTTCTTTAAAATGTAAACTTGGCGGAATTTCTTTGTATTTTAAAGCTAGAGCAGTCTTGATTAGCCCTGCAATACCCGCTGCCGATCCAAGATGACCTATGTTTGTTTTAACTGAACCGATTCCACAAAATTGTTTTTTATTCGTTTGGGATCGAAATACTTTATTTAAAGCTTCTATTTCTATGGGATCGCCTAATTTCGTCCCTGTTCCATGAGCTTCAATATAAGAAATGCTGTCGGGACTTACATTAGCAGCAGCTTGAGCACGAGCTATAACATCGGCTTGTCCTTTAGTACTTGGTGCTGTATAGCCTATTTTCATATTTCCATCATTGTTAATTGCCGAACCCTTAATTACAGCATGAATTGGATCACCATCGTTCAATGCATCAGACAAGCGTTTTAAAAATACAACCCCTCCACCGTTGCCTTCCACAGTACCTTCTGCATCTTTATCAAACGCTCTACAATGACCATCGGGAGAAAAAATAAAGCTTGGCTCATACAAATATCCAGTCTTTTGAGGAAATCTTAATGATATACCTCCTGCTAATGCATAGTCAGATTGGCCAAGCAATAAACTTTGACATGCCATGTGTACAGCGACCAATGAAGTAGAACATGCTGTATCCACTAAAATACTTTCACCTGTAAGATTTAACTTATATGACACCCGAGTAGTTAAAAAAGTAGATCGAGATAGAAGATCCTGTTGAAATTGATCGGCAATGGAGATATCTCTCGACGATTGCGTGTGATATGTACCCGATGCACATCCCGCATATAAACTAACAGGCTTTTCTATTTCCTCTAAGTTATAACCCGCACTTTCAACCGCTTCCCATGAACATTCAAGGAACATGCGATGTTGCGGATCCATATTTTTAGCTTCCTTTTCAGACATCCTAAAGAATTCAGGATCAAACGATAATGCATTATTAATAAACCCACCAGCACGAATAATACGTTTGGATAGCTTCAAATCTTGATGAAAAGATGCTGGTTCAAGTTCATCGTCAAGAATTTGACTGATACTTTCCTTACCGTTTCTTAGATTCTCCCAAAACTCATAAGGATTATTCGCCCCAGGAAATCTCAATGACATTCCAATAATTGCAATTGAATTGTCCTTGGGGACCATTTTATTTGATGTATTTTTTAAAGTGATAGGTTTTTCTTGAGGTAGTTTCTCAGTGATCCATTGACTAAGTGCCCTAACTGTCGTGTATTGAAAAAGATCCATAAGACGAATCTCTACATTAAGTTCTTTTTCCAGAGCTGTTTGAACCTTGACTACCAATAGAGAATGCCCACCGAGATCAAAAAAGTTATCTTCAACTCCAACCTTTTCAACCTTAAGTAATCGTTTCCAAATATCAGAAACTTTGATTTCTACCTCTGATATCGGCTCTTTATAGTCTCTTCTAAAATACATATTTTCAGTTGGAAGTGGTAATTGATTTCTATTTACCTTTCCGTTTGAATTTAATGGAATATCAGTTAAGGGTATAAAATAACTAGGAATCATGTATTCAGGTAATTCACTTTTTAAAAAGTCTCTAATCTCATTTAATTTACTTTTCGGCCATTGAATAACATTAACCAAATTGTCTATGTGCTGTTCTTTTGTATTTTTGGGTACAAAATAAGCAATTAATTTCTTTCCATCATCTAGACTATCTGTTGTAGTAACAAAACATTCCTGCACTAGAGGAGAATTTCGTAAACAGCTCTCCACTTCACCAAGTTCCACTCGTTGGCTTCGAATTTTAATCTGATTATCATTACGACTAATAAATTCTACTGTCCCATTCAAGAGACGTCGACCACGATCACCTGTTTTATAAATACGTGCTTTTGGTTCTCCAGAAAAAGGATGTGGAATAAATACTTTTTTTCCATGCTCTTCATCGTTGACATAATTGCGTGCTAACCCCAAACCTGAAAGATATATCTCACCAATTACTCCATATGGAACTGGTTCAAGATTGTGGTCGAGTATATACAATTCAGTATTGGAAACAGGTTGTCCAATTGGTATAGTCCATTTTTTTTCATCAACTTAACGTATTGGAAAATAACAGGAAGTAAAAGAATTCTCCGTTGGACCATAAGTATGTATTAAAGTACCAGGTTCACAATATTTAAGTGCTTTTTTAATATGCAGTTTAGATATTATTTCTCCTCCAAAAATCACCCTTCGTAGCGGTGTTAACGATTCCGGGGCATCTTCAATTAAACGATTAAGTAGTGGTGTAGTTACTAATAAAGTAGTGACATTATGCTCGTAGATCTTTAAACATAGTTCTTTAGGAGCTAAAACAATTTCCTTTTTAATTATTACCAACGTACCTCCATTACATAATGCTCCCCAAATTTCAAATGTTGCTCCATCAAAATTTAATGGTGAGAGTTGAGTTATCACATCACTACTGTTTAAATTTGCAAAGTTTGCTTTATAAACCAAGCGAATCACACCTTGATGGGGTAAAGCAACACCTTTTGGTACACCAGTTGAGCCAGAAGTATAAAGAACATTCATTAAATTTAACCCATTTATTTTAGTTGGCAAATTATCGATAGACCGATCCTCTATTTTGCCCCAATCTTGATCAATCAAAAATCTCTCACCTTCATAGCCAGACAGCAAATACTCTAAATGAGATTGAGTTAGCACAACTTTTGCTTTAGAATCTTCAATCATGTAATTCAGACGCTTAACCGGATAACTTGGATCTAGAGGCATATAAGCACCACCCGCCTTGAGTACACCTAACATTGAGACAATTGTTTCAATTCCCTGGTCACATAGTAAAACAACAATTGTGTCAGATGTCACTCCACGCAAACGTAACCAATGTGCTAACTTGTTAGCACGGGCATTTAACTCTACATACGTTATTTCTTTTTCTTCAAATTTCAATGCGATTTTTTCTGGATATAACTTCGCCTGTTTTTCAACTAATTGATGAACACAATATTCCTTCGGTAATGGATTGGTTGTTTGATTAACACCATCTATTAGCTCATGTCTTTCTTCTTCTGAAAGCAGTGGGAGATGATCTATAGCTAATGTGGGATCTTTTACTATTGAATTGAGTAATTGTTCCATGTGCGTTAATAATAAATTTATTGTTTTACACGAGTAGAGATCAGTTCGAAAGTCTATAGCCAACTTCAATCCTTCAATATCTTCAGTAAAACCAAAACCAACATCAAACTTGACTGTCTTACCAGGTACCGGCAAATTTTTAACCTTAATTCCTTCCAACTCAATAATTTTAGATATATTTACATAAGTCATTATTGTCTGGAATATAGGCGAATGACTTATATCTCTATCGGGATTAATTTGTTCGACTAGTGATTTAAACGGGTATTCTTGATTATTTAATGTTTGCAAAGACTGTTCTTTTACGTACTTGACTAATTCCATAAAACTCATATTTTCACTTATATGAAATCTTGCTGGTAACATATTAACAAAATAACCAATTGTATTAGCCAGTTCTTCTTTGGTTCGTCCTGAAACTGGGGTACCAATAATTAAATCCTTCTGTCCCGTATAACAATTAAGCAATATGATTACCGATGATAAAAGAACCATATTCATGGTAACTCCATTTAATTTACAAAAATTATGCAATTCTTGAGTAATTGATCCACTGAATGATACCTCTCGCATATCCCCATTATATTTTTGCTCAATAGGACGTATGAAATCTGTTGGTAATTCAAACTTAGGCAAATTTCCAGTCAATTCTTTCTCCCAGTAATTTCTTTGCTCATTTAACATGCCATTCTGTAAGCGATGGTTAAACCATTGCACATAATCGGTAAAACGAGTTGATATTTCAGGTAGTTTAATATCCTGATTCTCATGATAGGAATGATAAATCTCCGTAAGCTCTTCTAAAAAAATATTGACTGACCATCCATCAAAAACAATATGGTGGATATTAATTAATAACACAAATTTATCAATCTCTTTTTTTATAATTTTGGCTCTAATGAGTGGACCATTTTCTAAATCAAACCCCGTATTCACCTCTTTTTCAATAAGAGCATTACACTTCTCTTCTCGCTCTTCAATATTGTATTGTGTTAGATCGATTATTCGGCATTTTAATTTCAAATAATCAACTATTAACTGAATAGGATCTCCGTCATGTTTCTTTATAGTTGCTCGAAGAGCCTCATGACGATTAACAATACTCTGGAGAGAATGCTCTAAAGCCACTAAATTTAACGGGCCATCTAAATCAAGTATAATTGGGATATTATAAACTGAATTAATAGGATTTAATTGATCAAAGAACCAAATTTGTTCCTGTGATGGAAGTAGCGGATAATGTTTTTTTCGGGGATATGGTTTTATTGAACCATATAATTCCTCATACCGTTTCTCAATTTGACTTTTCGTAGGAATTTTATCGAAATTCATTTCCTTTCCTTTATAAGTTACTGATACAGTCATTCCCTTATCCCCCTCGTTATATATTACAAACTCGAAGATTAAATGCACCTTCGGGAAGCGTTTGGTTCTCATATTCTTCCATTGATAGATAAAATGTTGTAATCTCTTCACCTATATACATATCAAAAGCATATTGGGATTTTCGAATACTTTTTTCCGGTTGTATTATCTTGATTTGTTCAGCAATGGTAGGATGTGTAAAAATGTCTCTATAATTCAATATAGCTCCATATTGACTATTGACTCGATTGATTAGATTTGTTGCGTTCAAGGAGTGACCGCCAATTTCAAAAAAGTTATCATGGATGCCTATCTCATTTACTATCAGCACTTCTTTCCATATCCTCACTAACTCCTGTTCAATAATAGTCCTTGGTGCCATATACTCTGAACTAAAAATGATTTGTCCAGGATCAGGTAATGAATTTCTATCAATTTTACCGTTTTTTGTTTTAGGTATTTTATTAATATTGATAATACGGGCCGGCATCATATATTCGGGTAAGAACTGCTTTAGTAAATGGTGCCATTCTTTTAATGAACGAACGACTTCTGTTTCTACATACGAAATTATTTGTAATTCGTTTTCATTACGCTGATAAGCTATTGTTACACAGTTTCCTACATCATTTTGTCTTGCTAATACTGCGTCTATTTCTCCAAGCTCAATACGGTAACCGCGTACTTTAACTTGATGGTCTATTCGACCAACGTGTTCCAACTCGCCTTCATTATTATAACGAGCCAAATCTCCTGATTTATACAAACGAACTCCTTTTAATTCAGGGATTGAACATTCCCCAAACACTTCCGCTGTTTTTTCTGGATTATCAAAATAACACTTTGTAAGACCAGGACCAGAAACATGAATCTCTCCCACAGCACCATATGGAACTAGTTGACCGTGATTATCTAGCAAGTAAATTTGCAAGTCATCTAGTGACAGACCAATGGGACTTCCCTGCCACAAAACGTCTAAATCTTCTTCAGTAATTTTTCTATGTGTACAATGGACAGTGACCTCAGTAATTCCATACATATTTATTAATTCTGTTTGTTTATCATAACGATTAAACCAAGGACGTAAGCGTTGAATATTAAGTGCCTCTCCACCAAATATTACGTATCTTAAATGTTGTCCTAAACTGCTAGCTTTTTTCATAGCGTCTGCTTCAATTAGATTATAAAACGCAGAAGGGATTTGATTTAATACCGTAACACGCTCTTGATATAATAAATCCAAAAAATCTGGGGCTGACTTAGCTACTTTTTCTGAAATGATAATTAAACTTCCTCCATGCAATAATGCCCCATACATTTCCCAAACTGAGAAATCAAAACAATATGAATGAAACATAGTCCATATATCTTGTGAATCAAACTCAAAGCTATTTTTAGTAGTATCAAACAATCTTCCCAAGTTAGCATGGGTGACAATTACCCCCTTAGGTTTACCCGTAGAGCCAGATGTGTAGATCATATATAACGGATCATCCAAAGAGTTTATCTTAGTTGGATTACAGTTAGACTCTTGATCTATTATTTGTAGATCGCTATTCCTATTCAGATTCAATATATTTCCTTTATATTGGGTAAGCTGTTTATCTGCATTACGGTGAGTCAAAAGGATTCTCGCTTTACTATTTTTAAGAATATAACTTATTCTTTCATCGGGATAGTCAGGGTCTATAGGAATATAATACCCTCCAGCCTTTACTACAGCCAAAATACCTACAATCATTTCAATTGATCGGTGGAATAACAAAGCTACAGGCGTTTCAACACCAACATCACTTTTACGTAACACATGTGCTAGTTTATTTACTCTTTCATTTAACTCTTTGTACGTTATAATCTCATCTTCAAATCGAACTGCTATTTTATTAGGACTGGCATCAACCTGTTCTTCGAATCGTTCTTGTAGATCTAATACATTCTTTTTAAACGAATATGAATTATGCATACCTAAAAGTAGCTGTTGACGTTCTTGACTAGAGCACACTGGTAAAAGGGCAATTTCGCAATGTGGATTTTCTATAATTGCAGCTAATAACTCCACCAAGTTTTCAAGAAATCTATCCATTGTATCCTTTTCAAATAAATCAGTAGAGTATTCTAAACTTAGGCAATTAGTATTTCCAGCCTCTTCTAAGTACAACGTAAAGTCGAATTTAGACGTCGTGACAGGGGGATTAACACGATAAGCTTGTAATTCGCCTACTGGATACATTGAATTGACATACTCTTGGGCAAACATTACTGAGAAAATCGGATGATGACTTAGATCTCTATTCGTCATCAATTCCCCAACCAACTTATCAAATGGATACTGTTTATGGTCTAGATGTGATAAAACTGTTTCCTTAACTTCCTTAAGAAAAACATTAAAAGGTTTCGAACCAGAAATATCTTGTTGCCTAATTGGCAAAACGTTCACAAACATTCCTATTAAATTTTCTGTTTCCTGACAAGGACGATCAGCAACTGGTGTACCTACAATAATATCCTGCTGTCCTGTATAACGGTGTAAAAGTACTTGAAATGCAGAAAGTACTAACATATACATAGTTAAATCATTCTCTTGGCAGAAATTATTAAGATCACTATTGAGTCTTAACGAGATTTCACGAGATGTGCTAGCACCACGGTACGATTGTACTGGTAAGCGAGGAAAATCAGTAGGAAAATTGATGACAGGTAACTCTCCCTGTAAGTGATTTAACCAATAATCACGATTTTTCTCTAACTGTTGACTTTCAATTAATGAATTTTGCCAAACTGCATAATCCGTGTATTGAATAGGCAATGGCTTATATTGCGGGTTTTTATCAGCGCCCAAACTTGTATAGTTTAGATCTAGTTCTTCTAGAAATTGCTCAGTTGACCAACCATCAAACACTATATGATGTACATTAAATAGGAAGATATATTCTTCTTTTGATATTTTAAATATATGAGCATTAAACAAAGGGCCTTCAGCTAAATTGATTATACTTCCAGAAATTTCATCCAATGCATTCGTGGTTAGTTCTTCTATTTCCTTTCTGCTCCTTGACGTCCAATTTTCTTTTATTAGTTCTACTGGCATATACTTGTTTATTGTTTGTACTGGTTGACTTCTTACTATTGTTATATTGCTACGTAAAATATCATGACGATCCACAATCATTTGAAGAGCTGATTGAAAATTATCTATATCGACTTCTCCGTTTATTTTTAAACATATTGGAACATTGTATACTGTTCTATTTAAATTCATTTGTTCAAAGTGCCATAAACGCTTTTGTGCATGGGACAATTCATAATTTTTTTGCTCAAGCAATCTTGGAATAGTATTATTAATGGATGTGCTTGGTTCAAGCACGCCTCTGGATTCAAATAATTTAATCAAATCTACTACTCTTGAATTTTCAAAAATATCACGTTGCATGAGTTGAATTCCGAATTTCCGATTGATACGCGTAATTGCCTGTGAGACCTTTATTGAATGACCTCCATGTTCAAAAAAATGATCTTTAACCCCAATATTTTGTACTCCTAAAACATCCTGCCAAATCTCAATTAATATTTTTTCTAGTTGTGTTGTTGGCGCAACATAATCAAGGTTTTGCTTTATATGTCGCTCGGGCTTCGGCAAAGATTTCCGATCTATTTTACCAGTAGCTGAATAAGGGAAATCTGACATCAAAATTAGATACTGCGGCAACATGTACATAGGCAGAGTATCTCGAAGGTACCTCCATATCTCTTGTTCTGTTACATCATTAGAAGGTACTATATAAGCAACTATTTGTTGTTCATCTTGCTTATTTCTTATTGTCATTACCACTACTTCACGAATAGATTCAAATTCTAATAGGACAGATTCAACCTCTTGTAATTCAATACGATATCCTCGAATTTTAACTTGGTCATCCTTACGCCCAAGAAAAGAAATATTTCCATCGGGTAAAAAACGGCCTAGGTCTCCTGTCTTATACAAGGTGAATTTCGAAATTTGTGGTTTAAAAATAAATCGTTCCCTCGTTAAACTCTCATTATTCAAATAACCTTTTGCTACACCTGGTTCACCTATATAAAGTTCGCCAGATACCCCAACTGGAACTGGATTTAATTGCTTATCCAGTATATGTATTTCGCAATTCGGCAGAGGTTTTCCTATCGGTAATGTATCTAGGATATTTTGATTTTCCCTGGAAGACCAAGCAGTCGAGCAAACTGTCGTTTCTGTTGGACCATAAGCATTAATAAAATGTACATAAGTACTCCATATTTTCGCTAAAGAAGATGGACAAATTTCACCACCGGATACAAGACATTCTAGATATGGATATTGTCCAGGTGTTAATTGACTTATCATAGAAGGCGAAAGTACTGCGAATGTAATTTTCTCTTTTATGAATAGTGTTTTTAACCTAGAAGGGTCTTTCAATTCTTCAGAAGGTGCTAATACTACAGATGCTCCGTGAGTCAAAGCAAAGAATGTCTCCATAACTGAAACATCAAAAGAAAACGATGCGAATTGTAATATGCGACTATTCTGATGGATACCAAAAACCTTGACTTGAGACGTAACAAAATTACAAACACCTTGGTGTGTAAGTAATGTTCCTTTTGGCCTACCCGTAGAACCAGAAGTATAAATAATATAAGCCAAGTCATTGGGGAGGTTAACCATCTCCAAACGGCTACTTGGTAAAGTTTTCAATTCCTCATATTCCAATTCAAATACTTCACCAGTATACGTATTTATACGTTTGCTTAAGTGTCCCTCTGTAATTACCATATCTAGCTGACAGTCATGTATTATGTATTCAAGTCGTGCCTGTGGCAGATCAGGATCTAACGGTACATAAGCGTAGCCGGCCTTTAAGACGGCTAATATGGTAATGATTTTTTGCTCAGAGTGTTCTAAAAAGAGCCCTATTTTAGCCTCTTTACCATACCCTTTAGCCCGTAACATATGTGCCATTTGGTTAGCTCGACTCTCAAGTTCAATGTAAGTAACGTTCTGCCCCCTATGTCGTACTCCAATACGATCAGGATATTTATCTACACATTCCTCGAATAATTGATGAATTGTGTGATTATTTGAATATGGCATTGAAGTATCATTGAATCCAGCAAGCATCCGTTTTTCTTTCTCGCACAGTAATGGTAGATAGTTTAAACCACTTGTTGGATTATTTAAGATAGATTTCAATAAAACCAAGAAGTTTTCTGATATCCTTTCAATTGTTCCTCTTTCAAATAGTCCAGAATCGTATTCCCAATGTAGATGAACCTTTCCATCTATTTGTTTAAAGGTCAGAACTATCTCTATGTTTGTATGTCTTTCCAGAATAAAATGATGGTTTTTTGAAGGGGTATTGTCAACATTAAACACCACGTCAGGCATAATATCGGAAAAATTCTCAGAAGCAAGGTTTGGAATTTTTTTCTGATTAAAGTTAGGATAACTATTATTTATATTACGGATTAAGTCGATAACCGATTTTCCCGACTCAATGGGAATTTTAAGGGGAACTAAGGTCTGTACATTACTTTGGAAACCTAACAATAAGTGTTTTTTTCCAGTATAGCGATACAAGAAAATAAGATATGCCGACATAATTACTTCAGTCATGGAAAGATTCTGTTTTCCACACAACAAGTTTAAACGTTCTGTAAGAGTTGGAGAGAGAGTAATCTCATCTAATGAAGAAATACTTCGCTTGCTATTTATACGAGAAAAATCGGTAAAGAGCTCAACAGCGAGCCAAGATGAATTAACTTTATTCATTTGTATACTTTTATCTGAATCGAATATTTCCTTTTTCATACAGCCTTACCTACCTTCCTTCAATTAGATTCAATATCATTATCATTTTTAGATTTTATATGTTTATAAATCACGTCAGGAATCTTCCACAAATCATTGAAAAAAGGTGCTACTGTAACCCGTTGTAAATCTGTTACAGGCCGACCTCGTAAACTAGTGGGAATTTCATAATTATATCCAGTCTCATCTGAAACCTCAGCACTATTTTGATAGCGACAACTTCTAGATTTTTCAAATTGATAATCTATCAATTCATTAGACTCATCCAAGTGTGCAAATGCTCCACCCAAGTGCCCCCATACCATTCGTAAATGCAATTGTTTCCATTCCATCAATTTAACATCAAATTTTTGTATCCCATCGTAAACATGTGATAATAAGGCCAACCTATCAGGTAATATTTCTATCCTTTCACTGTTTGAACGAAGTATAGCTAAACTCTCTGGAGTATGGTTATGACTTTCTAAACTCTCCACGAACGCCTTCCACAAAGCCCTAGTTACCAATTTCAAATTTCGCATTCCTGGAGAATCGAATCCTGTTGCTCCTTCTGGTAATTGTTCTCTCATTCTGAGTAAACTAGATTGTGTCAATGTATTAACAAAGAGTCTCAATGCACTATATGGTGCATCTGCTAATAAAATTATTCGTTCCATTAAGCTACTAGCCCGTGAAAAGTCATCATTCTGCAAAGCCTTTATAACACCACGGATTTCAAAGTGTATTGCATACCATGACAGTTCAGTTTTTAAATGTTGAATTTGAAACAGTCGTTGGTCATGATCAATTAGATCACCTTCCGGTATTAAAACATCTAAAACTTTAGAAGCTCCAGAGTCCTCTTCATAAACTGTCCCACGATCATATTCAAAACGAAGTAATCGCTCAGTTTCAGTGGGATTCATGTACTTTTTATTAGTATCTCTTTTCAATTGCTTTCCTCCTCGTAATTTTTCAAAAAAGGAAATAAAGGGGATTTTACATACATCTCCAAATATGAAGGCCCAGAGGTATTACCTGTACCGCGCTGTAAACCGAGCACTTTTATCGCGATTTTATAATGCGTATTTTTCCATAAAAGGAATTGCTCTTCGAATTTTTTCATGCTAACAAGAAAATTATTGAAGGCATTATTGTGCTTTGTCTCATCATCCTCTAAAATGACCTTCAAAATTTCTTCGAAATTAATTATTCCATCTGTTTTATATCTATTTTCCAACCTTGGAACAGATTGAAATGCAGGTGAATTCAATCTCTTTTCAATTGGATGAGCAGCTAATAATTCTATCATCTTATATTGTTCAGATTGAATTGCACTAGCCCCTTCAGTATAAACACGAAACGCTGAAAAATTATCTTTATCCATCGTCATAAGTAGACGAAAGAGAGTAGGATTTGCTCGATATACCTCAATTAATGAATTCATAATAGATTCTGCTTCGGAGAAAGAACCATTCTGTATATGTGTTTGGCAAATAAGGAAACCTTTGATTACTATGCTAAATATCATTTCGAAACATTGTAAAACCCTTATAAACATGTATTCATCGTGAACTACCCAAACAGGAATAATGGACATCTCAAGTACTAATTTCAAATCTTGTGGAATTTGGTCCTGAATTGTACTGATGAAATCCAATGATAGCTTTTCTAGTTCAGATGAAACTGGTGAATCATTTGCTGATTCGTTTACCCATTGATTAATAATCTCTTCCAATGAATCCGGAATTTTCACTTTAGTTGTAAAATCAGAATATGTACGAATTGACTTAAATAAATTTAATACTCTTTTCTTTCTTTTCTGATTAGATATTAAGAGATTCTTAAATCTTTTTTCTTTACCTGATAATGTTTCGCATTCAAAGCGAGCGATATCACATAAAATAGTAATCAAATGAAATATTCTTGTATCCAAGTAAGCTGTATAACTCAGATTCTTATCTCGCATTAGATTCTCAAGAAAATATGTACTTATATATGACCTATAATTATATTGTTCTAAATGTTTATCTAAAAGGTTATTTAAAAAGTATGATAAGTATTGACCCGATTCTTCCATTTTAGAACCGTCTTTATCTAAACAATCTTTTATTACTTTTAATTCATGATGAACCTCTTTTGATACAAAATGCTTGCCGTGAATATGATAATGTTCTAATACTTTTTTTACTGGAAATTCATTAATTGTAAGAAGGCAATTAAGTTCGTTACCACTCATAATTTTCTTTTGATAATTCATAAGTTCTTTAGCCACACCATTTTTTTTTGTTTCAGTTTGCAACAATTGATACACCCCTCGTATATTAGTAGTAAGAGCTCTTTCCGATAGAATTTCCAGTTGATCCGGACAGCTGGAGGACCTGTTGGATTTCCTATAGGAGATGGTCGCCTTTGGCTTCCTCACCCTTTTTATGTTTTACCTGTTTGACCCCTGTTTTACCGAGGAGGCCAAAAGGATAAATCATCATTTACCTGTTTTCATAAATAAAAACTGGCTTACAGGTGCTTACCTGCTTATTTGTATTGCCCAATTTCATATGGTTTGGACGAGGGATGGAGGAGGCTCCATTTTAGTACTTCGTCCTTTTTTATTTCACTTTTTATTTCTCTCAGACCGTGCCCGTGAGACAATGGAACGGACAAGATTGACGCAGGAAATAGCTTTCACCCCTTGCGGACACTTAGGTGTACTGCTTAATAAGCCTGCTACCCATCGTTCATTATTGAAGGTCTAACCACTGGCTGCGACGCTGGTGAAGAAGAGAGTGTAGCGCTCATTTTGGTCTTCTTCCCTTTGATTGCTAATAACGAGGCAGACATCGATGATTCTGATGGGCACCCAGGTCTGAGACAATCTTGATTAACTACCACCTAGGAGGTGATCGGCATGTCACAAATGCTAGTCGGTATAGACATGAGTTTACGCTCCCATCATGTCCATTTCATGCATGGCGAGGGGCATACTCTAGCTGATTTTTCTGTTTCCAATGATACAGAAGGTGCGGATACCTTAATTCACAAGCTTTTAAAAACAGCGGAAAAAAATCAGTGTGAAAACATTAAAATTGGTCTTGAAGCTACAGATCAATATAGCTGGCATATCGCCCATTATTTAAAAAGCGAATTAAAGGGATATGAACCTTCCTTTCAAAGTACGGTTTATATGTTGAATGCACGCAAGGTATCTCGCTTTAAAAAGGGCTATGATACGTTACCGAAAAACGACCGAATTGACGCCTGGGTAATTGCGGATCATTTACGCTTTGGACGTCTGCCACATGAAATGCAAGAAACCCTACAGTATGATGCTTTGCGTCGTTTAACACGAACGCGTTTTCACTTAATGCATGAGATTGCGCGTAATAAAACGTACATGATGAATCAAGTATTTTTGAAATTTAGTGGCTTACGCCAAGATAACCCCTTCTCCAATACATTTGGTGCGACAAGCGTCGCTGTGATTGAAGAATTAGATCCTGAAACGATTGCAGAGATGCCAGTCGAGGAACTCATAGAGTTCTTACAAGAGAAAGGCAAGAACCGTTTTGCGGAGCCAGAAGAAATTGCGAAGTATCTTCAAAAGCTCGCACGTAATTCTTATCGTTTGGACAAAATGATGGCCGATCCAATCAATCTGTCACTGTCCGTGATTTTAAGCACGATTCGCCATATTGAAAGCCAAATCAAACGTCTCGATCAAGAAATTGACCGGATGATGAAAGGTATTACACAAACCTTAACGTCCGTAAAAGGCATTGGGCCCGTGTACGCAGCTGGCCTACTCGCAGAAATCGGTGATATTAAGCGTTTTGACGACCACCACGCATTGGCGAAATACGCGGGACTCGTTTGGACACAGTATCAATCAGGCGAGTTTGAAGCCGAAAATACGAGTCGAATGCGGACAGGCAATAAATACTTACGGTATTATCTTGTGCAAGCCGCAGACGCAATACGTAAATATGACACCGAATATAAAGCCTTTTATCAGAAGAAATACAATGAAGTCACTAGACATCAACACAAACGTGCTCTCGTCTTGACCGCTAGAAAACTTGTACACCTCGTGCACTCGCTACTACGCACGAACCAGTTGTACATGCCACAAGAAAGGAGCGAGTAACTACACGCAATCTTTTCCTTTCAAACGCCTAAAAAGCAACTTCTAATTTTACCCTTTTTTCCATCGAAATTGCGAGGTTTATTTGAATATGCTCGGAAATTGACGTTTGTGGCTAGATGCCACGATTAATTTCCAATTTTATTGTTTTAGGTGCTTGACATATTACCACTGGATTTGTTACTTAATATTAAAATGACAATATTTGTTAGCACTTCGTAACCACTATACAATATTATCAATTTTATTAAAAAACTAATTATATACTAATAAAATATGCTCAATATCAAAGTCTGTTCTTGGAACTACATCAATAACCTGGTCATAAAAAAGTTAAGTCCATTTCGGGAAGGCACCCATTCATGATGCGAAAAAATGTGTAGGGAGGGTTAATTGGGAAGCCAATATAACCTTCTAACTCAAGCTGCTTCTTAGTGACATAAATCTTCTAGTTGTTGGGGCGTTAATTAGTTGATACCGTCATGAATTCATCTTCTTTTGTACCATGATTCAATGTATCCCAAGAGGGCCAATCGCACTGTTTCAAAGTCGATATAAGCCTTTCAATACACTTCTTCTTTCTTCAAAGTCGTATGAAAATACACATAGCAGGCATAATCATCCAGGTATTCTTTACGCAATCAATTATTTTTCAATGGTTTCCACCTATTGGACCTTGTACTGATAATGGTGTGACAAACGAGTTTGCAGAATGAGTAACATTAATATTCACGCTACTTGAAGTATTAATGAATATACCGACTGCTAATAATAATGAAATAACTATTTTCCCACTTTTCTTCATAATTTCCTCCATTTCGTATGACTTCTGCTTCAATATACAGTAAGCTATTATTAATATATACAGGGAAATCTGCGAAATTGTGACATTTGAAAGGTGTGTTAACATGAATAACTTGGGAAATAAAATCTCTTATTTTAGAAAATCAAAGGGATATACCGTTAAAGAACTAGCAAATAATTTGTGTGACGAATCCACCCTTTATAAGCTTGAACAAGGAAAGCATATACCTAGATTAGATGTTCTAAATGATATTTGTCTGAAATTAGAAGTTCCATTTAAAGCTTTGTTTCCTTTAAATGAGGAGGTAGAATATTTAAAAAACCTTTGCAGGGAATCGATTTATAATGAAGACTATTTGCTATTGGAAATAACACTAGATGAATGTAATGAAGTGCTGGATCAGCTTAGTTCAATTTATGCTAAGGATGTGTTTAGAAAGTTTATACAATGGCATAGAGCAATTATGCTCGAGAAAAAAGACCATCGAGCGTTAGATGCATTGCATATTTTAAATAGTTTAGTGAATATAAATAACTGTGGTTCAGAACTGGATATGGGCATACACAATTCAATTGGCTTGATACATCTTTCTATGAATAACAATGATGCTGCATATAAAATTTATAGAGTAATTCACAAAAAAATTAAAAACAATAAAATTGTCGAGGATTTAACCATATTCCCTCGTATTGGATATAACTATGCACACACCTTGTATAATATAGAGGATTACCATGAAGCATTAGACATTATAAATGAAATTCTTTACTATTTAGAAACGCACCAGTCAATGTATTCATTGGGCAAAACTTATCACATGAAGGGGTTACTCTCAATAAAATGTGGTTTAATAACTGAAGCGATAGAAGATTTTGAAAATGCAATTCTTTTATTCACATTAACAAATGAAAAGAAGAATCTATTAAAGACACAAGAAGACCTCGCTGAAATAGTCGAAACTATTATTTGAATTTAACTTTGAAATAGAGTACTGAGTACAATGCAAAGGAAGCCGAGCACAATTCACCATCTGATTGATTTTTTCTAAAAAAAATGAACCCCAAGCAGTATTCACTCACTGTTTTTCAAAATTATGTTTAGCGAATTGAAAACTAGGATAATTCGCGGATTCTATGAACTTTTAAAAAAAGACAAGAAAAAACCTCCTCTTACATGTAATGTAAGCATGTACCTCCATCAGACTATGGGAGGAAAAATATAGTTCCCTATTGATAAGTCTTAAATAGAGAGGATGGCGATAGGTCATTAAAAAAGAAGATATTAGCTAGTCTAGTTATTTCCATTGCAACCGTCCGCCTAGTTTTATTGTTTTTCTCAAATGAGACAAGTGAGGATTATTATCTCGAATGAAATGAGATTAAATTTTCCGACTTTTCGATTGATTGTTGTTGAAGCTACAATAAAACCCATAAAATTGCTATACCGTCGCCTATTCTATAATCCTTCAACAATAAAAAAATAAAGGGGAGGGTAAAATTGTAATACAGTGATTATCAGGAATTTATATTTTAAAAAACCTAAATTTTTCTCGAATAAGTAAAATAAATGCTCCTATTTCAAACGATATAAAATTGATTTAAATAAGAGCAAACAATATAAAGATACGCTTTTTATATAGCAGTTTAAAGATTAAATTGTCTGATTGGAGTTAGTATAGATGTATGGACACACGTTAGTTAAGTCTCTATCCTAAAAAGAAGAGAAGGACGTGTCCGGAATGAAACGAAAACAGTATAATAATGACTTTAAAAAAACAATTGTCGAGCTTTACAGATC
>NZ_JADBEL010000037.1 GCF_014873855.1 Sporosarcina limicola | reverse complement strand
CAACTTGACTATCCATTTATACAATCATTTATTCATGGCATCGAACAAGATATTAGTTCTGTCAAGTTAAGCATTCAGGAGCCGTGGAGTAACGGTCCGGTAGAAGGGCATGTCAATCGGTTAAAAACAATCAAACGAATGATGTACGGAAGAGCAAAATTTCAAGTGTTGAAAAACATCCTTTTTTGGCCAATCCTTTTTGAGCCATACACACATACTTTGGTAACTGATATTGTTTTCAGCACACCAGGTCTTGACGCTAGATTCACCACTCACTTTAAATGCATCAATTCGTGCTTGCCACATCGCTCGTCGTTCGTCTCTTGTCATGCGAAAACCTCCTAACTTTTGATCGTAAGGTGATTATCACATAATGGGAAAGACGTTAGAAGGTGGGGAGTATTTGGCGCTTACATTTAAACCATGATAAGCAGTTAGAGGATAAAGGATTTAACTAATAAAACAGCCATTAGAATGAGTTCTGTTCTAATGGCTGTTAAGCTATTCACATTTATTAACATGCCAGTGACCCTTATTCCTCATTTACTGGTCCTAATGTCTGCAATACTCAAAAGGAGAGCTAATCAATGAACTCAATGAGTCCATCGTGTTGGAGCAGCGGAAGAAAGATGAAAAAGATCACGATGACGAGCCGCCAAATGGGGATGGATACACATCCGAAGAGCCTAGCTCTTCAAGTTCCTTGGAATCCGTGTTCCCTCACGAATCAAGGCAAACTTCTTCTAGACGCCACTTGTGCGCCATCCGACATCACCTATCCTACGGATATCGGTTTGCTGAACAAGTCACGTGAGAAACTCGAAAAAATCATCGACACGCTTCATAAGCCACTTGCCGGCAAGTAGAAAAAACCACGTACCTACCGGGTCAAAGCCCGCAAAGAATACCTATCCTTGACAAAACAACAAAAGCCGGGTTTTCAGAAAATCTGGGAAGGAATCGAGTGTCAATTGGGCTATGTCAAACGGAATCTGTTTCATATTGAAAAGCTTGTCGCCCAAGTCGGACTCAATCAGTTGAATCCCAAACAATATCTTGACCTGTTTGTCATCCATGAAATCCATCGCCAGCAGACCCTCATGTATAAGACCCAATCGCATTCGATCGAAGATCGGATTGTCAGCATCGACCAACCGCATATTCGTCCGATTGTGAGGGGTAAAGCAAACGCCCCAGTGGAAATTCGGTGCCAAGCTATCCGTCAGCCTAACGGATGGTTATGCCTTCATACGCTGGGACGCCTATCACGAAGGCATCCTTCTCAAAGAATCTATTGAAAGTTACAAAAAGCGGTGCGGTTACTATCCTGAAGCAGTTCTAGCCGATACAATCTATCGGACACGTGAAAACCGTCAGCACCGCAAGGATCTAGGAATTAGGCTGAGTGGGCCCAAGCTTGGCAGACCTTCAAAAAATCAACAGAAAAATTCAGAACAGAAGCGAATCGAACGGCAGGATAATGCAGACCGAAACGCAATCGAAGGGAAATTCGGCGAGGGCAAGCAAGTATGGACTTGGCCTTATCCAAGCACGTCTAAAGAAGACGAGCGAGACCGTCATTGCCCTCCAATTCCTAATCATGAACATAGAAAAGATCCTCCGGGATTCTTTTTTGCCTATTTTCCAAAACTGGCTTCAAGATATGTTGTCTGGTTTACAATACGGACTTGCATATAAGTTTGCGTAAAGAGAGTTGTTCAGTATCCCCTAATTAACAGTTTAACTGTCCTTAGGTGTTAAATAGGGCAATGAAGTCTCTTTATCTTGGTAGTTTTTAAGAATTAATCCATCTTCAGAATACTCTACCACAGTGTTTAAAGGGAGAGGGATTTTCCCGTTTATAGTAGTTATAACGTAGCTAGGGGTTGCGAATCCAGTTGTATGACCAACTAATCCCTTCATTATGTCAAGACCAGTATCAATTGTAGTCATAAAATGGGAAACTCCTGTTACATTGTCACAGTGATACAAGTAATAAGGCCTTACTCTAATTTTCAACAAGTTATGCAACAATTTTTTCATAATCTCAAGATCATCGTTAATTCCTTTTAGTAATACACTTTGATTCTGAACAGGCACCCCATGGGTTAATAAAAGATTAATAGCTTTTGCGGAATCCTTTGTGATTTCTTTAGGGTGATTAAAATGAGTATTTAACCATATTGGATGATATTTCTCTAGCATCTCGCAAAATTCTTTAGTTATTCTTTGTGGTAATAAAACTGGATAACGTGATCCAAATCGAATTATTTCAACATGTGGAATACTACGCAACCTTTTTAATATTTTTTCAAGTTTAGTATCTGAGTAGGTTAATGGGTCTCCTCCGGTTAGTAAAACATCACGTATTTCTTGATGATTCTCTATATATAAAAAATCTGGTTCATATGATTCAGATTCACTGGATTCAAAATAAGTTCCATTGAGATTTGTGGTGTGAAACTTTCTAGTACAGTGTCTGCAGTAAACTGGACATTGTTCAGTAATAAGCATAATTATTCGGTCAGCATATTTATGAACTATTCTATTTCCAACTCTATATTTTGTATCGCCTACTGGATCTACATCTGAATAATTATATGTTGTAAACTCTTCCAAGGAAGGAATTGCCTGACGGCGGATTGGGCAATTGGGATCTTCCTTATCCATTAAGGATGCATAATATGGAGTAACAGCCCATTTATAAATTCCTGCACTCTTCTGAATAGCACTTTCTTCGTCCGGAGTTACATCAATATATTTTTTCAGCTCATCTAAAGTTTGAATTCTTCTTCGGAAGTGCTGCGACCAATCATCCCAATCCCAATCTACCGATTCATATATTCCATGTAACTCATTACCTTTTTCTTTACATACTGTCATTTTTACCCCTCCACTAATATAATAATATTAGAAAATTATTTCATTATTTTTTTGATGATTGTCAATGCTTGTTCAATATCTTCTGAATCTATACCAGAATGCGTGACTGCTCTTATCCTCCCATAGCCAAGTTCATCAATATTCAAATTATTGTATTTAGCTAATTTGATAAACTCAATTAAGGAATATCGTTCATCAATTACTCTAAAAAAGACAATGTTTGTTTCTATTTTTTCAACATTGCACTCGATTCCAGGTATTTTTGATAAACCAATCCCAAATTTTTCAGCATTTTCATGATCTTTTTTTAGTCTACTAACCATGTTGTTTAGAGCTACTATCCCTGGCCTTGCTATTATTCCAGCCTGCCTCATACCACCACCTAACATTTTTCTTATACGACGAGCCTTCAATATGAAATCTTTATTGCCTACCAACATGGAACCTATAGGAGCAGATAGCCCCTTAGATAAACAAAATTGAAGAGAATCTACATGCTCAGAAATAACTCTAGGTTCCACGTTAAGTGCTTGAGAAGCATTAAATATTCTAGCCCCATCCATATGTATGGGAAGCTCTTTACTACGAGCATACTCACTCATTTCTTTTAAATAAGATAAAGGTAATATCCTCCCCCCCATCCTATTGTGAGGATTTTCTATACATATTAATGATGGTAGTGAAAATTGAGGATCTTCTTTATTTAGTGGTATAGCCCTTTCAATATCCTGAACTAGCAATCGTCCATCTTCTTGCGTATTTATAGGTTCGTATATTATCCCGCCACAGACAGAGGCGCCCCCGGCTTCGTAAATATAAATATCTGATTCATTTCCTACTATAACTTTGGATCCACGAGGTGAATGAGCCATAATTGCTGTTAGGTTTGCCATAGTACCACTTGGAAATAGTATACTTGCTTCTTTATCGAAAATTTCAGCAGCTTTTCGTTCAAGTTCTAAAACGTAAGAATCTTCTCCATAGATATCATCCCCTAAATAATTTGGATTGACTGCTTCTAGCATTTCTTTTGTTGGTAAAGTGAATGTATCACTCCTTAGTTCAATCACCAATCATTCCCCCTAATCTCTATATTAAATATAATTAATCTTTCGAAAATACTCATCACTTTGCAAATCCCAAGAATAATATACATCAATTATCCCATTTAATTCGGAAACTTTTTCTTTTGTTAATTTAATTTTTTCCTGGTAATCATCACAGAATTGATTAATCATTATTCCGATGCAAGTACCGCTGTGGGTAGTTACAACCCCTAGACATTCTACCTTTTTACAAATATCCAATAACTTATACAAGTTTTTTTTATAGTTATGATTTTGATTCATTAATGAGCTTCGAGTTGCTATTTCGCCAATCTTTCTGTAGTTTTTAATCTTAATATTATATGTTAATTCGCTTAGAAGGACTTTGTAAATTTCTTTTTCAGATTGAAGAAATTCTTTTTCTTTTTGATTATATTCAATTGTATCAACTATCCCTCCTTCGTCTAAACTAACTATTGCTAATCCAGGTAAACAACCCAAGTAGTCAATTTTTTCTATTTTTTTATGATAATATGATGTAACTCCTGGGTACATAATGCCGTCAGATGGCTCGATTGATTTTAAAATGTCTTCTATAACATCTGAACTCAAATTCATATTATAAAAATCAGCTACAGCTCTAGCAGCTGCAATCAAATCAGCAGTAGAACTTGATAAGCCTTTACCCACTTTTATATCACTCTTAATATATAAATCACCAACGAGTGGTAATTTGAAATACTGTAAAAGATTTAATGTGAAAGTAAAGGACTTTGTTTTCTCCGAAGGATATACTTTTAATTCCTTGTGGTAATCATCTACAACAAACTTTGCATAAGAAAATTTTGATATCGGAAAAGTTACTAAAAAATCTAAGTCATTATTTATTAGTCTTCCCTGTAAAAGTTCTCCAAAGGTTCCGAAGGAATGTCCTTGACCTATAGTTTTAGTATTTAATCTAACAAGCTCTTTAATAAAATCAGCTCCCTAAAAATCAAGAATTAGTTGTTATTGGAATTTCCTTTATGGTTCTTATCTTAGTGCTAGATATATATATACTTGAAAAAATTATACCAAGGGCTCCGATTATCAGAGTTTCAAGAACACCGATTACATCTCCCGAAAGACCGCCCAGTACAGCTCCAATTGGAACTATTCCCATTACGCAAAATCTTATAGAAGCATTCATCCTCCCAAGCATGTTATCGGGCGTAATAACAGTACGAAGGGTTCTTTGATTTATGTTGTATATAATAAGCATACAAGCATCTACCAATTGCATTAACATTAATAATAAAACTGCTGGTACTACAGGTAATAACGTCGCAATTGGAATCAATAATGATGATATTCCAGCTATTAACAATGAGGTAATTAGTGAATTACCTATGCCTATTTTACGTGTAATAGGCTCAGTAATAGCTACACCTATTAAAGCACCTACACCAGACATAGAAAAAATTAATCCTATGTATATAGGCTCTAATGAAAGAGTTCTAGATAAATATAAAATGTATATAGGATCAATTAATATAGTGAAAAAATTAAAAATAATAGAAGATACCAATAAAGCTCGAACTATTTTGTTGTTTAAAACATAGGTTAGCCCTTCTTTAATCATGGGCAAGATTCTCGTCTCTGTGGTATTTTTCATATCATTTAATTCTATTATGTTTTCTTTTGTTTTGATTCTAAATAGGAAAATTGATGAAACTATAAGACTAAAAGATTGTATTATCAAAGTGAAAGGGGCTGTAAAAATTTGAATTAGTATACCTCCTATACCTTGACCAGTTAAATCAGCAGCAGAGTTACTAAATTCTAATTTACTATTACCTTCAATAAGGTCTTTTCGCTTTATTATTACCGGTAAGTAAGACATTTGACCAATATCAGCAAGAACTGAAAACCCCCCTGCGAAGAAAGCTACTATATACAAAATTTCCATATTTAGCATACCCAGAAACATCGATATTGGGACTCCTAAGATAATTATTGCCCTTGATAAATCTGCAACTATCAATATAGGACGTTTCGGTTTTTTATCTATCCAAACTCCGACAAAAAGACTAAGTAATATAAATGGAAGGAATTCCACAGCATGTAGAATTCCTATTTGTAATGCAGAAGCTTTTAAAGTTAATGCTGCAACAAGAGGCAATGCTAGCATTGATATTTGATTTCCAAACATTGATATGGTTTGTCCTGCCCATAAATATTTAAAATCACTGTGTTTCCATAAACCTTTATAGAACCATTTCATAAAGTCACACACCTAACGATCATTATTTTGTAATAATAATTTTATTTTTTCAGCAATATAATCTGAATGAGGAGGTTGAATTAGATTATAATGATCTGTCTTAATATCATGTAGATTTAAATTTAAAGTTAAATTTCCCCATTCATTTGGGACTTTCTTGTGTTCTTCATAGGTATTTAGTGCTCTAAAATAAAGAATGGGGCCATTGTAATCTAGAGGTTTGTATTTAGAAAGTACATATAGGTTTGACTTAAACATGTTGTAGTATTTAACAAACTGTTCAAAATCTGTCTCCGGAAAAATTTTTCGATCTACTAGAAGACGAAGTATTAAGTCTAATCTGTTTTCAGTTTCACGAGATAATTTTATAGTATTTAATAGTTCTTCTCTCCTTTCACTATCTAGAGAGTATAATAAATCATTTACAAATGCATTGATATAAAAGTCCTCATCCTCAATTTGAGTTTTTGTGAATTTCATAAGATAACTATCCATCATTGCTAGCAATTTTATTTGATTTCCATTAACTGTTAACTTTCTTGCGATTTCATAAGCAACTACGCCGCCAAATGACCAACCAGCTATGCAGTAAGGACCTTTCGGTTGTATTTTTTTTATTTCTTTAATATAGAAATCGGTTTTTTCCTCAATTGATTTTAATTCATCGATTCCTATCTCTCTTGCAGGAGATTGAATTCCATAAATTGTATAACTATTTCCCAATGCATCAGCTAAGGGTTTATAACAAAGGATATTTCCTCCTACCGGATGTACAAGAAATAGAGGAATTTTGTTTTCAAGTTTTCCTGATTGAATTTTCACTAAAGCTGTCTTTGAATTACTCTCATATTCATCTCTAATAACAATGGCCATTTTTTCAATAGTATCGTTTTGTAAAATCATTGAAAGTGATATTTGTTTAGAAAACTCCTTCTTAACTATAGCCATCATTCTAAGAGCCAATAATGAATGTCCACCTACACTAAAAAAGCTATCTTTTATACCTAAATTTTGCCCATTAAACATTTCTTGCCAAATTTTAATTAACTTCCATTCTATCAGATCTCTCGGAGGGATATTTTCCACTCTATTTACTTCATTTTCAAGTAAAGATAACTCAATTCTATTCACTTTTCCACTCGTTGTAAGTGGCATGCTTTCTAATATACTCCAATTTAATGGTAGCATATATTCAGGAAGGGTGTGCTTAACATATTCGGTAACTTCTCGTATATCTATTTCCTTATTTTTATTAGCAACTAAATAAACATTAATAAAATCGAACCCTTTTCCATTATCTGTATATAGCACCGTGCACTCTCTAACGGAAGGATGAGTAGTTATAACAGTTTCGATTTCTTCAAGTTCAACGCGGACCCCTCTTATTTTTACTTGACTATCCATTCGTCCTCGATACTCAATACTTCCGTCGGAGGAATACCTTACCAAATCACCTGTTTGGTAAAGAATTTCTTGTGACTTATTACTTAATGGAGAAGGGATAAACTTTTCTTTCGTAAGTTCAGGAAGTTGATGATATCCTTCTGCTAGACCAATTCCTCCAATATATAGTTCACCTATCGCGCCAATTGGTACAGGTTTTCTCTGAGAATTTAATATATATAGTTGAATGTTTGATATTGGTTTTCCTATTGGTACAACCGTTTTAGTTCCATCTCTTTCACATTTCCAGTAGCTAACATCTACTGCTGCCTCCGTAGGACCATAAAGATTAAATAAATCACTTGATGATTTTTCAAAGAAGCGCTGCTGTAAATCAAAAGGTAAAGATTCTCCGCTACATAACACTCTCTTCAAACTTTTACATTTCCCAATATCTTCTTCTAGAACCTCTTGTAACATTGAGGGTACAAAATGAATGGTGCTAATCTGCTCATTCTGAATAAGATTAAGCAAATAATGAGAATCTCTGTGACCATCTGGTTTGGCGATAACTAGACATGCTCCGGTGATTAAGGGCCAGAAGAATTCCCAAACTGACACATCAAATGTATACGGTGTTTTTTGTAATACCTTGTCTTCGACTCTTAATTTAAAATAATCTTGTTTCCACAATAATCTATTGCAAATTGCTTGATGAGATACCATAACACCCTTTGGTTTACCTGTTGAGCCAGAAGTATAAATCATATATGCAACATTTCTTTGAGACATTTGAACATTCGGATTATTTATAAACTCATTTATTAACGTTTTATCTAGTTCTTCGACCCACTGAATGTTTATAATGCAATCAGAGACTTGCTCTTTAAACTTCTGACTAGTAATCAGAATAGAGATTCCTGAGTTTGCTATTAAATCTCTAACTCTACCCCTAGGGCTTTCAGGATCAATAGGTACATAAGCAGCACCAGCCTTTAAGATTCCAAGTAAACTAATAACCATATTAATTGAACGTTCTAAACAAACACCGACATAATCACCAGGTTGCACGCCTTGCTTAATTAATATTTCTGCAAAAAAATTAGATTTATTGTTCATCTCGACGTATGTCAGTTTTTCATTCTCAAATTTTAGTGCCAAATTGGACGGCGATTTTTTCACTTGGGTTTCAATAATCTTATGAAGAATATGAACTTCATTATAATGTTTCTTTGTATCATTCCAATCAACTATTTTATTATGTTCTTGCTCTGTTAAAAAATACATACTATCAGTTTTTTGTTGAGGGTTATCCACTATCGAGTTTAGTACGTTCAAATAATATTGCCCTATTAAGTCAATCTGTTCTTCATTAAATTCAGACTGATCCCACCTTAACGACATTACTATATCCATTGTAAATAAATCTTGACCAAATTCTACACCGAATGGAAAGTTTGTACTTGATATACCCGACTCCTCAAATACATCAATGTCTTTTAAATCTTCTATAGACCTATATATATGGAAATTCGTGAAATTGAAAAATGTTTCGAATAATTCTGCCGATCCAATATCTAGTTGAATTTGAGACATAGGATAACGACGGTACTTTAAAAGAGTTTGTTCTTCTTGTGCAGTAGTTTTAATTAGATCTAACCATGTTCCTTCAGAAATATGCTGCCTCATCGGAAGTGTATTTAAAAATAGTCCTAGAACTTTTTCGCCATCAATTTCTTCAACTCTGCCATTATAGACAACTCCTGATACAATATCTTTGGATGAACTTAGCATAGAGAGTACTTTAAAATGAGCAGCTAGTAATACACTCTTCACATGAACCTTTGAGTTCGTTGCCATGCTTCTAATTCCATCGGACAATTCTTTAGGTATATTAACTTCTAATATATTCATCTCAGATTTACTTTTTCCAAGGTTCCAACGGGGAATCTTATTAAGTGTCATATCAAAAAGTTTATCCATCCAGAAGTCTTTTTGTATTAAATCTTGAACTGCTTTTCTTTCTAATTCAACATAATCTTTAAATAACGCCTTTGGTTTGTTATTTACTATTTGTAAGTTCCCAGAAATTTCCGCTTGATATAAACTGAATAATTCCGTGTGCAACGAAGCCACACTCCAACCATCTAGGATTGCATGATGTTCAATAATCAGCATTTGTATACATGATTCAGAAATTTTTTGAACCTTTATCCTTAAGAGAGGAGCTTCAGCCCAATTAAATGGAGTAGCTTTCTCGATTTCAAATACTCTTTCCATTTCTGCTTTCTGCTCGTCTTCAGATAAATGTGTTATATCAGTGAAAATAATTGGCGCTTCAACCTTTTTATGAACTATTTGCATAGGTTCACTAAAATAAGTAAAATCAAAGGATGTCCTTAAAATTGGATGGCGTGAAAATAGTTTATCTATCGCCCGAACCCATTTGTTTTCTGCATATGGTGCGCTAATTTTCAAACTTGAAATGTTATGATATAATAGTGCTGAATTTGATACCTCACTATGATATAGCATTCCCTCTTGAAGTTTCGTTAAAGGATAAATATCTTCAATATTATCAGGTATTCTTTTTAAATCATTTTCAGAAACTAATGGAATTCCCTTTGTTAGCTGTATTGGAGAGTCATCTTTTTTTCTGACGTGAAGTGCCAATTCACGAATGGTCTGATAGAGAAATAAGTCTTGCATTTCTAAATTAAATCCATACTCTTTTAATGAGGATAAGACTATTATACTTTTAATAGAATCCCCACCTAATTCAAAGTAATTATCATTAATTCCTATAAATTTTCTGTCTAAAACATTTGACCAAATACTAATAATATTTTCCTCGATTTCGTTTTCAGGTCCAATGTATACGTCCTTTAATTCATTACTTTCGTTAATGGAACTCGGCAAATAATTAATATCGACTTTACCGTTGTTTGTAAGAGGAAAAGCTTCGATATTTATAAATTGAGAAGGCACCATATGCTCTGGAAGTAATTCACTAAGGAACCTTCGTAATTCTTTGCTTGTAGTAGTATCAGAAGAAACTATATACGCTATTAACCGCGTATTATGTTGAATATCTTCTTTGGCAATCACAATTGCCTCTCGTACCCCAGGATGTAAAGATAATTTCGCTTCAATTTCCCCTAATTCTATTCTAAAACCGCGAACTTTCACTTGATTATCTATCCGACCACAGTACTCTATCTCACCATTGGATAGTATTTTACCTAAATCCCCTGTTCGATATAGTTTTCTAGGTTCTTGGCTAAAAGGATTATCAATAAAACGATCCGATGTTAATTCGGGTTGATTAAGATATCCTCTAGCCAAACCAGCTCCCCCGATATATATTTCTCCCTGCAAACCACTAGGCATAGGCTGTTTATAGTAATCTAGTACAAAAACATGAAGGTCAGGGATTGGAACGCCTATCACATTTCTTATTTCATTTTCTAATATACTTAAGTTAATCGGTCGATACGTAACATGAACGGTAGTTTCTGTAATACCATACATGTTAACTAACAAAGGTTTTTGTTCTGCATGTTTATCGAACCATGGAAGTAGCGATTTATAATTTAGAGTTTCACCTCCAAAAATAACATATCGTAAATTGAGAACATTTGTAGTCAGTAACCTTTGTTTATCGACTTTCATTAATTGATAAAATGCTGAGGGAGTTTGATTTAAAATAGTAACCTTTTCTTGAATTAGTAAATCATAAAACTTCTCAGTGTCCCTGCTAACCCAATATGGAACAATTACTAGCCTTCCTCCATATAATAATGCTCCCCAAATTTCCCAAACTGAAAAATCAAATGCATAAGAATGAAATAGTGTCCATGTATCATTATTATCAAATCGATACCAATCATATGTTGAAGAAAACAATCTAGGTATATTCTTATGTGGTATAAGGGTGCCTTTTGGATTCCCCGTAGACCCTGATGTATAAATAACATAAGCGAGATTATCTGGTTGTACTAAGCTTATTGGATTTTCCATGCTCTCTTGTTTTATTGCAGACTTAATTTTATCTAGAGATATACTTTGAATATCATAATTTAAGAATTTGTTTTCTAAGTGACTTTGGGTTACTAATAGATTAATGCCAGCATCTTGAATGATATATTCTAATCTAGCATTAGGGTTACTAGGATCAATTGGCACATATGCACCACCAGCTTTCAAAATACCTAAAACGCCTACAACCAAGTCAATAGATCGCTCTACACACAACCCTACTAATACTTCTGGTCCAACGCCCTTTCTCTGCAGATATTGAGCTAACTGATTTGCTTTACGATTTAATTCTTTGTAAGTTATAGAATCATCTTCAAATGTTACTGCTATCGAACTTGGGTATTGCTTCGCTTGTATTTCAAAGAGTTCATGGCTACACAAAGGTTCAATTGGGTTTTTAGTTGAACATGTTACGAGTTTTTCTTTTTCTAATTTCGTTAAAATTTGTAATTCTCGAATCGGCTTCTCAGGATTCTGAACAATATCTGTTAGCAGTATTTTAAAATGATCAACCATGTTGATGATAGTTTCTTTATCAAATAAATCTGTTTGATACTCTAATACACCTTTTAATCCTTCGGTAGTAGTTTCCATATCCAAAGTTAGTTCAAATTTAGCTGTATCTGTTCCAAATTTAACAGGCTTAATTTCTAATCCAGGTAATTCCCAATCCATTTCCTGTTTATTATTTAAGAGAAACATTGTTTGAAATATAGGAGTATGACTTGTGCTTCTATTTGGATTTAGTTCCTCTACAATTTTTTCGAAAGGAATATCTTGATTATCATAAGCTTCCAACGTCACTTCCCGAACTCGGTTTAATAATTCTTTAAATGTAGGATTAGCAGAAAGGTCAGTCCTTATGGCAAGAGTATTAGCAAACAAGCCCACAGTCTTTTCAAATTCACTCCGATTTCTATTGGCGATAGGGGTTCCAACAACAATGTCTTCTTGGTGTGTATATCGACTAATCAGAACATTGAACGTTGTTAGCATTCCAATGAAAAGTGTACAATTTTCAACTTTACATATCTGACTAATTTCTTTCGAAAAAAACTCAGGAAGTGTAAATTCATAATATGCTCCTCTATTACTAACAACTTTAGGTCTTGGTCGTTCAGACGGCATTTGCAGTACTGGTAAATCTCCATTTAACTTTTCTTTCCAATAAAGTAGTTGGTGCTGTAATATTCCTTTTTGAAATTGTTCTTCCTGCCACATTGAATAATCTGCATACTGGAATGGTGGCTCCGTTAGATTTGAAGTACTGCAATCTAGAAAAGATTGGTATATGCTCAGAAACTCTTTAAACATGATGTCAACAGACCAACCGTCAGATATAATATGATGCATGTTAATTAACAAAAAATGGTCCATATAGCTATCAGTTAATAAAGTCACTCGAAATAGTGGTCCTTTATTTAAGTCGAATGGCTTTTTTGCTTCCTTTCCCATCAATTTATTTGCTTGAGATTGATTTTGAAACTTTTTTATTGTTAATACAGATTTGAACTTTGGTTTTATCACTTGCACTAGTTCATTTTGGTTGATAGTAAAATGTGTTCTTAACGCTTCATGTTTGTTTATCAGAGCAAATATAGTTTTTTCTAGGGCAGGTATATTCAATTCTCCATTTAAGGATAAAAACAAAGGTATATTATAAACAGAGGAATCAGTCAATAATTTATCTAAAAAATAGTATCTCTTTTGAGCAAACGATGCTGGAAAAACATAATACTCATTAAAATTTTCCTCTTCTTCAAAATTAAGTATTTTTTCTTTAGACAACCTGAGCAACTCCTTTATTATTCAAGTCAATGGGAGAATAATATATACATTACTATCCTTTAAAATCTCTTTAATATCCTCTTTCTTTTAACTATGTTTTCATGTGTAATTCTTGAATCGTACTCCATACTTTTTACAATTTCGGCGATTGTAGGGTATTCAAATATTCTCTTTAGAGGAATATCTACCCCAAATATTAATCTGATTTGAGAAACAACTTGGGTAGCTAAAAGGGAGTGTCCACCTAAATGAAAAAAGTTATCGTCCATACTGATAGAGTTAGAATTTAGAGTTTCCCCCCATATTTCTAGCATTATTTCTTCAGTTTCATTTGAAGGTAGAATACGAATTTTCTTTTTCTGTACAATACTCTTTGGCTTCGTTAATAATTTTCTGTTAATTTTACCTGTGTGACTTAAAGGAAATTCTTTTGTTATAACAAAATAAGATGGAACCATATATGATGGGATTATCTCTCGTAAATGTTGTTGCAATTGATCGATTTCTAGTGGCTCTCCTGTATCTTTTGATTGAACATAAGCTACTAATTGTTTCCCCCCCTCAATTACATCATCTCTCACCATCACTATTGCTTTCTGAACGTATGGGTGCTTCTCAAGTGAAACCTCAATTTCACCAAGTTCTACTCGGAAACCACGTAATTTTACTTGATCGTCAAGTCTATTTAAATAAACAATATTACCATCGGGCAGTAACTTAACTCTGTCCCCAGTTTTATACAGTTTCTTACCACTTTTAAAAGGATGGTGAATAAATTGTTTTTCCGTTAACTCATGTAGGTTTAAATAACCTGGGGACAATCCAATCCCACCAATAAACAGTTCACCAGCAACACCAATAGGTAATGGTTGCATTTTATTATTGAGAACATAAGCCTCCGTATTGGAAATAGGTCTTCCAATTGGAAGATCTCCTTCAATCTCATCATAATTGAAGTTGTAGTCAGGTTTATATATTGTTGCAGCACACGTAGTTTCTGAAGGACCATAACCAATCATACAAGGAATCATATCGGAAACTTTATACCAAGTTTTGTATGTCTCTAACGAAACTTTTTCTCCTCCAATTTGAATCATTCGTAAAGAGGAAGGTATGAAAACGTTCCCTCTCGACAATTCATAAACCCAGCGTTCCCAATAAGCTGTTGGAATACAAATGAAAGAAATACTTTCTTCATCCAACCAATCAGAAAACTCTTGAGCAGACAAAACATAATCTGGGCTTAAAACTAGAGTAGCTCCATTAATTAAAGTCATAAAAATGTCGGAAATGGACATGTCAAAGCTAATACTCGCATATTGTCCAACTCGTGAATTAATATCAATTTCAGATAAACCTGATACATCAATACTAAAGTTAACCAACGATTTGTGAGTAATTGGTATTCCTTTGGGTTGACCAGTAGACCCAGATGTATAAATAATATAAGCTATTTGGTCAGAATCGCTCTCTATAATAATATCCACCGGTAATACTTTTTCTAACTTATTTTGAATCTGTAGTCCATCTAAAACAACAATCTTATCTTCATACCCCAGAAATAAGTTTATATATTCAGACTTTGTTAATATAACAGGCGATTGGGTGTCATCAACCATGTAAGACAATCGCTCTTGCGGGAACTTAGGATCAAGTGGAACGTATGCACCACCCACTTTTAAAATAGCAAGAATGGAAACTATTAATTCGGGGCAACGTTCCATACAAAGTATAACCGGAATATTCCGACCTATATTCATACCTTTTAGAATTTGAGCTAATTGATTTGCTTTCTGATTTAATTCCCTATAATTTATCAAATCATCTTTATACTCTACAGCAATATTATCTGGATAAGATAACCCAACCTCTTCAATTAAATGGTGGATACATTTTGGTTCAGTAATAAACTTTTCAGTTTGGTTCCAATCAACAAGTACCGTTTGCCTTTCCTCCAAACTTAACATAGACGTTTCGAGCAAATCTTGATCAATATTATCTATAAATCCTTCTAGTAGTATCTTATAATGATTAATCATTCTTTGAATTGTGTCTTTACGGAACAAATCTGTGCAATACTCGATTACTCCAATTAATCTGTTTTCTTTTTCAACTATTGAAATACTGATATCGAAAAGTGAGGAATTTGTATTAATATCAATATTAGTAGTCTTAAAATCATTAAGGACTTCCAATGAATCATCTGGTATATTTTGAAATGCAAACATTACTTGGAATAAAGGAGAAAAACTTAAATCTCTCTCAGGTTGAATCTCTTTGACTACTTTCTCAAATGGAATGTCCTGATTAGCATATGCATCTAAGGAAGTTTGCTTGATTTTCATTAACAAATCATTCCAAGACATAGATGAGGTTAATTGTGTTCTCAGAACAAGTGTATTAACAAAAAAGCCAATTAAATTTTCTATTTCTAATTGATTTCTGTTAGCAATAGGGGTACCAATAATAATATCTTCTTGCCCTGTATATCGATAAAGCAATCCTTTGAAGCCAGTTATTAAAGTCATATACAGAGAAACCTCATGTTTTTGACTGAATTTTTTCAGTTTATCAGTTAGATTTGTACTAATTGAAAAGTCTAGTCTGTCCCCATTAAAAGATTTCACCTTAGGTCTTGGGTAATCAGTAGGCAGGTTTAGAACAGGAAGATCATCACTAAGTTTTTCTTTCCAAAAATCCATTTGCTCCTTAAATGTATCTTCGTTTTGCGACCTTTGCCAATAAGCAAAATCCTTAAATTGTATAGGCATATTGATAATCCGTGTGTCCATATTTGATAGCAAAGATTTATATTTCTTGAAAAGCTCTTCTTTATATAGATTCATAGACCATCCATCAGTAATTATATGATGCATATTTAACATGAAAAGATACCATTTTGGTCCCAAGTGGTAGATATTCGCTCTAATTAGAGGGCCATCAGAAAGCTTGAAAGATTGATTCGACTCCCTTATTGCAAGCTGTTTTGCATAATCCAATACAGTTTTTCTTGATACCTTTTGTAAATCGATAATTTTCATTTTAATATAAACATTTTGAGTAACTATCTGTACTGGGTTGTTTTCGACTACTTTAAATATTGTTCGTAAAATTTCATGCCTTTTTACGACAGAATTAATGCTCTCTTCTAAAAGAGCAATATCCAATTCACCTGATATTTCAAGTGTACAATCCAGATTATAAACAGGATTTCCGGGCTCCAATTGATCAAAAAACCACATACGCTCTTGGGAGTATGATAATGGGAACTCATTTTTTTCATGTATAGTATGAATTGTATTACTTATTATACTTGGTGCTAGTTTTCTATTCTTATCCAGTCTATTACAAAAATCTTTTAGGACTGGATATTCAAACAACAATCGAAGTGGTATATCAATATCAAACTTTTTTCGTATACGAGATATTACCTGAGTTGCTAAAAGTGAATGGCCACCCAGGTGGAAAAAATTATCCTCACTACAAATAACTCTAATTCCAAGTACTTCTCTCCAAATAAGATAAATGTCTTTTTCGGTTTGTGTTTCCAGCTCAATATTTTTATTTGAATCTTGTGAATCAAAATCAATACTTGGCAAAGCAAGATAATCTATTTTCCCACTAGGAGTTAATGGGACTTTTTTTAACTGAATAAAGAATCTTGGGATAATAGAAATAGGAATTTTTTCAATTAATATTTGTCTCAAATCTTTAGAACTTACAGACACATTTTCTGTGGATAGAAAATATGCGACAAGATATGGTTGATCAAATTGATCATTCTTTACATGAATTACCGCATCTTTTACACCAGGGATAAGGTTAAGTATTGACTCTATTTCCCGTGGTTCAATTCTGTGACCCCTAATCTTAATTTGTCTATCAACTCTACCTAAATATTGAATACTTCCGTCAGCTTGATAGCGAACAAAGTCTCCACTCTTATACATACGTGCATCTGGATCTAAACTAAAAGGGTTTTTCACAAAGCTTTCTTTAGTGATATCGGCTTGATTTAAGTATCCCCTCGCTAAACAATCCCCAGATATATATAATTCACCAGCCACACCAATTGGTACTAATCTCAATTTTGTATCCAGTATATACAATTTTGTGTTATTAATCGGCCGTCCAATCGGCGGTAAGTCTTCTTCCTCATCAAAATTAGATATTGTATGTGTTGCTACAACATGCGTTTCAGAGGGGCCATACTGATTATGTAAAACGCATTTTTCAAATCCTTTCAACCATGTACGAATTTGTGGAGTAAGTTTCAATTGTTCACCAGTAACTACAATTTCCTTTAAGTTAAATTCTAATGAGATTAATTGGGAAGCGGTTTCAGATAATTGTTGTAATACAACATATGGAAAACTTGCCCTTTCAATGTTTTCACTAGAGATCAATTCCAACAATAATCTAGGGTCATTTCTAACTGAATCACTTGGAATGACAAGGGTCCCACCTGAGTGCAATGTAGAGAAAATCTCTAAACATGACAGATCAAAATTCAGACTAGAAAATTGAAGCGATCTATTATTTTGAGGGTGAGACCATTTATTTTCCTGCCAGACTATAAGATTTACTAGAGCTTGATGAGTCATTGAAACAGCCTTTGGTCTTCCTGTAGATCCTGATGTTGAAAGTATATATATTAAGTTTTTAGGATGAACATCACTTTGCACATTATCAATATTTGATCTTAAATCATGCCGGATTTCTTTAACACAAATTTTTGGTACATTAAAATCTTTAGATTTCTCAAATAAACTATTATGCGTCAATATAAGTAACAGCTGAGAGTTATCAATAATTTGCTCTAAACGATCTTTAGGATAATTAGGGTCTAAAGGTACATAAACCCCTCCCGCTTTTAAGACACCTAAAACAGCAATTACCATATCAAAAGATTTCTGTAAATGTATACCTACCGGAACATCCGGTCCTATCCCCTGTTGTTTTAGATGACGGGCGATAGCGTTTGCACGCTGATTCAATTCTCGATAAGTCATTGTATTTCCATTAAAAACAATAGCAATACCTTCCGGGTTTAAAACCACCTGATCTTCAAATAAATGATGTAAGCACTTTTGATTAGAGTATTGAAAAGCAGTATTATTCCATTTATTTAAAAGAATATCTTTTTCTTCATCTATTAATAAAGGTATTTCTTCCATACTTTTACCCGGATATTTAATAATATTCTCAACCAGCTTTTGATACTGGCTAATCATCCTTTCAATTGTTTCTTTGTGAAACAAATCAGTATTATATTCAACTATGCCATATAAACCACCATCTTTTTCCGTTAACTCCATTTGTATTTCGAATTTAGAGGTTTTGTTATCTACATCAATAAAAAGTGTTTCTAAATTTTTAAATGATATTGAGTCAGGTGATTCGTAAAAATTGAACAATACTTGAAACAAAGGATTTTGACCAAAGTTGCGTTCGGGTGCGAGTTTTTCAACAATTCTTTCAAACGGTATATCTTGATAAGTGTATGCATCGATACAAACTTTTTTAACATTATGAAGCAATTCAAGAAAAGTGGATTTCCCTGATATTTCTGTTCGTAAAACAAGAGTATTAGCAAAAAAACCAATCAAACTTTCTAATTCCTTATGATTGCGATTTGCAATAGGAGTTCCAACGAGTATATCCTCCTGTTCAGAATAATTAAATAACAATAATTTAAAAATGGATAATAGGGTCATGAAGACAGAGACCCCTTCTTTTATACTTAGTTTTTTTACCTCTTTATACACTTCTTTGTTAATACTAAAAGGGATAAAGGAACCATTAAAAGTTTGTTTAGTCCTTGATTTTTCATTAGGTAATAATAAAAGAGGAAGATCACCACTTAATTGTTTTATCCAATATTTTAGTTGATTATTGTAGTCCTCACCTTCTAACCACTCCCGTTGCCAAATAGAGTAGTCTTTGTATTGGATTTCAAGTTCAGATAAATTTGCTACAGTTCCACACAGTTTATTATTATAAAGTTCAGATAGTTCTGAGAAGAAAATCTCCGCCGACCATCCGTCAAAATTAATATGATGAATATTGAAAACAAAATAATGCTCATGTTCGTCCAAGCGTATTATTCTAGAACGGACATTCGGACCTTTTTCCAAGTCAAATGGTTTCCTTATTTCATCTAAAATAATATCATTAGCTTTTTTTTCAATTTGCTCTCTTGTCAATTTTTCAAAACAATTATATGGAATTTCAATTTGGTAATTATCATTTACTATTTGAACTGGCGTTCCATCAATTTCCTGAAATGACGTTCTTAAACTTTCATGTCTGTCTATTAACATCCAAAGACTTTCCTTTAAATATTCAATATGGAGATTCCCTTTAAAATGAATAACATATGGAACATTATAAAAAGGGTTTTTTGGGTATAACTCATTTAAAAACCATAACCTTTTTTGTGAATACGACACAGGAAATGAATTTTCTCTCGGATTAGTCTTAACCTTTTGAATCAAAGGTGCATCATTTCCTTGGATTAACTTTTGAAAGAGGTTTTCTTCTAACTTTGATAAACCAATGTTGTTTATACTTGAATCCATGCTCTCTCCTCCAGGGTATATTAATTTTTAACTGATAAATCATAAGACTCTTCTTCAGTCATATTACGTATTTTTTCTATTAATTTTTCTTCTAATTCTATGGCAAGTTCGCTAATTGTTGGTTTCATTAATATATTTCCTAACGGTATTTCTATGTTATACTGCCTCCGTAACCGTGAAGCGACTTGTGTCGCAAGCAAAGAATGACCACCTAAATTATAAAAGTTTTCATCGACTCCCACTTCATCTAACTTAAGTATTTCCTTCCAAATATTAGAAATCAATTTTTCTGCCATTGTTTTTGGGGGGATATGCTTTCCAGCATTATTTTGATTTTGCACATTTATTGCTAAAAGTTTTTCATTATCAATTTTTCCATTTGCATTAAGGGGTAAGACATCAAGAAATAATATATATGAAGGAATCATGTATTCAGGTAGTTCCCTTTTTAAATAATTTCTTATATTTTCGACTGTGAGAATTTGATTCGAATCTTTTATTTGTGGGACTATAAATGCAATTAGCCTATTCAAATCGATATTTTCGTTTTTCATAATAACTACTGCTTCTTTTACTAAAGAGTGTTTAAGAAGAGTAGTTTCAATTTCACCTAATTCTACACGCATTCCACGAATTTTAACTTGATTATCTTCTCTTCCTACAAACTTAATTGAGCCATCTTGAAGATAGTAACCTCGATCCCCAGTTTTATACATTAACTCTAATGTATTAAATGGATTTGATATGAATGCTTTATTTGTCCTTTCAATATCATTTAAATATCCCTTAGCTAATCCTATACCTGCAATGTACAAATCACCTAATATCCCAATTGGGACTGGTTGTAAGAATTCATCAAGTATATATACTTCATTATTATCTATCGGCTTTCCAATGCTGACCGAGCCATGTTCTTTAATATCTTGTTCACTACAAGTATGAATAGTAGAATCAATAGAAACCTCAGTAGCACCCCAAGTATTATGCAATTTGCCAGGCATTCTTTCGAAAAAATGTTCAACCGTTTTAGGACTTAAGGCTTCTCCACTTGAGATACAATTTCTTAAAGATGAAAGCAGTTGGCGATCCTTAGAGTTTAATTCATCAAGTACCATATTTAACATACTTGGAACAAATTGAAGATGTACAGTATTGTAACGAATTGAAGCATTTATTATTTCCCTAGGATCACGATGCAATCCTGGTGCAATGAGAGCAATACGTCCTCCGACCATTAATGGCCAGAATAATTCTACTGCAGCATCATCGAAAGTTAAAGTGGTTTTTTGAAGAACAGTTTCGCTTGACTGTAGCATAAATTTACTTTGCATCCATTTCATACGATTTACCCAACCTTTATGAAGGTTAATAACACCTTTTGGTTGACCAGTTGAACCCGAAGTGTAATAGGCAGAGATCATATTTTCTTGAGTAACAGCCACTGTAGGTTTCTGGTCAGTTTGCTGATCAATATCGCCCCACTCAGAATCAAGATAGATAATTTCCATTTCTTCCATCAATAACTTCTCTTTCAAAGAATTTTGTGCCAAAAATATCTCACACCCAGCATTATTAATAATTTGTTTAAGGCGAGGGTTTGGCGCCTCTGGATCTAGTGGTAAAAATGCCCCTCCAGCTTTTAATATTCCAAGCAATCCCACAATTAATTCGATGGATCTTTCGATACAAATTCCAACAATCTTATCAGGACCGACTCCCTTTGTTGTTAAAAAATTTGCTAATTTATTTGCTTGTAAATCAAGTTCTCTATATGTCAGTTCATTAGTATCAAAAATAACAGCAATATTATCAGGTGTTCTCATAACCTGTTCCTCAAATATTTCGTGCAGACATTTATTATTTTGGAAAGGAACAGTTGTCTGATTAAATTCAATTAACTTTTGACGTTCTCTATTTGATAATAAATTCACTTTTGAGTTTTCTTGTAAAGGGTTCGTTGTGAACTCTTTTAATAGCACTTTGAATTTTTCTACTATCGACTTAACTCTAGAACTTTTGTATAAATCTGTGTTATATTCAACAATACCTTCGTATTCTCCATCACTATTCTCTGTTAGATAAAAAGTTAATTCGTATTTAGCAGTTTTATTATTAACTGGTATTGACGTTGAAGTGATATTTGGTAGTTCAAGAAGCTCTTCAAATTTATTTTGAAAAGAGAACATAACTTGTACTAGCGGAGCATGGCTTAAACTTCGATTTGGTTGAATTTCTGTAAGTAACTGTTCAAAAGGAACGTCTTGATTATTATAAATATCTATACAATTCTCTCTTATCTGTAATAGATAACTCTCAAATGTTTCTTCTTTCTTATATTTACTTCTTATTACAACTGTATTCGCAAAGAATCCAATCAAATCATCGATTCCATTATGATTTCGATTTGCAATTGGGGAACAGACTAGGATATCATCTTGACCTGAATATCGATGTAACAAAATGTTAAACACTGCTAACATAATCATGTAGTCAGAAGCTTTATACTTTTTACCCATTTTACTAATTCCTTCTACGATTTTTCTTTCTAATTTGAAGTTATATTTATTACCATTATAAGTTTGAATGGGGCCTCGATTGTAATCAGTTGGTAATTGTAAAATTGGTAAATCTCCTGATAAATAAATTCTCCAGAAATCGAGTTGAGTATTTAAGGTTTTTCCTTTCAACCATTCTCTTTGCCAGTTGGTAAAGTCGGCATATTGAATAGGTAAATCCTCCAACGGACAATTTTTATTTTTACTGTAAGCAGCATACAGTATCTTTAACTCTTTCAAAAATACTACTGTAGACCAACCATCTGTTATAATGTGATGCATATTGAAGTAAAGTATCCATTCGTCTTCTCCTATTTTATAAATATTTACCCTAAACAAGGGAAGTTCTTGAAGATTAAATGATACCTGCGCATCTTCTGTCATAAGTCTCTTGACAATGTTTTCTTTTTCTAGTTCATTTCTTAGGTTAATTATAGGTATTTCAATAGAAAGTTTATCTGAAATGTTCTGAACTGGTTGATCATTCTTTAATTTATAGTATGTCCTTAGTGATTCTTGTCTTTCAATAATTTTATTTAAAGCTATATTAAGTATCTTAATATTTAATGCTCCGAATAAACGAAAAGCTGTCGCTTCATTATAAGCTGAAATATCCGGGTTCATTTCCTGAAAAACCCAAATTCTTTCTTGTGAATATGATAGTTGGAGATCTTTATTAGCTCTTTGATATGGAATGATATTTTTTTTTTGCACCTCGCTATAATTATCCGAGAAATATTTGGCTAATTTTTCCACAGATTTTAATTCAAATATCACCTTTAATGGAATATCCTGAACCATAATAGAGCGTATAGAAGTCATAACTTGGGTTGCTGAGATTGAATCCCCCCCCAAATCAAAGAAGTCATCGTATATTCCTACTTTTTCGATATGTAAGATTTCCGAGAAAATTTTTATTAACTTTCTTTCTAGATTGGTTCGTGGTTCAACAAACTTTGTTTCTATTATTGGACGTATAGCGTCGGGTATGGGCAATGCCCGCTTATCTAATTTGTCATTTTGATTTAAAGGTAAACTTTCTAAAATAAATATAAAATTCGGATACATATAATCCGGTAAATAAGATTTTAAATATAATTTGAGTTGACTAATAGAAACGGATTTCTTTTTATGTAGCACTATATATGCCGCAATTTTTTTATTGCCTGGAGTATCTTCACGTAAAATTACTGCAGCCTCTTTTACATTTTTGTCAGTTCGTAATACAGCCTCTATTTCCTCTAATTCAATCCTGATTCCCCTAATCTTAACTTGGTTATCTACTCTACCAGCAAATTTAATAGATCCATCTGGCCTGTAGTAACCTTTATCACCAGTTTTGTACATTTTTGATTCTTTTAAAAAGGGGTTATCAATAAACATTTCTTCTGTTCGTTTATCATCATTTAAATATCCTCTGGAAATCCCAACGCCTCCTACAAAAAGGTCTCCTATATTACCATCTATAACGGGCTCAAGATATTCATTTAATATGTATACTTGGACATTATCAAATGGTTTTCCTATACAAATGGAGCCTTCTTCGTCTCTATCTTCCGTTGTACATTCATGTATTGTAGCGTCGATTGAAACTTCTGTTGAACCCCAGGTATTGTACAATACTCCTGGCATTATATCTAAATAGCGTCTTACTACAATAGATGTAAGAGGGTCTGCACCTGCAAATACTCCTTGTAAACTAGTTAACTTTAACTTATCATCTTCTTTTACTACGTCTAAAACTCTGCTTAGCATGCTCGATACAATATACATATATTTAACTTTATATCGAATTAAGGCGTCCACAATGGCTCTTGGATCACGATGTAAGCCTGGTTCCATTAATGCAAGTGTTCCTCCAAAAGAAAGAGGCCAAAAAATCTCTAATGATGAGTCATCAAATGCAATTGTTGCTTTTTGTAAAACAGTATCACCAATAACAAGTGGATATGCTCGTTGCATTGCGTTAATTTTATTGACGTATCCTTTATGTTTGTTTGCTACACATTTAGGCTTGCCTGTTGTACCAGATGTATAATAAACAGAAACAAGTTGTTCTAAATCTGCCTCAATACCCATTTTCTTGATTGATAATCCACTTAATTCCTTAGTAATACTATCATAGTCAATATATGTGACTTTGGCATCTGTAGGAAGTGTAGTTTTTATTTCGGACTGTGAAATGCAAAGTGAAGAACCTGCTTCAGTCAAGATTTGCTTAATTCTCGCTTTTGGGGTATCTGGATCAATAGGTAAATAGGCAGCTCCAATTTTTAAAACTCCGATAAGTACAATAACCATCTCAATTGAACGGTTCATATAGACACCAATAGGAGTATTTTTTTGTATGTCATATTTTTCAAGGTAGTGAGCAAGCTGATTTGCTCTTTCCTCTAAATCTTTATAAGTGATACTATTTTCTTGTATCACTACCGCAATATGATTTGGTGTTATTAGAACCTGTTTTTCAAACAATTGATGTAGTGCCAAATCCGGAAAATCTATTTTTGTATTATTCCAATTCATCATTTTTTGGAGATCAAATTTTTTCGCCATAAAAACACCCTTTCTTACTAAATGTTCCTTTAAGTTCATGATTATTCTGAACGAGGAGTAAAGTGAATTTTGTCAATCGCAATATCCAATATTTCCCTTATTCTCAGATACGAGGAATCTGTAACAATAACAAAACCCAGTCTATCTAGAAATGATTCCGCTCTGTTAACTCGCATTCCTTGCTCAACAGTAACCTTTACAATTTCTACACCTTTAACCTGACTAGCCTCTTTGATACCTAGTACATCATTTATTATCAGGGATTTATTACTTAATAGGAACTTTATTCCAGAAAACTTTTGTAATGTGTTTTTTAATTTTCCTGGGCCATCAGAACAACACTTTAATTGTTCTTCTATCATATCTATTCCAGTTGCATATCGGATTAATTCTGGAATCATACCACCAGCGAGTCGTGCATTTATTTCAATAACTTTACATTTATTGTGTATTAACTTAACTTCAGTATGTGAAGCACCATTTTTAAAACCTACCGCTGACAATGCATGTTTTACTGTCTCATAAATTAATTTACTTTTCTCTTTTGAAAGCGGAGCTGGGAAAATATGTGCTTCCTCAATAAAGTAAGGGAGTCCTGTTACAAACTTTTCAGTAATTCCAATTAACTTAGTTTTCCCTTGCCATGAAATTATTTCAACGCTGTACTCAGGAGCATCTAAATACTCTTCTACAAGAACTGTGGGTATAGTCTTTTGACCACGTGAATTTTCAGACAATGATAATATCTTTTTAACTTGATTTGTAGCTGCACTAATAGACTTACATAATAGAACATTTTTTGACCCACTATCATCTACTGGTTTTATAATACAAGGGTAGCCTATTTGTTTAATTGCATTTTGAAGTTGATTCATTGAATGAATTATTTCAAATTCAGGTTGATCTATTCCGTTTTTTTTCAATAGTTGTCTTGTTGAGGATTTATCTCGACAAATCTTCATACTCTGCTGAGTGTTACCTGGCAAATTATAAAAAGAAGCCAACATAGCAGCTGTCTGAATATAGTATTCACTTGTAGTTGTAATACCAGCCAATTCCTTGGGATGGAACCTCTTATTTATTGCTATTCTTATGTCATGAAAATTATTGGTATCACAAAAAATAATCTCGCATCCTATGTCTTCGATTCCTAAATAACGATCGGGTTTATTCGTAAGTAGGATTGGAATATAATTCAACGAATATGTTTTTTTTATGGCAATCAAACCTGTTCCTGTTGTGTTAGATTCAATAAACAGTATTTTTTTAAGCATTACGTATTTTCAACCCCTCTTAACTCAGAGTAAGACCATGACGAGACAATGGTCTCATATGGGACAAAAAGCGGGCTAGTAGGGAGATTTACATTTAACAATCCCTTTTCTTTACGGTATTCGTTGTTAAAAATAGTGTTTACATATCGATCCCCTCTGTCAGGAAAAATTGCTAGTATTTTTTTCCCAACATCTTCCTGAGAACTTAACCATCGTGCTACAGCATATACGGAACCGGAGCTATTTCCTGCGAAAATCTGTTGTTCTCTAGCTAGTTGCAATGTGGCTTCAAATGCTTCTTCATCATTGAGCCAATGTACTTTATCAATAATTGAGTAATCAACATTTTTTGCAACCAAACTATTACCTAACCCCCCCTGTAACCTTTCTGGTATATCCGGTTGACCAAAAATCATACTACCTACTGCATCAACGGCTATAACTTTTAATTTACTATTCTTTTTTTTAAGTTCTCTCGCAATTCCTGATATGGAACCACCACTACCAACTGATGCAACTAATATATCTACCTTGTCTATAACATTCAGAACTTCTTGTGCTAGTTCGGCATAAGACATTGGATTTTCTGGATTTTCGTATTGCATTGGCCAAAATGCGTTTGGATATTGTTTCAATAAAGACTTTAACTTAACTAATCTAACTCCCTGCCATCCCCCATTTCCTATTTTATCAACTATATGTAACTTGCATCCGAGAGATATCAACTTCGCTTTGGTTACATCATCAATTCGTGGATCAGTTACAATATGCACATCATGCCCCAGTCCTCTTCCGACTAGGGCAACGCCACATGCCATTGTTCCGGAAGAACTTTCTATAATCAGATCATCTGGTAATAATATACCTTTTTGTTTAGCATCCATTATTGTACGTTTTGCAACTCGATCTTTCATTCCATATGGATTCAGTAATTCCAATTTAGCAAATACTTCACACTTGGCACTTTTATTTAATTTCAATTTTATTAATGGAGTATTTCCAATTGCATCTATCAACTTTTAAACACCTCGCTACGGGAATTGTATACGTTCTTACTAAAGCAATGACTTTTCAAGTTAGTGAAATTAATAGCATATTACGCATTTATTGTCTTCTGAATATCTTCTTTCCTTAGATCAAATTCATATATAATATTTTTATAATGTGCTTTATGTTCATTTAATAATTCTTTTACATTCAGAGGATTTACTGAACCTTCTGTTATTTTACTTTTCAAGTTATTACTGACATCAAATACATTCTTTAATTCTTCAGTAGTAATTTTAATTTGGTAGCCTTGCTCCAACCCGATTTTCTTAAGAATATCTACCTCAATTTGTTCTGCATTTCGACTCATTTCCAGCATTTTTAAAATATATTGACCAGTAATTATCTGAGATTGACGATAAGGAATTTTATTATGTAATGTTAATAAATTTGCTAAACTAAATCCACCAAAAAAATCAATTTTACATGCCTCTAACATCCTATTTTCATTAAAGGATAACTCGCTAATAACTATAGTAAATAACCGCATAATGGATTTAAATGTATCAAACATCGTATTTACATGAGTACCTGCTTCTTTAGAGGTTTCTACTAAATTTGTATAAGCAGTATTGCGCTGTCCAAGAATGAAATCGATGTAGAATGCATGTAGGTGAGCAGTTTTACCTCTTAATCGTTCAAGAATGGGGAAATTCTTTTTTTGTGGCATGGCAGATGATATCCCTGATAAATGATCGGGAAGATCAATATATCGGTACTCACTGCTACCCCATTGTATTAGATCCGTAATAATACGACTTAGAAAAACGCCAAAGTTAGATAACTCTGAAGCAATTTTCAGAGTCCAATCACGTGAGGCTACAGCGTTAAGAGAATGTTTTTGAGGTCCTGAAAATCCTAAAAGCTTAGCCATATCATGCCTGTCCCATTCAAATTCTCCACCTGACATCGCTCCAGCACCTAGTGGACATTTGTTTATTTCATCGTAGATATTCAACATTCGGTTCATCGATAAAATTAGTTGTTCACTCACTGCGGATAGATAAAAGCCTGGTGTTATGATTTGTGCGGCTTGATAATGAGTATATCCCGGCATGGGAATATTGATTGTATTTTCAGCCAATCTATGAACAACCAAAAATAAGCTTCTCATTTCATTTATTGTCTGCAGCAACTGTTCTCTTCCAAACATTACTTGTGCGCAAGCCTGTATATCATTTCTACTGCGATCAATATGCCATGCAGGTACTTCAACGTCTAATTTATCCTCTACATGTCTTTCAATAGCAAATAGGATGTCTGACATATTATACGTGGGATCAGCCTTTATGTTTTTTTTTGTCACTTGATCTAAAATTGTAATGATATTATCCTTTTCATTACCCGTAATTAATTCTAGTCGCTCATATTCTAAAACGAAAATTTTTTCTATAGCTAAGTAATATGGAAGTAAATTTTCTAATTCATAATTAAATTGTGGTCCAAGGATCTCACTATGTAAAATTCCACTTGGCCCAGATGTAATTCTTCCAGAAAGACTCACAAATTTCACCTCATACTTCTTATTTTTCAAGGAAACCTGAAATGTAATAATTGAAAATGCCTCGTTCCGTTTCACATTTTTTATAAATCATTTTTTAATAGTTTATACAATAAATTCTCTAAATGACTTAGATTTTTAATTTGCGCATTACATTCTTCAATGTCTAAGCATATATACTGTGAAATGATTTTATAATAATCTGGATTTTTCGATTTAGCTTTGCTCAAAAATGCAACTAAATTTACTTTGTTTTTCATTCTACAAAAATAACAAAAACTATCGTGACTAGTTGATGAGTAGGTTCCCTCTACCCCAATATATTCACCATTCAGCTGATAAAGTAGAAATCTTTTTTTTAAACCTATATCATCCCAAGAAAAAAAAGAGATTTTATCATTTGAATTTAATAAATATTTAGGTACATTTATTTTTCTTTTTTTAGGAAATAATTTCTTCAACTCTTTTTCCGAGATTTTCTTTATACCTTTTCTGAATATCTCTAGTTCATTTAAAAATTTTTCACATGATTCTGAACTGTCTATTTGAATTATTCGTTCCAGAAGTTCACTTTCGTATTTCGACAACTCCCTAAATTGCTCCTTGATTTTCTCAAGTCCGCTATATTTAACAGCAAATATAACGTCATTACTAATTGAACTTTTACATGCATTTACAATTTGGAGTGCATGATATTTTATCGTATTAAATTGATGGTTTTCAATAAATAATTTCAACATTTACTACCTCCATTGCCTATTGAGTTTAGATTTTTTATATGGCACAGCACTCTATTTCTTTTTTAAGGTTTTGATAATTTAAATTACTTCTTCTGGGCATACATACAGTAATTATATTATTATTTATTATCCAAGAAACAGTTTTATATTGAATAAATAATTTAAATTCACAATAATAAAAACCTTCCTCTTTATATATATTATTTATTTCCATAGTCTCTAAAGGCAATGTAAGTCCAGTTCTTATTATTTTTGATAATGATTCTTTTGAAGTCCAAAGCAACGTATAACCAATTTCTTTAGTGATGTCAAGCGAACTTAATATATCTTTCTCTACCTGTAATATAATGTCATTAATTTTGTTTGTATTTTCTATTGAGAATATTTCTGTATCAACTGAAACCGGATGCTTTTCTGAAAAGGTTATGGCAATTATCATTTGTGTTGAATGGCTAATACTTACACTTAAATTATCTGTATTTTTTGGTAAGCTTAAAATTGGGTAATTGAAAATCCCAGACAATGTCTGAATATCCCGAATATCCTGAATATCACCTACATTAAAATGCGTTAAAACGGATCTTTTTGCTGCATATCTACCGAAAAGATATTCTCTTTTCCTGCCAACAGATAATAAATTGCCATATGCTATTTTTTCATTAACTCCTAAAAATTTTTCAAGTATTAAATAATCTTTATTAATAAAATAATCGCTTATAATATATAGATTCGCGCAAAAGATTTCGCTCTTTCTATTAAACTGCATATTGAGTGACCATTGCATTATATAATTAATCTCCTTTAAAACTGAAATTAGCTGAATAGATTTAATTCCAATATTATCATATACTGTTCAAATAAATCTATTATGGCAATACACCACCACCACTATTATTATATCATTCACTTAATAATTGTCAAATTAATAAGGTATACCTGAAAACACCAACTATTAATTCTTTATAAACATGTAATTTTTTTCAAAAAAATCCCTGCTGGATTCTAGTTAATCACTTTTTATACTAAATTACAGCAATTCTAGTCGGTCGAACGAAGACAACGCTTTCATACGTATTGTAGATGAGTTTACACTTCCAGAAGACAGTAGCCGTCAAAATGGTCTATATCGAATCAGCCACGAACCGCACAGAGAACGTTTTTCGCATTATTGATATTATCGATAGTCGCTGTAAAGAAATGCGTCTGATCACAAATCGATTTGATTTTTTAGCGGATGATATCAGTGAAATCTATCATTCACGTTAGGCAATTGAACTGTTTTTCAAGTGGATTATGCAGCACGTAAAGATTAAACATTTCTACGGTATGAGTGGAAATGCCGTAAAAAACCAGATTTTCCTTGCGCTCATTACGTACTGCCTGACAGTCTTGGCTCAATACGAAACGAAAAGTAAAAAGACGCTTCTTCAAATTACACGACGGCTGATAGCTACACTTTGGAAAGAGGCACGGCATTGGATACGGCGTTTCGAGAACATCAACGTCCCGTAACGAATAATCTTTTTGCTTGACGTCCCCCCCTCGTATATTAGTAGTAAGAGCTCTTTCCGATAGAATTTCCAGTTGATCCGGACTGCTGGAGAATCTATTGGATTTCCTATAGGAAACGGTTGCCTTTTGGCTTCCTCACCCTTTTTATGTTTTACCTGTTTGACCCCTGTTTACCGAGGAGGCCAAAAGGATAAATCATCATTTATCAGTTTTCATAAATAAAAACTAGCTTACAGGTGCTTACCTGCTTATTTGAATTGCCCAATTTCATATGGTTTAGACGAAGGATGGGGGATGCCCCATTTCAGTACTTCGTCCTTTTTTATTTCACTTTTTATTTCTCTCAGACCGTGCCCATGAGACAATGGAACGGACAAGATTGACACAGGAAATAGCTTTTCCCCCTTGCGGACACTTAGGTGTACTGCTTAATAAGCCTGCTACCCATCGTTCATTATTGAAGGTCTAACCACTGGCTGCGACGTTGGTGAAGAAGAGAGTGTAGCGCTCATTTTGGTCTTCTTCCCTTTGATTGCTAATAACGAGGCAGACATCGATGATTCTGATGGGCACCCAGGTC
>NZ_JADBEL010000036.1 GCF_014873855.1 Sporosarcina limicola | reverse complement strand
TCTTTTTTCATTTATTTCATGCACAAGCAAAGACCCAGAAAGCTTATTGGATAGGGGCTAACAGCCCGTTATAAATATTCGGTGAATAATTCAGGTTCATTTCTCTTTCTTTAATAATACTCTACAAATTCCATCCACTCTTAACGAAGGTTTTGAATTCTCTCTCTTCATGCGAAGGCAAGTGGTTTCCAATGTAATAATCATAACATTTAACAAGTTGACAGTAAATTGATTCACTGTACTATTGGTTAACAGTTTACACCGCTTAAGTCACTTTTCGTTAATATTAGAAACACAAGCTTGGAAAGGTACTTCTCTCCTTCAAAATAACGGTATCTCGTAAAAAAATAGGATTGGTTAGATGAGTTTAGACATGTAATATTCATCGATATATTTTCCGTCAATAAATAGCGAATGTCTTTTTGTGCCTTCTATTTCGAATCCCATTTTTTCATATAAGGCGGTTGCAGCTTTGTTATGTACCATAACTGTCAGCTCTAATCGATGAATATATTGGTCTCTTGCCCATTCATCTAATTTTGTAAAAAGCTTAGCCCCTATACCTTTTCCTCTGTAATTTTCCTCAATCCCAATCACTAGATATACAGAATGTTTAGCTCGGTTTGGATTCCCACCAATTACAACCAAATAGCCAACTACTATTCCGTTATCTTCAGCTATCAAAATTGTTGACGATTTTTCTTCTTTCATTGATTCAATTCGTTTCTTTTGTTGTTCAACAGATAGTGTTCGTTCTCCTGGTTCGAATAACATAAAGTTTGAGTTCTCAACTTGTTGTATAAGATTCACTAACTGTGCTGCATCGTTGGGTTCAGCAATTCTAATTAACATTTTTACCCACCCGATTTAATTTATTTTTCTTGACAACTCCGTCTTTTCAAAGGCTTTGGAAAGTGGTTTAAGGGATGCTAAGATTAGAAAGTCCATTAGATTAGCTTATTACCATAACCGATAATAGACCACAATGCGTAACTAGATGTTACTCATGAAGGCATATGGACTCTCCAATATTTCCATGCTTTAAGGTAATCCTGCAAATCATGCGGATGGACTTTAATACAAATACCAATACGTGTATAGAGCTGCAAAATAACTTCGTCTATAACTCTCGTTTTCTCAATAGGAACTTGTTTAAAGAAAGAAAGTGATGAAAATAATGTTTCCAAATCCAGATCATCAGGCGATGAACAAAATGCATAAGTAAAGTCATATATTATAGGGCCAACCATAGGTGAAGGATCTATAATTCCAGTTAGAGTATGATTTTGAAATACAAAATTGTGAACACCGGTATCCCCATGAAGTAAATATTTCACTTCTTGTTTTTCATATGTGGCTATTCGCCCAGCTATTAACTTCACTTTAAAGTAATCCTCGTTCGGTAATAAATCCCCTATATTTACATATGCCGATTCCAAACTACAACTATTGAAATCATGCCAAGTTTTTTGTGGTATTCCCCCCAATCTTCCCCAACTTGCATCCTGATCGTATTTTTCGTACTGGTTCAACAATTCTTTGACTAAAAGAGTCATCCAATTTATTTTAGAACCACGGTTGTAATGAGTTGTACCTGCAATGTACGAGTACAGAATAAACTTCTTTTGGGGATCTGTATAAAAAAGCTTAGGCAGCAGACTAACATTTTGATAGGTATGGAGAAATTCCTCTGCAAAAGTTATTTGTTGTGGGAGATCCAGTTTAAGAACATATTTAAATATGTTGTTTTCTAGAAAAGTATAAACAAGTCCATCTGTAGTTCCGCTATCTAGTTTAATAATATCATGTTCATTGAGATCGATTACACCTTTATCGCGAAGACCCATAATTATATCGTTGACCTTTGTTTTTTCAGTCATTTAATAGCCCCCTCGGATTTTTCGTATAATTAGCTAAATAGTGAATCATAACATGTATCCAACATATAAAAATTTTACTAACCTATGCAGTAGAATAACGCTCTGAGAGTTTCTTTTTATGAGCATTAAATACTTCTTCTAGAGGGATATTGTACTTGTTCGCAATGACAATTAAGTTCCCTAACACATCTCCTAATTCTTCGGTTAACTCCTGTTTATTCTCCTCAAATGAACCACTTACTTCATCCGGCCTATCCCTACCGATTTCAAGGGCCCTAATAGGCTCGTGCCACCTCACCTGTTTCTTCTGCTAAAAAACCAATACGAACAAAAATGTCTAAATCAGACCAACCTCTACTTTCATAATAAACTTGTACCCATTGTTGAAATTCAGTTACATTCATCTAAATTCAACCTCCATTTCAATATCTTAAGTTTAACAAAATAGTGGAAGTGTTGTATACTATTCAACGATGTTTGCTTTTAGGAGGCGATAGACAGTGAAAACGCTAGCCGTATTTTGTGGGTCGAGTAATGGAGCATCTGATGTCTATATTGATGGTGCAAAAAAACTGGGTAAGGAATTAGCTAAACGAAATATCGCGCTTGTATATGGGGGCGCAAGTGTAGGGGTTATGGGTGCAGTTGCAGATGCCGTTTTAGCAGAAGGTGGACAAGTAATTGGAATAATGCCAAGTTTTTTAGAGAAAAGAGAAATAGCCCATAAGAACTTGACCGAGTTAATCGTTGTGGATTCCATGCATGAAAGAAAAGCGAAAATAGCAGATCTCGTAGATGGATTTATAGCTTTGCCAGGTGGACCAGGAACATTGGAAGAATTCTTTGAGATGTTCACTTGGGCCCAGTTAGGACTTCATCATAAACCTTGTGGACTCTTAAATATCAATCATTATTATGATCCTCTTATTGCTTTATTTGATCATATGACTAATGAGCAGTTTCTGCATGAAAAGTACCGTTCTATGGCGCTTGTAGATGTAGAACCAAATGGACTGCTTGATCAATTTAATACATATGAACCACCAACTGTAAAGGCTTATATTACTGAAAAACAAACCTGATAATTCACAAATAGACCAAGGTCAATTCAGACTATGGTCTATTTGTGCACTAAATTATACTTCCCCTTCAACTGTCTATTCAACCCGTGATCATGTTAATCTCTTGCCTCTTGTTAGCTATAGAAAAAAACTTTCACATATTTTAACATGAAATCTTGAATAACTAAAAATAGCAACCAACCGCATACGCCTAAACCGATACCTATTTTTTCAGCAGTTCAACCTCCCCTATGTCTTCTATAATGAATCTCAACTTTTCAGAATTATTGTAAGAACTTATTGGGAAGTTTGTTGAAATATGCGTTTGATTATCTCTTGTTTCGATAGTAAAGCCATCCGATTCATATTCATTGCCTTCTTCATCAATTACTTTCATTGTGAAGACGAATGGACTCTCATCTTCAAATACCTGATCTACCGAAAAATTTAGGTTGAATGATGTTGGTTTTGCCATGGCGGAAGCAACTTGAATGATAGATAATGGATCATCCATTACATATTCAATCGTTGAAACCGGTTTGCTCTCATCCTGATTGGCAACTGCCAAATCCCATTTGCCATCAATTATTGTAACTGGCGAATCATATCTTTCACCAAATTCCTTGATAAGCTCCCTAGCATCATAATCAAGAAAAAGAATGATACTCTCTATTTCGACAACAGCATCTTCTAAATTAGGAATATTCCCTTTATTGAATTCAAGCACAACATCATATTGAACAATCCCTGTTTTTATATCTAGCATCGGATTGTTTTCTCGGAGGCCAGATATGTATCCCCCTTTGCCTTTCAAGGGTTTTGTATCTGAAATAAATTCTTGAATGTACTCACCATCGCCATTTTTCAGACGATAATGCATTGCAACTTTTATCACATCGTTATCAAAGGTTTTAGAATCTTCAAATTCCAACTGAAAACTCATACCGATCTTATTGGCGTCCGCAAAGCTTTGCTTGAGTGTTATATTAATATTTTGATCGGTGGCCGTACTATTGTTTTCTTGTGAAAATCCTTCAGATACAGCTCGTTCTATCCCTCTATCTCCAAAGCTAAAGAAATCATTGATACTGGCTCTAACTTGTTCGTTTGTGAGGACGGCACCAGTGATGAGAAGTGCACAAGCAGCGGCAGTTATCCGCTTCCAAATGAACCTGTTTTTCTTCTTTTTGGATTGTGTTCGAATCGAATCATAAGTTCTATCTAAGGATTGTCTGACATCCACTGGCATTTCTTTTTCTTCTTTGGTATATTTCTCGCGACTGCGGCAACTGCCGTTGTTGCGATGATTGCTCTGTATGCCAATAGAAAAAAGTAACCACCCTCCGCTACCGACTAAGTATGCAGGGTGGTTACTCTTTGAGTTAAACATTCTTACAACTGGTCAACCGCGCTTCATGCGGTATGTTTGTTGCACTGACTGGGTGTTCACGCACTCAGTCTTTTTTATTATATGTCTATGTTATCATATTCATACAAAAAGTACACGGAAGCAGAATTAAAAAGGTTCTTCCCTCAAAATTTCAATCGATCTAAATGTTCAGGTGTCGCAAATTCGGCATATTAAACATAAAAAAATAAGGCAAACCAGCTAATTGGTATGCCCTACTGCTTATTCAGTCTGTGATAACTCCTTGTAAGCCAGCACCTTCAAGGAAAGCATTTCCTCATCCGTTAACTTGCTTTCAATGTCATGGATCAGTTGTTGCTTCTCCTCCGCTGTTAAGCCGCTTTGAGCTTTCGATTGGAGCTCCTGCAACTCACTCACATTGAACTTTTTCACCAATACACGTACGGCCTGTTCTTTTGTTTGGAATGGTAGCGTACTGCTGTCTACATTTTTTCCCTCTTCGATAAATGCCTGTAGCTGTGGATCACTGTTGATTTCTTGTTTAATACTTTCAAGTTGACCACTATCATTCAACTCCACGGCGACCTGTTCCATAACTTGATCGGCGATGATTTTAGTACCGAAATAGTAAGCCGAAAAGCCTAGCACACCAATAACAACAACGATTCCAAACAGAACCTTTACGAATTTCAACTAAGCTCACCCTTTCTTTACAAAATCCCTTATAAAGGATACTGCACAGTATTTGTCTGATATACAAGAAAATGAGCGATTAGAACGATAGAAAATTAATAATGCCTGCTGCTTCCCTATTTTATTTAAAGGGATATCAGATACACCTTGCGCCTTGCCTAGTTCATTCCACTCCGTAATTCCGTGTCTGACTAGCCCTATTGTTGTCAAATCCCTTTTGCTCCCTTCCTGCGACAAACGTCAGTCATTTTTTCATTATCTGCATTTTCCCCTACTATAGAAAGTATTAAGTAAGGTTGCCAATGTTTTGGGGGCTTCTACGTTTACTTCATGACCACTGTTATCTATAAAGTGAGATGTTGCCTCCAAGATATTATTAGCTAAATTTTTTGCGGCTTTTTTGTTGGCATAATCTTTTGTACCGCAAATTATTAAAGTGGGACATGAAACATTATTTAACTTATCACTAAAATTTAAATTCAACATTGAATTGGTCAATTGAAGAATATCTTTTTTCTTAATTCCTAGTTTCCTAAAAGACGGTTCTGGGATGAAGAAGAAAAGCATACTTTGAAATTTTAGTAAAATGCGCGGCATTTTGTATTGTGGAGCAATCAAGACCAATGACTTTACTTTTTCAGGGTGATTTATTGCATAATTTATTGCAAGAATTGCTCCAAGTGAAATACCGCATAGGTTAAGTAGTTCTGAAAATTCATCACAATATTCTTTAAATGCATTATATAGATTTTGGTAAGATATCTTTTGAACTTTGCATAAAGCAAATAAGTCTGGACAATTTACTTGAATATGTCCTTCTAAATAAGAAATAGTTTCGGTCCAATTTGATGGGGTTTGACCAAGTCCATGTACAAAGATATAGCCCACTATAATTTCAACCTCACTTTCCCTTTTTAATTATTTAAATGTTTCTTAAAGTATTCCTCCTTATATACATACATTTAGTCGGTATGTAATATTTAAAAATAAAACTGCCTCTTAAAAGGCAATTATATTTTAATCCATTTTTTCAATTACAGAAAAACTTTGCTTTATCATACGTATCATTTCTTCATCGAATAACGGTAGTCCCATGTGATTCAGCAACTCATGAATGAAAGAAAACTTACGATACATCTCCTCTGCATCAGCAGGATAAATGGATGGCATTAACCATAGTTCTAGTAAGGGAATAAGCTCAGATAATTCTTTTGCATATTTTGTATCAATAGAACCATCTTTATTACCTTCTTCAATCAGTTCGAAAAAAGAAGGACTAAGTAGCTGCCTGTTCGATTCAATTATTCCAGCTAATATACGAGGATTTTTTAATATAGGAATGGATTGCACAGACATATCCATGTTTTCATGATTAGATTGATTAAGCATAATTGCCATTCGCATCTTCTGGAGTCCATTTAAGTCTTTGCGACCTTTAACCGTATCAAACGGATTATTGTCCAAAAACATTTTATTAATCAATGCATCCATAATTTCATCTTTAGACTTAAAATGATGATAAACTGCACCTCTTGTTAAACCATCAAGCCCATCTACAATATCTTGAATGGTCGTTTGATCAAAGCCTTTTTCTAAAAACAGTCTTTGTGCTACGTCTAAAATTTTTTCTAACGTTACTTCTGGATACTTATTACGAGCCATAAATACCTCCAATCTTTAGATACATACATTCAGCATGTATCTATTATGTTGTTAATAATTATATTTGTCAATACATCTAGTCTAGCTAATCGGCAACAGCTGAATGACTGCGGTATGCTCTCCTACTGTCATTTCGGAACCATCAACAACGCGATTTTTCATAGATAAATGGCGCATTAGTAAGTTTTCCTGCAATAAAAACGCAAACTTTTCAATCACGACTCGTAGCTCTGGGTCTGTACAAACTGCAATATCAACGCGCATATTAATCGGTAACTGTAATTCCTTTCGATACGCTTGTATCGCCCGAATCAATTCACGAGCCGTTCCTTCTTGTATCAGCTCCGTTGTTAAGCCAACATCTAACGTAACCGTATAGGCCCCATTCGTTGCCGAAGAATAGCCTTCCTTCGCTACTTTCTCGACGAGCACGTCCTCAACGGTTACTGTCACAACATCACCTGAAGCCGTCACCATTTCTCCGTAGCCTACTTTTGTAAATACCGCAGACTCTTCACTCGTTAATTGCTGCAGCCATGTATGCACGATATTGGATTGTTTACCGAACTTGGCACCCGCTTTTTTAAAGTCTAATTTTAGTTTGATAGCCGCAAATTGGCTTTCATCACCGACTTCATAGAATTGTTTGACGTTCAATTCATCCATGATAATGTCCTGGTACGCCGCCCAGTTAACCGTTGGTCGTGCACTTAGGACAGAAATGCTCGTTAACGGCTGTTTTACCTTCAATGCAGTCGTGTTCCGAATGCTTCTCCCTAATTCAACAACTTGGAGCACCGCAGCCATTTCTTGTTCTAACTGTTCGTTTATCCGATTTGGATCAGAGGTTGGATAATCAGATAGGTGTACACTATCCCCTGTTAAGTTGAAATAAATATCTTCAGCGACGAATGGTGTGAATGGTGCCAGCAATTGACTCGTTTTTGTCAGGACTTCGTGTAGCGTCTCATAGGCCGCCGCCTTATCTGGGCTCATGTCACTCGCCCAAAAACGCTCTCTAGATCGTCTAACGTACCAATTGCTAACCTCTTCGACCAATTGTGCAGTGTCCCTTGCTGCATTGGTAAAATGATAGTCCTCTAAATGAGCGCTAGCCGCCTTTATGGTGCTGTGTAAACGAGAGAGGATCCACTCGTCTAATTTATTGTGCTGAGGTACAGTGCTGTTTCCAGACGTATAGCCATCTAAGCTGGCATACAAGGCGTAAAAACTATATACATTGTCTAACGTATCTACTAATTTCGATTTCGCTTCCTGGACGATACGTTGTGAAAAACGTTTAGAGCTCCACGGTGCGCTATCGACGACTAATGCCCAGCGCAATGCATCGGCACCGTACTTTTCAATCAAATCGACCGGATCCAGCGCATTTCCTTTACTCTTGGACATTTTTTGTCCGTTCTCATCTAAAATATGGCCCAATGATAAGACACGTTTGTATGGGGATTGCCCCGTAAATAACGTCGATACGGCCAGTAAGCTATAAAACCAGCCCCGTGTTTGATCAATGCCTTCAATGACGACATCGGCCGGGAATTGCTTGTTAAATAGGTCCTCGTTTTCAAATGGGTAATGGTACTGTGCAAACGGCATGGAGCCACTATCAAACCACACATCGATGACTTCAGGCGTTCTGGACATTTCTCCTTCACAAGCCAAACAACGAAGCTTGATGCGGTCGACAGTTGGCTTATGCAAGTCAAGCTCATCTGCGAGTGGATGAATCGACAGCTTCCTTAGTTCAGCGATGCTTTTAGGTGAATGCTCGTGCTGACAGTCGTCACATTGCCAGACATTGAGCGGTGTTCCCCAATAGCGTTTACGGCTAATATTCCAATCCACCATTTGCTCCAAGAAATTGCCGAATCTCCCTTGCTTAATATGCTCAGGATGCCATGTCACGCCTGCATTATTGTCGATGAACTGCTGTTGTAAAGCCGTTGTTTTGATAAACCAGTTATCGTTGGCGTAATACAACAGCGGTGAATCACAACGCCAACAATGCGGGTAATTATGTTCAAATTTTTCTTTGCTGTATAACAAGCCTTTCTCTGCAAGATAACGAATGATATCGACATCGCAGTCTTTGACAAAGCGTCCTTGAAAAGCAGGAACTTCAGCCGTATACTGCCCTTTTTCATCGACCACATTGACAAAAGAGAAACCATTTTCTTGAATGACGTGATAATCGTCTTCTCCGTATGCCGGTGCAATGTGGACAATTCCTGTACCACTGTCTTCTGTGACGTAATCGGCTTCTACTACTTGATGCCCGATCGCTACTTCTACAAACTCGAATGGAGCACTATACGACAGCCCCTTTAACTCCGCCCCAAGATGAACAGAGAGAATGTCATAGTCCTTTTTTAACACGTTTTCAGCTAGGGATTCCGCCACGATGAAGATGTCATTGCCTTGCTGCGCACGCACATACCTCATCGTCGGATGGACGGCTAATGCTACATTGGCAGGTAAGGTCCAAGGTGTTGTCGTCCAGCCGAGAAAATATTCGTTGGCGCGATTTTGAACCTTGAACTTCACCGTGGCGGTTAAATCCTTCACCATTTTATATTCCTGTGCGACTTCATGTGAGCTAAGTGAAGTCTGGCAGCTCGGGCAGTATGGCGACACTCTATGGCCTTTATTCAGTAACCCTTTGTCATGAATGGTGCCAAGGATATTCCATACACTTTCAATATAAGAATTGCTTAACGTGACATAAGGATTCTCCATGTCTACCCAATAGCCAAGTTGTTCAGTAAACGCACGCCATTGTTTTTCATAGATAAAAACACTTTCTCTACATTTTTCAATAAAAGCCTCAACGCCATAATTTTCAATGTCACTCTTTCCAGAGATCCCCAATTGTTTTTCGACGCCTAATTCAACAGGCAATCCGTGCGTATCCCATCCAGCTTTACGAAGGACTTGATGGCCCGTCATGGTTTTGTATCTGGCAACAACATCTTTAATGGTACGTCCTAAGGCATGGCCGACATGTGGCAATCCATTTGCAGTTGGTGGCCCTTCATAAAATACAAATGAGGAACTCCCCTCTCTCATTTCAATTGATTTTTCAAATGTGTAGTTCTCTGCCCATTGTTCTCGAATTCGTTCTTCGCGCTGAAGAACAGATTCCTTCACATTTTCTTTTTTCATCTGATATCGCTCCTATTCATTGATTTAAAAGCACACAAAAACCCGTCCCAATGAAAAGGGACGGGTTTAACCGCGATACCACCCTAATTCTATTGAAAACTTCCGTTTATCAATAGCACTTAGTCACGTACAATCATACGCGTTCCTTTTAACGGTAGACACCCGTTCAAGCTTACTTTGTTTCAGCTTGATTTCTCGGAGATGATTTTCATTTATGAACTGAACATCGGCTTTCAGCATCTACCGACTCTCTGAGGAACAGTTGTAAAACTACTTTTTCTCGTCAACGAAATTGTATGCTTTTATTGTGGATAACATTAACATGAAACTTGTGTATTTGTCAAACTAATATGAAATACATTATTCACAGACTCTTCACGAACGCACGTATCCTATTCTTTGAAGATTTTCTGGATTATTCATGATTCCTTTAAAAATCAAAGTTATCAGGAAGATGTCTATGCAGTTGGATTCAGAACATATCAAGGTACTGTCATAGCAGTTGAAGAATGGGGATCCTCTTTCAAAATAATAGATGTTCCTCCTGCTCGTCAACATTCATAGGAATATTTATTGCACAAGGCAGGTGCATTCGATAAGTTATTCATTTTCACCGAAGAAAACCGGAACTATTTTACTGACTGGATTGGCCATAGGGCAATCGGTGTTGTCTATAACCCTGAATACGAGCAGTTTGGTAATTATGTACCTTCCCAAGTTGGAAATCGATATGATGCTTTTATATTTCTAGATCAAACAAAAGCCCTGAGACCACTTGAAGTGGTAGCTACGTCGATTGGAGTTTGACATCAAAACATCAAAAAGCCGACAGTCAGTCGGCTTTTTAAAGTGATTATTCTTCTACTTCATCACTTTCAACAACGTCTTTAAGCATAGAGGGTTTGTTGTCCCAAAATTATTCATAGAAAGTAAGCAGTGTTTGCAATTTTTGCGGGTTTAATATCTTATTAACCAATTTTACTTTCAACGCTACTTTTGCGTAACTTATAAATTTCCATTTCATTTCTATTTGTTTTATGGAATGTGTATTCAAGTTCCTCTTTAATAGATGCAACGGATTCAGTAAGTGCTGTCATTTCACCACGCATATGATGGACATCCATTGTGAGATTCTCAAGTTTTGCATCAGTTTCTTCTTGACGATCACGGATGCTTTTAACAATTTGCGTATTTTCATCCAACTGTGCTTTCATGTTAATCATTTCTGATTTTATGCTAGTTATTTCTGATTTTATGCTAGTTATTTCTGATTTTATGTTAGTCATTTCTGATTTTATACTTGTCACTTCTGTCTTAATGCCTTTTATTTCAATTAAAATTTGTTGTAAAAGCTTTTCACTCATAAATGTTTCCTCCCATTCATCTGTAATCACGCATCTATTTTTATACAAGCAAGGCTGTATCTATAATAACTTTCTGTTGATTATATCAGTCTCTAAACTATAACATACGTTCGTGCAATTAGCAAATAATTAACAGCCATAAATAGAGCCCGATCAGTGTAATGAGAAGTGTAGGTACTGTTAAGATGATCCCGATTTTAAAATAGGTACCCCAAGCAATTTTCACACCTTTTTGGGAAAGAACATGCAGCCATAATAAAGTGGCCAAAGAACCAATCGGGGTAATTTTCGGGCCTAAATCAGACCCTATAATATTTGCATAAATCAAAGCCTCACGGATAGTCCCTGTTGTGTTCGTATCTGCTATAGCCAAGGCGTTAATCATGACGGTAGGCATATTATTCATAACTGACGATAGAATCGCTGCTATAAAGCCCATCGAAATCGTACCTATAAACAAGCCTTGATCTGCTGCCAATTGAATGATATCACCGAGCAGGCTCGTCAGACCGACATTCCTCAATCCATAAACGACCACATACATCCCGATAGAGAAGAATACGATGGCCCAAGGTGCTCCTTTAAGTACTTGTTTCGTGTGAACGGCAGGACTTCTTTGTGCCATGAATATAAAGAATATGGCCATGGTTCCAGCTACTATTGAAACAGGAAGTCCTGTAAACTCACTAGAGAAATACCCGATAAGCAGGATACTTAATACTACCCAAGACAGCCGAAACATCTTTGCATCTTTTACAGCATCCTTCGGTTGTTTTAAATCCGCTATTTTATAGTCTTTAGGAATACTTTTACGGAAGAACAACAGCAACACTAAAATACTTGCAACTAAAGAAAATAAGTTTGGTACAATCATTCGGGATGCGTATTCGACGAACCCGATGCCGAAAAAGTCCGCCGAAACAATATTGACTAAGTTACTCACGACTAAAGGCAACGAAGTGGTATCTGCAATAAAACCACTAGCAATAATAAATGGAAAAATCATTTTTTCGTTAAAATTTAAATTTCGTACCATTGCAAGCACAATTGGCGTTAGTATTAGCGCAGCGCCATCGTTTGCGAATAAAGCAGCGACTACTGCTCCAAGAATGCTGACGTAAACAAACATGCGAATACCGCTACCTTTTGCTAATCGAGCCATATGTAGAGCGGCCCACTCGAAGAATCCGATTTCATCTAAGATTAATGAAATTATTATGATGGCGATGAAAGCGAGGGTGGCATTCCATACAATCCCTGTTACATCTATGACATCCTGAAAATTGACAACCCCTACTAACAAAGCGATTATTGCACCTATACATGCAGACCATCCAATCGATAAATTTTTAGGCTGCCAAATAACAAAAATAAGCGTAATAATGAAAATCAATGATGCTGTAATTACTGAAATCACTGCTTTAACTCCTCCCTACTCACAAGAAATGCGCAACCCCTGCGCTTCTAATTTGGTTACTAATCTGTCTTGTTCTGATTTATTGTCATGTATTATTAAGAATATGTGAATTTTTCCGCTTGGACATAGATAATTTTATTTTAAGTGCTATATTTGGGTTAGTGATTATCAATATCGAATTACGATAACAAGAAGGAGTTAACAATGAACAAAAATAACTCGAATAGAGGATTTAAATCCCTTTTGGAAATCCTTTTAGTTTCGACACGACTTGGGTTGACATCGTTCGGTGGACCAACAGCCCATTTAGGATACTTTCACGAAGAATATGTCCGTAGAAGAAAATGGATGGATGAAAAAAGCTATGCTGATTTAGTTGCTTTAGCACAATTTTTACCCGGTCCTGCGAGTAGCCAAGTGGGAATCGGGATAGGCGTTATGCGAGCAGGAGTAGTAGGTGGAATTATATCTTTTATAGGGTTTACACTCCCCTCTGTTGTTGTTCTAATTCTTTTTGCCTTGCTGTTCAAGGGATCTGATATCGGAAATGCTGGATGGATACACGGATTAAAAATCGTAGCAGTAGCAATAGTTGCACATGCTATTCTTGGAATGGCAAAAAATTTGACGCCTGATTTAAAAAGAAAAACCATTGCTTTATTTGCACTATTGACCACCCTTCTTTGGCAAACTGCTTTTACGCAAGTTGGTGTTATTTTACTAGCCGCATTCCTTGGTTTCCATCTGTATAAGCAACACCAAGAAAATGAAGAGGTTAGTTCGCAATTTCCGATTGCTAAAAGTGTTTCGGCTATATGTCTACTATTGTTTTTCGGTTTGCTTTTTATTTTACCGGTAACCAGGGAAGTTACTGGATTATACTGGGTGGCTCTGTTTGATAGTTTTTATAGGTCAGGTTCTTTAGTTTTCGGTGGTGGTCATGTCGTTTTGCCTTTATTAGAACAGGAATTTGTATCAACTGGTTGGATAAGTGAAGAGTCATTTTTAGCTGGTTATGGTGCAGCACAAGCAGTGCCCGGTCCTCTATTTACGTTTGCTACCTATTTAGGTGCTAGTATGAAAGGTTGGCAAGGTGGTTTGATCGCAACAATCGCGGTTTTTTTACCTGCATTCCTTCTTATTCTCGGTACTTTACCATTTTGGGATAGTTTACGAAACAATCCCAAAATTAAAGGAGCAATAATGGGCGTAAATGCAGCAGTTGTGGGCATATTAATCTCTGCATTTTATAACCCCATTTGGACGAGCTCAATTTTAGCACCTATGGACTTTGCGTTAGTCGTTATTTTGTTTAGTATGCTTGTCTATTGGAAGCTTCCACCTTGGATTATTGTGATTTCTGGGGCTGTGGGCGGTACCCTATTAACATTGCTGTAATTAAAGTCATCGTTTTTCAACATGTTATTCATATGTTGATTTAGTTTTCAGGTGAGTTGATTTCATACAAATAAAAAGTAATCCACCCTCTACGCTGTGTGGATCGTTAAGGTGGATTTGGTGTTTTTAAATCATTTATGTGTCGAGAATAGTGTAGGCACAATAGCCTTTAATTGTTTTAAATCATCAATAATTTCATCAGCCTGTTTCAGCTCTTCTTCTAGAGCAAAATCAAAATTGCATCCTATTGCTAGTAGGCCATTGGTTTTCGCTGCATGAATGTCGGATAATCTATCACCAATTACAGCACCTTTTTCAATAGCGTATTTTTTCAAGATTGTGTTAACCAAATCAGACTTATTTTGCGAATTAATTTGTTGAATGCTAAATGTTTCAGTGACCCATCTATCTAAATTATAGTAATTCACAATTGCATTCAAATACGCTGTTAGACCGTTACTTGCTATAAAGATTGAATAATTATTACCTTTAAGGAAGCTAAGTGTTTCCTCCGCATTTGGATATAATGCACCATTACCCTCATTAATATTTTCAATTAGATTCTGCTGGAAAAACTCATTTGCTGTTGTTCGTATCTCATTTGAATGGTTAGGTAATAAAGTTTCCCACACAACCTGTAATGTGACGCCCATAATCTCACGGTACTCATCAATGGGGTTTGCTTTCCCCATAACCCATTAGATCGTAAATAGTCAAACGTTTCTTCTAGAGATCGCTCTAGTATTTTATCTGTTTGAAACAATGTGCCATCCATATCGAATATCATTGTTATTGACATAACTTTTCCACCCTTTCAAATATATGATAAAAGTACGATCAACTATCATTCGAAAATTTGCGCTGCAATCCCATATAAATCATTGTTTCTCGAAGGCATCGAATCTGAGTTAATGCTCATTATTGGGGGTTGACTGATCTGGAATGATCTTATTGGCTATGGCACATCATGTCCTTATTCTATGAACAATGGAGGTGTTCCCAAAATTTCTACTAACTAAATATGCCACTTATCCGGCAACTGTAATTTTTTTAGTAGTTGCTCTGTCGTAAGTATTGTCGCAAATTCATCATGCAATGTCGCTAAAGAAATAGTGTGTACAGTTTCTGCATCATAAAAATCACCCTTATGGTCCGTTAAACCAAAGGCTGCTGTTGCATCTGAAATCAGGTATGTATTAAAACCTAAATTCCCGCTCATTCTCGTAGTTGTGGATACACAATGAGGCGTAGTCAACCCTGTGATCACGACGGAGGTTAAATCATTTGTTTTCAGAAACTCTTCTAAGTTTGTTCCAATAAAACTACTATTCACTTTCTTTGTTATAATGACTTCCCCATCAATAGGCGCAACCAATTCTTTGATAGCAAAACTGTCACTCTTCGGATGAAATACTGAGGTCGGGTTGTCGGACATATGCTGGATATGAATAACTCGCCACCCTCTTCCCCTCCAGAAAGTTAGTATTTCTTTAATATTTTCCTCTGCATGGGAATTATTTCGCTCTCCCCATTTTTTATCATCAAAAGCTTTTTGTACGTCTATTATAATTAGGGCATTATTCTCTTCATTCATAAGATCTTCCCCTTAAACTTATTTATTTCTCTCTACTATTACCACTATAGTCTAAGTTGCAAAAGGGTTTTGAAAAAAATGTACATTGTTCATGAAAACTAATCTACAGTTCTGATGTTTTTTGGAAAATAGTAAAACAGGTAAACAAAATCTAACAAGTAGCAATGGTTACGGCGTAACGTTAAAATAAAAGAATTTAATTTAGACGTATTGGTGGGCTAACAAGCTATTCAATACGTCTTTTATTTTCAGATATCTCTTCAATAAAAATCCGCATACTGTTGGGGTGCTTTCCCCTTTTCCGCTTTCACATATGGGTTGACTAATTCCAGGATGTTTTCATTAATTTGATCTATTTCTACGACAAATGTCCATTCGTCTCCATAATCAAATACATATAAAAAGTTCTGCTTTGGGAATAATCCTTGGGCACCAATTTGTACTTTGGAAGCATCTGCATGGCCTGAGTCATCCATCGGAGATGCAATACAATCATGGGACCACTTCCTACCATCCATGAAAAAAGAGTACAGATGGTCGTCATCAAATTGAAATGCTTTGATAATGATTTGGTGCAAATCTTCCATTGTATGCTTAGCGGATAAAGTTACTTTTCTCCATGTCCCTTTTGATAATGAAACTTTGAACGTGTAACTACCATCCATGAATTTCTTTCGGTTTCTTGGCAAAGTACGCTGCAATTCATCTTTTGAAAAAAGATCCACAAACGGTTGAAAAAACAGTTGGGCGCTTTGATCCTTTTTTGTATTAACTTGCAACCTATCCAGAGCATCATCTGACAACTCCCCTGTAAACAGGTCCTCTAATACAGATCCTGGAATGGCATTGAACTCCCCAGCTTCACGACGGAACGCAATATTCCAAGCCTGTGCATTACGTGAAAAGAGCAGAATCGGGATGATCTTCGCCCCAAAAGGCGAAATCGTAATCTTTCTGGCATAATACACATTTTTACTACCGCGCTGCGCTTTTCGTTCTAAATCTTCTTCACAAACCCATAAACCGAGCCATTCGAAATAGAGAAGAAAATAATTCCAATCGTATGTATTCCCCTTTAGTATCTGTCCAACCCTAGTTAAGGGATCTCTTGTGTTCCAAGATTGTTCTGGCTCTTCTCCACTTAACACAGAGAAAATTTCAACTAGTTGTATTGCTATGGAATTATGATGTTTATCCTGAAGTTTCGCCCAATTGACATCGACCCAAAACGTCTCCAATAAAAAGAAGTATTTTTCTACATCTGTTAATTTCCTGTAGATTTTCATTCGGTCAGTTTCTATTAGTTGGAGTTGTCCAGACTTAACCGACACCTTTTCCAACAGTCGTCCACTTAGAGCTAAATGATAGATGAAATGAATGAATGGGTAATATTCCTGCTCCGTGTTTGGTGTCCAATCTATGGATTTTTCAGTCATAAGTTCATTTATCGTAGGAAGATGTTTTCTTGAAATATACTCTTTTGTCTTCGTTAGCTGAACTGCATGTCCACTCATATAGTTCGCAAACTCGTCAAAGTTAGCTACCAAGCTAGTCGAAATGAAGGTATCGGGCTGGATAGTTGTTTTTTTCGTCCTTATTTCTGTCCCAGTCTTCTTCTCGTCATTTCCAGCCGCTATGCTTTCAAACGACATTTGAATGGGTTGTTTTTTGGGCGCCTCTGGATTAGATACTGCTGAATCAGGAAATCCATTTTTGGAGTTACTCGATAAAACCTTTTTAATTACTTTTTTTAGCTTGATGACCTTTTTCACTTCTTTTTTTTGTAATAGTTCTCCTATTACTTCAAAAATAAATTCCATTAAGGCCTCTTCTTCACCCTGACGATATGACTGTAATTCCGCAGTTAATAGCTCTATTTTTTCTTCTGTCAGTTCACCTTTACATATATCTTTGATTGTTTGTGTGTTCAACGTTATACACCCTTTCTTATTTTCAATTATACAACTTTCCATCATAAAGTTGCCACTCATCAGGGGTCTACTTACAAATTAATTTACATTAAGAATTAGTTGTAGATTGCTCCTCTTTTTCACGATAAAACACATGAAAAGAACTAGCCCCGAAAAAACGCGAGACTAGTTCTTTTCATGTGTCAGACTACTTTGCATAACCATCATTCAGTTGGAATCACTTCAATCCGATCTTTCTCAGTTCCCGCCACCACAACCGCAGCGGATGCATCTCCTACGATGTTCACGGTTGTACGCATCATATCCAAAATTCGGTCGATACCTGCGATGAGCGCGATTCCCTCGAGAGGCATATTGACAGAGGTTAAAACCATTGCCAACATTATCAAACCAGCACCCGGCACTCCCGCAGTTCCAATTGAAGCTAAGACTGTGATTAAGACAACAGTTAAAAGTTGAGTGAATGACAAATTCAGATTGTAAAACTGTGCAATGAAGACAACTGCAACGCCTTGATAAATGGCTGTACCATCCATATTAATCGTTGCTCCAAGCGGGAGAACGAAACTCGATATTTTATTCGGCACACCGAGGTTTTCATTCGTATTTTTTATGGTGACTGGCAATGTACCTGCACTACTCGCTGTACTGAAAGCGACGAGCGCAGCAGGTGAAATTCCTTTGAAAAACGTGATGGGACTCATTCTCCCCCATATTTTGACAGCAGACGAGTAAACAATCGCCGCATGAAGTATGCATGCAATGTAAACGGCCGCTATTACTTTAACGAGTGGCAGTAAAACGGATAATCCATACTGACCGACAACTGGAGCTAGTAAACCGAGAATTCCGATGGGTGCCACTTTCATAACAATGTTAGTTATTTTATACATCACTTCTGCAAAGCCTTCAAAGAATCGATAAACCGGTTGTGCTTTCGCCCCTACAAATGTAATGGCTAAACCGATGAATAATGCGAAGAAGATAATTTGCAATATGTTCCCCGCAGCCAAAGCCATAAATGGATTTTCTGGAATAATAGTTAAAATTGTCGTAATAGCACTTTGTGGTTCTTGAGTGGCGGCTTCCGGAACACTCAATCCTATCTTGGATATTGTAATTCCTTTTCCAGGAGATAATATAAATGCAACAGCAAGACCGATGATGATTGCAATCGCTGTCGTAACTAAGTAGTAAACAATCGTTTTAATGCCCATTCTTCCTAGCTGTTTTGGATCAGACGTTCCCGCAACACCAACGACAAGTGTCGATAATATGAGCGGGGCAATGATGAATTTAATTAACCGTAGAAACAGATCTCCAAACGGCTTTAGAAAATCAATGGAGCTGCCGAAAATACTTCCTAAAATAATGGCTAAGACAAATGCGATAAAAATCTGTGTAATCAAATTGAACTTGATTTTCATTTCCCTCTCCCTTCCTCATTTTATTGCTTCCTCTATCTTATACAAGCTGGGCCATCAATATGAATGTAAGCGTAAAATAGTGAGTCTCGTACGAGATACTAATAACCTAATTCCCAAATGGAATAAGGCGCATGAATGAATTCATGCGCCTTAGCTGGTGTTTATCAACATAACTACAATCAAAAAAAATCATTCTACATTCCAATTCTTAGCCAGCATTCCATAAACAATATGGTCCACATAATGATCATATAGCCATTCAGCTTCGCGAATACGCCCTTCTTCTATAAAGCCCAATCTCTCCGGGATGGCTCTACTCTTCTTATTTTCTTCAGCTACTCGAATCTCTACTCGATTTAAATTCAACTCAACAATGGCATGGTTTACGAAAGTTTGAACTGATTTAGTCATTAATCCCGAACCTTCGTAATCTTTACCTAACCAGTATCCAATGCTTGTCGACTTGTTATTCCAATCAATTTTATGAAACCCTATCACACCTGCAATTTTTCCTTCATACCAAATTCCTGCCTGAAATCCATTATTATCACTGAATTGCTGCATTGTCGATTTTATAAATGCCTCTGTATTTGCCAAGGATTTATTATTATCGATGAATGGCAGCCACTCCTTCAAACTTTCTTTGGATTGATCCATTAATGTAAATAACGGTTCTGCATCTTGTAAATCAAGCATCTTTAATTTTATTTTATTGTCAATCATATAAGTGAACATAGCAATCTCTCCTTCTTATTCCGCAAAAAAATCCGTTAGTTGGAGCCTTTTAAAATACTGCTTTTGCAATTATTATCGAAACTACTGCAAATGACGTTTGTAAAATAGACCCCAAAAGTGAAAAAAAACCATTAGTAGTTATTAATTTCCCATTCAGTGAGAATTTGACCGATACAAAGCAGTAGGGAACTAAAATAAGGAGGTAGTAATTAATATTGTAGAAGATGTCCAATACCATTTGCTGAAAATATACAAGTCGTAAAGCAGTTCGATATTTCGAAAATTGTTGAACAATATGATAAAATAAATACTAAAGAACTCCAAATATCAGATTTCATTCGTTGGCATAATCGAGTGCTTTATTAAACCATTCATTTTCTAAAATACTCATTTCCCATAGACTCCAATAGTCATGTCCACTTTTCCTTGAATCTCTAAGTAGCCCCTCTTTGATAAATCCAACCTTCTCATAACAAGCAATCGCAGATTTATTGAAATCAAAAACACCCAGACTTACTCTGTGCAATTTTAGTTCATCAAATGCAACTTTAAGTATTTCTTGCATCAAAAGTTGACCAATCCCTTGTCCCCTAACCTTCTTATCGCCAACTAATACTTTCCCCACTCTTGCTGATTTGTTCTTCCTGTCAATTTTCCCTAAAGATATATGTCCTATTACTTTTTCAGTTTCTTTATGTATTACGGAATAAATTAAAGTATCAGAGTTATCATTGTTTGCATTTTGAATATAGTTCTCTAGTTGTTGCTCATTTAAAGGGGAAATAAAGGATGGACCTCCCCACTGAAGTAAAAATTCCGGGCTGTCAATCCATTCCATCAATTGATTAAAATTAGAACGCTCAAAATATTTTAGTTTAATCATCAAAAAATGCCCCCTATCTCAATTTAATACTAGAAAATCAACTTAAAATGTGAATCAAACAATCCCACTACAAGCAAAATATAAAGGTGATTAATTATGCTGTTATTCTGAGAGGGAAATAGCCGTCTTTATCTAGATAGTCAATAGCCGCACCCATTTCTGTAAGGGCGTCAATTAAGGGTTTAACAGGACGTTCACTCATTCTGTTACTCGCTTCTATCACCCAACTACCTTTTTTTGCAACAGCTAGGGCGCCAGGAAGAAAACGAGCAATTGTACCCGCAGCACCTATGTATAAATCAGTATTGTCATTTGGCCAAACTGCATTATTGCCATGCACCGTAATCATATCGCCTTCTACTTCGGTCTTGATGCCTAGTCTATTGAGTGCATCGATACACCAATACGAATCATCACTTTTCAGAATTCCAGACAACGTTGAAGTCCCGTTTGCTAAAGCAGCTAGTATTAACGCTCGGTTTGTGAGACTTTTGCTCCCTGGAATGCTTATTTCTCCGTCAATAGAGTGTGTTTCTGGCGGAGAGAGGCTTACGCTTTGCACATTATTCAAAGTTGACCATGGCGATCGTGCTTTCAAATCTGCACTACTCAAATTAAACACCCTTTCGAAAATAGAATTTTTAGAACTTTTTTCATATTATTCTATCATAGAATGGAAATTATATCACTCTGCACAATATTCATACGTATTTTCGAATTCCCAGTGGTCAATTTAATCGTCGGTTCTCTACAAGTGAATCGGCACTTCCATCGTGAAATAACCCATCCTCATGAGCTGCTGACTCGAGGATGGGCTATTTTTATAGTTAAATTCAAGTAGTATCATCACAACTTGATTGTCAAAACTTCCTCAAAATTTTCCCTCCTAAATTCAAGACTTTTATATCAGCAATTTCTTCAGTAAGATTCTCTAATTTAAGTTCCAAATCGTTAAGTATAAGTAACTTGGCACCCAACTTTTCTTCGTAATCCAACGATTGGGCCAATACATTTTTCATTTGATGTTCTACTTGCATAAATGTTTCAGAATGTACAGTAGGTGTATCTGTTGAAGAGCATGAGGTCATACCTGCTTGAATAGCATGCATCTGGCTCAGACTTTTTTCTACTAGGGTACTAGTATTATTATTCTTTTCATTTTGTTCTTTTAAATCCGATATTTCTTTCTGCAATTTCATTATAGCATCATTTTTTTCTTCTATTTCTTTTAGTAAATACTGACTTACTTTCTCAGACTGGATACGTTCATTGTTGGTTACATCTAACTTTTCTATTTGGGTATGTACTTGTTTATTTGCTTCTTGAATGAGATCAACAAGCTTATATTCAAGCTGCTCTATAGTCGTTTTATTATCCGAAAGCTTTTTATGAAGTAAAGTGACTTGTCTGTCATGCTTTCGGTTCCTATATTGATCGGTATTGAATCCAACTTTCAACTTTTTAATAACTTCAGACAACTGTTTGTTAATCGGCCGTAAATCAGTTTTTGTTTTCCGCAGAGCATCAATAGAAGTGACATATTTTTTTCTCTGCATTTCATGTGAATGAACACTTTCTTTATAATCACGAGTCCGCTTTTCAAATTCTTGATTTAACTTATATAGTTCCTCTGATAATTCATTTTTTTCGTTTGTTAATTGTAGATTTTCTTGTTCAAGTTCTTCTACTAGAGAATAGTGATAGCCATCTTTGTATTTTTCAACTTCATATTTATATTTAGCCAATTCTGCTTTTAAAAAGATAATCATTTGTTGAAGTTGTAGAGGATCGTTATTTTTAATATATTCACTATTCACACCAATACCTCCCATCACGGATGTTCGTAAAGCAAAGGCTTCATCAGCTGAAATTAAAGCTTTTCTTTTAGTAACATGATGACTTCTTCAAATTCTTTCTTGGTTTCTACGATGACCTGTTCAAGCTCCCCTAAAAAATCATCATTCATTTCTCTAGAAGTTTGACGTCCACCGTTCATTAACAAATGGATAATCAACATATTCAATGTACTATTCTCTAAAAAGACAAAACTATTGTTGCCTTCCTGTTTTTCTTCTTTAAGCTCATTAAGCTGATTTTTCATAAATTGGCGAATTACATGCTTTACTAACAAGTCTTGTTCGTTACCATCTACATCACTCATCCTCATCCCCCTGTATACGGACAGTTCCATTAAGATTAATGGGATTAATCACAGCTATTCCATCTTTCATTTGATCACAATACGTAAATCCCGTGATACTACCTGCATAAGATTCTTTAGGTGACCATTTAACCTGGAAATTTGAAAACGAAATGGTTTCATTAGGTTCAATGGAGGTTACGCCTAAAGGTTTAAGCCAAAATTCCTCTTTACTCGTTCTTTCATTTATTCGTTCCCATCCATCTGCACTCTTCAATGACTGCTTAAAGTTTTCATGAACATACCTCCCTGAAAAGGAGAATGGAGAATTTTTAGGGATTTTTATACATACATGAGGATTTGTAATTGACTGATTCCCCATATTACGTACATGGTAAGATCCCAGACATAAGCTCTCCTGCTCGAGATTGTGGGAGATGTTTAGTGAATAAGTAAAATAGCTAATCATTTTCATTCTAGCAGAATTATTGAGTTCATCTACTAACCCTTTAATTTCATTTAAATATGACTTCGTTTGATGCTGAAGCTTTGAAACCTTCGCTTCCACATCATTTCGATCATGTCTCACCATTCCCTACCCCTTTTCAAAAACAAAAATAAAGAGAGAAATATCCTCTCTTTATAATATGTTTGGTACCTCCCCATTAGCACCATTGGCCAACATCAGTGACAACACTTACCGACATCAGGGAAAACAACAGAGCATTGTTGCGGGCGAATTGGTGGCGGGCAAGCAGTTGGTAAATCATCTCTTGGTTCACAGTAGTCAGCTAAAAATTCAACAGTAACTGGGAATGTCGATTGAATGCTTTGGCAAGTAGCAACTGAGATTGTTAGAGCAGAGAATGTGATTGTACCTGTACCTGGAGTGAGAGTACCTGTAGTACACACGAAGCAATTTAGTTCTGTGTACGTAATTTCAACGTCTGTTCCTTCAGGCGCACATAAGGTGACTTGTTCACAACGAGAAACTGGAATATGCGAACTTCTAAACATGGTTCCATTTGGTAAAGTAACGATAATCGTTACAACAAAATTCTTTTGAATATTAAGCTGTTGAAGACATACAGTTTTGCCATCAATGCAAAATGGGCGATCCTCACGATGTAAGATGACGATTGGATTCGATGCAGCGGGAGTCACTTCACATGTAACAGTCGCACCAACTAAACTAGTCGTTGGAGTTATTCCAGGAAAAGAAATTGCTCCCGTTGGAGAAATATCAAACGACTTTTCTTTAACAATCCAATCATACACCTTATCGACATTTATACATATTAGCTCTTGACCGTGACATGGCTTTTTTTCTTGCATGCTTGCAGACACCTCCAAATTTTTTTTCTTTCATTCGTAGCATATGATGTGAAGAAATTAGTGTATAGGCACAAAAATAACTTATCGAGATATTTTTTAAATTGCACCTTAATGGGATAGAAGAAATCTATACCTATATAGTCTTACAGGGTTAATTTTCCGAAAGTTTCGTTCTTTATCCTATTTTCATACGACGTAAAAGTGACAAATTGTTTACGCTTAGGCGTAAACAATTTGTCACGTCGTGAAAAGCTCATTAATAGTATATTAATATACACAAAGGGGTGAAAAATTATAGAATATTCTAAAATGTGCTCCACTCAGGACATTGAAAAACTGAAACAGAAAATCGCAATATATCGAGATACTTTAACCACATTGAAAACGGGCAATTCAGTTGACGATTATCTTTTATTGGAAAGCGAATTTAATGGTTTTAAAGCGCAAGTTTCAAATTTAAAAGAAGCAATGGAAACAATGGATGGAAAACAAAGTACACAAGTAGAGGAGTACGAGCAACAAATTAAAAATTTTTCGGTTCAGATAGACTCCTTTAACCACACTGTCGAAGAGCTGAATCAAAATATTTCATTAATTATTAATAAATTTAAAAGTAGTAATAGTGAACCTGTTATAGAAGAAATAAATACTTCGGTAGATTTTCAGGATTCTTCAAATCCTGAAAATAAAAACAAGAAGAATGAGGTGAATCTTATTATAGAAGAAACTACTTATGCCAAAGACCAAACAGCCATTTCTTCTATTCAAAAAAATAACCTTCCACCCTCTTTTAAGCAACTGCAACGAGCTAGTAGCATCCAAGAAGTTCCGAGTCATGTAACACCTACAGAAAGCATTGATTTTCAGAAGCAGTATCAGGAAAAGGATCAGCATTTCAATAAACAAAGTTTTCCTTCAAGCAGCATTAATCCTAACCAAATATATAATGGTCTGTTCAGAAATGTGAACACACAATCAATAATCAATACAAATAACATTGCAAAAAAGCAAGCAACTCCAATAAAAATAAATCCTACTAGATCTTTCATCCTAACTGATAGTGAACCTGAAACAATAGAAATAGTGACAGAAAAATTTGATAATCTGCATGATGCCGCTCCAATCGAGAAGATAATAGATATAAGTAAGGAAGAAATCGACATGCTTGAGATTTCTAACGAAACAGAACAAAAAGAAAAGAATGGCAGAGAAGCTTTATCGTTTTTTAAATTTTTCCGAAAAAGGAATTAATTCAAAACCCCCGAAAAACAATCTGATTAATAAAAAATTAAAAACCGACAGATCATGCTACAGCCACTCTGACTTATTGTCAAAGTGGCTGTTTTTTTAATACGAAATTACTAATGAAAGTAGGCTATTCATACAGATGCTCCAAAGAAGCCGCATTACGCTGTAAAAATTCAAAACTGTAAATAACAAGTAGTTAGTAGCCCGTCCGCCCTGCAAGTACTTTGAATAGGATAATGGAGAAAGGAGGTGTTAATATGAATTCTACTAATTTCAAAATGCATGGTTGTCACGGATGTCACGGAGGTTTTCAGTCAGGCTCTGGATGCCAATCGGCCGGTAGTGGAAAAATCAATTGCACGGTGGTTGGACCGTTCAGAGCTATTGACGCGGCTTGTATAATCCCGCCAGCTAACAAGGGTACGATTATCCCATTCTCTTCAGGTCTCGTACCCGCTGTTTTAACTTCTATCGCAGGTGGATTAGTTGGAACGACCAGTCTCGTCGGATTTGGTACTTCCATTCCCGGTGTAACCATTCTTGGCAACACGATAGACTTGACAAGTCTGCTAAACGAAGCCTTTACGGTTCCGCGAGCAGGTAATCTAACAGCTATTTCCGCATCTTTTAGTGTAGCTGCAGCAGTGGCAGTCGCTGGAACAATAACTGTCAAGGCACAAGTTTATCGCGCACCAGCAGGAAGTAATATCTACACCGCTACAGGCGCAACTGTAGATTTAGCCCCGTCCCTAGTAGGACCGCTAGCCATAGGTGCCATAACTTTTGGTTCGGCGAGTATCCCAGCCGTACCAGTAGCAGTAGGAGACAACTTGGTAATGGTGTTTTCAATAACCGCAACCGGACTCACTCTGATTAATGCGGTTACGGGTAATGCAAGTGCAGGTCTAACTATCGAGTAACCCCCTGTTACAATAGAAACAAAGGTCAATAGGAACAATACGCAACAACTGTTTTTTATGCAATCCCCTTTCATTTCAACAATGTAAAGGGGATTTTTTATATTTCACTGCATCCATCTCACCACTTCAAGAAGTGGTGAGATGGATGCAAAGTGTAGACAATTCAGCAGGGGTTCAAATCCTTGCTGAATAAAGTTAAAAAAACCTTCCCCTTATTACTTTTCAATGATTCAGCTACATGAACAGCTTTCTGTATCTCCAGCAGATTAAATTGAAGTTCTGATATCATAAACTTCAATCGATTCTGTTCGATTAGTTCTATTAAGTGATTAAATGTTTCTTGCCAAGTCTGTATTGAAACACGTTGATTCCAGTGTCTTAAGTGAAATAGCTTAACTTGTATATTTACCTTATTTGTGACTTCTGGCCAATTTACAGGTATTCCCGATAACAGCCCAATTGTTAATAAAACGCCATTCGGTCGAATACAAAATACTAATGCTGCACCTGCTGGCCCACCAATCGAATCAATTGCCGCATCCACTCCGCGCCCATTTGTTAACTCCATAACTGTGTCTTGTAACGAGAATCCTGCTGTATTTATGACATGCGTTGCACCTAGTTCCATTAACTCTTTGGTATATGTATTATTTCTAGTAACTGCAATCAATCGAAAGCCGAGAGTCCTTGCTAACTGAGCAAAAATACGACCAATGGCAGAACCACAAGTATTTACGAGTAATGTATCGCCAGGTTTCAACTTCAGTTCCTCAGTGCATATAATCCATGCAGTTAACGGGTTAATATACAGTTGTGCTGCTGTATAATCATCAATCGAATTTGGTACAAGAACTGCCAACTCCGCTGCCGTTTTAACAAATTCCTGCCAAGTACCTTCGCCACGCAAAGGTAGAACACGCCGCCCAATTAATTCTTTAGAAACTGCAGATCCTACCTCCTCTACAATACCAACACCCTCGTAACCAGGAATGCCGGGTAAAGAAATTCGGTGTGAATAAGCTCCTTTTATAGGAATTAAATCAGATGGATTAATAGGACACATCCTCATTCTCACGAGGACCTCACCTTCCAAAGGAGGATGAACAATTTTCTCTTCAACTTTCAACACTTCATTAGGAGTTCCGAATTCATGAAATTTAATGCATTTGGCAATCAAGATCATCAATCTCCTTCTCGCTTAATTAATTTGATTTGATTACTTCTCTCATACCTTTATCCCTAAGCTACAACTTGTATAACCGTGTAAATAAATCCTCCAGCTAACAAGAGTAGAGCCGTTATAAGGACCCATTTCATACGCCTTTCTACTGCTTTCCGATTTGAAAAGTTCCCTCCCATCCCTTGATTAGGAGAAATCCGAACTGCTCTTTCAGCGGGAATTATCGTTCCAACGAGTCCGATTAGTATAGGAACGATCCCTGTTGAAAGAATGAATAATAGTTCTTCTGTTGGAAATTGACGATACAGACCCCACATCATCCCGAATGTAAGTGTGAGTCCGATAATGGCCGCAAAGAGTCCACTAAACATTCCTTCCGTCAAGATAAGAAATCGGACATTTCTATTTTTCCAACCAACCGCTTTTAATAGAGCAATTTCCTGTTGTCGCTCAGCGATATTTTGCCACATGATTTCAGCAGTTGTTAAGATTGCAATAAGTAACGTCACGATCATCGCCGCGTAATGGACAGGCCCAACTTCTAACGCGACATATTGTCCAAGCCATGTCGTATACATGACACCTTTTAAACGGATTGTAATGTATAAAAATAATCCGAGTAGACTAGTTGGTAAGGAAATTGCAATAATTGAGAGCAAACTTCGCTTCCACTTTCCAATAAAATGATTAAATGCCATGGAAGACAATCCTCTTGTTTTTAACAACCGCTTACTTGTATTCGAAATCTCACCCGTTCGCATCGTTTCATACGGAGAAATAGTCCGAACTAACAGAGCAGGGATTACTGCTCCAAGCAAATAAACCATAAATCCGAATAGTCCTGTCAATAGAAAGCGTATCGGTGATAGCGTAGCTTCTCCAGATACATATACAAAGCCAAGCATCATCCAGGAGATGATTGCCACAAAAACCCCTAGTATAGAAGACTCTAAAAATAGTAATCGGCTTAATTGATTCGGTCGCCAACCAACCGCAAGTAATAAAGCAAACTCTTTTCTCCTTGCTAACAGTGATACCAGACCGGATGCCCAAACATAGACAATCGCAACTGCTATGACGCTTACAATAAGACCCAATAATCCAATCTTAGCCTCTTTGAAAATAGTCATGGATGAACCTATTTTCACCCACGGTTGCTGAAACCATCCTAATTCTTCTTGGTTAGTTACTGCCGGGACATGAGTTAAGGTGGGTTGTGGTGAAGATCCTAATGTGATATCCGTAAGTAGCCCTGTTTCATTTTCAATGTTTTGGGCAACTTGTTCTAATAGTTGTTGACTTTCTTCTGTCAAGTCGGAAACGCCCGCTACTTTTATGCGGATAGCAGAAATAGGTTCATCCCCAATGATAATAGATTTGTCTAGTCCAACAAGTTTAGCTTCTTGTTCAGGATCTATTCCAGCAAGTAACATCGATCTCATGACGAATAAGTAGTCGAGTTTGTGACCTAAATAGTTATTCGATCTTACTTCTATTGAGAGGTTTTCCTGGAGGATATCCCAGTCGCCGAATGCATAGTAATTATTACTGGAAGATGATAGCTCTTTAATGCCATTACCATTAATTACTTCCTGATGCACACGATAAATGCCTTCTTTTTCTAATTCGAATTCAGTCAATTTAACCGGATAATCAGCGTAACCAATCATTGCGATTGGTGCAGCTACTTCGATGTCTGACATTGCTTTAATTTTTTCATATTGCTCTATACTAATCCCACCGCTTAAGCCACTCAAATAATTGGGTTCAAGAAGATTTACCTCCTCAGTAATAGTGCGGCTTCCTTGGGGACGGACGACGATATCATAAGAGGCAGACCACCGCTGTTGCAGTTCATCAACAATCGTCCCTTTATTTGTTTCGGATAGCCCAATTAAATACGTTAATCCAGAACTAATAACCAATGCACCAACAACCAATAATATAAAGCGTTCTTTGTTCCGCCACCAATTTCGCCAAATAAATCGGATCATTTTGATTCACCTGGTTGATCTGAAATGACTCCACCATCTTTCATCGTAATCATGCGGTCTGCTTTCGCAGCAAGTTTTGGATTATGTGTTACAAAAATAACTCCGCATTCTTTATCTTTATTCAGTTGCCGAAGCAATTCAAAAATACGTTCACCCGTTTCCGTATCTAAATTACCTGTAGGCTCGTCAGCGAATAGCCAGTTTGGTTTATGGACGATTGCACGGGCAATCGCAACTCGCTGTTGTTGTCCACCGGATAATTGAGAGGGGAGGGAATTCATTTTATCGGCTAAACCAACTTGTTCAAGAACCTCTTCCCCACGTCGATGCTTTTTATAGGCAACTTTCTGTGCAAATAACGGGGTAAGTACATTTTCTAATGCTGTCAACGTAGGGAGCAGATGAAATTGCTGAAAAATGAAACCAACTTCTTCAAAACGAAAGTCCGCTATCTTATTTTTGCTTTTATTCATAATTTCTTCGCCATCATATTGAATTTTCCCGGTTGTCGGCTTATCTAATGTACCAATTAAACTAAGTAAAGTAGATTTTCCAGAACCCGAAGGCCCGATAATCGCCGTAAATTCGCCCTTTGAGAATGTTAAATTAATGTTTTGTAGTGCATTAGTTGTTACACCATCACCTATGTACGACTTTCCTAGTTCAGTACATATAATTTCTATTGCCATGGAATCACGCCATTCTATTGATATTTTACATTTTTTTCCAAAGTCTTTCTCTTTTCGGTGTTTTCATATTTAGCATCACCTCTGTTGATTTTGGACAGAAATTGATAATAGAATAAAAAAACCTATGTACTACTACAAAATAGTAGTGCATAGGTTTTTTATACTGCTTAAGAGGTTATTCACGAATTTGCTATGCTCTATTGAGTTAGGTCATGTAGGTGAGAAGAGTAACCTCTTTTTTTACAATGTCCAGCCAATTATTGTGAATAACGGGTTTAAGCAACTTCAAATTGGACATGCTCCATGACAATGAACTGTGCCTCTATACGTTGCCGTCGTAGTATTATTTGCATAGTCATGAACAGTCTGTTGTAGTTGTATAGTTCCGCTGTAGCCGAAATCTTTTAGTTTACTGCAATAGATTAAAATATTAATTATTAATCCATTACAGTATCCTTAATTAGTAGTATTCTACAACGTTTGGCGAAACCTTTTAATTTTTCAGAAAGTTTTAATTAATTTAATTTGGCCGTGAATCAGTAAAATCTAGTCGAATGCAGGATTGGAAATCCACATCCCGTTAATGGGATGATTTCAACAATTTAAAAGTTAACCGACTCAGACATAGAATAAAAGTAAGATCTGAATAAAGTGAAAAAAAATCTCTCAGAACGCGAATTCCGAACAATCAATGCAATAACGGATTCCCTGTTAGGGTGTCAGCGTCCCAAGATGAAATAATATGCGACAATCCAACGATTCGTGATGAAAGGTTTAAGCATTCAGCCAACTGAAGTATTCCTCAATCTCACTATCATTTTTTAAAATTATCAATTTGTCATTATACTGGCTAAGTATAGCTACTATTTCAGGTTTACTGTCCTTTTCATAATTAGCATTCCAAGTAAACATTCTCCTAAGTATTTCGAATGTCGGTTTATAGTTCGCTTGCTCAAGTCCGACTTTTTGTAGGATAAACCGCTTAATAATTCTAACTGTCCTTTTAGAATAGGCTGTATCTAAGACAATAATCAAGTCTGCCTTCTGAAAACTTTGAAGTACCCATTCATAATGTACACCTTCTATAATCCAACTATCTGAGTCGACTAGGGTACTCAGATATTCGTCCCTTTCTTCGTCATTTCTTCTTATATCTCCAGATTTATGCCTTTTCCAAACAATATTGTCTAATTCGTAGAACGGGATATCCAACTTTGTTGATAGCCATTTTGCTAATGTTGTTTTCCCACTCCCAACTGATCCGATAATATGTATTTTGTTAGGACTCTTACTTTCCATTTTAATCACACCTCAAAACGCTCGACAATTGTTAGTATTTCCATTAGATCGGTCACGATAAAATCGGCATCCACATTACTCCATTGTAAATTCTTCTTCCAAGCTCCTATCATTCCTACATTTTGTGCTGCTTTCACATCATTTTCAGGATGATCTCCGACAAAAAGACAGTCGGCTGCAGATACATGAAGTTTCTGTAAAGCTTTCTTAAATATTCGTGGATCTGGCTTTTTAATCCCTTCCGCTTCAGAAATTAAAATCGTTTCAAAATAGTTTTCAATGCCTAACGCCTTAATATTATTTATTTGGAATTTTCCTTTTCCATTACTGATAATTCCTAATACAATCGATTTACTTTTCAGAGATGCTAACATTTTACTAAGGTTTGGAAAAGGTACACAGTGGTTTTTAAAATGGTCTACATAATCTTTAAGCAAATGTTCCCAGGATAATCCCGTTAGATTAAACTCTTCAATCATTTGTTGATACACCTCATCTTTCCAGACGTATCCACGACAATCTAACTCGATAAACCTTGAAACATACTTCTTTCTTGGGATATGCTTGACGTATTCATATAAATGCTCGTACTGTGCATTGGCGAATCTTTCTATAGATGCATCTCGATTTAACAATGTCCCGTCCAAATCAAATAGTACCGCTTTGATCATTGTTACACTCCCATTCCTTTTTGTTAGCTAGTGAATTCTTACAAATCCTGTATGTTAATACTATCATTAAGTTAATTGAGGATTCAATGTTGTAGCTGTAGAATGTTTGACTACGTTGACTCAAACGTAGATATGCTAATGATGATGCACGAAAAACGCCTAAAAGGATTCAATTCAATGGGGTATTCAGCTGAATACCAGGATACAGTAAGTTCCGAGCAAATAAAGCTTGTTTAAATCCGATGGGTTAACCATGAAAACCCTAATCCATACAAATTAGTTGCCAGACTCGCGGATCAAACGTATAATGAAGGTATAGTTTGATTAGAATAAAAAAAGATCAATCGATGTTTGAGCATCGATTGATCAGTTGTAATAGTAGATTCCCAACAAGGGGATCAGCACTTACGAGGTGAGAATAACCCATCCCTACGAGCCTTTAACTCAAGGATGGGTTATTTTTTATGGTTAAATGCTAGCATTAATACGACTAATGTTGCAAAAGCTATCGCAATCATTAACGATTCAAATACTGACATTGGCAACACCCCCTTTCTTGGGGAGTGAGCCGACCACCCTTGAGTCATCTATTCTATTACATTCTTCATTATATCACACATACGTTCCTTGAATCTCAATTACTAAAGAAAATCAACGCGAATCAATCCCCCTAAGAACCATTTTCCACTGAATATTTTGAACAGCCTTTCCTTTTTTCAATCATTCACTATTAAAACGTTTGAGAATTGAAAAGGTACACAGATTTAAGAAAATAAATCATTATGTACAAATTAATTGCCAGAGTAGTGATTTAAACGTATAATGTAGTTATAGATTGAGTAGAATAAAAAAAGATCGTTCGGAACGCGAATTCCGAACGACCAATAGGTAATAGCAGGTTTCCCTTCAAGGGGGATCAGCGAACAAACGGGATAACCTATCTGAGGCCTAACTCAAGGATGGGTTATTTTTTATGGTTAAACGCTAGTATCAACACGACTAATGTTGCAAAAGCTATCGCAATCATTAACGATTCAAATACCGACATTGGCACCACCCCCTTTCGTACGGGAGTGAGCCGACCACCCTTGAGTCACCTATTCTATTACTTTCTCCATTATATCATACATACGCTCCTTGAATCTCCATTACTAAAGAAAGTCGGTGCGAATCAATACCCCCGAGAACCATTCCTTATTTTCATACTAATTCGACTTGCAATTACTAAAAAACCTTTTGATTTAAACATTTTGAACAACCTTCCTTTTTTTTTAATCATTCACTATTAAAACGTTTGAGAATTGAAAAGGTAAATAGTTTTAAGAAAATAAATCATTATGTACAAATTAATTGCCAGCGTAGTGATTTAAACGTATAATAATACTATACAATGATTAGAATAAAATCGAGTAGGCGCATGAATGAATTCATGCGCCTCTCACAGAACCGTACGTGCGGGTCATCGCATACGGCTCCTCCATATTTATCCCTTTTAGGGATGCAGGTCTTGATAAATATCCAGTAAGAAAACTAAGCGTAGCTCCCTAAA
>NZ_JADBEL010000035.1 GCF_014873855.1 Sporosarcina limicola | reverse complement strand
TACACTTTTGTTGATTCTACATATGCTTGTTTGACGCGTTTGTTTCAACTATTCAAGTATAAATGGGCCGATGATCTTTCGTTCAACTTATATAGTAACTAATCCGTTTTTAGCTTTGAGCGTTATTCAGTTGTGTTTGAGTGGATACGTGTTTTTTGGTTGTAGAAAAGGGCTCTAGATATTTGGTGCCTGTCACCCTCCAATAAGAAAAGAGTAGGAGAGAGATGGATTCCTTGCTACTCTTTTTTAGAATAGGTTCTATCATGTTGACTTTGATGCATATCAATAGAAACATTCGTTCTTTCATGATATTATAAACTGAATAGTTAAAACTAAAATTATTCGGAGGTGTGATAAAATGATGTCAATCGCATATGTTATGGAAAAGCCGCGGGAATATCGTACAAACATCGTCGACCAAGACGGCCTTTGGAAAAAGATTATTGGTGAGTTATTTGAAGAATTCATACAGTTCTTCGCACCGGATCTATTTGAAAAGATTGATTTCACAAAGGGTTTGGATTTCTTGCAACAAGAACTGTATAAGGAAATAATAAAGGATAAAAAGGGAAAGAAGGTTGCTGATCAGATTGTAAAAGTACATTTGAAAGATGGTCAGGAAAAATGGGTTTTTAGTTCATATCGAAGTGCAGGCCGATGCGGACCCGGATTTTTCAAAGAGAATGTTCAAATACTTTTATCGAATCTATGATAAATTTGATCGTAAGGTATTTGCTATTGCATTATTGACTGACGCCAATAAAAGCTTCAGGCCAAACGTATATGAGTATTCATACTTTGGGACAAAACTGATATATGAATACAATATGTACAAACTTGCAGATCAAAATGAAGTTGAATTGGAGCAATCGAAAAATCCTTTTTCAAAGGCGGTACTCGCTGGAATCTATATGAACAGAACAAAAAATGATGATAAGCGGCGGGCATTATTCAAAATGAAGCTGATGCGTGAAGTGATTAAGGGGAATGGTTATAGTCGTGCATCGGTATCAGCGCTTTTCTATTTTATCGATTATTTGTTGCAACTACCCAAGGATTTAGAAAAAGAATTAAATCATACAATGGTTCCATTAATACAAGAGGAGGCGTCTCATATGATTCATCACAATTTGGAAGATCAATCACCAACACTTGCAGAAGTGCTTGCAGTTGTTAGAAGTGAAGGAGAAAAAGAAGGGAAAGAGGAAGGGAAAAAAGAAGGGAAAAGAGAAGGAGAAAAAGAGGGGGGAATTATCAAAGCATTATCCATCGCAGCTAATTTATTGGCATTGGGAATGGAACCGGATATTGTGGCGAAAGTGACGCAGTTACCAGAGGAGAAGGTTCGGGAATTACAAAATAATAGCAAGGAATAGTATAGAAATTCACTGTTTCATTTGCATGGTGTTAAAAGATCAGCTAAGTGGTTGATCTTTTTTTGTTGGGAAACTTTTTCGGGTTTACTCTCACGTTACGTCATACTTTATAGTCAGTAGTGAAGAGAGGGATTAGCTATGAAAGTGAAAGAAGTATCCGAATTGACAGGTGTTAGTGTGCGCACACTGCACCATTATGACGACATTGGTTTACTCATACCAGCGGATTTGACGGAAGCGGGCTATCGAATTTATTCCGAAGAAAACCTTAGTTTGGGTGACAGGCACCCTGGATTGGCACTCTGCACTTTAGATGAGAAACAAAATGAGAAGAGGTAATTCAATATGACATATGAAGAAATCAGCAAGGCATTAGAAATCAGTGGAAAAGAATCAGACATATTCCTACCCAATGAAATTTTTAGCGACTTGCAAGCGTACATGATAGACAGTAGTTATGTTGTCTATGCTTACAGTTCATGTATTTAACCCTCTTTCTGCTCACAATGAACAAAAAGAGGGTTTTGAGCGTGCAAGAGTATTTATTGATTATAACGAGGACAATTTTTCTCGGTTCATCACCAAAAGTCAGGGATGACAAAATTAATGCCCTGTTTCAAACCGTAATCGAAGGAATAGATGGGCATCATTTCGATAGCCAAATCTGCTTCTTTTGATGAGTTTAATTTTATTATTTGCATATTTTGGTGACAGTCACTCAAACAAAAACGTTAACTCAAATAAACATTTTTGTTTGAACTTTCACGATTGGACGAGTGACTGACAGCATAAAATTATGTATATATTTAGAAGGATTCTAAAAGATAAGTAAGATAAATAAAAAGATTCAATCCATTTTCATTGGCTGCTTCTACAATACTATATAAAATTGTGCTTGCTAGGCGCCTTGTCGTGTACTTCTATCTATCCGTCTATCCATTTAACATAATAGGCACCTAAAATTAATCTTATGCAATCGTGGTACATTGTTTGAATAGTATTTTGCAAAGGTACCTGAAAAATAATTGTTTGAATGATTTATTTCATCACACCGCTTTAACGCATATATAAAAGTTAAAGAAGCATTCATGTTTTACTGATGCCATCGACTCTCCATCACATCTATTGCACGGTCAAAATACTTACGTACAGATGACTGGCCAATGCTATAAGAACCTTCTTCCGGTTCCCACTTACCATACGCCTCTAGCGCGACTTTATAGTCATCTATTAGACTTGACGGAACTGCATAACTGCCCTTATACAACATCTTTTTATGCCTTTGAACAGGGATATGGTAAAGACCGTATTGTACCTCCCTTGCGTCCATCAACTCACGCAACGCTTTCCCCGTAGACGAATGATCATCATGTGGATCATTATAAGACATGACGTTATGCAAAGCTTCTGGATACTTTTTTTCGAAATCCTGAATAATAGGTGCAACCTCTCCGGTAGAAAAGTCCCCATCCTCAATATCATAAATATAAACATTCTCTTTTTTCACACCTAAAGCCGCCACAGCTTTAGTAAACTCCGCAACTCTTGCTTCCCCAAATTCTTCAAGTGTAATCGGCGGTAAATCCTCTTTTTCCAGCTTTTTATTTACAGATCCAATTGCTTTACTTGCTCGCCCTTTCGAAAGGAGCACAACAACGACCTCTTTATTTAACTCTACATTATGTAAAATACTTGGCCCCATACTAAGGGTCTCATCGTCTGGATGCGGGACATAGTAAATAGTTGTCGAATAATCATTTTCATCAACTGCATGACACCCTGTTAACACAATACACACTACTAATAAAATGATGATTCGTTTCATAACTGCCTCCAATATGTTTTCTAGTGTTCTCTCTCAAGTGTTTGGTAGATATGTGATGCCTGTCACTCATACAATCAGTTGAAGAAAGAGTAGTCAAATACAACGATAGTAAAACGAATTAATAACCACAAAGCAATAAAAATATTAAAATAAGTTAGAAGCAATTTTTTTAATTCAATTCCAAAATATTTCATTAGAGAATGATATAAAAGGAAACCAATTGTAATTTCGACTTAATGGTCCGCTTACGGAAAATTAATCTTATTGAAAATCAATCAAATTTCTATAACAAGTATAACATTATTGTTTCCAAAAAATATGGTTACTTACCTTTGATCAATTACCGGTATACTAAAAGAAAGGTTGTTTTCTAATACATTGTTGTTTTACAAAATATATAAACTGTGGACTAGTGAAAATCAGTTTGCAAAGCTCTCACTTACTCTTAAGATTGTTATGTGGTTGGATTCGCTTCGGCAGAATACTTCGCTTTCCACGGGCACAGCCTCAGCCACCCGAGAAAAGCGAAGTGTCTTTCCGGAACGGTATGCTTAAGCAAAACCCCTCACTAGTATCGTGAGGGACTGACCCTTCACTTAGATGAATAAAAAACCTGATATTATGATTTGAACGAAGTAATAATTCTATGGAACTTACAAGGGGGAAGACTATGTACACCATCGGGCAAGTAGCAAGTTTTTTAGGCGTATCAAGAGATACATTAAAATATTATGAGGAAAAGGAATTGGTCAAACCTAAGCATGATGCTGAAAATGGTTATAGAAAATATAATGCATATGATATTCATGATGTAATTACTACGAATTTCTATAGAGAACTAGATTTTGAGATTAAGAAGATTCAGGAGATAAGGCAGAGTAAAAGTGTAGCGGATTTAGAACATGTATTAACGCAGCAAGAAGCGAAAATACTCGAGGAAATTGCATATAAAAAACATCTTTTAGAGAAAGTAAAATCTGTAAAAGAGGATTATTATAAGGTTAAAGAATACTTAGGTAAATTTACGGTTACAGAGATGAAGCCGTTAGAGGTAAAAGGTGAAATAACGGGATATGCTGCTTACGAGGAGTATGAAACGATAAGAAATAATACGGATAGTTTAAAGAAAGCTGTTACATTAATGAGCGCTAGCCGTGTTATCGATTTTGATGAAGAGGGTATGAAAGCGAATAGATTTATCGTTGTAAGAAATATAGAAGATACCGACAAAGATATTGAAGGGGAAGTCCTAGCACATCCCAAGTGTATTTATACGGTAATAGAAGATGGTAGATTTGTTAATGGTGAGAAAGATATTGATCATGAAGTAGGGGACAGTCTTTTAAAAATAGCAAAGGAAAATGGATATGAATTAATAGGTAAGGCTTATATTAACATACTGTTGACTACATATGAAGAGACCCTGGAACGTGTGTTTTTAGAAATGTATGCGCCAATAAAATAATCAATCACGCCACGGCGTGATTGCGTCCGGATTTTTTTCGAGCTTGAGGCCGACAGGATGTCGGTCATGCAAACGTTGCCGCACGATGCGGCGAACTTAGGTTGCCTTCCTAAGCTCCCCTAAAAATCCGTGACATCCGCCGGAGGCTTTATCTGAGTTCAGCGGGAGTTTGAACACCCGCTGAACAGGAAACAAAAACGCATTCATCTCGCCACCTATAGAGGTGGGAGTTTTCTGCTGAATTCAGATAAATAAGGCCTTGAGCTAGGGGTAACCCACAGGTTTAGAATGGAGTTATACGTATCTTTTACTAGCAACTTCATTTTAAGGAGTGGGTTATGATGACAAAAAAATTAATAGAGTTCAAGAATGTGACGAAGGAATACAATCTAGGTGACGTATCCATTAAAGCGTTAGATGGTGTGGATTTTTCCATCTACGAGGGAGAATTCGTCGTTATTCTAGGGGCAAGTGGTGCTGGAAAAAGTACCATTTTAAATATCCTTGGAGGGATGGACCTTGCCTCATCAGGAGAAGTATTTGTAAATGGAAATAACATTACCCAATATGATGACAAAAAATTAACGACATTTCGAGCGGAAGAAGTAGGCTTTGTATTTCAATTTTATAATTTAATTCCTAATCTAACTGCACTGGAAAATGTAGAATTTGCTTCTGAAGTGTGTAAGGATCATCTAGATGCAAAAGAAGTATTGGAAAAGGTTGGACTTGGTGAACGTAAGAATAACTTCCCTTCACAGCTTTCTGGAGGAGAACAACAAAGAGTTGCGATCGCTCGTGCTGTTGCTAAGAATCCCTTACTCTTACTTTGTGATGAGCCGACCGGTGCATTGGACTATAAAACTGGAAAATCTGTACTGAAACTTCTACAAGATTTGAACAAAGAAACGCAGAAATGTATTGTCTTAATTACCCATAACACCGCCATCGCCCCAATTGCTGATCGGGTTATTAAAGTGAAAAGTGGAAAAATAGATGAAGTCATTACCAATGCTGAAACACAAAGCATAGAGGGGATTGAATGGTAATGAAGAAATTGTATTTAAAATTGTTGAGGGATATTCGGGAATCAAAGGGGCAGTTTTTAGCCATTATCCTCGTTATCGCAGTAGCTGCCTTCTTTTATGCTGGACTGATTACGATAAGCAGTGACCTTAGTGCTTATACGGAAGATTATTTCGAAGAACATAATTTAGCGGATTTCAATGTCCATTACAGCGAGATTACAGACAGTGAATTATCTAACATCGAAGATATTGAAGGGATTAATAAAGTAGAAGCAAGATATACATTTGATGCGAATCAGGCGTTTGATGACTATAAAGCGTCCTTAAAAATACATACCATTCCACAAAATAACGAAATCAACACCATTGCTGTTACAGATGGTAGTATACCATCAAATAAGGAAGAAATTCTGTTAGATACCCGCTACGGGGAAGTGCATCAATATACGGTTGGCGATCACATTAGCGTAGATACAAATGAAGGCAGTTTTGATTTTGTTATTAGTGGTTTCGGTGAGAACGTGGAACATGCATTTAACATCGAGGACCCATCGCTTGTCTTACCTGACCATCAAACCTATGGTATAGCTTATATTCATGAGGATAGAATAGCGGAAATTGCTGGTGGCTTTTATTACAATGAATTGCTTGTAGACGCAGAAGAAGGACATGATAGCGGTGTAATTAGTGAGGCCATTGAAGATTACTCACAGGAGCTCGCTTATCTGTACCAAGTAAATAAAGATAGATCGGTCAGTTATTCTGCCCTAAATGTAACCATAAATAATAATAGATTGATGAGTACTGTTTCTCCTCTAATCCTGTTTATGGTTGCGGCTGTGATTATTTTTCTTACCATGTCAAGAGTGATCGACTCCCAAAGAAATCAAATTGGTATTATGAAGGCATTGGGTGTAAAAGACAGTAAAATTTTACTACATTATATGGGGTATCCTGTTTTGGTAGGTATTATTGGGTCGGTTATAGGATGGGGCATTACAGCTGTCACACTTGTTAACCTACTCAATTCGGTTATCGAACAAACCTATTCCTTGCCAAACTTTAGCTTGTCCATTTCATTTTATACCATCTTTCCACCGGTTATAGTTTCGATCGTTTTCGGGGTAATTGCATGCTTTTTTAGTGGAAGAAGTATATTAAAGGAACGAGCAGCACAGGCATTACGTCCAAAACCTCCAAAGAAAATGAAGAAAACACTCGTAGAAAGAATTCCTGGTTTATGGAAAAAATTAACATACGGCGATAAGCTGATCTTAAGAAATATTTTTCTAAACCCGAAAAAGGCATTGGCAAGTTCAGTTGGGGTGATTGTTTGTGTGATCCTTTTAATCACAGCTTTTGGCTTTGAAACCTCGATGCAAACCATTGCTTCTCAGATTAATAACGTTTATAAATACGATTTAAAAGTGGACTATAAAGAAGCGTTAGCCGGGGACAATATCAATGTCCCAGCTGGGGTTGAAACGTATTATTCACAATCTACTATTCCCATTGAGTTTGTCGACTTCCCTGACGAGAATAATGCATCCTTAATTGTTACGGAAAAGGAAAATAAGCTTATTGAATTTTTTGATGAACAGAATAACCCAATAGCTTTAGATGATAAGGGAGTGTTCGTTCCACAGTCCTATGCAGATGAATACGGTATATCAGTAGGAGATACCATTAAAATGAAGTTAATTGCACCTGAACTGAAAGGACAAACAATTGACATGAAGGTAGCAGAAATATCGACACAATATACCAATCCATCCTTTTACAGTACACCAGCGTATATAAATAGTCTTGGTGTTGATTACAAACCGACTTCCCTATTGGTTCATTTAAACAGTGAGGCAGATAGAAGCCGTGTGCAAAACGATTTTGAAGAGGATCCGCTTGTGGATGCGATTTCTGACAGGGGTGACTTAAATAAAGCAGTGGACAATATGATTGAACAAAATAATCCCGTCTTCATCATGTTTATTGTTTGTGCAGTTATATTATCTTTTGGTGCCATGTTTACCATATCCTCAATTAATATATATGAGCGTACACGTGAGCTTGCGACATTAAAGGTGTTAGGCTATCAGAAGAATAAGATAAACAGAATTATTTTTGTAGAAAATATCATCCTAACGACATTTGCAGTAATTGTTGCGCTACCAATAAGTGGTTATATGTACAGACTAGTTGTCCAAGCATTATCCAGCACCAATCAACAGATTCCGGATAGGTTGGGATTCGTTACGATAGGGTTGGCAATCGTCCTTACATTTGTATTGACGATTATATCGAATTTATTACTTAGAAGAAAAGTAAATCGAATCGATATGATTGAATCGTTGAAGAGTGTTGAATAGGATTTAAATTGCTTCTTAAAACTTGAAAGGAGGGAAATTCAATGGAAAAGGAATTTCCTGTAATTGAAACAAAAAGAATAATTTTAAGAGAAGTAACAACAGAGGATGCTAATGATATGTTTAACTATCTGTCTGATACGGATGTTGTGAAACCTATGGGGTTAGTACCTTGCCAAACAGTAAAAGACGTATGGGATGAAATTAAGTGGTATAAATCCATCTATGAAGAAGGTACAGGAATTAGATGGGGAATTACACTAAAAGATTCTGGTAAGGTTATAGGAAGTTGTGGTTTTCTTAATATGCTTACTAAACATTATCGAGCTGAAGTTGGATATGAATTAAGCAAAGATTACTGGGGAAAAGGGCTAGCTAGTGAAGCATTGGAAGCCGTTGTTAAGTATGGTTATCATCACTTTCAGTTAGAAAGAATTGAGGCTTTAATTGAACCAGCTAATCTCCCATCCCAAAAACTAGTAGAAAAACAAGGGTTTAGAAGAGAGGGATTGCTGAGACATTATGAATTTACTTGTGGTAAATTCGATGATTTATATATGTACTCATGCCTAAAAGAAGATCTTAATCTTATTTAACGTTTTCATTTTTTCAAAAGTAACAGATTTATATGGTGCCTGCCACTTATGTAATCATGAAAGTTTGAACTTCCATGTTTGTTCAAGCTAACATGTTAGTTTGGGTGACAGGCACCCCTTTTCTTAGAAGTGTTGTAAACGCATAATACATCAATGTTCTTAAAGAGAGGGAGGAGCTTTATGTTTGATACCATTGATTATTTACGATTCGGAAACAATAATCAAAAACGTGCTTATTCTGCCATTGAAAATTTGGGAATCATGTATAACTTATCTGAATATAGTCCCATTCTTTGTGGTACCTTACCTATAGGGGTTGATATAGTAGGTTCCGACTTAGATATCATTATGAATGTTGTAAATTTTCCCTTATTTGAGAAAAAGGTGACTAATTTATATGGAAATCAACAAGATTTCATAATAAAAAAACTTATAATCCGAAATGTACCAGTTATTATAGCAAATTTTATGTTTGAGGATTTCAAATTTGAATTATTCGGTCAGCCTCAACCAGTAAAAGAACAACATGCTTATCTTCACATGGTAATTGAAAATTCACTACTACAGCATTATCCTTGTCTCAAAGACGAAGTAATTAATCTAAAAGAACAAGGGTTTAAAACTGAGCCTGCTTTTTGCAAACTTTTAGGTTTAGAAAACGATCCGTATACTGCCCTTTTAGAATTCGGTAAACGTAAAAAAATAATTTGACCAGATAGTACCAATATAAGTTATTAATTTAAAGAGTCTTTTTACATCATGCTGTAGAAAGATTCTAACGTTTTGCCAATCATTCGATCTACCCTCTTATACTCACTTCTAATTTTAGCAAATCAGGTTAATAAGAATATAAATATTATTGACATACCATATTCATCAAGACATGTAGTTGTCTGGCTAGATGGTTTACAATGTGACCATGGTCAAAAACAAATCCGGTGTTTATAGCACCAATAGCACCTTTGAGTCAGTAATTTTTTCACATTCGTTCATTATAAAAAAATGGAGTACTATTCTTTGGCATAATTTCCTCTTCAAGTATTAAATAACTAATGGACATTTCCTCTTTTATACTATTCACTCTTGGGACTACTAGATAATAGGCAGAGTTTAGCTAATCGTAGATGTAGCTTTACCCCGCTAGAATTCTTACTTACGGCGGTCCAAGTAGCTGCATTTTGCGGCAACTTGATATGTGTGGAATCAATTAATTTTAGGATCCCAATGTTAGCGCTAATGCCCGCGGTTTTACCACGTACCAACCAGTATCGTTGCGTGACTAATCCTAACAAATCCGCCAATGCCGATGTGTCTAACTTCGCAAGTCGCCGACTCAGCTGAGATCCACTAATAGAATCCAGCTCCAATTCGATCAAGATAGCCGGTTTAGCGCGGATTTCTTGTTCGATTTCCTCCCAACTTCTCCACCGAAATATATTCGCAAGAATCATGGATTTGACTAATGCATATTCAGATAACTTATCATAGTCATAATTGACTAATGGGCACTCCAATACGCTCCGGGACAACAGAGATAAATATTGACGAAAGACGATGTTTTGATCTACACTTTCCATATGAAATGCTCCTTCATTTGTAGTGTAGGGAACTGATTTGGTTGTCAGTATCTATTCTACAGAAGGAGCATTTTATTGTATAATCATATAGATTACTATACTTATAAAGGCTGTAATTACTTTTACTTACTGTCGTGCAAGGCTATTGGGCACTCCCCTTCTCGAATACTAATAGAAAAGTTTATGAAATAAAAGGTAGACAAAAATCAAAAAAAGCGGTAAAATGTCTTTATTCTTAAAAACAGAAGGGAGATTAGACTTTTATGCTAAAACTTATTATCGCAATTTAAATTCCAATGAATTTAATAGGAGGGCTATTCTATAATTTTTAAAAAAATTATAGGTTTATTTTTGTACCCTTTTGCGATAACTAAGAGAAGCAATATAATGTCTAATTCATATAAGCAGATAAATAAATTTATGTAATCCGACTTAAGGTAAGCACTAGCTTTAGATTGGTTAACTTTATTTTTTGCGTATAAAAAGACTTTATGAGTTTATTCTCATAAAGTCTTTTTATGTTTTTTAGGAGGTGATAATTCCCATAAATATATGTAATGTATCAAAGTGATTGAAACAAAAAATTGGAGGGAATTTAAATGGAAAAATATGAATTAGTAAGTGATTATCGTAATAATGAAAACTTGAAGGAGAGTTTTAATGCCTTAGCTATGAAAACATTCGAATTAGATTTTCGAGGCTGGTACAACAAAGGGTATTGGAATGACAAATATATTCCGTATTCATTTGTTGATGAAGATAAGGTTATCGCAAATGCTTCGGTTAATAAAATGTCGTTAATTATTAATGGTAAAACGTATAACGGGATTCAGATTGGTACAGTAATGACAGATGAAAATTATCGCAATCAAGGTTTGGCTAAGCAATTAATGCAGCATATAATGAATGAATACGAAAATACCTGTGAATTCATGTATCTTTTTGCGAATGATACTGTATTGGATTTTTATCCAAAGTTTGGCTTTACACGTCTAAATGAAAGTGAGTTTAGCATAGACCTAGCAAAAAGCTCAATTCAAATGAATAAGGATGCGAAAGTAAAGCAGCTTACTATTGAAAATGATCTTGCATTACTTGAAAAATTTGCGGAAAATCGCCATGTAAACTCAACGATTTTAGATGTTGAGCATAATGAAAGTTTATTAATGTTTTATTTCACATTAGCATTCCATGAAGCCATGTTCTATGTAGAAGATTTAGAAACGATTGTGCTAATGGAGGAAGAGGAAGATACACTGCATATTTTCGATATAATTTCGTTAAATGTGCCAAATGTAGAGGCTGTATTAGCAAGCATTGTGAAGGAAACAACGAAAAAAGTGGTATTTTATTTCACGCCTGAATTTACAATTGAGGGCATGGCAGCAACCATTATGCCAAATGATGATGATGCTTTATTCATCTTAACTCAAAAGTCATTGCTGGAGGGTAACTTTATGTTCCCGTTAACATCACATTGTTAATTGGAGGGAAATATGAGGAATTTCGATAAAAAATATTGCTAAACCATTGGCGCAATTTATAAAGTTAAATGATTTTTTAGCATTTCGTAGCGTAGCAGTAGTCCTTGAAACTATAAAGAGTAATATCTACACAGGAGTTAGTATTGATGCAACCTTGCTCCTTAGGCTTTTTCACACCATGGTGCTATCGCAGAATGTTGAAGCATGGTGAATATGAAATTGTATCTTTTCTAGCTGTAGATACTAGTGGAAATCCAGTTCCACCTTGCGGACACTGTCGAGAGTTATTGAGTCAACTTTCTATAAAAACTTAAAAGCGCTTGTGGAGGTAGAAAAGGATGTGGGACTAACTTTAAAAGAGTTAGTTCCTTATGACTGGAGATTATCGCAAAATCTAGTATGGTAAAATAGTTGTTAATAAATTTTCTTAATAAATTTGAAGTTTGAAAAAGCTGTCATGTTAATAAGAATTATGTTGTGACTATTGAACTGCACCCTGATTTTGATCAAACTTTGTTCAAAGTGAGGTTTTTTCTTGCTACTAAAACTAGCTTTTGTAGCATCTTTTAATCAATCTTTATTTCAAACCTACATGTGGTGCGGCCTTGAAATAAAGTCACGAATTTTAGTACTAGGCCTACGAATAAGTCCCTTTCCTTATTTATTTGGAATCTTGGGAATATGTATAGCTGCACTAATTGGTAATTTCATTTGGTTTTTTGTTGCTTTTCGAGCATCTAAGAAGCCTTCAACTATTCATAATAATTAAGGGAGATATAGAGTATATATGTTGAACTTACGATTCTTCCGTAATCCCCAAGCGCCGAGCGTTGTTAGTAGGATTCTTTAGTTCATCATATATAGTGATTTTCTAAAAAAAATATTTTTCACACGAATATAGGATTAATGTGCCTTACTGAAATGATTAAGTTTGAATAAGAATCTATCAATTGTTATGATGTAGGTGGATAGTTCAATAAGTTGAGATATATTTATGCAGTTTTTTGAAAAAAAAATTCTCACTCAGTAATAAATATTAAGAATTGTTAATTCATTTAAAGGGGGAATAGATTAATGGAAATAATAAAGGAATTGACTAAACAAGAAGAACTACTAGATGTTTTTTCTGTAATTAAACAACTACGCCCACAACTTGACCCTGATACTTTTATAAAAATATTTAATGACGCTAACGAAAATGAAAGCTATAGAATGTTTGCTTTATATAGTTCAAAATTCCCTGTCGCAGTTATTGGTTTTAGAACGATGACAACTTTACATAACGGAAAATTAATTTGGATAAATGATTTAGTTACAGACTCGGCTTATAGATCAAAAGGGTATGGTGAAAAACTTCTTTTATATGTTATTGATTGGGCAAGAGAAAATGGTTATACTGGCGTTTCTTTATCATCTGGTGTGCAAAGACTACGAGCGCATAGTTTTTATGAGGACAAGATGAATTTTGAAAAATCTAGTTTTGTTTATAAGAAACTTTTTTAGTTTTAGTATATTAATATATTTTCTGGTTTTAAATATTTGCTATTTTTGTGCTGATTTTCATATAAGTTCCACCAAAGAGAGTGGAACTCTTTCATAACCCGTTATCTGTTTATCTTAAGGAGCGGGTTGCCTATTCTTAATCCTAAAATTTTATTAATGTATCGGACATCATCGTATAGATATTGGTTCTCAGAGCTAATGTGTTTATATGGGAATCCTTGACACCATCTATAATAGTTTGATAAAAACAGTTTGTTTGATTAATAAATCACAAGCTGTTTTTTTGTTATTTGTTACTTGTTTCCAATTGGTGTAAAATTGAGTTTTAAAGCATGTAAAACTAAATAGGAAGAAATAGGGGTGTTTTTTCGAATGGATAAACTACAACAAGTAATAGAAAAATTTTCGTTGAATGTGTTAACAATTGAGGATGTTCTGGAATCTTTTGGTTCAACGGTTTATAAAATCAAGCTAATCGATCATCGTACGGTCTATATAAAAATTCCTTATTCCAAAGCAAAACTTGAACTTGAGTATACGGTGCTTGAACGATTACAACATGAGTTACCTGTACCACAAGTGTTGGATTATTGGGAAGGTAATGAGGATATCACTGGTGCATTATTGTTGTCCGCGATCAGGGGTGTACCGATTACAGGGAAGGTGGATGCAGTTTTAGCCTATGATATAGGAGTACACCACGCCAAGCTGCATGCAATCGTTCCAAATGAGCAGGATTTCAAAAGTGCCGTTTCCAATGTGTATGGTCAATGGTCTGAGTTTATTCAGCGACATTTTTATTCCTTCGCAGAAGATGTAAAGGAAGTGATTGATCCGCGTTTATTTGAACAAGCATTGCAACATTTTGATTGTCATCTGAAATTACTTCCATCTCCAGACGGACCTAGTTTTATACATATGGATTTTCGACCAGGAAATATTTTAGTTCATGAAAATCAAGTGGCAGGCATCATTGATTTTGAGAGTGTCCGCATTGGCGCTAATGAAATGGATTTCACAAAAGTCAATCGTGATATTTTTATGGAATACCCTGGAACAATGGAAGCGTATCAACAAGGCTATGAGTCCATTCGTTCGCTTATTGATTTACAAGAAGTTTTGCCGTTTTATCGCTTTACCGATGCGTTTATTTCTATTGGTTGGTGTAAAAGAAGAGGCATCGAAAAGCATCAAAAATTTTTACAGGAGAATTTGGCATATTTAAACGCTGTGTTTACGAACGCGCGTTAGTTAAGCAAATGTTGTTTTATTATCTATATCTTCCATCTTTTAACCATCCTACCCCCTACTTAGGTATACTCGTCATTAATCTTTTTGCAAATGAACGAGGCGTCATTCTATGAAAAGAGATTAACTCCCCTTCAAAAATCACATTAAAGACACCATAGGGCGTTGGAGATAATTCCATCATTTCTGAACGGCTTTTAATATTGATAATATTCGGTTTAATAGTTACTAATTCTGCTGCTTCGATGGCATTTTGTGTTGCCACATCTAGATATGGACATTGATTGGTACGTTGATTAAAGAAATAATGGTTGGATATATTGATGGTATTAATGACACCTCAAAAATAAGCAGTGATGCAGATTTATTTGCTTTAGGTATTAATTCAGTGACTGGTATACGAATCTTTGTAGCAATAGAAAATGAATTCGGTTTCGAATTTGATGACAATAATTTAAATCCAGAAACTCTTGGTAGTATTAATCAACGCTGATGCTGTATTTGATGAGATTGATTTGATATTTGGGAATATGGTATTCTGTATCATAGGGAGCGCCTCTTCTTGTAAATTGTTTGATCGTACTTACATTCTACAAGAGAGCGTTTCTTTTTATCGATTTTTTTATGGGAATTTATTCATAATCAACACGCCTGAAATTTTGATATAGCTTGTGATAACGAAAATTTCAATCAATCATCTTCCTCTACGCACTCTAAAATATCTCCAGGCTGACAATTGAGTGTCTTACATATTGCATCTAATGTACTAAATCTGATAGCTTTTGCTTTACCATTTTTCAATATGGATATATTGGCCATAGTAATCCCTACTTTTTCACTTAATTCAGTGACACTCATCTTTCTCTTTGCTAACATGACATCTAAATTGACTATTATCATCATCTATCACCTACACTGTCATATCATAATCATCTTTGTAAACAATTGCTTTTTTCACTATAGCTCGAATTAGCATAATTACCGCTGCTACTATCCATATTATAATGGTTATACCTATCATTTCTAATGCTAACAATGGACCAGGTCCTCCAAAGGATCTCAAATACTGGAATAAAATTATGATTCCTATAGATGCTACAATGCACATTCCGACTAATATCTCTACTCCTCTAATAAATCTTGAACCAAATGTCAAACCACGATCAAATAGTATAAGTAAATACATGATGATTCCTATTCCAATTAATAATAGAGCTAACAATAATTCACAAGTTACAAGGATAGGCAGTTTAGCATAATCAAGTTCAGGATATAAAGCTCTCATCTGTTCTGCCATAATCGGCAGTACATACGCCCCAAAGAATATCACTCCTATTGAAAACACAATTAATAAGATTTTTAAAATATTTGACGCTATGTTCACTTTCAATCTAATCCACCTCCAAAATATTCATCTGATTACAGCATAAAGCTCGGGATATTGTATGTCAATATAAATTTATCGAAAAACGACAAATTTATCGAATTGTATTGGTATTGGAAAAACGATGAAAAAATCTCGGGTTCCTGTAGAGGAATTCTCGAGATTTTATTGGATTCGGACCTTTATTTCAATTTCACAATATCCCTTATTTCACTAACGTTGGCAATAGGTAAGCATTTGATATTATCTCCAGATTTTCCCTTGCTCCACACGGAACGTGCCAATTTCCAAGCATTCCGAGTTCCCTCTAGCGATGATTTTGTTAATTATAAGTTTCAAGTTACTCTTGTTGAATTGGGTTATTTAATGCGTTGGATAGGTTACACTTAGTTAGACAATAAAGTTAAGTTCTAGTAGAATACCACTAACAGAAATGGGGAGAATCTACGATGACCACAAAGAGAACTAGGCGAACATTTACGTCTGAATTCAAAAAGCAAATGATACAACTTCATGAAAGTGGAAAGCCAAAAACTGATATTGTTCGTGAATACGATTTAACTAATTCAGCATTTGATAACTGGATTAGACAAAGTCAAAAATCTGAATCTTTCAGCGAAAAGGATAATCGTACGCCAGAAGCAAATGAATTGATCAAATTGCGCAAGGAAAATCAACGGTTACTGATGGAGAACGGTATTTTAGAGCAAGCCGCGCTGATTATGGGACGAAGGTAGATGTGATACGCAGTAATAGCCACAAATAGCAATGTTCGATGTCCTCGACATTCCTAGAAGTACCTTCTACGTATGTGGTGCCTGTCACTCATACAATTATGAAAGTTTGAACTTTCAAGTTTGTTCAATCTACCATGTTAGTTTGGGTGACAGGCATCCCTTTTCTAGTTGACAAGAATAGAAAAAGCACTATATACCAATAAAATCGCCATAATTATATTAAACTGTTGTCTGTATTGTAATAAGAGCTTTTGAAAAATTGAACCAAATAGACTCCAACTAAATGTACTCATAAAACCAACCATTCCTAAAAATAATGAGAAAAGAAGGTAGCTGAAATATGAAGTATAATAGGGGAGAATGAAGGTTGCTACTACTGTAATGCCAAAAAGAATACCTTTTGGATTAACAAATTGTAACAAGATACCTATTAAGAAAAGATTCCTATTGCCTGCATCATTTCCACCGTCATTATCTTTACTGGTAAGTATTTTAAAAGCCAAATATAACATATAACCTACACCAAAAATGGTCAATGGAAATTCAATGATTGGCATAACGCTCGTAAGCATGATATTAAAAAAACTACATAATAATGTGATAACGAAAAACCCGATACCTACTCCTAAACAAAAATTAATTGTTTTTTTAAGTCCATGTTTATTCGCAAACGACATTGCCATGATATTGTTGGGGCCTGGCGTAAAACTAGTAACAAAAACAAATAACAAAAATGAAAATAAAGGCATCTTTGGATCCTCCTTTTACGTTGTATGTTATAATGTCCAAAATAGACAATATAACGTCGTGCTTTTTATTATACATAACGGGCGTTATATTGTAAATGGTGAAGGGGTATGCTTATGGAGGAAATTCATCTTATTCTTGCAAGAAATTTAAAAGCTATCAGAGAGAAGGAAAAATTAAGTTTGGAAAAGGTCTCTCAATTAAGTGGAGTTAGCAAAACGATGATAGGGCAAATTGAAAGAGGAGAGTCAAGTCCGACGATTACGACTATCTGGAAAATAGCCAATGGACTAAAGATTTCCTTTACCTCCTTAGTAAATAATCCGCAGCCTGATACTAAAGTTGTTTTAAGGAATGAAATTCAAGTATTATCTGAAGACAATGGAAGGTATAGAGTATATCCTTACTTTCCCTTCCAAGAGGATAGACGCTTTGAAGTTTACTCTATTGAAATTGAAAAAGAGGGGATAGTAAGTTCTGATTCCCATAGAGAGGGAACTGAGGAGTTTATCACAGTTTTTGATGGGGAATTAAGTATTTCTGTCGGTGAATGTAAATATAAATTAGAAAGTGGTGACTCGATCAGATTTAGGGCTGATAGACCTCACACATATACTAATTCTGGAGAAACACTAACCCGATTAAGTATGACGATATATTATCCAATCTAACAAAGCTGCCTATTAGAAAGCGCACTTGTTTTTTTCTAGATCAACTTAATACGAAGGGAGTATATCATGATAATTAGCAAGCAGGAATTTTATGTTAATGGGGTAAACTATATTGTTAGAACTGCAATCGATAAAGATGCAAAAGATTTGTCAGAATTAAGATTACAGATTGATGGAGAGACCGAAAATTTGGACAGGGAAAAAGGGGAGGCGTTCATAGATATAGCAGGATTTGAACAGATTATAAAAACAGATACTGAGAATCCAAGAAACTTATTTTTAGTTGCTGTAGTTCATGATCGAATCGTCGGATTTTCAAGATGCGAAGGGATTTATTTAAATAGATTCTCTCATAAAGTAGAATTCGGAGTATGCGTATTAAAAGATTTTTGGGGATATGGTATTGGGAAGAATCTTTTAAAAGAGTCTATTTCTTGGGCTGACTCCAACGGTATTAAAAAAATCACTTTGAGTGTTTTAGAAATAAACGATAAAGCCATTAAACTTTATAGGAAGTTTGGCTTTGAAATAGAAGGTATATTAAAAAAAGACAAAATCCTATCTGACGGTAATTACTATAACACCGTTATTATGGGAAGATTTAGTAAATAATGCCTTACAAAATTGTCCGGTCCATCAGTTCATATATAAGTTAGATGGTTATTTACCAATAAACTGCACAATCAGATAAAAAGAAAAGGAGGTAGCATGATGATTAAAGGTTTATACGAAGCACATTTGCCGGTAAGTAATTTAGAAAACTCAATTGTATTTTATAAAAAGTTAGGGCTGGAATTAGCCTTTAAAAAAGAGACACTAGCATTCTTTTGGGTTGTAAAAGGGAGAGTTGGCTAGGTCTTTGGGAAAGCGACAAAGTGTTAATTCCTTACCACCCTTCGATTTGACATATTGCATTTAAAGTAGATGAAGAGGATAGGACGAATGTGAAGGAATGGCTAAAGAGTGGTGGAATTGAGGTGCGTACGGCTTTTGGCTTCAATGAGGAACGACAACCACTTGTGTTACCAAATAATCCACATGCGCATGCAGCAATATATTTTGCTGATCCAGACGACAACTCAATCGAGCTAATTACGCCATTAAGGTTAGATGTTGACGATGAATTTAGTATGATGTCATTAGAAGAATGGCGAAACAGATTTTAAAATTGGGATGTTGGTTGAAGATTCCACATAGTTTGGGTGACAGGCGCCCCTTTTTCTGTAATGTTAAAGACAAAAATGTGAAGGAGGAGTTTTGTTTGGAATTAGAATGTGATAAATGTGGTTGTATTAAAATCCGTATAGATTATAACGATTCGTTGTTTTGTTTAGAATGCAATGAATGGAAGGAGGAAAAATGTCAAGACCCTGACTGCTCTTTTTCAAAGAGCGTAGCGAAAAACCATTCACAGAAGAGGGAATTATATGGTTAAAATCTTGGATGGAAATAAATCAAGAGGAACCCCTTGAAGATCATATAGACGATCTTTATAAATCTTTAGGGAGTTTTTAATGAATATTTCGAATGCTACATACAATAAGGAAAGCTGAATTTCGAGGAGGGGGTATATATGATAATGAACAAACAAGAATTTTATTTTAACGAGATAAATTGTATTGTTAGATCTACAATCGATAAAGATGTAAAAGAGGAGTATGCGTATTAAAAGATTTTTGGGGATATGGTATTGGGAAGAATCTTTTAAAAGAGTCTATTTCTTGGGCTGACTCCAACGGTATTAAAAAAATCACTTTGAATGTTTTAGAAATAAACGATAAAGCCATTAAACTTTATAGGAAGCTAGCCGATACCCAAAGAATTTGGGGCCATAGCAGCCTAAAGATGGTGTTTTATACGTGTCTCAAATCGCTAGGTCAATCTAAATCCATACTTTTTTAATGCAAAGTCGATTCCGTCTTCACTTGACTTTTTAGTTGCAAAATATGCAACTATTTTTCATTCGCCTTTCCTCTTTGTCTATAGTTTTAACTCCAAAAAAAGGACTAAATGCGTATTTGGCAGTTGTTCAATCTCTCGAATAATGAAATCAGGAAGTTGTTTTTTCTAATGTTATCTTTCCTTTTTCATCTAATTCAATATTTTTCTGATTATTAATTTTGATTGACAAAGGAAAGATTTCTGCTTCTCTATCCGAAAAATACCAACGCCTTTTTCTAGGGCCTAACAGTAAAAACGCACCATCCTCTTTCTCTCCCATAAAATTCAAACCTTCTGCTACAACAGATTCGCCATCTCTTTCAGGTATCCCAAAATCAATTAATTGATAGCATCATTGGTCGTAATATTAATTTCGCTTAAAAATCCCCCCAGTGTGTAAGTCACTAGCTATGTTATTTATTGTTACAAATATTTGCAAATAATTTGCCCGAATAACATTATAAATGCACGGTGCCTGTTGCTGGAACAATCATTTTAATCCAAACAAACATGATTGTTAAACTTTCTCGATTGAGAGTGACAGCACCTAATGTTGTTTTGTTAAAAATATAATTATTATTGACTCTCACGTTAGCGGCAGACATTATAATGAAGGTTGAAAGGATGAAGCTCATGTATAGCATTGGACAGCTTTCAAAAAAAACAAATATTTCGGTAAGAGCACTTCGTTATTATGACGAGATTGGACTATTAAAGCCTGCAAATGTTGCTGATTCGGGCTATCGATATTACTCAAATGAAGAGGCGCAAACACTACGACATATTACGGCATTAAAAGAGTTAGGTTTTACTCTTTCTTCTATAAAAGAACTTTTAACTTCGGAAAAAGAATTAAAAGAAGATCGGTGGAAGAGCTATATTGAATTTGAGCTGGAGGCTATTGCTAATGAAAGAAAACGCCTTGATAATATGGAACGACTTTTGCGAACGACCCACCATGCATTCGAAATGAAAGGAAAAGTGGATCCAGATAATATATTTCTATTTATTCAATCTATACAGAGACCTTTAATAGACAGACAATCCTTTTTGGACCTGCATTTTACGAATGATGAAATTGATATTATTGAGAATTTGCCAAACTTAAGCACGAATGACCCAAGAAACATGGAGTGGGCGAAGTTATGTCATGATGTGAAGCAGCATCTTCATGAACCCCCATCATCAGAAATTTCACAGGAATTAGCAAAAAGCATAGTAGAAATCTCCGGAAAGTGGTTTCAAGATGATGAGCATCTCGTGGATAAATACTGGGAATTAATTCGTCCAGATAAAGGTGAACAAGCAAAAGTATTCGGTATGGATGCAGAGACAATGGATTATATTGATAAAATTCTTGACTACTACATTTTAAATATAGAAAAAGAAAGTCAAAGAAAGGAAGGTGGAATATGAATGAAACAAAAGCCTGGTTATATGTGTGATCGTAGCTAGATTTGTTCCGCTTAGATTATTTGCCTCATTCTGATATAAGAAGTGAATGATAACTAAGACAATATGATGCCCCTTGCAGGTAATATTATTGAAATGTATGTTCGGTGAATTTGGGGGAGGAGTGGATTAAAATGAAAGACATAAACCAAAAATTTACTGCGTTTTTAATGTTCGACGGTAAGACTACGGATTATAATATGCTTAATCTCGATTACTATGGCCCTGCCGTTAAAACTGTGGTAATTAACGCCAATCCAAATCAACAGGTCTCACTAGCCGACTCTTTTTCTGAAAGGACAGAACTTATGAGAACCTCAGCCAGCACAAGTAAACAAAGGCATGCGATTTGGCGTGCAGCAGGGCGAACCCTCGCAATCACGATGGTGACCGCTCTGCTCGGGTGTAGCGGAACGGGCGCTCCCGACGACTACACACCCGTGGTCAAGAGCGGCGGCATCGTGAGGTACGTCATCGAGAGCGATGCACCTACTGCGGACAGTGTCTCCGTCGAACTGAAAACACAAAACGGCACGGACTCGCGAGAAGAAGCCGACATAGCGCTTCCCTACACCCTTGAGCTCTTGGTTGACTATAGTAAACCATTCAACTTCAAGTCCGCGGAAATTTCAGCCACAGCATCCGCTTCGGCTAGTTTCATTACTTGCCGCATTTTCTACGACGACAAACAAATGACCGAGAGTACCGCCGAAGGCAATGCCCCAACCGTAGCCTGCCAAAGTGACGAATGGCCCAGAGCGGTACGGTTCCATGGGAAATGACAGCTTTTAGTGTGAAACTCGACAGCGCTGCCATTATTTTAAGTAGTTTGCTAATTTATTTATCATCACTAGTGTTGCAATGATATATACAGAAGTTTAAAAATACACATAACCTTCAAAAAGTAATCAAAAACCAAACAAAAAAACTTTATAATGGAATGTACAGGTAGTTCCTGTCCAAATCCAATATAAAGGACTCACGTATGGGTAAGATACACTAAAAACGTCATTTGGTAAATGGGTTGGACCTATTAATTTCGATAAACTTAAAAAAATCATCGATTTTCATAAACAGGACCATTATACGAAGAAACTGACTACGCAATTCTTTATTCTTTTAATGCTCTATTCACATCTAAATAAGATGGATAGCCTATATGCGATAGAGGCAGAACTTGCGGATGAAGATTTACAAAACGCCATGGGCTTTAGTTCAAGCAGCGTTTCTCAATTATCCAGGAAAAACAACGAAGTGGATCCGGTTATTCTGTCAAGCCTTTTCCTAAATCTTGTAGGTCAATTAGATGTACGATATCAACCGCCAAAGACAAACATACCTTTGGATCCCCAATTAAACAAGAGTAACTTGAAACTTATAATTAACAAAGTCATCGCTAGATGGAACGCGGAATGCTTGGAAACTAGCACGTTCCGTGTGGAGCAGGGGAAATGCTGGAGATAATATCAAATGCTTACCTATTGCTACTTTAGTTGAGCATATTTCCTGTATTTATGAAGGTTAGCCAATAAAAAAATCCCCTAAAACGGGGACTGAATTTAAAAGATTCAAACCATACAATCATTTCCTCTTTTTTATGATGTCTTGCCAATTCGGAGGAAGTTCATAAGTTTCCATATGCTTAAATTTTTTAAGTTTAACTTCACCCGGAGTTATAGAAAATGTTAGTTGGTCTCTGCCTACTGGATTATGTGGACCAACAACTGGTGTAACTTCAAGGGTTACTAAAAATATGAAACCTCGATATCCATTAGTTCTTTCCATCTTTAAAATTTTTATTTGATACGGATACACCAAAGGACTTATGGTAAGATAATCTGAATAGTAATTAGAAACTGCTTCTTGAACATTTGGTAAAAGTAGTGAAAAAAACATGTCCATCACGAGTTCTTCTTTAGACCCTTAGCAGGCTGATAATAATCTGGTTCAGCATGAGTTACTGATGCTGACATTAGAAACAACAGTAAAAAAGAAGGAACTATAATAACTTTTTTCATTTCAACACCACCTTTTAATGTTTATTTTGTTCAGAAAAGATTAACTTATCTCAACCAAATTTTTCTTTTTTAAAAATGAAAAACAAATAAAAAATAGGTAAAAAAGTAATGTTTTCGATAGAAATTGTCTTCAATTAACGGACGCGATAATGGAATTAGAAGTGTGCGCTTTCTTATACAATCGGGCCATTAATTGAATAAGAGCAAGACTTTTAACGGAAAAAATAAGCTTATAATTAATGCTACATATCAAGAATCTGAAGGAGGGAATTAAATGAGAAATTCTACGAGAGACATTTATAATAAGTTAGCCAATACATATCAACACGATGTTGATGAGGATAGTCCTTATAACGCTTATTATGAACGCCCAGCTATGATGACGGCTTTGCCCTCCCAATTAAAAAGAAAAAAGGTGCTTGATGCCGGTTGTTCGGCTGGATGGTATTCTTCTCAATTATTGCATCAAGGGGCGGAAGTTACTGGTATAGACGTAAGTCCTGAAATGGTGAAAGCAGCGAAGCAGCGTTTAGGAGAAGAAGCGACTTTCCTTTGTCATGATCTTCAAGAAACCCTTCCGTTTAAGGATGATTACTTTGATGTGATTGTAAGCTCACTTACACTTCATTATCTAAAGGATTGGACTTACACATTTCAAGAATTCAATCGTATTTTAAAAGCAGGCGGAACCTTATTATTTTCGGTTCATCACCCATTTATGGACTATACAAGACACAATTGTGATGATTACTTTAAAACCCAATTCTTATCAGAAACCTGGAACAAACCTAATATCACTATTGATGTCAGCTTTTACAGAAGACCTATGCAAAGCATCCTAAATGAAACCACTCAATTTTTCAATCTCGATAAGCTGATTGAACCCCAACCGCAAGAAAATATGAAAGAAGTGAAAGAAAAGTCTTATCACTATCTCATGACCAGCCCTCATTTCCTTATAGTAAAAGCTACGTCAAAAAAGTTTATGGAAATCTAACGATTAGTTTGAGCTTCTTGTCTTATACAATTGGGCGCGATTGCGGAACAATGAGCAGTCACTTTTTTATTGAACAGATCATAATGTTCGATAAATGATTGGATGAAAATAATTAAGAAACCCAGCTAATCTTCTCATGTGAAGGTAGCTGGGTTTTTAAAGTTGGAAGTGCAAAATAACATCCAAAGTGACAGCCTTGATATCACTGCATCCCTAAATAGGTGTCGATACTTTTTAAGTTATGACACTTATTCTCGTAAGTTCGAATACTTGAAGGTTATATTAGAATGAAGGGGGATTATGAATAAGCGTACTTCAACTAACGACGCAGTATAAAACGGCAGCTTCGTTACGTTATGTTAATGGCACCTATTACTAATTGGTTCTGATTTGATAAAAAAACGCACGGGATTTAGGTCATTCTGATATATTCGTTAGTGTTGACAGCATAGAAAATCCTAAGATAATCAAGTTAATTACAAAATTCGGTTACGAGGTTATTTCAGAACCATACTTGAAAATTGCTATATTCTATAATGAAGATGGTTCTGCCTATGAAAAAACTTATTCAAGAATTGACTTTATGAAGAGGTTGAACTAACAAGTGCGTTTAAAAGGGATTGCGAAAGCAATCAAACCATTGCGAGTATTAAATTAAAAAAATTCATCGTGAGTGGGCAAATTGATTTTTTATAATAAATATTGATAAAATCATCCCCCGGAAAATCAGAACTTTCCAGGAGACGGTTTTTTTATTTTCTGGTGGAACTTTTCAATCAAATATTGATCGAAAGATTGTTCACTCTACTCCACCCAAGCGGTTACTAATTTTTCAATCCCCTCACGTATTTCATATTCCTCTAAGCCAGCAAAACCGAGCTGAATAGTGGGGTGTCTTGGAATGTTCTCTATGTAAAAAGGAGAGCATGGATATACTTTTACACCCTTTTTGAGCGCTTCTTTGACGAGCCACTCTTCACTTTGCTTAGTTTTAACTTCAATGACAATGTAGAGGCCAGAGGAATCTCCTATTATTTTAACTGTATCTTTAAAATACAGTTGAAGGGTGTCGCATAGCACTATTATTTTTCGTTTATATAGTGCCTTCATTTTCCGTAAATGTGAATGCCAATAGCCTTCTTCTATAAATTGATGTAGTGTACGTTGATGAAGTGTTGAAGCTGTTTGTTCTAGTAATAGTGCAATTTGATGATAGCTAACCAGTAATTTTTTTGGCAGTACCATATAGCTTAGTCGGATTGAAGGTAATAATGCCTTAGAAAAAGTGCTCATGTATATGATATGGTCGCTGTTTGTTAAGCTTTGTAATGAAGGTATTGGCTGCTGTTTATAGCGAAATTCACTATCATAATCATCCTCGATAATATACCCATTCACTTTTTTAGCCCATGCTATTAAATTATATCTTTCATTGATAGGCATGGTCATTCCTAATGGAAACTGATGTGATGGTGTTACGTAAACTAACCGAGCATTACACGTATCTAAGTGTGTGATGTCAATACCATCCTCTGTAACAGGTATAGGAACTACTGAATAAGATTGTAATGAAAAAAGCTCTCTGGCACCATTATACCCAGGATCTTCTACAGCAATCTGGTTATATTCTTCATTTAAAAGGATTGATAAAATAATCAAAAGTTGCTGTGTGCTACTACCAATAACAATTTGTTCACTGGTTGTTCTCACCCCTCTTGATTGAAATAAATACGTCGCTAAGGATTCTCGTAATAATAAATCTCCTTGATTTTCTCCATATTGATAAATCAGATTATCATTTAGAACTTTATTCGAAAGTGAGCGCCATTTCGCTAGGGGAAAGTGGGTTCCATCTACAGCTCCAGCTCGAAAATCGATTACAGGTTGTACAATACTTTTAGACGATGCTTTGGTATGACGTATTGGCTCGTAACTATGGTGTAGTTCTGAGATAGAAGCCTGTACATAATATCCTTTTTTAGGTTCACTTCGAATATAACCCTCTGCTTGTAATTGTTCATACGCTAGTTGTGACGTATTACGGCTCACTTGTAACGTCGCTGCAAGCTGCCGAATAGATGGTAGTTTCGAATCCTTTACAATTTTGCCTGATACGATTTGATTTTTAATATAGCGATAAACTTGTTGATACACTGGTAAAGTGCTGTTTCGAATAATCGTAAATACAAGTTCTTTCATTGTATCCTTCCTATCTGTCATTTTTAATTAGTATAAACTGTACCTTTTAGGGATGACAATTATAGCGCATAATTAGCATTATAAATAAATTAATGAATAGACAAGGAGAATGTAGAATGGAGTTTTATCAAGCAAATAAGTTTGACATTGAAGGAGTTGCTCAGCTTTTTGATTTATATCGTCAATTTTATGAGCAGCCAAAGAATTTAACAGGCGCATATAAATTTATTGAAGAACGTCTTTCAACTGAAGACTCTATCATTTTTGTGGCGAAAAGAGAGGGGGAATATGTAGGATTCGCACAGCTCTATCCAACCTATTCATCGGTTTCAATGAAAAAGGTATGGATTTTAAATGATTTATTTGTAATGAAAGATGAAAGGCAGTCCGGTGTGGCCCAGCAGTTATTACAATTAGCGATTGAATTATGCCGACAAACCGATGCCAAGTATTTAACATTAGAAACTGCCATTACGAATGAAAAAGCTCAAAAGTTATACGAAAAGAACGGATTTGTTCGTGATACCATTTTTGCACATTATGAGTTAAGCTTTGTGTCCACTGACAATAAAAATCTTTAATATGTAGCCCTTTTTCAAAGACATTATTGGTTCGGATAAAGTGGCGCATTATAAACCACATCCAGATGGTATTTTAAAGCTAGTGGAATTATATTCATTAGATAAAGCTGAAACAGTAATGATTGGCGATGCCATATTTGATTTACAAATGGCTAAAGCTGCTGATGTCGCTTCTTGTGGTGTGACTTGGGGGAGTCATGGGGAAAGATAAGCTAATGTCAGAGCAGCCTACATTCCTGATTGATGAAGTTCAAGCATTATTGCAATTGGAAAAAGGCACTAGGAAGTGAGTATTAAGAGTGGAATTACGCAGATTGGATTTCTGACGATGAGGGGTGCTCAGACTTAATTATTGTAGGTGTGAACCTCAAATTGATTAGTAAATAACAAACATCCCCGAGTTCCATTGTAGGCATTCGGGGATGTTTGTTTGTAGATATCGTGTTTAGAAATGAACATTATTTTAGTAAAAGGGAACAACATCCCGTTAATATGTTACTTGCTTGTTCTTCAAAGTCATTTTACTTTGAGAAGATGTCGTTTCATTTCGCGATTAAAGCCTTTTGTCAGTTCGGCAAACAGAGCGTCCCATTTCTTCTTAAACTGTCTATAGATCGATGGATATTTTTTCCTTAAACGAATAATACCCGCAGCATATTCTTCTTTTTCACCCTCAAATGAAGTGAGGAGTCCTTGAGGAAAGCCGTTAAGAACGTGATGTAATTCTTCAGAATCGGTATAAAACCATTCTATAGTCCGAATAAATAAAAGCGGAAAAGCATTCTCATCTTTTTCCAAACGCAGCATTTCCTTTTGTACTTGGGCCATTTTTTTTACTTCTTGATGTTTTTCCCGGATATCAGAATCATTTCCGGCAAGCATTTTTGCAAAATCAATAAAAACTTCAGCACCGAGAAAATGATCTACATGAAAAAGGTGTTCATATTCGTCCATGAATCTATCGAAAACTTCCCGTCGCTCTTCTTCGTTAGTCAGGTTTTTTATAAGTTTACGGAACTGAGCTTGAATTGTAGATCTTTGCTCCCATTTTTCCATTCTAATTAGGATGTGAATCCATGCTACAAACAATTCATTATGTTCAAGTATTAGTTCGCTTTGATTAGGAATAGACTGACTAAATATGTCCCACGCTTTTCCACTTTCATCTAATTCCATATAGATAGCTGCACGGGGAAAATCAAATAAGAGGGAATCGTCAGGATAAGTATTTTTTCCTTCTAGTAGAACTTCAAGCGCCTCGTCATAATATTCTTCCTTGGCTAAGATGCGTGCCTTAATGTCATATAACGTACACTGTTCATCTTTATCTGTATAAATTTCAAGTGCCTGTTGAAAGTAATTTCTTGCTTTTTGGAGATCATCCTCAATAATTGCAATTTGTATAAGTCCAATGAAAGAGGACAGATTATTTGGCGAAAGAGATAAAGCCTTTTCAAAAAGAATTGCGGCATTTGCAAACATACCTAATTCCATATCCTTGTTTGCTTTTATAATCACGTCTTCTACTTTATTCCCATATTTGCGGAAAAGGTCATATTGTTTTCTTTTAGCTGGATCCTTAAGCGTTTCATAAGCAGTACGGATTTTTTCAAATAGTTCCGGGTTTGATTCGGGTGGATGTTTTTTCACTGCTTCAATATATTTCTCTTTAATTCTTCCTTGACCAATTTTGGCTGTAGTCCCTAGGATTTTATAGTGACTTTCTGATTCTTCTTTGCTCATTCCTTCACCTCCAAATCTTACATGTCAAGGTCAATAATCATATCCATTGCCAGATCAATGGCTTCCTCTAATTGAGAAGAATCTTCAGTTTTTAACGCCTCGTCTAACATATTGACAGTTTCTTTCAATGCTTTTTGACCCTCAATTGGACTGTTTTCCAATAAAATATGGCAGCGATTAAGGCAGTCTTTTGCTTCCTTCTGAAGTTCTAACAATGAACGATTATTACCTCTATCCTCAATTTGAGTACCTTCAAGAAAATCAATGTCGTCATTCATAAAGTCAAATAAGTCCAATTCTTCTTCAAGTTGTTCTTGTTGTATGGCCTCGACCTTTTTTAAGCTTTCTTGAAAAGCCTCTTCACTGCTTCGATCAAGTGAATCTTGAATTGTTACCGTAATCGACTCTTCGTTTGAGACACCTTTCGCTGTTACCTCTAAAATCCCGTTTAAATTATAACGGAATGTAATAGCTACCGATTCTGAACCAGCGGAAGCAGACGGTAAACCTTCTAGTAAAAATTCATTCAAAAAGTGATTATTCTTTACCCACTCATTTTCTCCTTGATACACTTTAACCATGACCTCTGTTTGATAATCTGCTACCGTCGAAAAAGTCTCCGTTCGGGTAACTGGGATCGTTGTATTGCGCGGAATAATGGCTTGAAAAGCACCCGGGCGTAATCTAGAACCGAATAATCCCTTCGCCACTGCTACCCCCATTGAAAAAGGAGCAACATCGGTCACAATTAACCCGCTTTTTGACAAGGCACCTGATTTTAAGCCTGCTTGAATAGCAGCTCCTAAGGCGACGGCTTCATCAGGATTTACATCCCCCCGAGGATCTTTATTGAAATAATATTGAATAAGGTCATGGATTTGAGGTATCCTCGTTGAACCTCCAACGAGCAGGATATCATCAATTTCTTGAGCCTCAAGTCCGGCATCTATTAATACTTCTTTGACTTTATCCATTGTTTCACGTAACAGTGGTTCAATTAATGAAACAAACTCTTCTCTTGTAATTTGTGTATATAAACCAAGCGGCTTTTCTTCTTTCATCATGACGATTGGCAATGAAATTTCAACGAGTTCTTCATCTGATAATTGGATCTTTATTTTTTCTGCTTCTGCTTTTAACACCGCTTTTGCTCGAATGTCCGTCCGTGGATCTACGTTATATTGATCAATCATCTGCTTTGAAAGCCAGTCCACCAATAACCAGTCAAAATCTTCCCCGCCCAATCGGCTGTTTCCGGATGAAGCTTTTACTTCAAGAATACCGTCCATCAACTCTACAATCGAAACATCGAATGTACCACCGCCTAAATCATAAACGAGTAGGTGGCGATCTTCATCTAGATGTTGAAAACCAAATGCAAGTGCTGCGGCGGTGGGCTCATTAATAATTCTTTCAACTACAAAACCTGCGAGTTCACCGGCTCTTTTTGTTGCCCGACGCTGTTCATCGGTAAAATAGGCAGGGACAGTAATGATTGCTTCCTTTTCACCCTCGCCCAATTTCTGGTCTACGGAATTTTTCATTTGTTTTAAAATCATGGCTGAAACTTCTTCCGGGGAATATGACTCTCCAGCAAGCATTATCGAATCTTTATCGCCCATTTCCCGTTTTACAGCCGCCTTGGTTCTCTCTGGCATTGCGATTAAAGCAGCCCGTGCGTCTTCGCCGACAATCAATTTTCCATTAGGAGCGATTAACACAACAGAGGGGATTATTCTTTCACCACCTGGTCCAGGTATGATTTGCGGTTTTCCTTTATGAATATAGGCAACAGCTGAATTGGTTGTGCCAAAATCAATTCCGACAACTGGACGAAAAGATGGATTATTCTTCACATTTTCGGACATACATATTCTCTCCTTATAAATTCATTTTTAACTTCATCCAATTTAAAGCTCTTTTACCGTTACAACTTGGGCTTTTCTAATCAAGTTTTCTTTGTCATCAACAAATCCTCTTTTAAGAACTTCAACAATTTGATAGGGTACCCTTGGAGTGGGATCTAGACTGTCAATCTCTACTGTTTCCATGGCTTCCGACACTGTCGGATTAAAACCTTCTCCAAGAACGTCTAATTCGTGTATACCGACTTCGTTTAAACTTCTAACGAGATTTCGAGACCATTCTTCTAGCAGTTGGCGCCATGCTTCTTGTCCATCGTTTAATCCCGCAGATATATGGTCCATTTCATCAAGTAAGCGGATAAAATGTTGGATTAAATGATGTTGTTTGTTTGCGTATTCATCTACTTGGCTAATGAGGTTGGCTTGTTCTTTTTGTGTTTGTAAGCTAGATTTTATTTCTTCAAATTCTTCTTCCATGCTTTTTGCGGATTTAAATTGTAAGCGAGTAAGTCTTTTTATTTGTTCATTGGTGACTTCGACCTTTTCATCAAGACTCGATATATCTTTACGTATGTATTCTATCTGGACATCCACAGCATTCTTTTCTTTTACTTTCCAAAATTTCCAGCTCATACTTTTCTCCTTTTTTAAAAATAGAATGGTTATACTATGCTGTAATAATAACTACAAAACCTGCGATTTACAAGATATTAGGTATATCAAAAGAAATAACGGATCAAAATCCAGCGCCTTCCAGAATAGAACATAAACCTGAATTATTCACGTATGTACGAGAAATCATGAATTTAGCTAGAATTCATTATCACGTATTTTGATTTTGTAAATCTATCGTCTTTTGTGGTCCCATAAATGCTTTTTTCATTTTGCAGCGTAGGATATTGCTATTTTGGGCAGACTTCTCCCTTGGTTATTATCTACTTCACATAAAATGTATAACTTTGCACTTATTCTATTTTTAGTTGCTGGATTCTTTTATGTAGTTCTCCATCGTCCCTCTTTTCGCTACCAGTTGGTGCAGTGGAGGGACGGTATTCCTCCGCTAGTCGTTGTAAAACGGCATTTGATTTTAAGCGGATGACATAATAAATTTAATCTTCAATCATTGGGGGATCTTTATTCCCCAATGATTGTTAGTTTAACCATTCGGGCTTTTACGGGCAGTTAGACCCCTTCTTATTCTTCTTGTATCCCTGAAGACTTGAAGTGAGGGTATTACTGCCCGTTAATGCGGGATAAATCTTTTAACTCAGTAACTTTTCATTGGGATGAATAAAGTGAGACCGTTTCAACCAACGTATTAAATTATCAAATGACGGTGGCTCTCTTTCCTCTGATACGTGTTTTTTCTTTTCCGAGAGTTTGATGAAAAGCTTGGATTCACTCAAACATTGGCGGATCATCTTCATTTAAACGGCGGGATTATGGGCAGAATGGTTTCCAATTCGCATTTTGTTTGGCATTTCTACATTGATTTTTCTTATCCTGTTTATTCGCTTGTACGTGCATCCATTCAGAAGGCTGGAATAACTTTCGCGTGCTCGGAGCAAACTATCTAAAAGTAAGTCCACAAATCAAAAGTTCGAGTGAATGGGACTGAACAAGTTGGTTTATTTTTTATCCCCCAAGGGAATGATAAATTAGAGGCTAGTCCATTCGTATATTTGGGAGGTGCATGATAGTTGCTTATATTTGACCATGTCTATAAAACATACAAAGGCGGCAAGAAAGCAGTAAATGATGTGTCTTTAAAGATTGAAAGAGGTGAATTTATTGTCTTTATTGGACCTAGTGGTTGTGGAAAAACAACAACAATGAAGATGATTAATCGTCTCATCGAACCCTCAGAAGGTACGATTTACCTTGAAGGAAAAGACATTTTAAAGGAAGATGCTGTTTTGCTTAGGCGTAAAATTGGGTATGTCATTCAACAGATTGGACTATTCCCACACTTAACCATTCAGGAAAATATTTCGCTCGTTCCTAAACTATTAAAGTGGCCTGAGAAAAAGCGTCGTGCGCGTGCCGCAGAATTACTAAAACTCGTTGATATGGATAATGAATACCTTGAACGCTATCCACATGAACTTAGCGGTGGGCAACAACAACGAATCGGCGTACTAAGAGCGCTAGCTGCAGAGCCGCAACTAATTTTAATGGATGAGCCCTTTGGAGCGCTGGATCCAATTACTAGAGATATATTACAAGATGAATTTAAGCATTTACAGCAAACCCTTGGCAAAACAATTATTTTTGTCACCCATGATATGGACGAAGCGATTAAGCTTGCAGATCGAATCGTGATTATGCGTGACGGTCAGCTTGTTCAAGTTGGTTCTCCGGATGACATTTTACGGAACCCTGCCAATGAATTTGTTGAGGACTTTATTGGGAAAGAGCGTTTACTGCAATCCAGGCCCACAATTCAAACAGTCGAGCAAGTGATGAATTTACATCCAGCAACAATCACGGCTGACAAATCACTGACAGATGCCATTCGATTAATGAAAGAAAAACGCGTCGATTCTTTACTTGTGGTAGATGAAAACAAAGTGCTTCAAGGACGGATTGATGTCGAAATGATTGATTTGAAAAGAAAAAAAGCAAGTCACATCGAAGATATACTCGAAAAAAACATTTTCACAGTTCCTAAAACAGCACTTCTTCGTGATACAGTACGGAAAATCTTAACTCGTGGACATAAATATGTACCCGTTGTAGATGAACAATATAGACTCGTAGGAATCGTCACAAGAGCGAGCCTCGCAGATATTGTTTACGACTCAATTTGGGGCGAGGAAGAAAACGTTGACTTAAAATGAACAATCTGAGGTGGTAAATATGAATACGTTCATACAATTTTTAAGTGAAAATGGAACGGAGTTATTGTTTAGAACGTGGGAGCACCTATATATTTCACTCGTAGCCGTTCTACTGGGTATCCTTGTCGCGGTTCCCCTCGGAATTGTTTTGACGCGTGTTCCTAAAATAGCAGGTTTTGTGATGGGATTTGTAGGTGTACTACAAACGATTCCAAGTCTTGCCATTCTCGCTTTCTTTATCCCACTCGTTGGGGTAGGTAAAGTTCCCGCTATTATTGCCCTATTTTTCTATTCTGTATTACCTATTTTGCGAAATACGTTTACAGGGGTACGAGGTGTGAATAAAAATTTGCTTGAGGCGGGCCGCGGTGTAGGAATGACAAGTTGGGAAAGTATTCGATACGTAGAGCTACCTTTGGCAATTTCGATTATCATGGCAGGTGTCCGTGTCTCAACTGTTTATTTAATTTCCAAAAGCGTGGTCTAAATCCACCGTCTTTAGACGGTATACGCTTTTAGCCTTGTTTTTATCTGTCCATACTCAAGATAAGAGGTGA
>NZ_JADBEL010000034.1 GCF_014873855.1 Sporosarcina limicola | reverse complement strand
GCACTGCACTACGTCTCGAAACCCAACGAAAGAGAAACTTGAATTGCTCGAGTTTCTTGCTGGCATTAAGTAAGAAAGATGTATTTCAATCTTTCATTAATGTCAATTTTGAATCCGAAGATTCGATTGTGTTTGTTTCACCGGCAGAACCGATTTCCCAAACTGTATTTCGTTGACGTTTTGCTGTTCAGTTTTCAAGGTTCAATAGAGGAGTAAACGAATTGTGTTGAGTTCCTCAATTGTCGTTTGCTGTCGGTTAGTGTTGCTCGCTCCCGACTGCTTAGTAAATATACCAAGACCGCAATCAAATGTCAACACTTTAATAAAAGTAATTCAGAAATACTTTTAAAAGCCTATTCCTACAGGGTTTTACTGACCATATTATATTGGCTATCGCTCCTCCCCTATCTCTGGCCAGTACGCAATCTCCCTTTACAATTAGCTGCATGGCTATAAATTCATAGAAAAGCAGCTCTCGAACACTTTCGAGAGCTGCTTCTATATTATCCGTTCGGTTTAATAAATATAAAGTACAGTATGAAGATAAACCATAAACCATACATGATTGGATGGACTTCTTTTCTTCTTCCACTCACGATCATTGTGATTGGATAAAAAACGAATCCGATTGCGATTCCTGTTGCAATGCTATAGGTAAGTGGCATTGCAATGATTGTCAAAAATGCAGGTACGGCGATTTCAAAGTTCTTCCATTCAATGTTACCAAGTGAAGAAACCATTAGTACGCCTACTATAATTAATGCCGGCGCAGTCACGTGGGATGTGATAACCATCAGAAGCGGCGAGAAGAATAACGCAAGCAAAAATAAAAGACCCGTTACTATAGAAGCAAAGCCAGTTCTCGCTCCTGCGGCAACACCTGCAGATGACTCAATATATGAAGTCGTTGTCGAGGTTCCGAAGATGGATCCTGTGACTGTTGCAAGTGAATCCGCAAGAAGTGCTTTACCCGCCCGTGGCAATTTATCGTCCTTCATCAATCCTGCCTGGTTTGCAACTGCAACGAGTGTACCCGCAGTGTCAAAAAAGTCAACGAATAAAAACGTGATGACGATAACAAGAAATTGTGTTGTCATCAAGGAAGCTGGATCATTGAAAATTGCTTCGAATGCAGCACCGAATGTCGGCGCAACAGATGGTACTTTAGCAATGACTGTTCCAGGAATCTCAATAAGGCCAGCAATCATCCCGACGATCGTCGTTGTAATCATTCCGTAAAAAATTGCCCCTTTAATTTTACGTACCATCATGATGACTGTAATAACAAGACCAAAAATCGCAAGCAATGTAGGCTTATTCGACAAATCACCCAATGCTACAAGTGTATTAGGGTTCCCTACGATGATGCCAGCATTTTGGAATCCAAGAAATGTAATGAATAGCCCAATCCCTGCACCTACCGCAAATTTCAATTGTGCCGGGATTGCATTAATGATAAGTTCTCGTAAACCTGTAAGAGATAAGATGATAAAAATAAGTCCAGAAAATAAGACACCTGTCAAAGCCGTTTGCCATGGGATTCCGCTACCTAGTACGACCGAGAATGCGAAAAATGCATTCAATCCCATTCCAGGTGCAAGTCCAATTGGATATCTCGCAATAATCCCCATAAATAGACTTCCAACCGCCGCAGCAAGTGCTGTTGCGACGAATACCGCTCCCTTGTTCATCCGCATCGCTTCAGGCAAATCAGGAATCGCGTCCAATGATAACATCAGTGGGTTAACAACAAGTATGTATGCCATTGCAAGGAATGTTGTCAATCCACCGATGATTTCACGTCGATAATTCGTGCCTAGCTTGTCAAATTCAAAATACTTCTTCACTCTGCATCTTCCTTTTTTTCATATTTTTCAAATTAAAAAAAGAAACATACGATATAATGTCGTATGCTTCTCCAATCCAAATTCAAATAGAAGGCACTAGCCCCTTCTATCGAATCGTAGTCGGAACATTTAAGGCGTTCCGGTAGAAACTTTCGGGCCATATCCCCGAACTTATACGAATTATCTATTCAATTGATGACCAGATTTATTCCCACTCGATTGTGGAAGGTGGCTTGTTCGTTACATCTAAGAGGACACGGTTAATACGTGGCACTTCTCTTGTAATGCGTGCGCTCAGCTAGGATTTTTCACCAAACACCAAAACAGGAATTTCTACTTTATTCGTGTTATTCTCGTCCTCAATTGTAGCAGGTGAACCCCCACTTTACAACGTTATTATTTTGAATAATCAACAAGCCCCTTCATATCGTCTCGTTTACTGAATCAAGTGGTGTGCGTGTATAAGGTACACCACTCAACCGTTCTAATTTGACTGAAATATCGGAAATGCGGGGCTCCCCCTTACAAGGCTCAGCGACAGATTTCAATCCTCCGCCTACCTATGTTCCACCCTTAGTTACAGGGACACTCTGCGACGCTCCTGCTGCTCTGTAAACAGCTCTCGCGTTCCGTACCACCTGCTGAATAAAATCAATGTTTTACAGGGTATTATAAAATAATTAGATAAGAAAAAAAGCCATATAAGCTACTCATTCTCTTATCCATGTTACACTATACCAAACAACTGATTATTCAATTGTTCAACTAACGCAACAGGATAGTTGAAGAAGAATCTTTGGTAAAAACGTGATGATACCTTATATTTTTATAAATTAAATATAAGTGGGTAAACAAATAAAATAAGTGAGGGGAAATTATGAAAACTTATCCTTTAACAGAAAATGATTTTAAATTAATCGATGAAGCTAAAAGTAAAATTACTAGCCTCTATGAAGACGATAGACACCATGTAGGGGCAGCGTTAAAAACAAAGTCAGGAAATATTGTTTCTGCGGTACACATAGAAGCATACATTGGACGGGTTACAGTATGTGCCGAAGCTATCGCTATTGGAAATGCAATTTCAAACGGAGAAAGATACTTTGATACAATTGTTGCCGTTAGACATCCTTATTCTGATGAAAAAAATAGAGAGTTAAGAGTAGTTAGTCCATGTGGAATGTGCAGGGAATTAATTTCCGATTATTCACCAGAATGTTTTATTGTTTTAGATATAGATGGTGAGTTACAGAAAACTAAAATTGGTGAACTAATTCCACTTAAATATAGTCGAGAATCATAAACGAAAAATCTTCTTCAACTAACCGGATGTGCTTTAGTTTAATAAGAATAGGACTTGCGTGTATGATTGATTTTCATATATGCAAGTCCTTTTGTTATGCTCTCACACATAGGAAAAAGCGGTAGAGTGATGACTCTACCGCTTTCTATTGGTTCTAAGGATTTCTTAGACAACAGGAAATCATAGATTACATGGCTATTGTGTAGATACCAATCTTCTATGTCATCACAACATGCTCGTATTGAATGTACTTCTTCATATGGATTGCTTCAACCTGTTCAACATCTTGTATCTCAAATTCCGCTTCCATGAAAGCTTGCCAACGCCTCAACCGCCAAATACACATCTCAACATACTTTGGTTTACGACCAATGATTTCTTGATTCAATTTAAAATCAACAACCAACTCGATAATTCTCGTCATAAAAAAAGACCTCCCTTTCATCATGAATAACATGAATAAAGGAAAGTCCTATTTTACAACGCAATCGTTGCAGGTAAATGAATTTAAACCCTATCACAAGCACCGTGAACCCTTGATACGACTGCTCTCACAGACATCCGCAAGTCAAAAGTCACTCCCACTCAATCGTGCCGCCTGGTTTTGGAGACAGGTCATAGCACACGCGGTTTACATTTTTCACTTCATTAATGATCCGATCAGTGATTTTCAAAAGAATTGGCCAGTCGAGTTGTTCCACCGTCGCTGTCATCGCGTCTACTGTGTTTACTGCGCGAATAATAACTGGATATTCGTATGTACGCTCATTGTTGCGTACACCGACAGATTTGAAGTTCGGAACTATTGTAAAGTATTGCCAAACCTTCTGATCCAATCCAGCGAGTGCAAATTCTTCACGTAAAATAGCATCTGATTCGCGTACTGCTTCTAGACGTGCAGGCTCAATCTCTCCTAAAACACGTACCCCTAGACCAGGTCCTGGGAATGGTTGACGATATACCATTTCATGTAGAAGACCTAACTCAACACCACAAGCACGTACTTCATCTTTAAATAACTGGAATAATGGCTCCACTAACTCAAATTGCAAGTCTTCTGGAAGTCCCCCAACATTATGGTGAGATTTTACGGCTTTATGCGTTTTCGTGCCGGATTCTACAATATCTGGATAGATTGTCCCTTGTGCCAAGAAGTCAATCCCTTCAAGTTTTCGCGCTTCTTCTTCAAATACGCGAATAAATTCATTACCGATAATTTTGCGTTTTTCTTCTGGCTCATCTACACCTTTTAGCTTGCCTAAGAAACGCTCACTTGCGTCCACGTAAATAAGGTTATCTTCAAGGTCTTTTTCGAACATTTTTATAACGCCCTCAGACTCATTTTTACGCATTAAACCGTGGTTTACATGCACACAAACTAATTGCTTACCAATTGCCTTAATTAATAATGCAGCAACGACAGACGAATCCACACCGCCTGAAAGAGCCAGCAATACTTTTTTGTCTCCCACTTGCTCACGAACTAAAGTAATTTGATCTTCAATGAAGTTTTTCATATTCCAGTTAGCTTCCGCTTTACAAGTATCGAAAACGAAATCTTTTAACAGTACTTTCGTTTCCTCTTCACTTGGCCATTGCTCTAGCGCTTTCACTGCTTTTGTTGATAGGTGGTTTACGCTAATCACCGGAATATTTAAAGAGTAAATTTCATCTAATACATCGATTGCTTCGCCATCAATGATATTATTTTTACCACCATTTAAAATAATACCTTTTACCGTTTTTAACTGTTCAATATTTTGAGCTGTAATGTCATGGGGGTGAATCTCACTATACACACCTAGTTCGCGAATCCAACGGGCAATGGTTGTATTTTCACTACTACCTAAATCCAATACTAAAATATTATCCTGTTTCAAGTTGATCCAACCTCCTCTTAATCCTATTATTCTACCCTTTCCCGGCTGTTTTACCAAATGTTTTTTACTTCATCGGTAACCAAATTATATTACGAACGTTTTATCTTCTACGATTATAGCTCAAAATCAACCCGAAGTCCTATTGATTAAATCTTCCCACATTTCCTTCAAGTTTCCCCATTCCTGATCTGTTGTATTCCCACCGTACAAACCTTTTTCATAAGCCTGTGTAAGAACCCTCATCTTTTCCCCACCGAAAAATTCATCAATTTCTATTGCGTATTCGGATAGTGTCATTCCACTCGCTCGTTTTATACCGTAGCGATCTAACTGTTTCAATAAACTCTTGTATTGCGTTGAAAAAGTTTTCCAATTGCTTTTTTCGGAACGATGGAATTGGATAAGTAATTTCGGAAGCCATCTCACCCGGATAGCGTAAATTCCCCAGCTAATCAAACCCAGTATAAAGATACCTACAATAAGTTTCCATACGTTATTTTTGACCCAGTTATTCAATGACTCAAACAACTTATCGATTTCGAAAGATTTTTCTGCTTTATTTGGCTTTTCAGGTTTTTTCGGCTTCTGTTTTTCCTTCTCTTTCATTGCTGGTGCTTCAGGATCACCTAAATCCAATTCGATATCAAAATCAATGTTAGACTGACCACTAAAACCGATTGTCGGTTCAAACGGCATCCAACCAATCCCCGGCATGTATGCTTCAACCCATGAATGCGCTTCATTATTGGTAACTCGGTAGACGTGTTCACCATTTGCATCTTTCACCGCTTCACCCGGTGCAAATCCTTTCACCCAGCGTGCAGGGATATCAGCCGAGCGTAACATGACAACCATCGACGTAGAAAAGTTATCACAATAACCTCTCTTTGTATCGAAGAGAAACTGATCGACGTAATCGTCTTCTACTTTTGGAACAACAATATCTTGTTGGGCATAGACAAACCCATTTCTACCAAAATACATTTCGATTGCCTTCGTTTTTTCATACACGCTATCGTATTTTCCAACAATTTCATCCGCAAGTTCCTTCACCCGCCCTGGCAATTGATCAGGTAGTTGCAAATAGGGTGAGAAGTCTTCGTTCGAAGTTGCAAAGTCATCCATTGTTGTCGCTCTTAATTGTTTCATACTGTATTTCGGTTCTTGAAAGTCAATTTCATATGCATCAAGTGCACCTTCTATGCCATTGATAACTGTCCTGTACTGCCCTGCCGATTGCGCATGTAGTAGAATTACATTTCCAGCAGCAGAAACTCTTCTTATCCCATATGGATACAAGAGGAATGGGAATTCTTCCGCCACTTTCAATTGCGCCTGTTGTCTAGGACTATCGGATGCACTTACATCCATCCCCCCTAGCTCCCCCCCCATAGTATAGGACATATGCGATTCTGACGCGGAATTTTGCTCCCACCCTTTGGACGTATACGTGTTTTTCGTTTCGATTTTCCAATATTGTTTACTAGCCACTTTAGCTTCAAGTACCAGCGTGTCATCTTGCTCGAATGAACCTCCGAGTGCGCTATCGTCAGGATCATACCCACTCGTAGAAATCCCTGTACCCATTCCGCCTTCTCCGGTGCCTTGTACAATCGATTTAAAGTACGGCAGCGGATCTGGCCAGATAGGTTCCTGTTTTGGCAGGAGGTTCGCAAATGCCCCACTGAAGGTAACAACAACTAAAAGCGGCGCCGAAATGGCGATGAATGACCTCATCGACAGAACTACATGATGCTTTTCAGCGAGCCTAGATATATACAGTAGGCCAAGGAGCATTAATCCCGTCAACATAATTCTGAAAATAGCTGCGTCCGCCGAAAATGGACTGAACGTATCGATGAATGCTATAAATATGACGGTCATGACGTAAAAAAGGAAGATGCTTCTCCTCACTTCAATCCAATGACGGATAAGATACGTTGTCATCCATAAAAGTAAAAAGAACAGAATAGTCCGGAATGGATTCGTAAGATTCTCCCAATTTCCACCCATAATAATACCTGTATTCGATAAAATATCCGGCAACAGTTGTACTGCCGTTTCCTTTGTGAAAAATACTTTCTCAAGAAAAACATAGTGAACGGCCCAAACCACATAGATGATTTTAATGGGTACCGTAACCCACCACTTAGCCCCTACAAGTGCCATCAAAAACGTCATTGCGATAAACACCAAAAACAACCACAAGTAACCCGTGTCTGTCAGCACTATGACCGGAATAAGCCATTCCCTTAACAGGAGGAATGCAAGTATATACAGAAGAGCAAGAAGCCTTCTATCGATTCCTATGCCATTCATAATCGAGCCACCTCTTTAAATGCTTGTGCAAACTGTTTCCGACCTAGAATATGCACAATGATTCCCTTAGATTTCGCTTGTCTAATGTTATTTTCCATCGTTTCCGGCATCACTTCATCCTGTTTCACGACAATGAAACAAATGATTGACTTCACATTTCCGACATTACGCAACAGAGATTGGATGAACAACTTATCAGGATTTCCGGTAATCAGCACAATCGAACCGCCGTGCTGAATGGCAGTTCCAAAATCCATTACCGAGTCAGCCATCCCTTCTTCAATTGGCTTAATTTTCGCCAAATGAACAAGTGCGTGGTGAAGCTGTTCATCAGATTGGATGAAAGGAAAAAGAGTAGGTTCCGAACCTGTTGTCAAAAATGCAAGACCCACTTGATGACCCGCAGCCTCTTTCAATGTAGACGCTACAAGTTCTAGTTGTTCCTCGAACATCTCCGTTTTACGACCATCCAATATCAAAAACAACTCTTGTGACCGCTTATCTTCAAATTCTTTCGTCATCAAGTTCTGCGTTCGCGCAAATGATTTCCAGTGAATCCATGTTACCCGGTCTCCAGCTTGGTAATCACGAACTCCAGTCGCCATTGTTGTATCTTTGACAATGTTTAACGGGGATGCCATCGCACCACGATCATATTGGGTATCAATGGGTACATAATGAATATCCGTTATTTTCGGAAAAACAACAATCGTATGCGATTGTTCAATGAATTTCGTTTTTCTAAGCCATCCAAAAAAATCAGAAACTTCAACCTCAACCCCTTGAAGTACATGCTCTCCTCTGGGCATCCGTTCGATTTCATATTCCCATTTCATTTCTTTCCTTAAACCAAAAATGAATAAGCGTTTTAATTGTTCACCTGCCAATAGGGGAATTTCCTGTTCCTCCCATTTTTCAGTCACAACTGTATAGAGTAATGGAAATCGGCTTTGACGCCTAACCGATAGAGAAACAATCAACTTACCGCCATTTTCCACATCTGGTGTACAAATTGTCCGTATTACAGACAAATCTGACATCGGATACAAAAACAGCGCAACGGAATAAATTGAGAAAGGTAATAAGGTGTAAAAGATAGTCCAACTGACCCCACCACCTTGAAACATCGCAAAGATGAATGACGATGCTAAAATAAGCACTATAAATAGGACTCGTCCAACAATGCCAAACTGTTTTACACTTTGTCTCATTTAACTCGGATCCTGTCCACTGGCACATGCACTGTTGTTAATATCCGCTCCACAATTTCCATCGTGGAAATTCCTTCATATTTCGCTTCAGAACGCAAAATCATACGGTGACCGAATACGAAAGGTGATAAGTACTGGACATCATCTGGCGTAACATACGTCCTGCCCTTTATCATTGCATATGCTTGGCACGCTTTCATGAGAGCTAGCGAACCGCGCGGACTTACTCCTAAATACACGGATGGATTTGTACGCGTCTGTGAAGCACATTCAACGATATACCATTTTATCGTATCGTCTACAGTTACATTTACTACAGCCTTTTGCAGATCTTTAAGGTCCTCGAGTGAGATGACCGTTTCTAAATGGTCAATCGGCACCCTCTTTTCAGCTCGGGTTAGCACTTCAATTTCCTCTGTTTTTGTTGGATAGCCCATTTTTAATTTAAAAATAAAACGATCCAATTGCGCTTCAGGAAGCGGGTATGTTCCCTCGTACTCAATCGGATTTTGGGTCGCCATCACAAAAAAGGGCTGTGGAATCCGCATCGTTTCCCCGTCAATCGTCACCGATGACTCCTCCATCCCTTCTAAAAGCGCTGATTGGGTCTTGGGTGATGTACGGTTTATTTCATCGGCTAAGATGATGTTTCCCATAATCGGCCCCGGCCTGAACTCAAATTCCATTTCTTTAGGGTTATAGATTGAAACACCAAGAACATCTGAAGGTAGTAAATCAGGAGTGAACTGGATTCTTTTAAAATCTGCACCAATCGATTTAGCAAGCGCTTTCACCATCATCGTTTTTCCAACACCAGGTACATCTTCAAGCAGGACATGTCCACCAGCAAGAAGTGCAGTGACACTTAGTTCGGCAATATCCCGTTTTCCAATCATCACTTGATCGATATTTGTTAAAACTTTTTCAATCATCTCTTTATGTGTCATCACTGGCCCTCCATTTATATACAACATTCAGTTTGTCCAAAAATTAACAAAACTCACCTTCATGATACAGGAAGTTATTTGTTTCTACAACTTAAGTAACTAACAATAAAGGGCTTCCCTATAGGAGCCCTTTTAGTTCATTTCCAAAAATTATCGAAGATGGTAATCGGCAAATGCCTTTTGTGTTGCGAGCGTGAAAAATAATGTTCAATAATTTCACTGGATTTTTCCATTGTCTCTTTTCCTTCAAGATAATCATCGATTTGATCATAAGTAACGCCAAGTGCAACTTCGTCCGGTATAGCAGGCTTGTCCTCTTCCAAGTCCGCAGTCGGTACTTTCATATAAAGATGCTCAGGACAACCTAGTTCCTGTAGTAATTGTTTTCCTTGCCGTTTGTTCAATCTATAGATAGGCATGAGGTCTGCTCCGCCATCCCCGAATTTCGTATAAAAACCGGTAATCGCCTCCGCTGCATGATCACTGCCAAGGACAACACAATTATGCATTGCTGCGATGGAATATTGGACCTTCATCCGTTCCCGCGCCTTTTCATTTCCTTTAGCGAAATCGGATAATATCACACCAGCAGCAGTTAACGTACGTTCACTCGCATCTACCGATTCTTTTATATTCACGGTGTAAACCATTGATGGTTTGATGAAGTCAAGGGCATCTTGACAATCAGCTTCATCGAATTGATGGCCGTACGGTAACCTGATTGCAATGAATTTATAACGGTCCATCCCATCTTCAAGATTTAGTTCATCAACAGCGAATTGAGCAAGTTTACCAACAAGCGTTGAGTCCTGCCCACCTGAAATACCAAGCACGAACCCACTCAAAAATGCATTCTTTCGAGCATATGCTTTCATGAAGTCTACCGATTTGCGAACTTCCTCTTCAGCATTAATTATCGGTTGTACTTTCAACTGAGCAATGATTTCCTCTTGCAAAGACATCCTCATTCCTCCCCGTCTATGAACTCTTCCACCATTTCCTGCACTTCTCTGATATTACGCATTTTATTGTCCCAACATTTCTGACTTAAGTCGACCGGATATTCTTCCGGATTAAGTGAACGTTTATATTCATCCCATAATAATCCTAAACTTTCTTTCGCGTAGTCGCGCATTTGTAAAAGTGTTGGATTATCATAAATAATCTTCCCTTGTTCGACAACTTTCACATGCAGGTCTTTCGCCTCAAAATTCGTGACGAATTTTGAGACAAATGTGTGGACAGGGTGGAACATTTTTATACGTTTTTCAGATGCTGGATTTTCATCATACATCGTGATGTAATCCCCTTCAGCTTTGCCGTTTTCCCGGTCGATAATCCGGTACAGCTTTTTTCGGCCCGGCGTTGTCACTTTTTCTGTTGTTGAAGATATTTTAATTGTATCTTCCATTTCACCCGTAGTGTTTTCAATCGAAACGATTTTGTATACCGCACCAAGTGCAGGCTGGTCATAAGCAGTGATTAATTTCGTACCAATTCCCCATACGTCCACCTTCGCGCCCTGCGCCTTCAAGTTGAGAATTGTATACTCATCCAGATCGTTTGAGACAACCACTTGCGCATCCTTGAATCCAGCTTCATCCAACATTTTGCGCGCTTCTTTCGATAGAAATGCAATATCCCCACTATCAAGACGGACGCCTCTGAAATTGATTTGATCGCCAAGATCTTTTGCAACTTGGATGGCTGTCGGTATACCGATTTTCAATGTATTATATGTATCCACGAGGAAAATACAATCCTTATGGCGCTGCGCATATGAATGAAATGCCTCATACTCATTTTTATAGGCTTGCACCATGGAATGGCCATGCGTACCTGCTACGGGGATATTGAATCTTTTTCCCGCCAACACATTACTCGTCGCTTCAATTCCACCGATGAATGTCGCGCGTGCTCCCCAAACGGCCGCATCGATTTCATGTGCCCGACGGCTACCAAACTCCATCACCACTTCATCCTTTACGACCTGTTTGATGCGACTCGCTTTCGTTGCGATAAGTGTTTGGTAATTAACAATATTAAGAAGGGCCGTTTCAATCAGTTGTGCTTCTGCAAGGGGTGCTTCCACTCGGATAATGGGTTCATTCGCAAAAACGAGTTCACCCTCTACCATTGAGTGTACAGTTCCCGTGAAGCGTATATCTTTCAAATAAGCAATGAAATCTTCTTTATAGCCAAGCTCATCCCTTAAGTACGCCAAATCACTCTCGCTAAAATGAAAATCTCTTAAAAAATCAAGTACTCTTTCAAGTCCCGCAAATACCGCGTAACCATTCCCGAACGGTAATCTTCTGAAAAATAATTCGAAAACGGATTTCCGATTATGAATACCATCCGCCCAGTAAGATTCTGCCATGTTTATTTGATAAAGATCCGTATGTAATGCCAAACTATCATTTACATAATTCGAACTCATTCCAATTCTCCTTCTTCCGATTACTAAATTACTAATAGTATACACTATTTATCCAGAATTCGGACTTGTACGACACAAAACGACAATTACAATTCGACTTAATCCGCTCGATTTGAAAATTAGATTGACATATCTAACTATTATAAATACACTTAATAATATTATCAAGATTATTCCACGTATTATATGGTATCACCTAAAACTGGTTCAATCATTACTATTTTAGAGCGATTAACCACTCGTAAACTGCCTTTACAGCACTAGACTCCAAATTTGTTGTCCAATCTCTTTATCCACGTATTTTTTTTAGGAATGCCTAGTACATTGAATGGAGTGTCCGCATGAATAACCAACCGGTATTGGATGTTAGTCAATTAAAAACTTATTTCTACTTAGGCGAAAATCGAGTTGCTAAGGCCGTCGATAATATTTCATTTTCTATTTTTCCAGGTGAAACCGTTGCACTCGTTGGAGAGTCTGGCAGTGGAAAAAGTATAACTGCACTGTCCATTATGCAACTCATTAATAAACCAGGACGTATTGTAGACGGCACAATTACAATGAATGATCAGAAATTACTCGAATTAAAACCAAAGCAAATGACGAATATTCGAGGCAATGACATTGCAATGATTTTCCAAGAACCTATGACTGCTCTAAATCCGGTGTACACGATTGGAAGTCAAATAACCGAGATTCTTAGAAAGCACAAAAAAATGAATAAGAAGGATGCCCATCAAGAAGCAATTGAACTACTAAAAGTCGTTGGCATTCCACGCCCTAAAGAAATTTTAAAAGAATATCCTCATCAACTTTCAGGCGGAATGAGGCAACGCGTAATGATTGCAATGGCAATTTCATGTGAGCCGCAATTGCTAATTGCCGATGAACCGACGACAGCTTTAGATGTAACCATCCAAGCACAAATTCTCGATTTAATGGCCGAAATGCAAAAAAAGTTCCAGATGTCCCTACTGCTTATTACACATGATCTTGGAGTTGTTTATGAATACACAGATCGTGTAATGGTGATGTATGGAGGACAGATTGTTGAACAAGCAGCCACAAAAGAACTTTTAAAACTTACAAAACACCCATACACACAAGGCTTGTTGGCTAGTTTGCCAAATCTAGACGAGGATGTGGAGCGTCTTGGAACGATTAAAGGCACCGTTCCGCCTGCCTACAGCTTTCCGCATGGTTGCCGATTTTCTAGTCGTTGTCCATATGTAATGGAAAAATGCACACAATCAAACCCAGAATTAAGAGAATATGATACAGGTCATTTTGTCCGTTGTTATCTTTATGAGAACGGAGGCAGTATAAAATGACACTAACAACTAAAGATGAACAAGAAATACTTGTAGACGTAAAAAATATTAAAAAGTACTTCCCTATTAAGGGCGGCGTTTTAAAACGTACAATTGGTCACCTAAAGGCGGTCGATGATGTTTCTTTCACCATTCGCAAAGGCGAAACTCTTGGAATTGTCGGTGAGTCAGGGTCTGGAAAATCAACGTTAGGTCGTGTTATTCTGCGCTTACTTGAACCGACAGATGGTCAAGTTATCTTTAACGATGTAGACATCTCTTATTTAAGTCAAAGAAAAATTCGTCCGCAACGTGAGGATATGCAAATTATTTTCCAAGACCCTTTTGCTTCCTTAAATTCAAAAATGAGTGTAGGACAACTTGTAGAAGAACCATTAATTGTTCAGGGGAAAATGTCTAAAGAAGAAAGAAAAAAACGAGTGATTGAAATCATTGAGAAAGTTGGATTACGAGCAGATGATCGGCAAAAATATCCGCACGAATTTTCTGGAGGGCAACGACAACGGATTAGTATAGCAAGAGCGCTCGTGATACACCCAAAATTCGTGATATGCGATGAACCCGTTTCTGCGCTCGATGTATCCATTCAAGCACAAGTGTTAAATCTTATGAAGGACCTTCAAGATGATTTGGGACTTACCTATTTATTTATCGCCCATGATTTAAGTGTCGTAAAGCACATAAGTGACCGGGTTGCCGTCATGTATCTGGGAAGATTTGTAGAAATAGCACCTAAACAAGCACTCTATACTAATGCACTCCATCCATATACTCAAGCCCTGCTCTCTTCAATACCTGTAATCGATTTAAACGAAGAGAGCAATCACAAACAGAGAAAAATTGCGTTGACTGGGGATTTACCAAGTCCGGCAAATCCCCCCTCGGGATGTACATTTAGAACAAGATGTCCCCAAGCACATGATCGCTGTGCTATCGAACGACCTGAATTAATAGAGTTAGAGACAGATCACTTTGTGGCTTGTCATTTGTATTCAGAGGAATAATGTCACAACTTTTAGGGGGGTGGTGTGCACATTATTATTCGCAGTAAATTTATGTTCATTATCAAAATTGAAAAGGGGGAAATAGTATGTTTAAACGTTATAAACCTAGTATAGTTCTGCTCGCTTTATTGTTAATACTTGGGCTTGTGTTGTCAGCTTGTGCTAAAGACAAGGTAGAGGGCGTCAAAAAGGATGATCCAGCAACAGAAGGTAAAAAAGACGGTGAGAAAAAAGCAGCAAATGATGGACCAACGGATGGTGGAACAATAACGGGTGCCATGTATTCTGCACCAGCGGGGATGTTCAACCCTATTTTCTATGACGATTCTTATGAAGCCAATATTCTTGATTTTACACATGAAGGTCTTTTTACTCAAAACGACAAGCTTGAGTTTGTCGCCAATTTGGCCAAAGATTGGAAATTAAATGATGACCAAACAGAACTTACTCTTCACCTTGAAGAAGGGGTAAAATGGCATGATGGTGCGGAATTCACTGCGAAGGACGTTGTTTTCACATACAAATCGATTGCGGATCCTGACTACGTTGCAGCGGGTGGAGTTCGGTCAAACTACGTTGAGCCGTTGTTAGGTTTTGAAGCTTACAACAAAGGTAAAACAAAGGATTTTGAAGGTGTAGTTGCAGATGGCGATTATACTGTTATCTTCAAATTTGAGGAGCCAAGTGTGACACCACTGTACACCGCAAGTTTCACAATCATTCCAGAACACATTTTCAAAGACATTGCTATTAAGGATATTCCATCCACACCGGAATCGCTTGAAGGTGGAAAAGTTATTGGAACTGGACCCTTTAAGTTCACTGATATGATTGAACGTGAACAGTATGTTCTTGAGCGTAACGTAGATTATTGGAAAGGTGCACCGCATTTAGATAAAATCGTTTGGAAAGTTATCGCACAATCCGTTATGACAGGTTTACTTGAAAAAGGCGAACTTGATTTTGTTGCTAGTCCGGGCGGGATTCACCCGGCAGACTTTGATATGGTGAATGAATACAAAAACATTGAAATTATTGAACAACCAGACTTTGGGTACCAAATACTTGGATTCAAACATAATCACCGTACAACGGCAGACGTTGAAGCAGGTGTCATAGAACCAGCTAATTGGGTACCAAACAAAAAGCTGTCTAATCCAGTTGTAAGACAAGCGATTGCCTATGCAGTTAACCGTGAGGGCTTAGTTGGTGAAGGACACGGCAAGGGCCTTCTACATGGTCATGGTCAACCCATTAACTCGCCAGTTGCTACGCAGTTCTGGGCTTATGACGATAAAGCGGCCATCAATTACACATACGATCCTGACAAAGCGGGGGAAATGCTCGATGAGGCGGGCTATGTCGATAAAAATGCAGACGGATTCCGTGAAGATCCGGACGGTAACGAATGGATTCTAAATATGGATTACCCGACTGGAAACGAATTACGTGAAAAATCAGCTCCAATCATCCAAGAACAGCTTGAAGAAGTCGGCATTAAGGTGAATTTACGTCAGCCAAAAGAAATGTCTGCATACGTACCAGGCCTTACGGACGACAATACGGACTGGGATTTATATTTGATTGGCTGGACTCTAGGTAGTACTGATCCTGATCCATCAGGCTTGTGGGCAGCAAAAGCTGGTTATAACTTCTCTCGTTGGAACAACCCTAAATCTGGTGAGTTGTTACAAAAAGCAGTCAAAGCGCCTGAAGCCTTTGAACAAAACTTCCGTGCTGATGTGTACGGCGAATGGCAACACCTCTTCTCGGAAGACTTGCCAGCACTACTTCTTTACGCTCAAAACAGTATTTGGGCATACAACGATCGTATAGAAGGTATTATTGCACTTCCACACACGATGTATCAAGATTCACACACATGGTGGGTTAATGACGCAAAATAATAACTAGAAGGACAACACATGAGGGTATGCGGCCCTAATCGCATACTCTCCTCCTTCATGGGGGGCATAGTATGTATCAATACATTATAAGAAGAATATTAGTATTTATCCCAATGTTATTAGCCCTGTCTATCATCGTATTCGGATTAGCTAAGGCAGCTCCAGGAGATCCACTTTCGGGGAAAATAGTAGACCCAAATATAGACCTGGCAGTTTATGAACAGCAACGGGAGGCTCTTGGGTTAAATAAATCGATACCTGTTCAGTATTTCAACTGGGCTAGTTCTGTTGCACGAGGTGATTTTGGCGAATCGATAGCTTATAAAGGACGATCCGTTCAAAGCCTAATTACGGAACGAATTGTAAACACATTATACTTAGGTTTGGTTGCCCTCGGCATCACGTTAGTCGTTGCTATCCCGATTGGTATTTACTCAGCACGCAACCCGTACTCACCGTTGGACTATGGTGCTACAACATTTGGATTTTTTGGACTGGCGACTCCCAACTTTTTCTTTGGTCTTGTCGCAATTTATCTTTTATCGATTAACCTCGGCTGGTTTCCTGCCCAGGGAACAACATCGAGTACAGGCCTTTCAGGTTTTGCGGAGTTTAAAGATCGAATACATCATATGGTCCTACCCGGGTTGACGTTAGGATTGGCTGGAACAGCAACGTATATGCGGTATATGCGATCTGAAGTTTTAGATGTGCTTGGTAGTGATTATATTCGAACAGCGAAGGCAAAAGGGATGAGCGATCGAAATGTTTTGTATAAACATACGCTTCGTAATGCCATGATCCCGATTATTACACTAATGGGTTTCGAATTCGGTGCCCTATTAAGTGGTGCGATTATTACAGAACAAGTTTTTAATTTCCCTGGTCTTGGTACGTTGTTTCTTAGCTCCATAACGAACCATGATTATCCTGTTATTATGGCAATCGCTCTCCTGTTAGGTGTGGCTATACTCATAGGGAATTTACTAGCAGATATCTTTTACAGTATTGTCGACCCGAGAATTCGCTATGATTGAGGTGCTGACGTAGGATGCAAACTAGTCAAAATAATACAATTCAAATTGAATCCATAGATCAACCAGATAGGAAACATAGAAGCCCTCTTCAATTATCGGTCCATCGTTTTTTGAAAAACAAATTAGCTCTGGTCGGTATTATTGTTTTATTTGTAATTATTTTAGGTGCCATTTTTGCACCGTATTTAACAGATCATGACCCTAGGAAATCCAATCTGATGTTAGTTGAACAAGGCCCTAGTAGTGATAACATCCTAGGTACAGATGCTTCAGGTCGAGATAACTTTGCCAGGTTATTGTATGGAGCTAGAGTTTCTTTAACTGTCGGATTTAGTGCGATGTTATTTACACTCTCGATTGGCTTAGTCCTGGGAGCGTTAGCCGGATATTATGGCGGTAAAATTGATAATTTTATTATGCGACTCACTGATTTAGTACTTGCCTTACCGTTTCTTGTTTTAGCTCTAACAATAATTGCATTGTTAGGGAAGGTTACCATAGGCATTTTTGTAACAGTTATCGCAATTACTTCATGGCCAACGTTAACACGGATTGTAAGAGGTTCATTTCTTTCACTCCGGGAACAAGAATTTGTACTTGGTGCGAGAGCCATTGGGGCAAGTGATTTCAGAATAATTTTCAGACACTTTATCCCTAATGCCATTGGACCGATTATCGTTAACGCAACATTAATGATGGCTACAATGATTATTATCGAATCTGCCTTAAGTTTTATCGGCTTTGGGATTCCACAACCTACACCAACCTGGGGAAATATGATTTCCGAAGCACAAAGTATTCGGATTTTACGTTATCATCCAGAAGCATGGATTCCACCTGGTGTTGGAATATTAGTAACTGTACTAGCGATTAACTTCATCGGTGACGGATTACGTGATGCATTTGATCCGAAAAGTGATCGTAGATAAAGCGAACCTCCCAGCACTGAGGGGGCGATGCACAGGATCTGCTCGTGCAGACGTTTCCATAAGGTCGGTTGGTCGGCCCTTTTAGTACGGGGTAAAAAGTATAATTTTAAAAGCCATTCAACAAATCTGAATGGCTTTTAAAATTGAGTTTTGTTCATATAAAGTTAATCTTCAATCAGTGGGGGTCTTATTGCCCGTTAATGCGGGATAACACAAGTCGGATCTTACTTTGCGCAATATCTTTCAAAAGTTGGTCTGTCCCTGTCATCGTCAAACCCCTCCCCTTATTGCCTTCAAATGTAAATGTTCCCACCAACCTCTTGAAACTCCTTCGCCTTTTCCTCTAACCCCTTTTCAATAGCAAGCTTTTCTTCTAACTTATTCTCATCGGCATATTTACGGATGTCATGCGAAATTCGCATACTGCAAAACTTAGGTCCACACATCGAACAGAAATGAGACACTTTCGCGCCTTCAGCTGGCAATGTTTCATCATGGTATTCAAGCGCCCGTTCAGGGTCAAGACCAAGATTAAACTGGTCTCTCCAACGGAATTCAAAGCGTGCTTTCGAGAGGGCATCATCTCGATTCTGAGCGCTCGGATGACCCTTCGCAAGATCAGCTGCATGCGCCGCAATTTTATAGGCAATAACCCCTTCACGTACATCATTTTTATTAGGCAGTCCCAAATGCTCTTTTGGCGTCACATAACAAAGCATCGCCGTACCGAACCAACCAATCATCGCCGCCCCGATTGCTGACGTAATATGATCATAGCCCGGCGCAATATCTGTTGTTAACGGACCTAACGTATAAAACGGTGCTTCTTGACAGACTTCCATTTGCTTATCGACGTTTTCTTTGATTAAGTGCATCGGCACATGTCCCGGACCTTCAATAATAACTTGAACATCATGCTTCCATGCAATTTTCGTTAATTCGCCCAGCGTATCTAATTCGGCAAATTGTGCTTCATCATTAGCATCCGCAATAGAGCCTGGACGTAAACCGTCTCCCAAAGAGAACGATACGTCGTACTGCTTCATGATTTCACAAATCTCTTCGAAATGAGTATATAAGAAACTTTCTTTATGATTAATCATGCACCACTGCGCCATAATCGAACCGCCTCTTGAGACAATTCCCGTCACTCGTTTCACAGTCAGCGGAATATAGCGCAACAGGACCCCCGCATGGATTGTAAAATAGTCGACCCCTTGCTCCGCCTGCTCAATCAATGTATCACGGAAAACTTCCCAGCAAAGCTCCTCCACTTTGCCATTCACTTTTTCAAGTGCTTGATAGAGTGGCACAGTGCCAACTGGAACCGGGGAATTACGGATGATCCATTCACGTGTTGTATGAATATCACGGCCCGTGGACAAATCCATAATCGTATCCGCACCCCAACGCGTTGCCCACGTCATCTTCTCTACTTCTTCCCCGATAGATGAAGAGACGGCAGAGTTACCGATATTAGCATTTATTTTCACATGAAAATTACGTCCGATAATCATGGGTTCCGCTTCTGGATGGTTGATGTTTGAAGGGATAATTGCGCGTCCCCTTGCAACTTCATCCCGTACATATTCAGCTTCCAGCCCTTCACGAATCGCGATGAATTCCATTTCAGGCGTAATAATTCCTTGTCTCGCATAATGCATTTGCGTTACATTGCTACCCGTTTTCGCACGCAGCGGTTTTCTATTCAAAAGGAGAAAGTTTTTATCTTCCTTCACATTTTTCTTACTGTAACCATTGTCTTCCGGCTGCACTTCCCTGCCTTCATATTCCTCCACATCTTTCCGCCCAACTATCCAATTCCTTTTAAGTGCAGGGAGACCTTTACGGATATCCACTTCGTATTGTTCGTCTGTATATTTACCACTTGTGTCATAAACACGGAATGGCTCGTTCTCAATCTCGCCGGCATCTGTCACTGTAGGGGAAAGTTGAATCTCCCTAACTGGGACAAGAATATCTTCCCTACTCCCCTGGATATACACTTTTCGGCTTGCTGGAAAACTATCATGGATATGAATCGTTTGTTCTTCTTTTGCGATTTTCATCTCGTCATCGTCTCCTCATTCGTTAATTTTCAGGAAGACCATGACTCAGACCAAAAAGGGGATGCGACAACAAAAAAAGACCAGATCCATTAAAAAACGGACCTAGTCTCTCTAAATTAAACATACAAAAAAGTATGTCGCTGTTAGATTTAGATACTTCCCCACGCTGGTACGAGCCAGATCAGGTCCAAAGAGTTAGGAAAACTTAAACGTTTTTTCCCTCTCAGTCCGGACTAACCGGACACCCCTAGTTCAAACTTATTCAATTAATCTATCGAACAATTCCAAGTATAACGAACTTCTTTTAATTGTCAACAAATTTCACTTTGTCTACTATATAAGTTGAACGAAAGATCAACGGCCCATTTATACTTGAATAGTTGAAACAAAAGTGTAAAACTTAAATTCAACTTATATAGGTGAAAGCGAGGTCACACAAGGGAATACTTCTATTTGATTTTGGGCGTCGAAGCTATCGCCGTAATGAATTTACAATTTATCGGGTCGTGTTCAAGAAGAAATAAGGGAATACCATGATTTTACTAGAGGAACAAATCATGTATAATTATACCTTGTACGACTATGACATAACTATGAATATGAAGGGTGGAGAAACAATTGAAAAAGGTTAAATTCATATCATTTTTACTTGTTCTAATGCTTATCATCGCTGGATGTGCCAACGAGAAAAGTAGCACAGCACAGCCTAAAACCACGAAAGTTCAAGGCGAAAAAGTAGAAATGACAATATCAGCAGCCATCAGCCTAACGGATGCCCTTGAAGAAATTAAAGGAGTCTATGAAAGTGAGCACAATGTCAAATTGACTTACATCCTAGGCGGATCTGGTAAATTGGCACAACAAATCCAACAAGGTGCGCCGGTTGATGTGTTCTTCTCAGCCAATCAAGACTGGATGGATACATTGGAAAAAGAAGATCTTATAGTCAATGAAACACGTCAGGATATCACCGGGAACAAAATTGTACTTATCACCGGGAAATCTTCGGCTATCAACTACAAATCCATAGATGAAATCGCGGCAGATGACATCGAGCAAATTGCAATCGGTAACCCTGAAAGTGTGCCAGCTGGCCAGTATACGGAACAGCTGCTGCAAAAGCTAGATAAATGGAGTACTTTGGAAAATAAAATTGTACTCGCTCAGGATGTCCGTCAAGTACTGACTTATGTTGAAACAGGGAATGTTGACATCGGTTTTGTTTATGAAAGTGACGCAATCACTTCCAAGGAAATCAAAGTTCTAGCTACTGCGGATAGCAGCTTACATGACCCGATTATTTATCCAGCAGCCGTTCTAAAAGATACCAAACATGAACAACAAGCATCCGAGTTTGTGAAATTCATGACAACGGACAAAGCACAAGCTATTCTGGAGAAACACGGATTTAGAAAATGAATTAAGGTGATTTGCAATGAGTGACGTAAACTTTTCTCCATTATGGCTATCCTTTAAAACGGCTGCAATCGCAACCATAATCGTATTCATCATCGGTGTATTGTTGGCGCGTTTGATGGCCCGAAATTCTTTTCACGGTAAAAGTATAATCGAATCGGTTATTTTATTGCCACTTGTTCTTCCTCCAACCGTTGTTGGCTTCGGATTGCTCTATCTTTTCGGTAAGAATGGATTTTTAGGACAAATTCTTAAGAACTGGTTTGATTTCCAAGTCGTCTTCTCTTGGTATGCAGTCATCATTGCCGCGGTCGTCGTCTCTTTTCCGCTCATGTATCAAAGCGCAGCGGCGGCATTTAAGCACTATGACCCGACAATTGAAAATGCTGCCTATACAATGGGCGCTTCCAAGTGGAAAGTTTTCTGGACTATCTCTTTCCCGCTCGCTTGGCCGGGATTGTTAGCCGGACTAGTGTTATCATTTGCCCGTGCGCTAGGTGAATTCGGCGCAACACTCATGCTCGCTGGTTATATTCCGAACGTGACAGATACGATTCCGTTAGCCATCTATTTCGCGGTCGAATCTGGCAATATGGATATGGCGAAGTTTTGGGTATTAATTATTGTCCTAGTCGGTTTTAGCGCCATCCTCTGGCTAAACTGGTGGAGTAAACGGAACATGATGCGCTATTCCGAGCGGCGTAAAGAGTAGTGCGAAGGAGGCCAATTATGCTTACTGTAACGATTCAAAAAAAATTAGCCCATTTCGACCTGGATATTGAATTTACTGTTACCAAAGATGAAATCCTCGTTCTTTTTGGTCCATCCGGGTCAGGAAAAACGACCATTCTTAACTGTATTGCAGGTCTAACAAAGGCAACCAGCGGCTCCATTCAACTGAATAATCGTCCTTTATTCGAAGCAAAAAAAGTAAACGTGCCTATTCAGCGGCGCAAGATCGGCTATCTCTTCCAAGACTACGCACTCTTTCCACATTTAACTGTTTGGAAAAATATCGCGTATGGCATGAAGTCTGAAAGCTTCGCGAAGGAATTGATGGTGGAATTGCGAATTGACCACTTGGAAGAGAAATACCCGAACGAAATTTCAGGCGGGGAAAAACAGCGAGTAGCCATTGCACGTGCCCTCGCAACAGAACCCGATCTCTTACTTTTGGACGAACCTTTTTCCGCATTGGATGACGCGACCCGCGCAAGAAGTCATGAGGAATTGCTAAGACTGCATAAGCTTTGGGAAATCCCAATCATCCTTGTGACGCATAGCCATTCGGAAGCGGAGAAACTAGGTAGTCGTATTTTGTATTTGGATGAGGGGAAATTGAAATCAGCCATGTTAACATATGGCTGATTTTTTTATTATGGTTTACAAATACAACATAACGGTTATAATGGTTATAACACATAAAAATATAAATATATATTTGAATCTTGTTCTAAAATACTTTCTAAACGCTAAAGATAGAAGGAGGGATTATGGATATGGTGGTGAAAGTAGTGGAAAGAAAAATCACTAAAGTAGGCAATAGTCTAGGCGTTACGCTCCCGGCTGAAGTGCTAAGTCATATTCAAGCAAATCAGGGGGACGACATAAAATTTCATCTAGAAGAGAATGGCACTGTTTCATTCAAGAAAACCACAAATCTGAATCTTGATGGATTAGAGGGAATCGATCAAGATTTCATTGATGGCGTAAAGGAATTGTTCGAAAACTATGATACCACTTTGCGGAATCTTGCTGATAGATAATCCGCTGCATCATGACTAGATTCATTACCGAAAAAGAAGCGCTTATGCTAAACGCCCTCGTTATTAAAAGATATACCCCAGCTGAACCAATTGGGGTGAAAGACCGGACTCTATTGGATAGTGCACTGAACCGACCGCAACAATCCTTGTTCGGCGAAGATGCCTATCCGTCGATTTGGGAGAAGGCGGCAACTTTATACGCAAGCCTATCTCAGAACCATGCATTCCATAATGCAAATAAGCGCACAAGCTTTGCTGCAACGTTTTTATTTTTAAAACTAAATGGCTGTCAGTTAAGGGCTTCCGAAAAAGAAGCAGAGGATTTCACGGTATATCTAGTAACTGAAAAACCCTCTCTTACTTTAATCACTGAATGGTTGCAAAAGCATTCCGATGACAATCACTTGAAATAAAACAGCCCGGCAAAGCGCAATAGTACACGCTTTACCGAGCTATTTTTATGTTTAAGCTTTAAAATTCATTTCTTCTACCGTATACCTATCCATCGCCTCGATATTCGGTTCATATCCGATCCCGTAACCCGTGGGAACCGTAATATAACCATCTATCGCAATAACTTCTGGTGTAATAACATCTTCTTCCCAATAACGTGATGAACTTGATGTATCCCCTGGTAATATAAAGTTTGGTAGAGTGGTTAAGGCTACATTATGCGCACGACCAATTCCCGATTCCAACATACCACCGCACCATACTGGAATTCCCTGCGCCAGACAATAGTCATGAATTTTTTTAGCTTCAGTTAGCCCACCAACACGACCAATTTTAATGTTAATAATTTTGCAGCTGCCGAGTTCAATTGCTTTTCGCGTATCTTCAAGAGAATGAATGCTTTCATCCAAACAAATCGGCGTCGTTAACTCCTTTTGTATAATCGCATGGTCAATTATATCGTCCGAAGCAAATGGTTGCTCAATCATCATTAAATTAAATTCATCTAGTTGCTTTAATAGATCTATATCTTCAAGCGTATACGCTGAATTTGCATCGGCCATTAGTGGTACATCAGGAAAATTCATTCTGAGTTCACGTATGACTTCCACATCATATCCTGGTTTAATCTTCACTTTAATCCGTTTGTATCCTTCTTTTATAAAACCTCCAACACGCTCCACTAAATCTGCTACATTTTTCTCAATTCCAACGCTAACCCCAACTTCAATTTTATCTAAATCTCCGCCCAGCGCTTGTGCTAACGTCATTTTATTTCGCTTTGCATACAAATCCCAAATTGCGCCTTCAACTGTCGACTTCGCCATATTATTTCGTCGAATAGCATTAAATAATTCAGTTACCTCATCCGGATGCTCGATTTCATTCCCAAGCACAAGTGGAATCAGGAAGTCTTGAATGATATGTAAACTCGTCCCAAGTGTTTCTTCAGTATACCAAGGTGTTTGGAATGCGACTGACTCACCCCATCCTGTATTCCCTAGTTCGTCCTTCACTTCTAACAACATAAATTCTTTTTCTTGGAACGTACCAAAACTCGTCGTAAATGGATGTTTCATCATCATTTTCATTTTCCGAATGTTAATTTCTTTAATAATCATATTGGTTCTCCTCTGTTTATTCGCCGAATTCAATTACTTATCTAAACGTTCAGAATAATCATGGTTAGCGTTTTCATTATGTCAATATTGTTGCTTCTTTGTTCATTTCTGATTTCTATAAATTTCCTTTGCTTCTCATTCAGGACGCTAATTGAATTTTCGCAGTATAAAGTTAAGCCAGTTTGGGTATCATCAATGACAATATCGTCTGCCGTTATAAAGCAACCATCAGTATCAATGACGTGCAAGACAGCCAATAGATCATCCGCTTTAAATTTATTTTTCAGCATAAACGCTTTTACGGTATCTCCAATTACACTCTTGATTGATTTCGTTCTTCTGCTTAAGTCATAAAATATGTCACCCTGTTGATTTCCAAACGTATTTCATGTTGTTCGAAAAGTTGCCGTAAACGATTGTACAATAAACTTTCTTCAGAATTTCCTTCGACGATTAATAAAACAACCCTTTTCCTACTTTCCTCCATGTAGAATACCTGCTTTTCTAAACGAGGCTTTGATATCATATAGATTTGTTTCAGCGTAAACCGCTTCGTCTTGTCCGCCTAACTGGACAGCGCGTAAATAAATATCCCGCGCATTACTTAACTTTTTAACACCTTTTAATTGAAGATAACGATCCATTTCATTAAGTGTTGTAAACCATAAACTTCGGATTGGAAGGACTTCTAAAATACGTAGATTATGGGAAGTGAAAATTAGCTGTCCCTTTCCATTATCACTTAACACTTCTAACAACTCACCGAGCAAATATTCAAAAATGCCCGCGTCGAGCTCATCAATGACTACACACGCATTCGGATTGTTGTATACAGCAATAAGTGTGCTTAAAATCGAAATAATTTTTAAAATACCTTCCGACTCGCTTCTTAACGGCAGCTCAACCTCACCTTTTTTAGAAAGAAACTCAAAACGGACTCCTTCACCTCCATCCAATTGTTTCTGTTTGTTAATCTCTCTTACTTTTATTTGTAGACCTGGAATGATTGTTTGAAGTACACTATTTGTTTGGTGAATGACTTGCTCAATCGTTTGAAACAATTCTATTGGTAATACCATTGTATCCTGCATCTCATATGGAATATGTCCACGCTTATTTTCCAAATGAATGCTAAATGGCATACTAATATTCGCGATAAGAAGACCGTATTGAACCGTATCAATGACATGCAAATTCCGATTAAAATCGACCGATAAATTCTTCATTATTTCAACTTCTGATTCATCTAGGATGGAATCTAGTGTTTCCGATAACTCTTCTCTGAATACAAAAGAAGTCGCATTTCCATAAGCCATTTTATTGGAGAACATAACAGCAACCCTATCTGCTTCATTCATTTCATTCATTTTTTTGTTACGAACGGTAATCGTACTCTTATTTTTCAAAACAAGTATCTTAAATCGTTTATTCTTCTCATTTTCCCTATAGGATACTTCTTCTTCAATTACAGTTAGTCTTTTTTCCCCGGCTCCTAAACAGACGGAATACTTCACGAAAAACTCACCAAAACTATTTGTAACTATAAATTGAAACTGTAAACGAATTGTTTCTTCATTAAAGCAAATTAAATTATCGGTTAGTTCTGGAAGTGTTTGATGCTGATTTGCAGATAACAAAGCTTTCACCAGCTTGAAAGCATAGACAACAGCCGTCTTTCCGGAGCCATTTTGTCCATAAAAGCCCACAACGTCCGCTTTATTCAAAGTATCGAAACGTGAATTTGTTTGGAACTGTCCCTTTTTCACGTTTTTCAAATGATTAATTTCAACATCGGTTACCCTGACTATAATTGTCATTGCAATCCTCCTAAAGATGATACCGTTTAGTATAGCATATCCACGTTTTACTATGAGCCATTTGGGTGAATTTTTTTCATTATGACAATATACATTCACACTTCTGGCTACTTATCATTCAGTATCGACAGAGTAAACACTAATTATTCGGTTCTAGTCACTCATAGAATTAGAAACGCTTATCACATCTGATGAATGATGGTAGAGAATGAGACTCCCAACCGGAAATCGGTTGGGAGTCTTTTCTATTTATATTAACTTGGTTACTGCTTACTATTTACGAATACACCTTTCACTAATGTGTAGTTTTCCAACCCGTATTCTCCACCCATCTCACGACCGATTCCAGATTGTTTATAGCCGCCGAACGACACATTGTTTCCCATTCAAGTCCGAAGTCGTTGATCCAAACGGTCCTAGCTTGTAGTATAGATAAGATGTGAACGATCCGCTGCTGCAACTGCAATATCGATATCTTCAGCTTGCGCTTCACTCACTTTGGCAATGACTTCTTCAGTGGCGGGATTGATGACGTCAAACATTGTCCCACTACGAGCGGGTACATAGTTTCCGTCAATGTACAATCCCACGTTTTCATCCAAGAATATTTGCACTTTCGGCTTCAATTTTAAATCTGTTATTTTCATCATTCAACGCTCCACCTTTTAGTTTTTGACTGCTTCCAAGCTTTGGAGCAATGCTTTCAACTTTGCATCTTCTTCTTCATTCAATGGCAGTCTCGGTCTACGGCAAGGTCCGCCTGCCAAACCTTGTAAATCCATCGCCCGTTTAACAATTTGAACGTATTTTCCAGATCCTTCAAGAAACTCACAAAGTGGCAGAAGTCTGTCGTAAAGTGCCCATGCCTCATCCATTTCATTGTTTTGAACATGATTGTACATAGCTGTCACTAGACCTGGTGCAATGTTACCTGAGACAGAAATCCATCCGGTTGCCCCAACTAGAAATGATTCAATAGCAAGGTCTTCAGAACCACAGAATACTTTAATGAAACCTGCCCCTTGTCGAGCGATATCGCGTGCCTTGCCGATTCCACCGCTTGATTCTTTAATATGTGTAATATTTTCAACGTCACGTCCGACTTTTAGAATCGTTTCCGTGCTGATGTCAACACCAGATGTGAATGGATTGTTGTAAATCATAACCGGGAATTTAACAGACTCTGCAACTGCTTTAAAGTGTTCATAGATTTCGTTCTCTTTCGGATGTGAATAATACGAGTTAATTAACAATGAAGCGTCTGCACCAGCTTGTTCAGCCTGTTGTGTAAACTCAATCGCATCTGCCGTCGTTTCCGCTGCCGTTCCAACAACAAGTGGAATACGTCCATTCACTTGCGCAACCGCGACTTCAACTGCCTTAAAACGCTCTTCCTTCGTCAAGCTGACAAACTCACCTGTACTTCCATTGATGGCAAGACCTGCTACGCCTTCATTGATGAAGTGTTCGATATTATTTTTGAAACCTTCCCAATCAATTTCCTGTTCGTTCAACATGGGTGTAACTAGTACAGGGAATACCCCTTCAAGTTTTACCATTATAAATTCCTCCTAATTTTTATGTTAATGATACATCTTCTATTGCTCTTACTTTTTTAATAACCCGGGTAACCATAGAGCTAGATCCGGGAAAACTATAAATACAATAGCCGCTATAAGCTGTAGAATAATAAAAGGAATTGTGGCTTTATAAATCTTCTCTATTGGAATTTTATTACCCACTGCACTCTTCAGATAAAATATTGCAAATCCGAATGGCGGTGTCAAGTAGGCTAATTGTAGAACTACCATAAAGATAATCCCCCACCATAATGGATCAAATCCAGCGTCGGCAATTAATGGTGATATGATAGGTGCTGCCAACATAATCAATGCCATTGTTTCTAAAAACATCCCTAAAATGATTATAAATACTAAAGAGAATACAAGAATTCCCCATTTACCACCTGGTGCAGCTTGGGCCATATCTGCGACTAATCGATTTCCGCCCACACCTGAGAATACCGAACTAAAGCATGCTGCCCCAGCAAGTATCCAGCCGACCATCCCTGACATTTTCAGAGTTGCTGTTAAAGAATCTTGGAATCCTTTGAAACTAAGCCTTTTAGTAACTAAACTAATGATTATTGTACCTAAAACCCCAACAGCAGCACCCTCTGTCGGAGTAGCAGTTCCGGTAAATATTGCTCCTAATACAACAAAAATCAAAACCATAGGTAGAATAATAGATTTTAATGATTTAAATTTCTCTTCCCATGTTGCTCTTTTTTCCTTTTCAAGTGCTGGAGCCAAATCTTTTTGGAGCAATGAACGAACAAGAATATAGACAATAAACAAGCCTGCAAGGAAAACTCCCGTACCCAACCCACCTGCAAAAAGACTTGTAACGGAAACGCCAGTAATCGCACCATAAACTACCATATTCAAACTTGGAGGGATAAGTTGACCCAAAGTTCCACCTGCCATAACAGCGCCTAAACTTAGGTTTTCCTGATATTTATATTTAAGCATCTGTGGCAATGCAATCAAACCTAAACCGATTACTCCGGCTGCAACTACGCCTGATATTGCTCCAATAATAGCACCAACCAAGATTGTCGCTATTGCTAAGCCACCCCTTAAACCGCCTGACCATTTATAAACCGTTTCGTAAAGATCGGCAATTATATTCGACTTCTCCAATAATATCGACATAAATATGAACAAAGGGATTGCAATAAGCGTAAAGTTATTCATTACACCCCAGACGGCACTCGTCAAAAGACTCGTACTCTGTATTCCCCACAAAAAATAAGCAAATACAAGGCCTGTAAAACTCAAAGAAAAAGCAATAGGTACTCCTAGGAAAAGTAATAGAAACAAGAGAAGAAACATTATTATTGGCGCATATTCAAGAATCATTTATTTTCAGTCTCCTTTCCTAGAAGTACAAGTATTTCATCGACCAAATGGCGAATAGCCTGCAAAAGAACTAATACTGCCGAAAGAGGTATGAACCACTTATACCACCATATCGGAGGATTAAAAGAACTTTGATGAGACGAATGTTCATTTATCAAAGTAGAACTCAACGCCAATTTATATCCTTGGCCGGCCATAAACAGGCATACAATAATTATTATTGATGCTGAAAATATCTTCAATGCTACTTGCGCTTTTGCTGACAGAAGCCTCGGAATAACGTCTACTGATATATGCTCATTTACACGAAGAACTTCAGCACCAGCCACCATAATTCCTATTCCAAATAGAAAGATGGGTACCTCAAATCCCCAATCGGGAGCTTTTGAAAAAAACTTCCTCATCACAATGGAATAACAAATAACTAAGGTAAGCGGTATGATCAAAAAACTAACAATTTTTCCAGACCAATAAGAGATTTTATCTATCACTTCCAAAATTCTTCTCATAATAATCTCACCACTTCTATTTGGATTTGATTTATCAGTTTTTTAAATTCCCGCCCTATTTTAGTTAAAAACAAGACGGGACTTTTGTTCTTTAACGGGTATAACCAAGCTTTTTTGCATCTTCTACATAGCCTAGATCATATAACACTTCTGCGTAGGCATTAATATACTCTTCACTCGCAGCACCTTCATTTTTGTATTCAAGAAGCAAGTCAAATGCCACTTTCCTCATTTCTTCTACGTCCGCGTCAGGTAATTGAATAATTTCCACACCACTATCTAACCACTCTTGCTTCGCTTTCTGGTTCTCTACGCCGTAAGCGACTGCCGAGTTATATCTAGCTTCGTCTCTTGCAGTCATCACGATAGCTTTCAAGTCATCAGGAAGAGACTCCCATGCCTTCGGATTAACAATTAGTTCTTTATCAGAACTTGGTCCAACATGTAAAGCTGGTTCAATCACATATTTTGTAACTTCATGTAACCCTAGCTCTTTATTCACAAGAAAATCATTATATTCAGCAGCATCCACCGTTCCCAATTGTAGCCCCGTGTAGATTTCTGGAGGTGATAATGAGATTGCCGATGCGCCTAATTTTCCGTAATAGATACTTGCAATCCCTGCTGCTCTGATGTTTTTACCTTTGAAATCATCTATTGAACGAATAGGGGTAGCTGAAAGCAATATTTCTTCTGGTGCATAATCAAATGACCCCAAATTTTTAATGCCATGTTTTTCATAGACTTTACTAATCAATGGTTCCAATTTGTCAGATCGGTAGTAATGCTCTGCAAAACCTTGAATCGGATCTCCAGGCATTGTTCCTCCACCTAGGGCGAATATAGGATCTTTCCCTGTCCAAAATCCAGTATAAATTGCAGCCATTTCAACTACACCATCTTTAACAGAATCAAAAGTATCTGTTGAAGGGAATAAGTTATCCGCACCATACGGTTCAATAATTAATCTGCCACCGGAAGCTTCTTTCACTGCTTCAACAAAAGGCAAAATGGTTCCATCATATCTGGACGTACCTGGAATTTGATGTGTAACCATCCTCCACTTATAAACTTTCCCATTACTTACTTTCCCACTTTCACCTTGTGGCGAACATGCCGAGACTATCATTACTAACGTCGCAATAATGAAACCGATTACAATTCCAGAGTTCCTTCTCTTCTTTCCTTTAAAAAATCCCATGAATTACCCTCCTCTATCTAATTCAACAACTTGTTACCTGTTTCAATAAATGCATTAGGCAACTTATTTCCGCATAAACTTTCTCCTTCACTTCATTTTTTTCACCTCCACTTCAATTTTGAATCAAAAAAAATAGTTGGGGAAAATACAATGTCTAGTATCCATTACTAGTTCCCTAATAATCCGATAACTATGAAAAAGTTTACTCTTCAGTTAATTATAGTTGTGATTTTTTCATTGTCAACATTATTTTGATAAAAGGTTTTACTTTTTAAAAAAATGAATCCACTTCTTCATTCCAAACAGCTACAGTTCAATTGCTTTAAATTCGAAGTGGACCTTATTTTTAAAATGTTGCAATACGTAAGTCGGAAAATAATTTTCAATGAAATCTATTCATCATGCCACCTTCAGCCAACGTTGCAACAATTAACAACTTCGCCGGCTTTTCAGAAGCATTGAACCAGGTATGAGGTGTTGTTGAGTCAATATGAAGACTATCACCCAAGTGTAAAAGATGCTCATTATCATCTAAAATAACAGTTAATGTACCTTCTAATACATATAAGAACTCCTGTCCTTTATGTGAGTATGGCTTCCTTTGTTTTTCACCTGGTAACAATGTTGCAATAATTGGTTCAAATACTGGATTTTGAAAGTTGCCCAATAAATTAGAAAACTTGAAGTTCATATCTTGATAATTATGCTCCTCTCGTTCTTTGTTTCTAGTAATACTTGGGCTTTGATCGACATTAGTATGAAAGAAATAACTTAGATTTACATCAAGAGCTTCCGAAATTTTTTTCAGTGAAGTTAATGTGACTGAACTTTTAAAACGTTCGACCTGCGATAAAAAGCTAATTGATAATCCACTCTTTTTTGACACCTCACTTAGGGTCATTCTTTTGTTAAGTCTTAATTCTTTAATGCTATCTCCTATTTTATCATTCATATGAACTCCTCCTAATTTATTCAAAATCTTACGCCATTATACCAATAATTCGGCATATCTCTCAACTATCAACGAGGCATTCTCATGAGGTAACCGTGATTCTTTTTAATGATCACTCAATTATGGGGAGACTTTTAGCTTTCCATCGACTAATTCTAACATGACTCTATTACTTATGATGTATTAGTTAATAGAATTGACTTCAGTATTTTTTTATACTTACCCATTGAATGTGTCGAGTGCGCTATTATCTATTTTCTTTACTTTCTATTTCTTTTACATCATAATACCTATCAGAATAGTTGTGATTATATGAGGAGGATGTTAAATGACGACTTCAAAGAAAAGTTCGCTTGTGAAAATGGCAGCAAAGGGAAAGTGGGAGGACGGAATTTGTTCTACAAATACGATTCGTCACTTCGAAGATTTTCTGATGGATGAACCCACCGAGTTAGGAGGAACAGATGCTGGCGGAACCCCTCTTGAATATATTGCCGCCGCTTTGAATGGCTGCAAAGCAGTCATGATACCACTTATCGCAGCAGAACAAAAATTTACATTTACCGATATCTCCTTTGAAACGACGGGTATCGTCGATGTTAGAGGTCTAATGGGCGATGAAAATGTGAAAACTTATTTTCAGAAGGTTCGTTTCTCACTCGAAATAGAAACAACAGAATCGGATGAGGCTTTAGCTATACTAAAAAATGAGGTTGAACGAAGATGTCCTGTCTATAACTTATTCGTAGATGCAGGAATTTCCGTTGAGGTTAAGTGGACTAAAAAATAGTTTTGTATATTCTTGTCCAAGATACAACATGACTATACACTATATAAAACAGTACCCTAGCCAAAAGTTTTATTGGCTGGGGTGTTCTCTTCATTTTAGAAGAGTTAGTCGAGCTAAGTAAGTGCGAACTATTACAGGCTTATTGGCTGAATAATAACCGTTTCTATCTTTTTATCATTGTAAATTTTACTGTATGCGACAATAAAGGCTGTCTTATTATCTATAATCTTATGCTTGTCATATAAGAAGAAAAATATGTTTGCGTATTTGTAATGAAACGCATCCGAAGCAACTTCTTCTGTTAGTTTTTTCTTAGTCATAGAAGCCCTTGAACATTTAACTTCTATAACAGTATTATATTTGTCAATAATAATATCATATCTAATCGAACCATATCCTGTGTCATCAGTGACTTCTAATCTTGCCTCAGGGAAAACTGGTTTAACAAGTGAATAAAGAATTCGCTGAACATCATATTCATTGCCTATTTTTATTCCATCTAATTTTTCTTTTGTTATAAAAGCCTTACCATGTACGTTGGCTTCATACATTGCCTCTATGTGGTAGTAAAAGTTATTTAATATTCTTCTTATTATGCAAAGTGCTATTTCTTCAGTGAGCCAATCATCATCATTAAATCCCGTTTTATTGGAATTTATTTCAAATTCACTAAGCAAGTTAACTAAAAAAAATACCGCATTTTTTTGTGCTTTTTCAAGACTTTTTTGTGTAGCAACCACTGAAAACTCATTTTCTTGATAAACGGTCTCCAATTTAAAACGAGATACCATCTTAGCACCCAAAAAGCCCTCTAATTCTCTCTCAATATCTTTTAATAAAGCTTTCAATAAATTACTATCTTTGATTTCACTAAGTCTAGTAATCTGTTGTTGAATCCTGTCAATAGATTCTTGTTGGCTCTTTCTTATTTTCATAATAAGCTCCCCATTCTTATTAATGCTTTCCCCATCTTAGGTAGAAAAGGAATAACGGGTCTACTATGTGTACTTTGTGATCTTTCCATTCAAAAACCCTATAAATATTGTCTTTTTCATCAAGGATGGCTTGTAGCTTATTTAATGACTCCCTAATTGATTGTTTATCTGGCTTCTTTACAGAATCAATCAACAAACTATCAATCCTATTTTTAATATCATCAATAGTCAATCCCATTAACGGTGGATTATCAGCTATAGCTTCAACGATTAACCCATATATATCTAACGTTTTCTTTGATTTTGTATCAAATGTATTTCTTTGTTTCCCCCTTGGATTAGGGCCTTCTTTTAGGACTTTAACAACATCTTTATATTCAAAATTGATAGTTGTAAATTTATAAGCTGACTCTAAGATGTTCTCGGGAACCTCTATTATCTTCTCATTATCTGAATCCAATAAAGTACAAATACTCAAACAAATATATTGCATTAATTGAGGAGAAGACAAACTTTCAATCGATATTTTCTTCGCAATGTCAGATTGTATTTCTATTCCCAATTCTTTGAAACCTTTCTTAGCGATTTCTTCCAACTCTTCCTCCCGCCAAGGTTCTATATTTATTAAGCTTAGCCTACCCGATAAATCAGCATTTTTTCTGATTGCGTCGTCTGCCCGATGCGGTAATGATATAACAATGGCTTTAAATTCCTTTCTGATTGCATCTTTTAATTGTTGTGCAATATGCAGCTGAACCTCCTCTTGTGCATAATGAAAATCATCTAATACCAAAACTAAACCATTCTCTTTAAAATGATTGATAACCCCATCTTTATTCAAAATAAATTTCTCGGTCTTGTTAACCTCTTTTTGGTTATTAAGATCTGTAAACCTTTCCATCTCGGAAAATTGCCCACTAATCGGCAACCCCGCTTTAGCACCAATAATATTCCAAAACTCATTTTTATCACTAAAGTCTACACCTGTTACTTCTATTAAATTTTCAAAAACAATCACCTTCTCACATAAGACGGTTTTCCCCATTTTGGAAGGCCCTATTATCGATGTTAAACACCCTGATATTTTTAAAGCCTGCTTTAGTCTGATTTCATAATCTACATTAATATCTTCTGACATCCTTGATACATACGTATATTCCGGAAATGAAGCTGGTTTAAAAACTTGTTCAGCTAAAAGTTTAATCATGAAGCCACTCCCTTTTTATCTCTTTGTTCTATACTTTATACTTTTTCAGATAGGTTTAAACATATTAATACCTTTTAATCATTTTAACATATATTTATGTTCAATTTAGTTTTATTTAACACATAGGATTTATATAGACTAGATCATTAGTACTGATTTTTCTTCACTGCACTTATGAATCTTCCCAGCCACAGTCTAGTTGACTAAGATTTTTAGATTAAAGTTATATGAGTGATTAGCTGTGAATCCGATTGCCGAATAGCCTTTTCAATTCTTCACACACTATTAATATAAATTTACATGTCCTTCAAATGAGATTAACAATTCCACATTATAACTACCTTTGATGGATGGTTCTAAGTCAATACCATGGACACAATAAAGTTAAGTCTTTTTCAAACAGGCATCAACTCAATGAATATCCTATATCCAGAGAAATCAATTAGCGAAATAGACACCTTTAATTAGTTTCTCTGGATACAGGAATTGAGTGTAGACTTTAAACTTGCCAACTATTCAAATTACTACGACAACCCAATTATTCTTCAAATCATGAGGCCATATTGCTACGACAAGAGTCTTCTAGTTGCTGCGGCGTCATGTATTGAATTGCTCCGTGAATCCGTTTCCGGTTGTACCATGATTCGATATAGTGAAAGAGTGCCAGCCTTGCTGATTCGTAATCCGTGTAGGTTGTGC
>NZ_JADBEL010000033.1 GCF_014873855.1 Sporosarcina limicola | reverse complement strand
GGACACCCTTGCCTTCTGCTAACAGTTCCTACTGCCAAGCCTGTAGTGGACTTTCACCACCTAGCGATTACCCATGCCGGGCACACAATAAAAAAGAGCCCTCTTCAATAAAGAAGAAGGCCCTTAATATAAATAAGGTTTCTTCTCATCTTCCAAGTTGTCTTCCAACTTGATGGATTTAGCACCGTCCTGTAAACAGGGGTTGCTGAAGCGTCATAGGGCCAGTCCCTCGACTTCTCTAGATAAGAATTACATTTGCTATTTGATTTCCATTAGTATTACACAGCATAAAAAATTTTGCAAGCTATTTATTTTCAAAAAATAAACTATTCAATAATAAGGACGTATCATCACATAAACCAATACACCTGTAAAACTGACGTATAACCAAATTGGCATGGTCCAGCGAGCGATTTTCTTATGACGTTCATTCTCCATATTCCAAGCACGCGTTACAGTCGTAAGTACCAATGGAACAATTGCCGCCGCAAGAACGATATGCGTAATTAAAACAAAATAATACAATCCCGCTAGGTAGCCATCTCCACCATATGGCGTCGAAGGTGCTAAGTAATGAAAAGCAACGTAAGACACAAGAAAAAGTGATGTCGTAACTAACGCTGCATAAATAAAGCCGCGATGGACCGTGATGTTTCGTTTTAAAATGGCTATAAGGGCAGCCACCAAGAATATAAATGTGAAACTGTTAAAGATGGCATTCATAAGCGGTAGAATCGTCACATCAAACGCATCAAAATCCTTCACGCCCTGCATTCCTGAAAGAACAGCTATCGCACCGATTAAGATGACTGATAACGTAATAATCATTGGTTTGTAATTGCGTTTTTTGAAAGGTTTACTTGTTTTTGAACTCATAAAAATCAAACACTCCATTACTGTTTTGTGATTTCCTACTTGAATAGTCTATCACACTAATTATTTTTCGACTGTTTTTGTGCCTGAGTTCATTATTTTGTGAAAGAATCAGTTAGTGGTGTTTTAACCACGAAAAAGGCCCAGTTTACGAACCAGGTTCCCCTGCTTCGTAAATCGGAACCCTATTCACGCAGTCAATTAAAGCTGTCTGAAACCACCTGTATTCGCTCTTACTTTGACTTCCGAAAATTTCTTATGATCCCTTTCCTTCGTGACCATTGAACCAATCCACCCACCTAAAAAGCCGAGTGGAACAGAAACCAGTGCAGGATTTGTTAACGGAAAGATTGGATTTCCTGTTAGAATTGCGGCACCCGCTACAGGATTCATGACGCTTGGACTAATAGAAACAAGAACAAGCGCTGAAATAAGGCCCGTCATAATTGCGGTGACCGCTCCTGTTGTATTGAAGTTCTTCCAAAATATCGTATAGACGATAACAGGCAAGTTTGCACTGGCCGCAATACAGAATGCAAGTGACACAAGGAACGCGACATTCATCGTCTGAGCAAATATTGCAAGAATAATAGAGAATACGGATACACCGATTGATGCATAACGCGCGGCAAGCATTTGCTGCTTTTCCGTAGCTTTCCCCTTTTTAATGATTTCACCGTAGATATCATGTGCAAAAGCAGAGGCACCCGTTAAAACCAAACCGGCGACAACAGCAAGGATGGTCGCGAAAGCAACTGCTGAAACGAATGACATGAGCAAATCTCCGCCAAGTGCCTGTGCGAGCAATGGAGCGGCCATGTTACCAGCAGGGTTTGTAGCGATGATTAGATCTGATCCTACAAAGGCGGCTGCCCCTAATCCTAAGAAGATGGTCATGACATAGAAAATACCGACAATCCATGTAGCCCACATAACCGAGCTTCTGGCTGTTTTCGCATCTTTGACGGTAAAGAAACGCATAAGAATATGCGGCAATCCTGCGGTCCCTAATACCAACGCAATCATAAGGGACATCGTATCGAGCGGCATTTTGTATTTGACGCCAGGATTCAGGTAATCTGCCCCATGTGGCGTAGCCGTTTTCATATGGGTAAACATTTCCATGATATTAAAGTTGAATTTCTGTAAAACCAAAAATGAGATAATAGCTGTCCCCGCCATAAGAAGGATTGCTTTGATGATTTGTACCCAACTTGTTGCGGTCATTCCGCCAAACAGGACGTAAATCGTCATCATGATTCCCACAAGTAACACAGCTAGTATATAATCGATGCCAAATAAAAGTTGTATCAATGCCCCTGCCCCTACGAGTTGGGCAATCATATAGAAAATGACGATTGTGATTGAACTAAGAGCGGCCGCCCCACGAACCTTCTTCGCATCAAATCGCGAATTGATCATATCCGCAAGGGTGAACTTCCCAAGATTCCGTAATGGTTCTGCAACGATGAATAATACGACTAAATAGGCAACCAAGTAGCCAATGGAGAATAGAAATCCATCGAACCCATATAAGGCGATTGCACCTGCGATTCCTAGGAACGAAGCGGCTGAAAGGTAATCACCTGCTATCGCCATCCCATTTTGCCAACCCGTCAAGCCTCCTCCTGCTGTATAAAAATCACTAGCAGAATTCGTCTTTTTTGCAGCATAATATGTAATCACAAGGGTCATTCCCACTATGATTAAAAATAATACGATGACTGTTCCATTCATCAGCTAACCTCCTCATCATAATCGAATTCTTTCAGCGTTTCATCAGCCATCCTGTCAAACTGGGCCGCCTTCTTCATGTATACGGTTACAAGAGTCCATGTCATGATGAACAGTCCAAACGCAAAAAACCATACCCATGCAATATCTCCCATGAAAGTTACATTCAGTAGATTCGTATAGGAGATTACTAGATTAAAAACGATATAAACCGACAAAAATAGGATCGTCGATGAAATTAAAAAACCTTTCTTCCTCCGCATCAGCTCTTTAAACCCCGCAGAATTCTCAATCGCTTCAAAATCAGGAGTTCCTCCATGCGTATCCTTTCCTACCGTAAATTCACTTGCCCCCTTTTCTCTTTCCGCTTCAACAATAGTCCCCCTTGGTTCCTTTTCTATAATGGATTTCCCCAAACCCAACACCCCTTTGTATAATTTTCACTTTCTGAATCTACTAACAATTAAATCATTCGTGAAATAGTAAGTCAATCACAAAAATGAAAAACGACAATATTCCCCTTAAACTCCTATTATTCGACAAAAAAATCTTTCAATTCTTACGATTATGAGCATGAATAACCAACCCATTGTCTTGAACTACCCCCACTTTCACTTCGTTTAGAAGTGGGAGTCTTCTGTAGGGAAATGATAAAAAAGACGCAACAGCAACAACCGCTGTGCGTCTTTTTAAAATTACAATTTCTTTTCGAAACTCAAATCAACATATACCCCATAATGGTCACTTGGCAGTATTTGATGAATCGTGGTTGGATTATTAGCGAATAACTCGATCTTTGTAAGTTTTGGTTCTTGTTTAGGATAACACGCCTTAACTAATAGCCAATCATAACGAATTGGAACTCGTATATCATTCAATCTATCTCTATTATGTAGCCAACTATTGTTTACAAAGTCTAACGTTGGAGAATTTAGAGACTGCCCTAAATCAACCCAACTTGTATCAATTGCATTAATAGATAATTCTCCCACTAAAAAATTGTAAATGCTCGATCTATTAGGGGCACTGTTAAAATCACCACAGAGCAATTCATAGTCAGTATGATTACTCTCGGAATTCCATTTTATCACTTCAACTATTTCCTTTTCCCTATTAGCAACACTTTTCCAATCTAGATGTACATTGGTTAAACCGAGAGTAAATCCTTTTATAGCAACTGTAACCCTTTGTGCACATTGATTTAAAATGTCATTTGTTTTGTTAATGGTTTCTAGTGGGTGTTTTGATAGTATTGCAAGTCCCTCTTCGTCATCCAAGTATGACATGAAAGAGTAATGTTTCATACCTACGTCTTTTACTATTAACTCAAGTTCTTGGAGATTTGGTACCTCTTGAAGCGCGATTATATCAGCATCTATTCTTATAATTTCATCAATAATAACTTTTTTTCTACTGTTCCATGTATCCTCATTATTCCAAATATTAAATGTTGCTAGTCTCAACCAACTCACAACCTTTTATTCTAAATTTTGCATTAGAAATAATCTCATCAATTATATACTCATTCTCACTTTTTGTTCCTTCAGTTGTGCTTAAGAGATACTTTTCATCTAAACCTGATTTCTTGAATTCATCAGCCAATAGTAAGCAACGTTCACCCATTCTATGCTCTCGTAGTCTCTTGCTATCTCTCTCGATTAAAGTATCTTGATCAGCCCATAAAACGACATATACAACTCTTACATTTGAATTTCTCAAATTATCGTACAACCATATAGCCTGGTGTGGGAATGTAACATAATCCACTACAACATCATTTCCATACCAAAGAAAGTTTTTGGTAAGACTTAAAATATTATCCCAAATCAAAGAAGTTTCTTCCTCGCTTTCCCATGGATTTTTTCGTCCAATAACGTGCATATGGCTAATATCATCACCTGAAATATAAGCACAAGCACTTAACTTCTTTACAAGTTCTTTAGAAGTAGTTGTCTTACCAACTCCTGCTGGTCCAGATAATATATATACAGTTCTTCCTTGGTTGTTCTCCAAAGTTAGTCCCCCGCTTACTGTCAATTATTTCGATGAGACGCTAATCTTTTCAAACAATTATGCACCTGCCTAAAGATTTCACTGAAAACGTTCCAATCTGAATCATCTTATTCGAACGCTACTCAACCTTTCATCTCACTCAAAAACCTTTTCAACTGCTCTATATGCTGTAGTTGTGTTACTTCCATGGAAGCCACTTTAAGCTCTTTGAGTAAAGGAGCAAGAGATGATGCCACCTGACTAGTTACCCATACTTCCCTTGGCCTAAATCCACACTTCTCAATAAACTGAATGAAACCTTTTTGTACATTTTCAACAGCAAAGCTACTTTCGAAAATTTCTTGAAACAACGCCTCTCCAGTTTTATGATTCATCGCAACAGCCATCATTGGGAAGAATGGGCGCTCATCCTTCTCAACTTGAACAGGCATATCTAAATGAAAAACATCAAATTCAATCACTGCATTAAGACGCTCCTGTTTTTGTGCTCTCTTCACATCCAATTCAGAAATGACTAATTTAGATTCCGCAATCTTTTTATGATTTACTGGAATCTGAATAAGTTTGTCTTCCCATCCAATCGTTTTTCCATTTCCTTTTGGAACACGGGCAATAAAGACAGCGTCATCTCCACTTCCAAAAACAGGAATATTCAACCCTTGCTTCATATGTTTGCATATCACGATTGCTTGCTCGATGACAATCGACAGAAGTCTCGCCTCTTCTTCATCCATTAACCACGGATAACTTCCCGGTACAAAACTCCGGAATTGAATCCATTGTTTCTTACCCCTGAAGGTCAAATTATGCTTTTTAATAAGGTCATAATCTAGGCTTTCCAATCCATCACGATCTACGAATGACAGCAGCAAACTTCTTTGATGAAAGAACAGCTCCATGGCTGATTTCGTTCCTGCTAATGTATCCCTTAATGTCTGTAACCCTTCATCGCCAATATACACTGCCATACCAAATTCTTCTCCGCCTCCACCGAGCACACTGCAAAACAAATTTTCTCCACTTACAGGATCCGTGACAACAAAAATTTGATTATCATCAAGGCTGTTCCACGGTTTCATTGCGTTCAATTCCTTCGCTTGGGCAAACAACTCTTTCCAATCAAATGAATCGCTATGTTCATCAGTCACCACTGTTGTCAAAGGGGAAAGCACCCTATTTACTTCTTCCGTTAATGCTCGCCAATTGACTTCTTCAATCTGCTCCTCGTAGCCCATCCAACCGCTATCCTCTTCGGGTGTCAACTGCATCGCTTTAACACAGTTTGGGTAATATTCTCCTGGTACTTTCGAAAGGATTTTTTCAAGGACGATTTCATGTTCCCAATTATCGCCAAAATCATACGTATAGACAATACGATCCTTTTCTTTTACGAACCAATTGGCTAGTATTTCCTTGCTTTCATCATAGTTGACTAATGAAAATAGATAGTTCTCATTCATTGTCGGACCGATTTCCACATTATCTATTGTTTTTCCATCCCTTCTCTTCACAGAAAACGAATGCAAATGTGAATCCTCCCATTCAAATGCCGTTTGCAGGACTTCATGCATATCATGAAAAGTCGTCATACTATCGACTTGTAGCCTTCTCCAAACCGGAGGACTCATATGTTTTAGTTGTACTTTAAATTGAAAAATCATGTACTCACCTCTGAATTTATTTTCTTTTATTGTAGCAGTTTGGACGATAAAACACACATGATTTCATAGTTTCTCGTTACTGCAAATAATTATCCCTAATCATAAAACTATATATGTTGAACTATTGAAAGTGACCTGTCAATCCAGCGAAGACGCCCTTCAAGAGTTAGCCGGAGCCATAAGACTGGCGGCATACACTAACGCCGAAACGTTATTTAGTGGAATCATTTGTTCAATCTATATAGCTAGAGGAATCCATCATTGATTGGATATAAAAATCAGCAATTTGTGGGTTTTCCTTAAACTCGTTTACGCCTTTTTCGGTAATGCCATACACGCCTCTTCGAATTTTTTCAAACCAGCCATTGTAATTTTTAGTTAGAATGGCTAAAGTCTTTTCTCCTGTCCCCATTTGCCGTAGGGATTTAGGCGTTAATGGACCAAAGTGCTCTAAACAGCAGGCGATGTGAATACAATTTTCTTTATATGCCGTCATAATCTTTGTTTGCGTACTTCCACCAACATTGTAATTCCCCTGTCTTCCCTCAATCTCCGTAAAAATTCCGTTTCGTTTCTTAGTACTTTGCCTCCTGCTTTTATTTTTATCAAAGGGTCCTGGCTCATGAATGATTTTCATTTCAGTATCGTCTTCTCGGAATGACACGGTAATTAGACCGAGCTCCAGTCTTCGCATCAGATGACAAATGTCTTTCCATTTTTTAGAACGCAGACTGTACGCAGGTGTGGGTATCGCAATATAGACGAATTCAGTTAATCGCTGTCTTTTGGTTGCCTGTATAAGAAGCTCAACATTTAATGTAAGTTTTAGCTCAACGATGAGTAGTTCATCGCCTTTTAAAGCCGCTAGATCACAATGATTAACCTCGCCATGAACGTTGTAACCTTGTTTTGTGAAATAGTGTTCAATCGGTTCATATAAATCGACTTCATGTCGTTTAGTCTTTTCTTTTCCCATATTATCACATCACTCTTTTTCTACTTGTTTACCAACTTACCTTCAATACTATCAATAATTTCAGAAATTTGGTATGCCTGTTTGATTGACACACTGTAAATCGAACGTTATTCTGATTGAATACGTGAAAGGTATTAAATTTATGTTTAAAGAGGATGAGAAACTTATGAAATATGATGTATTATTATTTGATTTAGATGACACGTTACTTGATTTTAGTCTAACGGAGAAACATGCTCTTTCAAATACATTTCAAACGTTTGGTTTGCCGAATGGATTTAATGAATACATAACAAGTTACAAGGCAATTAGTAAAATGTTATGGGATGATTTAGAGCAAGGTCGCACAACTTTAGCAGAGCTTAAAGTAGAGCGATTCAAACGCTTATTTTTACAACACGAGCTTACTATGGATGCAGAATTTTTTGGACACACGTATCTTGAGAATTTAGGAAAAGAAGTCCATATAATTGATGGGGTAGAAGAAATGATTGCGGGACTTTCAGACTATAGACTAGCGTTGCTGACGAATGGGTTTAATGATGTACAACACGCCAGAATGAATCGGTCAATTTTCTCGAATTCGTTCGAGGCGATTATTACTTCAGAAGAAGCAGGAACCCAAAAACCACAGGTAGCGATTTTTGACTATACTTTCGAAAAACTACAAATCTCCGATAAATCCCGTGTTCTAATGATTGGTGATTCCCTCACTTCGGATATTCAGGGTGGCACTAACTATGGAATCGATACATGTTGGTTTAATCCGCAGATGAAGAAAAATGTGACTGCCATTCAACCGACATATAAGATTCATGCATGGGCTGACTTTATTTCGGATGTTTTATTGTGAAAATGGTAGACATCCGATAACTTCTTCATGAAATATAAAAAACACCTACATAGAACTTTACCCGTTCTATGTAGGGCCTGTATTTTTTAATGAACATTCATACCAATAATTCTTACCGCTTTATCGATAGGATTTTCAAATATCGAATCTAATGAATTCGGATAACACCTACCCATCTTCATTTCTCAAAAACCTGGTGAAGAACGTCTTTCGATTTGCTGTTATTCAGGTTTTTATGAATGCAGCTTGCTGGTTTTTCTTGTAAAGTTTCAGCGAAAGCGTTTGCTAATTCGGCTTCGCCTGCCACATGGATCTCTCTCCAACCACATTCTTTCTTCAATCGTTCAACTATCTCACCCATCCCTTTATAAAATCTACTTAGGTTTTCTTTCAATCGCGGTTCTAAAGCATCTACTTTACTGCTTCCTATTCCGTTATGATTGCCAGAATCCGCTTTTTTCCGTTTCCCCCATCCTTGAAGGTTTGGGTCAAAACTATAAGTAAGTTCATCATTAACGAACCCCATTGCTGTATCCAATATCCGTACTTCTCCAAAGCTTGGTAAGATAATACCGGCTTCGGGATATGCTTTGTACATATATTCCATCTCTTCAACCACTGGATGGTTTTCCCAATGGAAGCTCGTTTTCACATGCACTTGTACATAGTGAACTGACCATAAAACTGGATTTTCTGAAGTGAAAATAACGACTCCTTTATGCAAATCATTTTGATTATCTTCAATTTCTTCAACTACCCTTTTCTCAACTTCTTTAAAAGCTTTCATTTCATTTTCATCTTTTGAAGCTGTTATATACTCATTAATTCGCTTTAAACCACTTTTCAAATGAATCTTCCATGCACCTTTTAACTGATCTGGATCAGCAGGATTAGTGTTTAAATACACACTTAAAACACAGCGGTCATTACATTGAAATTCTTTGAGGGTCTGAAGTTCTTTGCTTAACGACATAAATTATTTAGCCTCCTTAATTTTTGGATTGTTATTAGCATACCCACGCACGGTCAGTCTATAACGAAACCTTAATTAAACGAGACAAGTTAGGCATTTGTTGTTGACCATGGTGAGATTACATAAAAAGAACATCTTGATACCCAAAAAGGCAAGTAGATAAATACAAATGACAGAATAGTCGCTAAGAAAACGCGAGAAATATTCAATACTCCTTGAAGAATTTTAGGAATAACGTTTAAATTAAAGGTGAATTTCTTTCATCCTTCCATTCTAAAGTTAGCCCATTTCACTGCATCTCTAAATAGAGTACCCACAATATACTATTCAAATCATGAGCATTGTAACGTAAATTTTGTCCGATCGAACCTTTTTTCAGCAAGGTCTTTTTTATTGATACAAAAATAAAGCATCCCACAATCTCCCCACATGACCTCCAAATCATCGTCGCTATCCATTTGAAACAATAAAACCATCTCATCGCTTTTATCCATAATTTCCTTTGAATCCCAGTCTAGTTTTTCTTCGTTTGCATAATAAATGATTTCTTCAAACACGTCATTTTGTACGTTGAAAGGTTCACCCAGCATATAATGCATCGAATCAGACGATATTTCGTCATTTTCCGAACCAGCAACCATTTGCATGTTACTGTCCCTGAATTCGAAGTAACGTTCCCTTTCATTATCATCCAACTCAATCCCTTTAGGATCCTCCGGAAAAGTCCAAATGTCCTTAAATTCAATCTTGAACACAGGCAAAGGAGAGTAATCTTCCGTTTTTTCGGGATAAGAAGTTCTTTTCAGCCCGTTTGAATTTCCTTCGAAATAAAGAACTTTAAAACCATCTTTCTCTTCCTTTTCCATACCCCAGGGTTGTTCGATTACATCGTAAAAAAAATACAAGATGCCGGTTTTAGGCAATTCATTATTCTTATCATAAAACGTTACTTCTTCCAGATTAACCTGTCCCAAAAAAGATAAATAGCGTTCCTGAAGTTTCGGGAACGAGAAATGAGATGGTAAATCCGGCAATCCTCCAAATTTGGAACTGCCAATTAAAATTTCTTGTTCTTTTACAAACTCCTTTTTCATTCCAATCGATGAAGCTGCGACCTTTACTAATTCTTCTTGTTTATGTTGAAGACTATATTTCTCCAAAAGTAGGTTCAATGTTTGCATGACGTTCATCCTTTCGAAAGTAAACTCTTTTTTATTCCAGTTTACCACAGTTCTCACAAAAAGGGAATACACGTTCTTTCTAAGTGTTAATTCGTCTTGCATCTACGCTCTATTTAGAGGGAAAATCAAATCCGCCGGAGGCTTTAACTTAATTCAGCAGGAGCTTGAATCCCTGCCTAATTACATATATGATTCCAATTATTCCCAATATTTATTGAAGTGGGAGACTTCTGCTATATGAAATTAAATAACAGGCTGTCATGGATTATGACAGCCTGTTACCTTTATCGATAAATATTATTGAACTTCAACCGTATAATCTCCAGATCCTCCAGAATATTTATAAACGACTAAATAATATTTTCCAGGGTAATGAACCTGATAATTACCGACTAATTTATTTCCAACTTGTTGTGGATAAGCAAGGTAATTATTTGGATCTGTTTCATAATACAAGCCCCAACTCATTCCAATACTCTGTTCATTCATTACAGTGATTTGTAAATTACTAGCTTTCGTTACGTCAATTTCAAATACATCAGTGTAATCATTATTACTCAAATTACCTCGCAAAGTTTTGTTTAGCTGTAATTTATTTGCTGTTTCAAAAGAATTGTTTGGTTCGGATTCTATATACGTACCACCTTCGTCAGCTTGAACTGTTACATTTGAAGAAGCTGTCCCTGTTGCACCCTTATCATCCGTCACCGTTAATTTTACAGTATACGTTCCTTTTTCCGTATAAATATGAGATGGATTTTGTTCCATACTTGTCTGCCCATCACCAAACTCCCATTTATACGAGACAATTTGACCATCTACATCAGCTGAACCTTCACTTGTAAATGAAATTGCTTCATTCATTTTTCCAGTTTCAGGTCCATTAATGACCGCAACTGGTGCTTTATTGACTTCTCCCTCTTGAACTGTAACATTTTTAGAAACTGTTCCAGTTGCGCCCTTATCATCCGTCACCGTTAATTTTACAATATACGTTCCTTTTTCCGTATAGATGTGAGATGGATTTTGTTCCATACTTGTCTGCCCATCACCAAACTCCCATTTATACGAGATAATTTGACCATCTACATCAGCTGAGCCTTCACTCGTAAATGGAATTGCTTCATTTATTTTCCCTGTTTCAGGTCCATTAATGACCGCAACTGGTGCTTTATTGACGTTGCCATCATCTGTATTCACGCCATGAAAGGCAACGTCATAAACAAATTGACCCGCAGCATTCACACGATAATTAGTGAAGTAACCTGTTACTGTTTTATAGCCAGTCCATTCTTTCTGATCCAAACGAGTTAATATCTCATTTATCTTCCGATCCATTGCTGCCCAATCAGCATATTCTCCGATTGATGCTTTCCCTGTATAGCTTCCTTTTACAGAGAATGTTTTGAAAAACTGTGACCCTCTAGTTGCCACCTGGACATTCTCTAAGTTTGCGTCCGCAGTAATTTCGGCAGCGATCTCAGTGACCGCTTTAGGTGCATGTAGCGCTAAATAATCAGCAGATACATGAGGCACTATATAGTTGTTGTGATTATCAATCAGCATTTGCATATAGTTCTGGTACTCTGTATTTAAAGTCGTATCCGCACTCAGCGCAGAACGATACGCATCGTAGCCTGACACGTCATTTGCCCTTATTAAATCATGGACGCGATCATACATGTCGAACTTCTTATTGTACATATAGGATTGTAAAGCATAGGAATACTTGTAAAAATCGAAATTTCCATATTTCGCGTTAAGCACTTGAGGTACAGTTTGACGGTTTTCCGGGTTAGTAGATAATCCACCGACCATACTTTTTCTCGGTACAATGCTTTCCTTTCTTGTTGAACCGGCAAAAAGTTCAGCATTCCCCTCTTCGAACCAAGTGAGTCTTTCATTTGCGTAGATTGGCCCTTGTCCCCATAAACCAGGAACTTCATATCGTCCTTGTAAATAATGTGTAAACTCATGACGGAATAATTCTTCTAAACTATAGATACTTTCTGCTGGTGTTCGTTCATAAGTGAAAAATGTGCCAATTCCTTCAATATACATACCGCCGTTATCCGTGTCATACCCGTACAACTGATCATTATATTTATATTCTGCAGGGCTATTGTAGATAACCATCGTTAATACATCATCCACATTTCCACTTTCAAGCGGTGTATCCCTTCCGACCATTCGGAAAAATTGAGCTTCTACTTCTTTTGCTGCCCAGTACAGCTGTTTAACTTTTTCCTCGGTTACTTTATCACCTGTTTTAATAATGAAGGCTCCATCATCAAATGTATACTTATTTGGTAAAAACTTCGCTTTTCCCTCTTCAATAATTTGATCATAATCAATCACCTTGCCATTTGCATCTATTCCACCATAATTATAACTAATCTGATCCGCAGCAACTAGATATTGTGAACTTAAATACGGGTACATGCTCATAGCTTCTGTTATTACCTGTAACCCGATCGTAGGTGAAGTATGAAATTTCCCGAATTTACTTGTGTAGTATATTCCATTGTTTATTAGCCATCCGTTATCCTTTGTTATCGTGCCTAACAAGGCAAAACGACTTAATTCATCTACAAATCCATCTATTCCCCGATACCAAACTGTGTCCTTAGGCTGCTTGTTTGTATCAGCCAAATAAGTTTGAATATCATAGTTAATTCCTTTCATTAGGGAATGTACAGCACTACCTTTTGATCTTTCAACAATATAATTACTTAAACTATCATTGTATTGTTTTAATATAGGGGTTGCTAGTTTTACTATTTCAACGTTACTTGAACTATTTCCGATTAAAGCTCCGTATGCTGCAACAACTTTATCTTGTTCAGCCGTTCCAAGTTTGAAATTCAAATTTTTACCGATTGCTTTTAGAGCCGGTAGCGTCTTTTCATGATAAGTACGTGTACCTAATTCACTCAATTCTTGATGGTAAAATGCTAAATAGTAACCTGACCGTAACACTTCCACTAGCGTATCAATGCCTTTTGAATCATTTTTGGTAAAGGTTTTCCCCTTTTCTTCTAACGCATCAAGGATGGCTTGTACGCGGGTTGCATTTTTATAGAAAGCAAGACTATCATTATTGAATTTGAATAAATCTGTTACTTGATACCACTCAATTGTTGAAAGAAGTTCGACTAATTGTTGATGATTTAGTAGGTTTAAATCCGCCATTGTATACTCTTGCAATTTAGCCTGTTTCATGGACTTGGCTTGTTGTTCTACTTCTTCTATTGCGGGTGGTTTTACCGACCTGTCAGATAACTCCGTCCTTTTCTCATATGAATCAATTTCGTCAATGTAGGACGAATGCGCTAATTCTTGCATTGGCTGCTGCATACCAGCGGGTTCCATTTTCAACTCGTCCTTAAATGATTGTTCTGTATTTACATTTGCGAAGGTCTGTAATTGAAAGCTCCCAAGGGTAATCGCTAAAATACTGAGTACTTTAAATACCGGCTTAGTAAATTTCCACATATTATTCCTCACCTTCCTTTTTGTATTGGACACTAAACTAATTGGAATTGTGGTTACTCTATTCTAACTATTCTCACCAAAAATTGTTTGAGATTACTGAGAAAACTAAAGCATTCGTTTGAAAAACTTCAAAGTAAAATTCTTGTCAATTTTACTTGAAGATACGATAAGTCCTTGCTTACTTTCTTTGATAATACCTCCTTTCTCTAGTCTCTTCATTCACAACATATGGGAACCAACTTGGACAGGATGTGCTAACATCTCATTGAACACAGGACTATGGGCGCCATTAGTCGTGTTTATATACCGAGAAACTTTGCTTCCATGAATACGTTTGTAGACTTAGCATGCAAAATTCCTCCATCTCCAACGAAGATATACACCATTTAGTATTAGGTGACCTTTAACATTCTCCCGCCTAATAAATTCAAGTTGCAATAACCATGCCAATCCCTATAAAAAACTATCAACACCGAAAACTCTAACTATTAAAATAAGTAGGTGTGCCTTTTTCGGGATGACTGTATAAATTTTCATAATAATCGAAGTTTTAGTGTATAAAATTCTTTAATAGTGATAAAAAGTTTTATGATTTACTGATAGATGCCAGTAAATGAACAGGTAAGCATTGAGTAGCTAGTAGATTTCACAAAAGTACTGATTCGATTTATTTACGAATGGCGCACTATAGAAAAAGAGTATATGTTGCAGTAATCAAAAAAATAGCAGGTTAAGGAACGGCATAAAACCATTCCTTAACCTGCTATTTTTCAATGTATCCCGCATTAACGGGCAGTAAGACCCTCACTTCAAGGCTTAAGGATATCCGATAAAGAGTAAGTGGCAGATGAAGAAAATCCTCTTTGATTGAGTTTTCACTTAATTATTTACCTTTTTTCGTTTCCATAGTCTGCCATTTATTTTCAAGCCATTTATCAAAATCCGCGCCCTTATCTCCTTCATAGGTATCATACAAATCGAGTCGCATGTTTTTCAACTTCTCTCTGTATTCTTCAAATGTATGATCCCGAGGTAAACTTTTCTTAATGCGTAAGAATACTTTAGAGGCATCCTTGAGTAAATCAAATTTATTTTGCTCAGGCATTTGGACATCTTCCCCAAACTTTTTGAGGCTTTTGTATGCTGCCTCTTGTACTTTATAGACAGGATCATTGATCATTCTATGTGTCAGTACATCAATCGTCTGTTTATGTTTACATTGACCCAATTCTGCAACCGCATCCAATCGGACTCTCCAATTCGACATCCGGTTAGCGGCCTTCTTTAACTCCAAATAATTTGCTGGTAATTTACTTTTCTCTTCTTGATTGCTCAAACGGTTCATTCTCCTTTTTTCATTTCCCTTTTTAGAAAATGAAATTATGCAATCCATTAATGGAATTGCCTTCTACAAGTATTGTACCATCCATCACTGCCAAGGATACGATTTTTCTTCAAAGAGATGAGAAAGTGTGGCATTTCCAATTTGGGTTAACGTCATAAGGAAACGGGCCCCATTGTACTTGAAAAGTCCTTAAAATCTTGTTCAAACTAAAATAATCTTTAAAAGGTACGATTATTCAATAAGAATGGTCGAACCTCTTAAAGTCTCCGTGGAATTAGTTAAACGAAGAAATTCTCCAGGACTTCTTATATCGGCAGTCCCTTTGCTCTAGTGAATATCACCAATAATCCCTGTCTCACTAAATCCCCACCTTAACTGTTCAATTTTCTTTGATAATAAAACAACATAATAAGTACGATAAATTCCGACGCGGGAATTACGAGCCAGACACCTGTCAAACCGAATAGTGGCGGCATAATTGCAAGTAGAAGAAGTAAAATGATAATTCCTCTTGATGCAGTAATCCACGTTGCTATCCGAATTTGCCCGATGGATTGATAATACGTCATCATTACAAAGTTCGTTCCCATGAAAAGATAAGCTATGAAAAACAGCTTGATTCCCGGCGCCGCAAGAGTCATTACTTCTTCTGGGAAATCCCCGAACAAGTTTGCAATCGGCGCGGACGCGAATTGACCGATAAGAAAAAAGAGGATACCGGCGCCTACTGATGTCCCGATTGCCATTCGTACCGTTTTTTTCATTTTTTCTTCATTTTTCGCACCATAGTAGTAACTAATTAGCGGTTGAATCGCCGCCCCCATCCCTAAAAATAAGAGAAGCATCACACTATGTACATAATTCAAAATCGTGAATGCCGACACGCCGGCAGTTCCAGCAAAACGTTCAAATATGATATTATGCGAAATTGTAAAGACGGAAAACCCCACTTCTGAAAGAAAACTTGGGAATCCAATGACCAATAATAAAAGGAAGACCTTTCGTTCGAACTTAAAGCGGACGATACGCAAGTTGCTTTGCTTCTTAAAAAAGTGCGAGCTTAATATGATAATCCCAACAAATGCACCGATGATTGTCGCCGCAGCTGCACCTGTCACACCATAGTCTAAAATAAACAGAAATACATAATTCAACCCGATATTGACGAGTGACGTAGCAACAAGTGCAATCATAGATAAATTCGGTCCACCGTCATTTCTAACTAAAATACTGAATGCATTCTCAACCGTAAGAACAAATCCAAATAGTATCATGATATTCATATATCCTGAAACGAACGGAAACGTATCCGCATTAGCACCTAGCAAATACGCCAGTTGAGTCCTAAACAAAAAAGCAAAAAGACCAATAATTACTGTAAGAATAAATATAGAGATGATTGCATATGAAAAAATGATACGCGCTTCATCCGGTCGTTTTGCCCCCATCGCAAATGAATAGCGGGTTGCCGCACCAATTCCAATCCATAGCGACATCGCTAGAAATATCGTATAGATTGGTGTGGCAATACCGACTCCGGCAAGGGCGATCGACCCTAAACGGTTGCCTACCATAATCCCATCAATGACAATATTGATTGCCATTAGCAGCATTCCAACCACCGATGGAATCAGATATCTTACAAAAGCTTTTCCGACAGGCTCTCTATCCAAGCGATTTAATGTATTCTCTTCTTTCATAACCGTACCTCTTCCTTCTTTAAAAACATCGCTATGATTCCGATTTAATTCACTGGGGTAAAATAGCGATATTTCAGCTTTATTTCTCCTTCTTAATTCCGTTCAACAACATATCAACAATCGTCCCATATGTTTCCTTGACAGAAATGCTATGGTCAAAAAAGAACTGTCGATCGAGAGTTGCATTGATGGTTGTGATAATAAGCTTCATAAGTAAATCGATATTTCGGTCTACAATGACGCCCGTACGAATTCCTTCTTCCAGAAGTCCTTTCAAATCGTCCCACTGCTGAAACTCATGATTCACCCGTTCCCATTGCGCAGGATAGGATCGTTTTAATTGCTCTAAAATGCCAAGATCATAAAACTCATTGAATTTCGGTACTACAATAATCTCCTGATGAATCTTCTCTAAAAGTGTAAGCTCTGGATTATCGATAATACGGCGTGACTCTTCTTCGAACTCCCCTAACGTCCTATCAATAATCGAATCAAGAATTTCAACCTTGGATGAAAAATTTTCATATAGCGTACGCTTACTCATTCCCAACCGCCTTGCCAAGTCATCCATGGTGAACTTGATGCCATTACTACGGGTTTCTTCAATAAAGGCATTTATAATACGCGTCTTCAATTTGTGACCTCCCTCAAAAACTATAAAAACTATTTTAGTTTTTATAGTTTTAATTGTAATGCATCTCTACATGGTTGTCACTTATTAAACAAATAGAAAAACCACTTCAATGAGCAAAGTGGTTTTTCTTTAACCTATTCCCCGTCCAGCTCTTTACCCATCCCTTTCAAGAAATCAAGTCCAAACTTAATGGCACGATTAATATCAGGATCATTTAATGATTTCATCAACCCCAATAAGCTAACTTTATCATTATTCCCTCTATATAACTCCGCTTCATGCAGTCCGCTTTGGACACTTGCAGCGAGTTTTGCTGTTACAGCGGGATCAATTGCTGTGAGTACGCCCGTTGCGTTCATCACATTATTAATCAAATTAGTTATTGGTTCGCGCGACGCCTGATGAACGGCAATTCCTGCGATATCTTCTTTTGCTTTTACCATTGCCGCTACCGCATCAAGCACACCCGCATTATTCAATTCACCAGTAATTCCGAGAATTTTATTAAGTGATTGCTCCTGTTCGGCGATTAACGACTGCAATTCCAATATTCTTTCCTTTTGAACCTCTTCCGGTGTCCGCTCTTTCTCCTTAATAGAAGTAATAGGTGTTGCCATCGTACATCACCTCTCTTTTTCTTGATCAGTCAAATGTATATATCCTGGTCTAGCCCATTTCCGATCTACTTCCACGCCATTTTGTGGATGGCGTTCTTTATTGCGAGGATTCGACTTCGGCAACGGATTTTTCCCGTCTTTTCGAAGTAATTCCATTCGCACCATCGTTTGTTTAAAAGCCGGTGTATTGGTGCGCTGATCGACGGCAGGGCCGGTTAAAAAGTTAATGGCTGATTCTTTATCCACCGAATTCATAGGTAAGAATAGTTCATTGTTTTTCACACGATCTGTTACGAGTGCTGGAAGCTTCAATGCGCCGTATGGAGAAATCAGACGAACGATTGAACCGCTTACTACCCCACGTTCTTTCGCAAGTTCCGGCGATACTTCAACGAAAATTCCTGGCACCTTCTCTTGGATACCTTCTGATTTATTCGTTAAATTCCCTTCATGAAAATGTTCTAGCAGACGACCGTTATTAATATGAAGATCATACTCTTCCGGAAATTTCACCGGTTCCACCCAATCAGATAGGGCAAAACGTGCTTTTTTATCGGGGAAATTAAATCCGTCCACATAGAGAAGTGGTGTACTTGCACCGTCAAAACTACCCCATAAAAAGCTGCCCCAATCCTCCATCACACTGTAATCGGCTTGACCAAACAATGGAGATAGGCTCGCCATTTCCGCAAAAATCTCGCTAGGATGGCTATAGTTCCAATTTGCACCCAGTCGATTGGCAACCTCCTGAACGATCCACCAATCCGCTTTCGACTGACCCATTTCAGGTAATGCCTGATACAAACGCTGCACACGTCTTTCTGTATTCGTAAATGTGCCGTCTTTTTCAAGCGATGGAACGGCGGGTAAAATCACATCCGCATAATGGGCTGTTCTTGAAAAGAAAATATCCTGTACGACGAGAAAGTCCAGTTTCGATAACACATCATGTACATAATTCGCATTTGAATCGACAAGTGCCATATCTTCCCCGATAATATACATCGCCTTCATACTACCGTCATCCACTGCATGGAGCATTTGGATATTATCAAGCCCCGGTTTATCATCAATTGTCACGCCATATGCTTTTTCAAACTTCTGACGAGCCACATCATCTGTAACATGCTGATACCCTGGTAACCAGCCGGGAAGCGTACCCATATCACATGCGCCTTGCACATTATTATGACCGCGAAGTGGATAAGCCCCTGCCCCAGGACGCCGATAATTGCCCGTAGCAAGCAGCAAATTGGATATGGCTGCGGATGTATCTGAACCACCGGTATTTTGGGTGACACCCATTCCCCAAAGAATGCATGTACCATCCGCATCGCGAATCATTTCCGCTGTCCGAATTAGCATGTCTTTTGACACGCCAGTCTCCTTTTCAGCATAATCCAGTGTGTATTTTTCAAGTACTGCAGTAAAATCCTTAAAATAATTCACATTTTCATTGATAAATGTCTCGTCATGCCAGCCCTGATCAACAAGGTATTTCGTCACAGCCATTAGCCATACCTGGTCTGTCCCTTGTTTCGGACTGATAAAGATATCGGAGCGTTCTGCCATTTCATGTTTCCGCAAATCAGCTACAATTAATTTTTGTCCATGTAGCTTATGCGCACGTTTAACTCGAGTAGCAAGAACCGGATGTCCTTCTGCAGGGTTTGCGCCGACAATAATGACAAGCCCTGCCTCCGCTATATCTTTTATCGTTCCGGCGTCTCCACCCATACCGACTGTACGGAACAAGCCATCTGTCGCTGGTGATTGACAATAACGCGAACAGTTATCGACGTTATTTGTTTCGAATACTTGGCGCGCGAGCTTTTGAATGACATAGTTTTCCTCATTGGTAATCTTCGATGAAGAAATAATGCCGACGCCATCTTTACCATATTCTTTTTTAATAGCGCCTAATCTCGAAGCGACGAAGTCAAGCGCCTCTTGCCAAGTCGCTTCGACGAAAGAATCCCCTTTTCTAATGAGCGGCGTTGTAATACGCTCCTCACTGTTGACGAAATCCCACCCGAACTTCCCTTTCACACATGTAGAAATTGCATTTACCGGCGCATCCGAAACAGGCTGGATTTTCAAGATTTCACGGTCTTTTGTCCAGATTTCAAACGAACAGCCGACACCGCAAAATGTACAGACTGTTTTCGTTTTCTTCGTTCTTGTATCCCGCATTGCCGATTCCACATCTGACACCGCCATAATTCCGCTGTATCCTGGCTCCACGTTCTTCACAAGTTCAATCATTGGCGCTAAAATTTCATCTTTCATGCCCGTCATAAATCCAGCTTCACCAAGCATGGATTTTTCCATAAGTGCATTACATGGGCATACAGTAATACAATGGCCGCAACCAACACAGGACGAATCATTGATTTTCGCGCCACCATCCCAAAGCACAATTGGACGATTCGCTTCCCAGTCAATAGACAACGTTTCATTTACTTGTAGATTTTGACAGACTTCCACGCATTGTCCACATGCTATACATTGATTTGGGTCGTAACGATAGAATGGATGCGTAAAATCTACACTTTCCTTCGAGCATTTTGGTTCATAAGGGTACTTTTGATGTTCAATTTCCATCATATCAACAGTATTATGGATTTTACAATTGCCATTGTTATTGTCACATACTGTACAATAAAGTAAATGATTTTCAAGAATCCGATCCATCGCCTCCGTCTGCGCAGTTTTTGCACGCAGTGAAGCAAGTGATATATTCATACCTGAAACAGCCTTTGTTGAACAAGCACGCAACAATCGACCATCTACTTCCACAATGCAAGTGTCACAAGTTTCAATCGGATCTACTTCCGGCAAGTAACAAATTTGCGGATGGGACATATCATGCTGATTGATCACCTCGAGAATTGTCTTACCGTTCTGAAAGTCATAATCTAATCCATTTATTCGAATAGACATAAAAGCGCCTCCCTTTTTTCCAAACAATTGAAATTTAGGATAGTAGTATCTTTGCTATTAGTATAGTTGATATAATAAGAATAAACAATTAACTGACCACATTGTAGAAAACGTTTTCATTACTTTTGCGTAGGGGGAATAAGAGGATGAAACAAACTGAAAAACGGGCCATCCTTCGATTTTCAAATGGTCATTTCAAAACGAAAGACGATAGCGTTGCGGTAGAACACCCAGTAACTATTAAATTGAACGGCGAGGAATTCGTAACAATCGTCTGCACGCCGGAATATATCGAAGACATGGTCGTCGGGTTTTTGGCATCCGAAAGAGTTGTTTTAAAATATAAAGATATAAAAGAAATACGGGTGCAGGAAGAATTGGGCTTTGTCCATGTAACGACAGACAAACTATATCCCTATTATGAACAGCTGCAGAACAAACGCTATATCACATCATGCTGTGGGATGAGCCGACAAGGGTTCGTGTTCGCAAATGACGCACTGACTGCAAAAAAGATGACAGAGAAAAGTGTAGTGCTAACACCAGAGCAATGCTTTTTGTTGATGAAAGAAATGAATCATTCTGCAAACCTATTCCATAATACAGGTGGCGTCCATAATGCTGCGTTATGTGATCCTACTGGCATTACTTTGTTAAGGATGGATATCGGTCGGCATAACGCACTCGATAAAATATACGGCTACTGCTTAAAACATAACATTTCAGTCCGAGATAAAGTAATCGTTTTTAGCGGTCGTATTTCATCAGAGATTTTATTGAAAGTAGCCAAAATCGGTTGTGAAATTGTACTGTCAAAGTCTGCACCGACTGAACTTGCCCTTCAACTTGCGGATGAACTAGGGATTACAACAGTCGGTTTCATAAGAGGTGAAACATTTAACCTCTATACGCATCCGGAAAGGATAATTGGTGCTAGTTATTGAACTTAAAGCATAATACCTAGTTAACAATTATTTAGTATTGACATTTCTAAAAAACTGTTTTATATTCTACCTAACGATAGGTAGAATAATTATTTACTAGCCATTTGTTGAGATAAAAATTCGTGTTAAGTAAAAAAAGGAGGTAAATTAGAAATGAAGAGTAGCGAAAAAACGTTTACAGCTATTGTAGAAACAGCCTACCGTATGTTCTCCGAATACGGAATTGCAAAAACAACATATTCGATGATTGCAGAGGAAGTAGGTATTTCAAAGCCTTCGATTTATTATTATTTCAAATCCAAAGAGGAATTGATCAATTACATATTTGAAGAGGTTTGCAAAGCTATTGAGTTTTCAGCCTTCTTTACTTTGAAAAATTTCACAAAAGACAATTTCAAGGATGAATTAGTAGCCGTCGGTTTTCGAATGATTGAGGAACAAGCGAAGGATAAGCATTTCAATCGTGTTATTCAAGAATATCTCTTACTGGCCTCTCGAAACAAGAAGTACATTCAACGGTTCGAAATGGTACAGCAAGAATTTCTTGTAGGCTTTGAAGACTTGTTGAAGAGAGGCAGCGATTTGGGTGTAACTTCTTCTGTAAATGTACATGCAAAAGCGCATATGCTTGCGATGATTTTAGATAATATCGGAAATTTTATGCTCTTGGATGTCAAAATTGATTATAAACAAGTTTGGATCGAAGCTGTAGCAACCATCATCAGGGATGAGGTGTAGTATGACAACACGATCGAAACGGATTGAAGGATTGGATTTTGCAAGAGCTTGGGCCATGCTTGGCATGCTTATTGTGAACTATAAGATTTTAACAGGAGCGGAGGGCAATGGTCCAACTTGGTTAATACATTTCATGGATTTGTTTGAGGGAAGAGCCTCCGCCTTATTTGTTATTCTCGCAGGAATCGGCATCTCACTTATGACTAGAACAGCACGTGAAGCAAATTCTTTTATTTTACTAAAAGAAACTAGGAAAACCATTTGGAAACGTGCTCTGTTCTTATTTATAGTGGGAATGATTTTATATGTAATCGGTTGGACAGGGGATATTTTGCATTACTATGGATTGTATTTGTTTATTGGCTCACTATTGATTGCAGCAAAAGGAAAAATGTTGTTATGGTTATCCGCAGCAGCATTATTGATTGCACAAACGCTTCAACTCACGAATAACACGCTAGAGGGGTGGGATCCAGGAAAACCCTATATGGAGTATCTTGATTTCTGGACGTTCGAGGGCTTCTTTAGAAATTCGATGTTCAATGGGTACCATCCTGTACTGCCATGGATTTGTTTCTTCTTACTCGGTATGTGGATTGGAAAATTGAACCTGAATGATGGTAAAATTAGAAAGAAAATTCTAGTCATAAGTGCAATGGTTGCGATACTACTAGAGTGCTTATCTGCCTTGATGCTTCGGATTTACACGCCTTCGATAGGGTTGGAATCCGCCTACTTTCTATTTGGCACAGGTCCAATTTTACCAAACATTTTCTATGTACTATCCGCTTCAGGTACAGCACTCGTCATCTTGGTTCTTTGCCTTTATTTCACAAATAAGTATGCAGATTATCTATTTACCGATATGATTATCAAAACCGGACAATTGACACTCACCCACTATGTTAGTCATGTCATCATAGGGATTGAACTACTGGATGTGTTAAATAGAATGGATAATCAAACTTTAGCATTCTCCTTAGGCTTTTCTATAGCGTACTTTACAATTAGTATCCTCTTTTCTGTTCTCTGGAGGAGGAAATATAGTAGAGGTCCAATTGAAATTTTAATGAGAAAAATAGGGCACTAATTATTACTGCAAAGACGTTTTTATCGTTAGTTAGTTGACTTTCCGATTCTCACCTTTTTGAGTTTACGATGGAGGAACTTCTCACTCGCCAATTCGACTGGTCCCTGTCTAAGTCGATATTGAAGTACTAAAAGAACGTACAAAAGTATCATTTATAAAGATATGCCGGTGCACAACGTCAGTATGGTCACTTCATCGTAGCCGTCTTTGGATAGAAGTCAATACTACTCTATAGGGATACCTCCCTATAGAGCATGTCAGTAATGATGATACAATAACAACGATATTTTTATAATCGGTCGCTCACACAATGAAAGTTAATTGTTTCACAAATAAAATAACAGGCTGTCAATAATTACGACAACCTGTTATTTTATTTACCTATTACTGAACTTGAACAGAATAATTTCCGGATTCCCCAGAATACTTATAAATAACTAAATAATACTTTCCAGGGGAATAAGCTTGATAATTACCAACTAATTCGTTGCTAATCTGTTGCGGATAAGCAAGGTAATTAGTTGAATCTTTTTCAGAGTACAGACCCCAACTCATCCCAATATTATTTTCATTCATCACCGTTATTTGTAAATCTCCGGCTTTTGTTACATCAATTTCAAATATATCAGTATAGTCATCGGCATTAAAATTGCCGCGTAAAATTTTGTTTAGTTTTAGTTTGTTTGCTGTTTCAAAAGAATTGTTTGGTTCGGATTCTATATACGCGCCACCCTCGTCAGCTTGAACTGTAACATTTGCAGTAGCTGTTCCAGTTACGCCCTTATCATCCGTCACCGTTAATTTTACAGCATATGTTCCTTTTTCCGTATAGACATGAGATGGATTTTGTTCCATGCTTGTCTGCCCATCACCAAACTCCCATTTATACGAGACAATTTGCCCATCTCCATCAGCTAAGCCTTCACCCGTAAATGAAATTGCTTCATTTACTTTACCTGTTTCAGGTCCATTAATGACCACAACTGGTGTTATATTGACTTCCCCATCTTGAATTACAATATTTTTAGAAGCTGTTCCAGTTGCGCCCTTATCATCCGTCACCGTTAATTTTACAATATACGTTCCTTTTTCCGTATAGATGTGAGATGGATTTTGTTCCATACTTATCTGCCCATCACCAAACGCCCATTTATACGAGACAATTTGACCATCTACATCAGCTGAGCCTTCACTCGTAAATGGAATTGCTTCATTTATTTTCCCTGTTTCAGGTCCATTAATGACCGCAACTGGTGCTTTATTGACGTTGCCATCATCTGTATTCACGCCATGAAAGGCAACGTCATAAACAAATTGACCCGCAGCATTCACACGATAATTAGTGAAGTAACCTGTTACTGTTTTATAGCCAGTCCATTCTTTCTGATCCAAACGGGTTAATATCTCATTTATCTTCACATCCATTGCTGCCCAATCAGCATATTCTCCGAGTGATGCTTTCCCTGTATAGGTTCCTTTTACAGAGAATGTTTTGAAAAATTGTGACCCTCTAGTTGCCACCTGGACATTCTCTAAGTTTGCGGCCGTAGTAATTTCGGCAGCGATTTCAGTGACCGCTTTAGGTGCATGCTGCGCTAAGTAATCAGCAGCTACATGTGGCACTATATAGTTGCTGTGATTATCAATTAGCATTTGCATATAGTTCTGGTACTCTGTATTTAAAGTCGTATCGGCACTAAGCGCAGAACGATATGCGTCGTAGCCTGACACATCATTTGCCCTTATTAAATCATGGACGCGATCATACATGTCGAACTTCTTATTGTACATATAGGATTGTAAAACATAGGAATACTTATAAAAATCGAAATTTCCATATTTCGCGTTAAGTACTTGAGGTACAGTTTGACGGCTTTGTGGGTTAGTAGATAATCCACCGACCATACTTTTTCTCGGTACAATGCTTTCCTTTCGTGTTGAACCTGCAAGAAGCTCAGCATTCCCCTCTTCGAACCAAGTCAATCTTTCATTTGCGTAGATTGGCCCTTGTCCCCATAAACCAGGAACTTCATATCGTCCTTGTAAATAATGTGTAAACTCATGACGGAATAATTCTTCTAAACTATAGACACTTTCTGCTGGTGTTCGTTCATAAGTGAAGAATGTGCCAATTCCTTCAATATACATTCCACCATTATCCGTGTCATATCCGTACAATTGACTATTATATTGATACTCTGCAGGACTATTATAGATAACCATCGTTAATACATCATCTACATTTCCACTTTCAAGCGGTGTATCCCTTCCGACCATTCGGAAAAATTGAGCTTCTACTTCTTTTGCTGCCCAGTACAGCTGTTTAACTTTTTTCTCAGTTACTTTATCACCTGTTTTAATGACGAAGGCTCCATCATCAAATGTATACGTATTTGGTAAAAACTTCGCTTTTCCATCTTTAATGATCTGAACATAATTGATATGTCGACCATTCGCATCGACTCCACCATGATAATAACTAATTTGTTCCGCAGCAACAATATATTGTTGACTTAAATACGGGTACATACTCATGACATCAGTCATAACTTCGAGTCCTAATGTAGGGGAACTATGAAATTTCCCAACCCTACTCGTGTAGAAAATCCCATTATTAATAAGCCAAGCGTTATCCTCGGTTACTGTTCCTAAAAATGCATAACGTTTTACTTGATTTATAAATTCATCTATTTTTCCATACCACATCGTTTGCTCAGGTTTTTTCCTATTGTCATACAAATAATTGTCAAGGTCATAGTCAATTCCTCGCAATAGGGCATATACAGCATTGCCTTTTGAATTTTCAACAATATAATTACTTATATTATTATAATATTCTTTTAGTATTGGAGTTGCCAATTTCACAGTTTCAACGTCACTTGCAGTATTTCCGATTAAAGCTCCGTATGCTGCAATAACTATGTCTTGTTCAATCGTCCCAAGTTTGAAATTCGGATTTTTACCAATTGCTTTTAAAGCAGGAAGTGCCTTTTCATGGTAAGCCCGTGTATTTAAATCGTTCAATTCTTGATTGTAAAACGCTAAATAAAAGCCTGACCGTATTACTTCCACTAGCGTTTCAATACCTTTTGAATCGTTTTTGGTGAAAGTCCTACCTTTGTCTTCTAGCGCATCTATCATCGCTTGTACGCGACTTTCATTTCGGTAGAAGGCAAGACTATCATTATTGAATTCGAATAAATCTGTCACTTGATCCCACTGAATTGTAGATAGAAGATCCACTAATTGATAATTGCTTAAACGGTTTAAATCCGCCATTGTGTATTCTTGCAATTCAGCCTGCATCATGGATCTAGCTTGCGGTTTTACTTCGACAAATGTAGGTGGTTGCACCGATCTGTCAGTCATCCCAATTCTCATTTCAAATGATTCCATTTCGTCAATATGAGACGAATGAGCTAACTCTTGAGATGGTGACTGATGCATACCAGCGGGTTCCATTTTCACCTCGCCTTTAAATGATTGTTCTGCATTTACATTTGCGGAGGTTTGTAATTGAAAACTCCCTAGGGTAATTGCGCAAATACTGATAATTTTAAATGTCTGTTTAGTAAATTTCCACATACTATTCTTCACCTTCCTCTTTGTATTGGCTAACAACTTCATCGAACCTGCATTTATTCACTTTATGAACAATTCCACAAAAAATTTTAAAAAACTGTAGAAAATAAAGTATTCGATTAAAAAAAATCAAAGTCCATCTTTCATTAATTCGGCTCGAGAATAGGACAACTTATAACCTACTTTCTTTGCTAAACCTCCTTTCTCCAGTCTTTCCATTCATAAATATGGTTACTGGACTTAGACAGGATGTGCTAACATCTTATTGGACACAGGACTATGAGCGCCATTAGCCCTACTTATATACCGAGAAAATTTGCTACCATGGATATGCTTGTAGACCCAGCATGCAAAAATCACTCTATTTCCAACAAAGATATTTTTAAACATCCTCCCTCTATGAATTCAAGTTGCAATAGTCATGCCAATATTCTAAATAGGCGTCTAATGTCGAAAAACCGAATTATTTGAGTGATAATTCATTCACTTCTTAATTAAATGTATAAATATTTAAGATAAAATGGATTAAACTGTATAAATCTTTTTAATAAAGATATAATTTTTTACACTTTGTCAAATATTCTTATAATTTGTTCCAAAAACGCACTTTTCCCACTATCCTATTTCTTTCTAAAATCTAGAAATGACATTTTTTTATCAGTGTCCATTATTCTATCGCTTCCTTAAAAAAGTCGTATATATCGATATCTTTTATTATTACAAAAAAACCGATCCATCATTAGGGATCGGTTTTTTGTTCCATTATAAATCTATTGATACAAATTTCCTTAGTGATTAATTCCCGATAACCTACATTTTATGAACTACGATCGTTAGGCTCTGCTTTATAAGCATTCTCCCAGAAGTCTGCATTCTTAATGCCGATTTTCTTCGGATCAAATACTGGATCCAAGCCTTGCTTCTTTTGATTCTCATAATCTTTCAAAGCCAACAGTGCGGGTTTCGCCAAAATAAGAATTGCGATGACATTCAACCATACCATAATGCCCAAGCCTGCATCACCCAATGCCCAGGCCAATTCCGCCGGTCTAATGGTACCCAAGAAAGTTGTTATCAATAGAACCACCTTCAATATAAGCATAACCATTTTGCTGTTCCTTTTTCGGAAAAGATAGGCGATATTTGTTTCTGCAATATAGTAATAAGCCATGATTGTTGTAAACGCGAAGAAAAAGAGTGCAATGGCAACAAATCCAGCTCCGAAGCCTGGTAGCACACTATCGACAGCAGCCTGTGTATATCCAGGGCCCTGCTCTATGGCTGGAACATTATTCACGATAAAAGACCCGTCTTCAGCTTGTGTGTTGTACATACCCGTAAATAAAATCATAAATGCAGTTGCCGAACACACGAATAATGTATCGATATAGACGGAAAATGCCTGAACGAGACCTTGTTTTGCAGGATGGGATACTTCAGCAGCCGCTGCTGCGTGTGGCCCTGTGCCTTGTCCAGCTTCGTTCGAGAACACGCCACGTTTTACCCCCCACATAATTGCCATACCAATTATCCCACCAAAAGCAGAATCCATAGCAAATGCACTTCTGAAAATTAAACCAATTACATCAGGTAACTGAGTAACATTCATAGCAATAATAATACTAGCAACCAACATATAACCCAATGCCATAAACGGTACGATGACTTGTGCAGCATTCGCAATCCGTTTAACACCACCTAAAATAATGAAGCCCAGTATTGCAATGATTACCACACCCGTAATCCATTGAGGAATATCAAATGCATTATTAACACCTACGGCAATCGAATTCGATTGAACACCTGGCATGAGTATGGCCATTGCAATCAAAGCTGCAACCGCAAAAGTAATGCCATACCATTTCCAACCGATTCCCTTTTCAATATAATAGGCTGGTCCCCCACGATATTGCCCATCTTGCTTTACTTTGTAAATTTGGGCCAACGTCGATTCAACGTAAGCACTCGAAGCACCGATGAAAGCAATCGCCCACATCCAGAATATAGCGCCCGGTCCTCCATAAAAGATTGCTGTCGCTACACCGGCAATATTACCGGTTCCAACACGTCCTGAAAGCGCAATTGACAACGCCTGGAACGATGAAATCCCCGCGTCTGAGCTTTTCCCGCTGAACATTAACCTTATCATCTCTTTAATATGCCGTACTTGCAAAAAACGAGTCATGATGGAAAAGAAAAGTCCTACACCGAGTAAAATATAGATAACTGGGGTACTCCACAACACATTATTAAGACCATCTACGAAACCTGCCAATCTATTCCCTCCTTATCCTCAATTTTGGAAATCGTTTCATATTAAATTATACAGCCTAATTAGACAATGTTGAATTATATGATTACTGAATTTACTCTAGAATTCGTTTAGAAAATATAAAAATACCTACACAGTGAACAATCATGAACGTTCAAGCATTCATGATTATTCGCTACGCAGGTACTTCTTTTCAAGTCAAGAAGGGTTCAGAACCATATTTGACTTAGGGGAATATTGTCACTAATTTTGAACTATGATCATGTATATATTCTAGCAATAATGGATATACTACTAATTACAGAGACGCGGCACTTCTCTGTCCCGCGTAGGGGGCACCTTCGACCGAAAGTGAAAAACAATACGACGCCTAATCCGACTAGGGATTGCCTAGTAGTGCCGCAATACATAGTGAGCGTATAAGATGGCTATAAAATAAAAAACGGACCTACCATTTTTCAGCAAATATGTTATTTAAGTTGAGTGACTAACTTTACTTGAGATACGTGTGATTATAAACCCTGCACTCTTCCTAAATAAATCCTAACATATTCATGAAAACAACGACAATTGTAATCGGTACAACCCATTTCATTAGGAAATGCCACACTGAAAACAAAGTGGGCGAAACTGTACTGCTTAGGTTGAACTCTTCTTTTACTAACACTTGATCCATTTTATGAACAATGAAGAGGGCTATCAATAAACTCCCAAACGGAAGCAACAAGTTACTCACAAGATAATCTGTCCCGTCAAATACATTTTTCCCTAAAATCGTAAATGATCCAAGGCTACTTGAAGACAAAGCTGCTGGTATCGCTGCACTGAACACTATCAAACCTGTCAACCAAGTGACAGATTTCCTTGATCTTTTCCCACTCGCCGTGACGGCTGCGACAATGATTTCATATAAGCTGAATGACGACGTCAACGTTGCAAACAAGAACAACAGCAAGAATAAGCATAAGAATAATTCCCCGAATGGCAACTGCGAAAAAGCGGAAGGCAACACCATGAATAATAATCCAGGCCCTCCTTCTGGCTCATAACCAAATGCAAAGACAACCGGAAATATTGCGAGACCTGCCAATAATGATACAAAAATGTTCATGCCGACAACAGAACCAGCGGCAGACGTCAAACTCACATCTTTTTTCAAATAGGAACTATAGGTCACCATGCAAGAGAACCCGACAGCAAGCGAGAAAAATGCTTGTCCCAATGCATATAACAATGATGCACCCGTCACATTCGAGAAGTCTGGATATAGGAAAAATTTAACACCTTCCATTGCCCCCTCAAGCGTCAAAGCACGGACGACAAGAATGATAAAGAATACAAATAACAATGGCATCATAATTTTATTTGCTTTTTCGATTCCTTTTTGAACACCCGAAGAAATAACAAGCACATTCGCAATCGTAAATATCAGCAACCCTAACAAAGTAATCCATGGTGATCCAGTGACCGATTCGAATAATGCTGGATAATCGCCTCCGTCACCAATAACTTTCCCTTGAATCGATAAGCCACTATAAATAAGAACCCAACCACCAACTACACTATAAAAAGACAACAACAGGAAGCAACCGACTACGCCTAATCTCCCTATCCAAACCCATAGACTCTTCGGAGCAAGCTTTTTATAAGCGCTGATTGCTTCTTTCCCCGCTCCTCTTCCTATGATAAATTCTGAAATGAGCATCGGCAGCCCAATTAGTAACGTAAATGCAACAAAGATAAGAAAAAATGCGCCCCCACCACTCATCCCTGTGACATATGGAAATTTCCAAATTGCGCCTAAGCCAATAGCCGCCCCTGCCGAGGACAGAATGAACCCCAATTTCGATGACCACTGATCTTTTCTTTCATTCATACTGATCCCCCCTAATTATTCAGTGTCACAAAATACAAGATAACTTTCGGTATCTTTTTAATTTGTCCCCGAAATATATTCCTTTAATCTGCCTTCGTTTACAGCCTTCTCCATAATGACAATCTTACCAGGATCCAAATGAATGAGACAAACAATTTCACCATGCTGATCAGTTCCTACGACTGCCTCGCCGTCTTCAGAGCCTGCCCAACAACGTTCCACTTTTTCACAGAACTCTCCCATAATGAGTGTCGCCTCCACAGCACATCTTTCCCTTGTTTCAAGAAACTTCTTTGCTTGGGATTTTGGAATCCAATAGTTATCCACCAACACCATACCTTTTGACCTTTTCATACATAACTCCTTTCTTCTAGTCAATTATATTACTACTATACCTCTTACATTGAAGCAAAAGCGACACAATTTCTAGTACATATTGAGATATTTTTAAATTATAGTGTTTTATTGGGTTTGCGGGTTTGCAGGTTAAATTGGAACATTTTTTATTTTTACATTTAATTCAATAAAATAAAAGAAAATCCTTGCTAAAAGACATCACTTTGCTTTAGTATATAAAAATAGTAAAGCAAAACTTGCAATAAAAAATCATTAAGGAGAGTGGTATGATGAGGAACTATACAAAAGAGGATATTCGAAAATTCGTAAAAGAGGAATCTGTGAATTTTATCCGCCTTCAGTTCACTGATATTTTAGGTATGATTAAAAATGTGGAGATTCCCATCAGCCAGCTCGACAAAGCACTAGATAATAAGATGATGTTCGATGGTTCTTCAATCGAAGGATTTGTCCGCATTGAAGAATCGGATATGTATCTCATTCCGGATCTCAATACATGGATGGTATTTCCGTGGCCGTCGGGAAAAGGTCGTGTCGCACGGCTTATCTGTGATGTTTCGCTTTCCGACGGTTCACCATTTGCAGGTGATCCCCGTGGCAATTTGAAACGGGTATTAAAGGAAATGAAAGAGCTAGGGTTCACGGATTTCAATCTCGGGCCAGAACCGGAATTTTTCTTATTCAAACTCGATGACAACATGCAACCGACAATGGAACTGAATGATAACGGTGGCTATTTCGACCTTGCACCGATGGACCTTGGAGAAAATTGTCGACGCGATATCGTCTTGGAATTAGAAGAGATGGGCTTTGAAATTGAAGCCTCTCACCATGAGGTAGCACCGGGACAACATGAAATCGACTTCAAATATGCAAATGTACTCACAGCTTGTGACAATATCCAAACCTTCAAACTTGTCGTCAAGACGATTGCACGAAAGCACGGCCTGCACGCGACATTTATGCCGAAGCCACTTTTTGGCGTCAACGGTTCAGGCATGCATTGTAACGTTTCCCTATTCAAAGACGGCAAAAACACCTTTTTCGATGAAGAAGGTGAGCTGAAACTAAGCAAAATCGCTTATCAATTTATGGCAGGTGTCCTTGCCCATGTACGGGGCTTTACAGCCATAACAAATCCAACCGTCAATTCCTACAAACGGCTCCTTCCCGGCTACGAAGCGCCATGCTATATCGCCTGGTCCGCACAAAATCGTAGCCCACTCGTACGGATTCCTGCATCACGTGGCATAAGCACCCGAATCGAAGTCCGTTCCGTCGACTCGGCAGCTAATCCTTATCTTGCACTGGCAGCTATACTAAAAGCAGGCTTGGATGGCATCAAACGTGAACTAGAACCGCCGAAATCTATCGATCGCAATATTTACGAAATGAAACCGTCCGAGCTAGCAGACCTCGGAATCGGCACATTACCAACTGATCTCGACCATGCGCTCATCGCTCTTAGTGAAGATGACGTGATCAAAGATGCGCTCGGCAAACATATTTTTGCGAACTTCATGGAAGCGAAACAATCGGAGTGGGAAAGTTTCCGTATTAATGTACATCCTTGGGAACTTGAACGTTATATGAAGATGTATTGATCACATAAAAAGGAGCCAATTTCTGAATAATTTCAGAAATTGGCTCCTTTTATTTTTTCGTTATGTTGCCACTTCATCTCGAAGATTCAATGCTTTACCGAACTTCTATCCTATCAGATAAGATATTATGTCTTCATTCGTACTTTGCAGAGAAGTTGGAATATCATCACGATTTGACTTCAATGTAAAATAACAAGTGTCGGCTTTATCCTGATACATTTGGTATCGTAATAAGCTCTTGTTACTCGTGAGTTTACTTATAATCTGTTCAAAAAATCGTCCCTGAGCCATCATATCCACTGAACCTAAGTGAAATATTCCTTTTAATTCTTTTTCGATAATAAACCGTAGTTGTTTTGCTAACTGAACATCCAAAAGATTATTACATACAAGATTGCTATAAACAGCAATTTCTTTATGATTTTTTATACTTTCCTTAATCTCGTTCACTCTTGGAGAATTCATGCCCCATATCGCTGGAATTCGTATAATCATCACTCGCTCATCTAAAATTTCTTTTAGCATATTTTCACATTCAATTTTGAATTTCCCATAATCCGATTTAGAAATAGGAATATCCATTTCCGTATGGGGTTTTGAACAATCCCCATCAAATACATTTGTGGTAGAAAAGTAATATACACGTCTATTATTATTTCTAAATTCCATAGCCAATTCTTTATGAAACTTGAGCTGTTGAACAAACTCTCCCCTTAGACAAGAAATCACAATGTCTGGCTTAATTGAACGAATAATGTCTTTCAATTTTTCAATTTGCTGTAGTTCCAATTGAAACTGTTTACCAGTAGGGAGACTTGTAAAGGTTGAAAAGTATGTTCCATAGAGTTCATATTCATCTTTAAATTCAGCAATTAAAGCCTTTCCTACCAGCCCACTTGCACCAAGAATAAGTACTTTTTTCATCACCATTCCCCCATCTGAGTTTTTCATACAAACCAATTTTCAACAAAATTAGGCAATAAGTTTCCCAGCTTGTATCGAGGTATTTATTTCCCGAACAGGACTTAGGAAACTTCAATAGCAAGAGATGAGGAAAACCACCTACCATTGAAGTTTCACTTTACTACAGTCATTGGACAATACGCTCCAAAAAAATGCTCCTGTATAATAACTAGTCCTACATAATACCTAAATAATTTTATCGATAATCCCATAATCTATCGCTTCTTTTGCCGTCATAAAATAATCGCGATCCGTGTCTTTCTCCACTCTTTCGAAAGATTGGCCGGTACGCTCAGAAAGAAGTTCATTAAGATGTTTTCGCAATCTGATAATACGACGTGCACTAATTTCAAGATCACTTGCCTGACCCTTTACTCCGCCAAGCGGTTGATGAATCATTATCTCACTATTTGGCAAAGCAAGGCGTTTCCCCTTCGCACCGGCAACAAGCAGTACAGCAGCGAAAGAAGCCGCCATTCCAGTGCAAATTGTTTGCACATCCGGTTTAATAAACTGCATAGTATCATAGATAGCAAACCCTGCGGACGTTGAACCACCTGGGCTGTTAATGTATAAAGAAATATCCTTTTCAGCGTCTTCCGACTCCAGAAAAAGCAATTGTGCGACAATGCTATTTGCCACCTCATCATTAATCTCTGTACCAAGAAAAATAACCCGATCCTTCAATAATCGCGAATAAATATCATACGAACGTTCTCCAAGGTTCGTTTGTTCTACTACATATGGAAGCACACTAGACATTTGATAATCTCCTTTCTATGCCACTATTGGAATTTCCCTCTTAAGCTCCTCCAATCGTGATAACAATGCAGCCAGTTCTATCTGATAAAACGGAATGCACAAAGCACTCCCGTTTTTCATTGAGATCGTAAACAGGACATAGGTACTGCCACCAGCGAAGAACTGAATCCCAGAATTCAGCTTGAAGTACTTTTGAGAACTTGAGGTAGCCATTTGCGGTTCAATCATTTCATTTTGATATAGACGGACAATGGCAACAGAATCTCCATTCCGTAATGCGGTTACATAGGTCAACGTCTCCTCTTCTTCCGAATAGAAAACATGGCTATCATAATTGATTTGTTTCAATTTTCTTCGGGCACGATGAAGCGTTGCCTTAACAGCACCTTCACTTGTATCAATCATGCGAGCAATTTCTTTTGCTGAGTAACCAAACGCTTCAACAAACAACACGATTGCCCGCTGCTTCGGCGTTAATTCAGTCAATATAACTTCTATCGCCTTGATTGTTGCATCCGACACGGCATTCTCTACCTGTTTGAATCCTGAAAAATCCGGATTCATTTCCTCATCTAGTTTGCGTTTACGATAGGCATCAATCCATGTATTAGAAGCAATGCGGAACAAATAAGCTTTGGCAATTGGTTTCTGCTTTTTCAGCCAACTTCTATACGCCTTCGCCAGTGTCTCCTGCATCAAATCATCTCCGTCCCACGAAGACTTTGTCAGCGACGTGCAATAATTTCGTAACTCACGCATATAAGGCTGGATAACATCTTCGAATTCTTCATTCATTCCAATGGGAGTGCTTTTAACAAGCGGCCGCATGTTTTTCCTCCTCTAATTTCACCCTTCATGTATATAAACGTAAAAATGAACGGTATAGATACGGGTAGTTGAAAATAGTTCATTTTAAGTATTCGTTAGATCATCCATATTATATTCTTCTATGGCTTCTTGAACTACTTTGGACATTAAACGGAAAAAATAGGGCCGTTAATCATATATGAAGATATATGGTTAGTAGAAAGGAGCCCAGTTCTAAGTTAACTCAGAACTGGGCTCCTTTCATTTTTCAGCTTGACATACATACGCCATAGAAATACTTTTCGCATTCAGCTCATTTTTATCCCAATCACCATATACTTGTAAAATATTAACCCATTATCTTTAAGCATTTTTTCCATTTCGAGTGGAAATGAATAGCGTAGGGAAATGCCATCTTGTTCTTTAGCAATTAAGGTTTCTCTTTGATAAATTTGCCGATCAGTATGACAGTATAAGATTTGTGTCATCGAATCGTATTCATCACGATGAAATTCAACAATATCATTTCCATCTTTATCAATATAATTTTGCTCATACTCATCAACAGCTGCCAACTCATGTAATAAAGGGTTTCGTGTATCAAAAATAAAAAGTCCATCCTCTACTAGATGCTGTTGGCTCTTACGCTCATTTGGGGAATGCTTCAACTTAACACTTTTCGGGTATAGGAATACTAAAACGGAAAGGTTGTTGAATGAGATGAAAATCT
>NZ_JADBEL010000032.1 GCF_014873855.1 Sporosarcina limicola | reverse complement strand
CTTTTTTCATTTATTTCATGCACAAGCAAAGACCCAGAAAGCTTATTGGATAGGGGCTAACAGCCCGTTATAAATATTCGGTGAATAATTCAGGAGAAGCTACAGTTTCAATTTGAATTTTTTTAATGTGAAAGGGACTTGTAGACAGTCAAGTTTAGAAATTAGTTCTACGTTTAGAAGCAGAGGCAATCGGTTAACAAGTGAAGAGTAAAAAGTTTTTAAAAAGTTGTGAACAAAATCGTAACCTGCGATATATTGCATATGTAAGCGTTTCCAAGTTAGTTTTACAATTTGAAATTGATTAACAATTATAAATAGAGTGTTGACTCTTCTATTTATCCGCGTTATGATAGCAACAATCCAAATCAGTTCGTGATTCAATTCACAAACTGGATGAATGTAAAACACTTAAATTGTAAGTGATTTGATTAGGGGAGATTTCAATGAGAAGTGACATGATTAAAAAAGGAGTGGACCGTGCGCCACATCGAAGCTTACTATATGCAACTGGCGTTCGAATGAAAGATATGCATAAACCATTCATCGGCGTCTGTAACTCATACATTGATATTATTCCAGGTCATATGCATCTGAATAAATTCGCGGAAGTAGTTAAAGAGGCTATTCGTGAAGCAGGTGGTATCCCATTCGAGTTTAATACAATCGGTGTTGACGACGGGATTGCAATGGGCCATATCGGGATGAGGTATTCACTTCCAAGTCGCGAACTCATTGCGGATTCGGCGGAAACAGTCATTAACGCTCACTGGTTTGACGGAGTGTTCTACATTCCAAACTGTGACAAAATTACGCCAGGTATGCTGATGGCGGCGGTACGTACGAATGTTCCATCGGTTTTCGTATCTGGCGGTCCAATGGAAGGCGGCGTATCTTCAGATGGCAAGCCGCTTTCACTCGTTTCAGTCTTTGAGGGTGTAGGTGCCTACAAACAAGGAACGATGACAGCAGAAGAGCTACTTGACATTGAACAGAGTGCGTGTCCATCGTGTGGATCATGCTCAGGTATGTTCACAGCGAACTCCATGAATTCATTGATGGAAATGCTTGGTGTTACCATTCCGGGTAACGGTACGATTCTCGCTACGTCAAATGAAAGGCATCGCCTCATTAAAGAAGCAGCTGAACACCTCATTCGTATGGTGAAAGAGGATATCAAGCCACGTGATCTCATTACAAAAGAAACAATTGACGATGCATTTGCTCTTGATATGGCAATGGGCGGCTCGACGAATACCGTACTCCATACACTCGCAATTGCTCACGAAGCAGAAATTGAATACGACGTCCGGGAAATTAACGAAGTAGCCAAGCGGATTCCATATCTATCCAAAATAAGTCCTGCATCAGACTATACGATGCATGATGTTCATCTCGCTGGTGGCGTCAGTGCCATTATAAAAGAACTATGTGAAATTGAAGGTGCAGTTCACCCAGACCGGATGACGATTACAGGGAAGACCCTCTATGAAAATGTGAAAGATTCACCAATTCTCAATGAACAAGTAATTCGTCGTAAAGAGAATGCATATAGTCCAGTAGGCGGCTTGTCTGTCCTATTCGGCAATATCGCACCGGACGGCGGAGTTATCAAAGTAGGCGCTGTAGATCCTTCCATTACAGAATTTCGAGGAAAAGCGATTGTATTTGAGTCACAAGAAGCTACGCAAGAGGGAATTGACAATGGCACGGTGCAAGAAGGCCATGTAGTCGTCATTCGCTACGAAGGTCCAAAAGGCGGGCCGGGAATGCCGGAAATGCTCGCACCGACTGCGGCAATCGCAGGACGTGGCTTAGGAACGAAAGTGGCACTCATTACAGATGGACGATTTTCCGGAGCATCTCGGGGCATCTCCATTGGCCATATTTCACCAGAAGCGGCAGATGGTGGTCCGATTGCATTAGTCGAAAATGATGACATCATTACCATCAATTTAACGGACCGGACAATTGAGTTAGAAGTTTCGGATGAAGAGCTTGAAAAGAGAAGGTCATCCTTACAACCGTTCGAACCAAAGATTAAAAAGGGCTATTTAGCCAGGTATTCAAAGCTTGTCACATCCGCCAGTACAGGCGGCGTTATGAAAATCTAACTTTAGTCAAATTTAATACATTTAACTCGATGATGAGGCAAAAGTAGATAGAACTTGTATTCCCAGAGAGCCGGTCGTGCTGAAAGCCGGTAATACAACTATTTGCGACATCACCTCGGAGTGGATTGTTGAACTTACATTGGAGTTCAAAATGGAGGACAAAAAGAGCCAAGGAGTACTAGGAAGCGCAACTTTGAGCAGCGGAGCGTATGTTTTTGATACGTGAGCAGCGGAGAAGCAAGCTGACTGGTCGCAGCCTAAGTACGCCACGGGGTCCTGTGGCAATGACTGCGTGACCTGCATCATGCAGGCCCCTGACAGCTATTTTTCCCGGACATTTTGAACTACCTTACTTAATTGTAGGCAGTCCCGGGTGTGGATAACTCCACCCCCGTTATAAACGAATAGACTTACGTCTATTCATGAGGCGATGAGTTTATCGCGAACAAGGGTGGTACCATGAAAAGCTTTTTCATCCCTATGTAAAGGAAATATTTCTTTGCGTGGGATGAAAAAGCTTTTTATTATCAGAAAAGCGGAAGGCGCCTGGAGGCAAGACAATAATATAGATTAATTAATTTTAAAATAAAAGTAAGGAGGAGTTTTAGATGAATGCTGGAGTTCAAACGAAGCAGGCGGGGACGGAGATGGCCACGGACAAAGTAGTAGAACAAACTGAACAGCCGAATGATGGGTCGGCCGTGCTCATTCAAGCGTTAAAGGACCAAGGTGTCGAAGTTATTTTTGGCTACCCTGGAGGGGCTGTTTTACCAATTTATGATGCGTTATACAAAAACCCCATTTCTCATGTGCTTGCACGTCATGAACAAGGCGCGATTCACGCAGCGGAAGGATACGCGAGGGTTTCCGGAAAACCGGGTGTCGTTATCGCAACGTCTGGACCGGGAGCTACGAATTTAGTAACTGGAATTACAGATGCAATGATGGACTCGTTACCCCTTGTCGTCTTCACCGGGCAAGTTGCAAGTGCTGTCATCGGGACGGACGCCTTTCAGGAAGCGGATATTATCGGAATCACACAGCCAATCACAAAGCATAACTACCAAGTGAAAGATGTGGCTGACTTACCAAGAATTATCAAGGAAGCATTCCATATCGCATCCACGGGTAGACGTGGACCAGTCGTCGTCGACATTCCGAAAGATATTGCAACAGCGCTGTTCATCCCAGTGGAAGAGGTGGATGAAGAAGTGAATTTGCCGGGTTATCAACCGACAACGACACCAAATTTTTTACAAATACAAAAAGCGGCACAAGCGATTTCCCTAGCGGAAAAGCCACTCATCCTTGCCGGTGCAGGCATACTCCATGCACAAGCGATGGATGAATTGAAAGAGTTTATAGAAAAGCATCGAGTTCCAGTGACGAATACGCTTCTCGGTTTAGGAGGGATTCGTGGCGACCATGAACTGTTTCTTGGAATGGCTGGCATGCACGGTACGTACACATCCAACATGGCGCTGAGTGAATGTGATGTACTTGTCAATATTGGAGCAAGGTTTGACGATCGATTGACGGGGAATCTAGCGACGTTTGCGCCAAATGCAAAAATCATTCATATAGATATTGATCCTGCTGAAATCGGGAAAAACGTTCCTACAGAAATCCCAATTGTGGCAGATGCGAAAGAGGCATTACAAGCCTTGTTGAAGCAAGACATTGAATCGCCTAAAGCGGATGACTGGAACACTTATTTGAAAGAATTAACTGCGCAATATCCTTTATGGTATGAGGCTGAAGAAAAGGAATTACTCCCACAACAGGCACTCGAAATTATTCATCGCATTACAAAAGGCGATGCAATCGTAACGACGGATGTCGGACAGCATCAGATGTGGGCAGCACAATACTATTCATTGAATAACCCAGATCATTGGGTGACATCAGGTGGTCTTGGCACGATGGGATTTGGTTTTCCAGCGGCAATTGGGGCACAATTGGCAAAACCGGATAAACGAGTTGTTGCGATTGTTGGTGACGCCGGCTTCCAGATGACAGCACAGGAATTATCGCTTTTACAAGAGCTACGCATCCCGGTCAAAGTTGTCATTTTGAATAACCAGTGTCTCGGAATGGTACGCCAGTGGCAAGAAACATTCTATGAACAAAGGTATTCCCAATCCCTGATTCCAGTTCAACCGGATTTTGTGAAACTGGCAGAAGCATATGACATCAAAGGCTATCGAATCGAGACGTTAGAACAGGCAGAAGCGGTTTTCCAAGAGGCACTATTATCGGATGAACCTGTATTGATAGACTGCCGTGTGAAACAGCTACAAAACGTCTATCCAATGGTGTCGCCAGGTAAAGGATTACATGAAATGATTGGAGTGAGTCGCAAATGAAACGAGTCATTACCGTAACGGTTATTAACCAAAGTGGCGTGTTGAACCGGGTAACCGGGTTACTCATGAAAAGGCAGTTCAATATTGAAAGTATTACGGTTGGCCACATTGAACAGCCGGGCATGTCGAAAATGACGTTCATCGTCAATGTAGAAGATGAACGGAAAATTGAGCAACTCGTTAAACAGCTTCAAAAACAAATCGACGTCATCAAAGTGAATGACATTACGGACAAAGCGATTGTTATGCGGGAGCTTGCTCTAGTAAAAGTCATTTCACCACCGCATGTTAGAAGTGAAATGAACAGTATCATCGAACCGTTCCGAGCGACAATTATCGACACAGGTAAAAACGTCGTCACCTATCAAGTGACTGGAAATCCGGAAAAAATTGAAGCATTTATCGACCTATTGAAGCCCTATGGCATCAAGGAATTGTCGAGAACAGGCGCTACGGCATTCGTTCGCGAAACACAGAAAGTCCAATCACCCCAGTTATCCATTTTGAAATAAGAAAAGCGAGGGCGCCGTCTAGATGCAACAAGCGCTGGAGGACTTGAAGATAAAGGCGCTTTTTTCCTTTAACTTCAAAATCGAAGCGACTCGAGCATCTGGCGACCGGAGTCTAGACATCATTATCAAACCAAAAACCCACTTCGAGGAGGAAATTAATTATGGCTAAAATGTATTATAACCAAGATATCAACGAGGGACTTCTAAAGGACAAAACAATTGCAATCATCGGGTACGGATCACAAGGTCATGCACACGCACAAAACTTGAGAGATTCAGGATTCGATGTTATTGTCGGCGTTCGCGCGGGTAAATCGTTTGATCAAGCTAAACAAGATGGACTAAAGGTTGCAACAGTTAAAGATGCAGCTGAACAAGCGGATGTTATCATGATTCTTTTGCCGGATGAAAGACAGAAAAAAGTGTATGACGAAGAAATACAGCCAACACTTAAAGCAGGGAAATCACTCGTTTTTGCACACGGATTTAACGTTCATTTCGGCCAAATCGTTCCACCTGCTGATGTCGATGTATTCCTTGTTGCACCAAAAGGACCAGGGCACCTTGTTAGAAGAACATTCGAAGCGGGCGCAGGAGTTCCAGCATTGTTCGCAGTATATCAAGACGTATCGGGCCAAGCAAAAGACGTTGCACTTGCGTATGCGAAAGCAATCGGTTCTGCACGTGGCGGCGTACTTGAAACAACGTTCAAAGAAGAAACTGAGACGGATTTATTCGGTGAGCAAGCGGTACTTTGTGGTGGGTTGACAGCACTTGTCAAAGCTGGATTTGAAACGTTAGTAGAAGCAGGATACCAACCTGAACTTGCTTATTTTGAAACATTACACGAAACGAAATTGATTGTCGATTTGATGTATGAAGGCGGAATGGCAGGCATGCGTTACTCGATTTCAGATACTGCTGAGTGGGGCGATTTCGTATCAGGTCCACGCGTTGTCGATGCGGATACAAAAGCACGCATGAAAGATATTTTAACTGACATTCAATCAGGGAAATTTGCTAGAGAATGGATTGAAGAAAACGAAAATGGTCGTCCGAACTTTAACGCGATTGAAAAGGCGGAAGCGGAACACCAAATCGAAAAAGTAGGTCAACAACTCCGTGCGATGATGCCGTTCGTGAATGAAGGTGCAAAATCAAAAGAGGAAGAAGTGGTGGGCAGTGCGAAGAATTGACATATTTGATACGACGCTACGGGATGGTGAACAATCTGCTGGCATTAACCTAAATACAGCAGAGAAGCTTGAAATTGCACGACAGCTTGAAAAATTCGGGGCAACAATTATTGAAGCAGGATTTCCTGCTTCATCCCCGGGTGATTTCGAAGCCGTACAACGCATTGCAAACTTAGTAAAGAACTCGACGGTGACTGGGCTTGCCCGAGCAATGAAAAGCGATATTGATACATCATGGGAAGCACTGCGCGGTGCAGAGCAACCCCATCTTCATATATTTTTAGCGACTTCGCCAATCCATATGCAGTATAAACTCCAAAAAACACCAGATCAGGTTGTCGATATAGCAGTAGAAGCCGTGAAGTATGCACGAAAGAATTTTCCGCTTGTACAATGGTCGGCAGAGGATGGATTTCGCTCAGATCCCGAGTTCTTAGTCAGAATTATTAATAAAGTAATCGCCGCTGGTGCAACAACTATTAATATTCCTGATACGGTTGGCTATGCAACACCTCAAGAATATGGTGCATTGTTCAAGTATATAAAAGAAAATGTAACAGGTATCGATAAAGTAAAACTTTCGGCTCACTGCCATGATGATTTAGGGTTAGCTGTCGCTAATTCAATTGCGGCGATTGAAAACGGTGCAGATCAAGTTGAAGGCACGATTAACGGTATCGGTGAACGTGCAGGCAATGCAGCGCTCGAAGAAATAGCAGTTGCACTCCATATTCGAAAAGACATATACGGTTTTGAAACAGGCATAAATTTAAAAGAAATCAAGCGTACGAGTCAGCTTGTTAGTCAATTGACTGGCGTTGTCGTTCAGCCGAACAAAGCGATTGTAGGGAAAAATGCATTTGCTCATGAATCGGGAATCCATCAAGATGGTATGCTTAAAAATCGTGAAACTTATGAAATCATTACACCTGAACTCATTGGTGAAACGACTGCTCCACTCGCACTTGGTAAACATTCTGGTAGACACGCATTCAAAGACCGTGCCATTACAATGGGCTTTGATTTGAGTGAAGACAAGTTGAACGAAGCGTTTGTGGAATTTAAAAAATTAGCGGATCGTAAAAAAGAAATTTCAGAAGATGATTTGTATGTGCTATTTACAGATCGACAAATTCAACATACCGACGCTCTTATCTATAAATTGGAAACGATTCAAGTTCAATATGGAACGACAAATGTACCGACAGCCACTATTTCGGCGACTGTGCCAAGTGGTGAAACGGTCACTGTGGCGACGACAGGTGCTGGCTCGGTGGAAGCAATTTTCAATACGTTGGAGTTACTTGTTCAAGGAGAAGTTCATATTCTTGATTACCGTGTGACGTCAATCAGTAAAGGCCGCGATGCCCTAGGTGAAGCGGTTGTCAATTTAAGTTTCAATGGTCAAGTATCGATTGGCCGCGATGTTGCACAAGACGTGTTGGAAGCATCTGCGAAAGCCTATTTGAACGCCATTAATAGACAGCTAATTAATGCAAATGTTCGTGTGAAAGAAGTTAGCAAATAATGGAAAATGTAATATTTTAAATAAATAAATGAGCGGATGGACAAAAACAAGGAGGAGAAGTTCTATGGAGAAGAGAGTAGCGGTATTACCAGGTGATGGAATCGGCCCAGAAGTGACAGAAGCGGCGGTGAAGATTCTTGAAGTTATCGCAAGACGTTTCAACCATAAGTTCCATATCGAATACGGAGCAATCGGTGGGAATGCAATCGACAAGCATAATAACCCACTTCCAGATGAAACGATTGCACTTTGTGAAAATAGTGATGCAGTGCTTCTCGGGGCAGTCGGTGGACCGAAATGGGATAACAATCCTTCAGCGCTACGGCCTGAAAAAGGATTGTTGGCTATTCGGAAACATTTCGACCTATTTGCCAATCTTCGACCTGTGAAAGCTGTTCCATCTTTACTCCATGCATCCCCTCTTAAAGAAGAAGTGGCAATGGAAGTTGACATGTTGATTGTTCGGGAACTGACGGGCGGTTTATATTTCGGGGAACCGAGTCATCGAACGGAAAAGTCAGCAGTTGACACGCTTGTTTATACACGTGAAGAGATTGAGCGTATTGTAGAAAAAGCGTTTGAAGTGGCTCGTCTTCGTAGAGGAAAAGTAGCGTCGGTCGATAAGGCGAATGTGTTGGAAACAAGTAAGTTGTGGCGCGAAGTTGTTGAGGAGAAGAAGAAAGCTTATCCAGACATTGAAGTAGAGCATATGTTAGTCGACTCAACTGCCATGAAGCTAATAACCAATCCAGCTGCATTTGATGTTATCGTGACGGAAAACATGTTTGGCGATATTTTAAGCGATGAGGCATCTGTTATTACAGGTTCTCTTGGTGTACTGCCATCCGCTAGTCTCCGCTCTGATGGATTCGGCCTTTATGAACCGGTCCATGGATCTGCGCCTGAAATTGCTGGCCGTGGTTTAGCGAATCCAGCAGCTGCCATTCTTTCGGTTGCGATGATGCTGAATTATTCATTTGGTATGAAAACAGAAGCTTCGGCAATTGAGGAAGCAGTTAATACAGTGTTCGAAGATGGATTCTTCACAGCTGATCTTGCGGCATCAGGGCAACGGGCTTTATCGACACAAGAATGGACAGCTAAAGTGATTGATGAATTAGATGTACAGTTTGTTTCGAATAGTATTATGTTTTCATACGTTTAAGGAAAGGAGAAGGACAAATGATGAAAAATATTATAGAGAAAATTTGGGATCAGCATGTCGTATATGAAGAGAAGGGGAAACCGGATTTGCTCTATATCGACCTTCATTTATTACATGAAGTGACTTCTCCCCAGGCGTTTGAAGGATTGAGGCTGGCGAATCGGACTGTACGGCAACCTGAACTATGTTTCGCGACGATGGACCATAACGTGCCAACGCGAAATAGGGATGCAATTCAGGACCCAATCGCACTCAAGCAAATCAATACCTTACAGACGAATTGTGATGAATTCAACATTCCGCTTGCAAATATGGACCATCCCGATCAGGGAATTGTCCATATTATCGGACCAGAACTTGGTTTGACACAGCCAGGGAAAACAATTGTGTGCGGGGATAGTCATACATCCACACATGGTGCATTCGGTTCAATTGCGTTTGGTATTGGTACGAGTGAGGTTGAACACGTTTTGTCAACACAGACATTGTGGCAAGCAAAACCGAAAACGATGGAAGTCCGCATTAACGGAAAATTGGGCTTCGGTGTCACGTCAAAAGATGTTATTTTGGCGATTATCTCAAAATTCGGCATCGATATGGGAACAGGACATATTATTGAATTTACGGGAGAGGCCATCCGGAATCTGACAATGGAAGAACGGATGACCGTTTGCAATATGTCTATCGAGGCAGGAGCAAAAGCCGGTTTGATTAGTCCGGATGAAACGACAGTCGCATACTTAAAAGGCCGCAAGCATGTTCCGGAAGGTGCGGCATTTGATAAGGCGGCGGCATACTGGTTATCCCTCGCAACAGATGAAGGAGCTACATATGATACCATTGTAGAAATTGATGCGGCTGACATCGAACCATTCGTAACATGGGGAACGAACCCGTCGATGGGTTCAGGCATCTCCGCACATATTCCCTATGCAAAAGACTTTGAATCAGAGTCAGATAAGGATGCACTAAAAAAGGCGCTCACCTATATGGGGCTTGAAGAAGGAATGCCGTTGACATCGATTGCTATCCAACACGTTTTTATCGGTTCATGTACGAACGCGCGGCTAAGTGATTTGCGGGCTGCTGCAAAAGTAGTTGCAGGAAAGAAAGTACATTCTTCTGTGACCGCGATTGTTGTGCCGGGATCACGAACTGTAAAAAAACAGGCTGAAGAAGAAGGGCTTGCGTCCGTTTTCATTGAAGCTGGATTTGAATGGCGGGAGACGGGTTGTAGTATGTGTCTCGCGATGAATGACGATGTAGTTCCAGCAGGGGAGCGATGCGCTTCCACATCGAATCGAAACTTCGAAGGACGTCAAGGAGCTGGTTCTCGCACGCATCTGATGAGTCCAGAAATGGCGGCGGCATCAGCAATTGCAGGTTGTTTCGTAGATGTTAGAGAAATGCAAGCAATCTAGTCGTAACGGCAAAGGAGGATGGAGTAGATGAAACCAATTAATGAAGTTACTAGCGTTTTGACGCCACTTGACCGAAAAAATGTCGATACCGACCAGATCATTTCAAAAGAGTTCTTGAAACGAATTGAGCGGACGGGATTCGGCAAATATCTGTTTTATCATTGGCGTTTTAATGCGGATGATACCAAAGTGGAAGATTTTATACTCAATGATGAACGATTCAAAGAATCCAAAATCCTAGTTGCGCATGAAAACTTCGGTTGTGGTTCTTCGAGAGAACACGCGCCTTGGTCAATTTTGGACTATGGATTCAATGTCGTCATTGCACCCAGTTTCGCAGATATCTTTTATAGTAACTGCATGAAAAATGGCTTACTTCCTATTCGATTGGATGTTTCTGAAGTGGAAGAACTATTGGCGAAGGGGAAACAACAGCCCTATACCATTCATGTTAATTTAGAGAAACAGACAGTGACCGGGCAAGATGAGAAGGCATACTCGTTTGATATCGACCCATATTATAAGCAGATGTTGTTAAATGGTTGGGATGAGATTGCACTTACATTCCAATATGAATCACATATTACTAAGTATGAAGAGCGTCAACAACAGCTCGTTTAATGTTATTCAGCAGAAGAACAATCCCTGCTGAATAACGTTAAAAGTCTCCGGGGATGCCACAGATTTTGAAAGGAGTCAATTGAGCAAGGTTGGGCCTGCGTGGTGCAGGTCAGTTAGCTGGGAGGAATTGAATTTCATTCCTCCTGATTGTCGCAAGGATGTGCCGTTCTTAGGCTAACTTCCTTACTTGATCAGGGCGCAAATACGCCGAGGCGTATTTGATAATACAAGTTCAAAAGGAGATGATGGTATTGGGAATTCGTATGACACAGCGCGCTTATTCGATGCTTTTGAAAGACTGACAGAAATTGTTCACCGAACGCCTTTTAAACAATCCGAGACGTTGAATGAATGGACAAAATCCGAAGTATATTTAAAACTTGAAAATTTACAAAAGACAGGATCCTTTAAAGTGCGGGGGGCATTCAATAAAATTGCACAACTTTCTGAGGAGGAATGTGCGAGAGGGCTATTGGCCGCATCCGCTGGAAACCATGCACAGGGAGTTGCGCTTGCAGGAAGGAAAAAGGGTGTGCCTGTAACTATTTTTATGCCAACGACGACACCAATAGCAAAAGTGGAAGCAACCCGAAGATACGGAGCGACTGTGCGACTTGTTGGACAAAGTTTTGATGAAGCTTACTTGGCGGCCCGTTCCGAACAACTTGCAACAGGCGCAACATTTGTCCATCCATTTGATGATTTAGCTGTTATTGAAGGGCAGGCAACGGTTGCGATGGAGATGTTGCAGCAGCAACCTGACATAGACACGATTGTTGTGCCTGCGGGCGGCGGGGGACTTCTTGCAGGGACTGCGCTAGCTGTGAAAACAATTCGTCCAACTGTCAAGGTAATTGGCGTACAGGCGGCAAATGCACCTGCTATCGTCTCAGCGTATTATGGTTTAAATCGCAATACGACACCCTTTTTACCGACGATAGCGGAAGGAATCCAAGTCAAAGATCCAGGCAAAGTGACGATGGGAATCATTCGCGACTATGTGGATGAAATGCTCACCGTAACCGAAGAGGAGATTTCATCGGCAATCTTGTTCATGCTTGAACGTGAAAAGATGCTTGTCGAAGGGGCAGCAGCGGCAGCGGTGGCGGCTGTCCTAAATAAAAGATTGCCCAATTCAGCAAAACGGATCGGTGTGATTGTTAGTGGAGGTAACTTCGATGTCAGTAAGCTAGCAGACTGTGTCACGAAATGTACTGATTATGTCATTACTATTTGAACGGAAATGCAACGCTGTTCTTAAATCGAATCAACATGTAGAAAAGGAACCCCTGAGGCGATATCAAGGGTTCCTTTTTGTACCTGAACCCATGTCAAGGATTTATCGATGTTGTTTTCTAAATAAGTTGAACGAAAGATTAGCGGTCTATTTATACTTGAATAGTCGAAACAAACGCGTAAAACAAGCATGTATAGATTCAACAAAAGTATAAAAGTTAACTTTAACTTATATAATCCAATAATTTAATAATTTAATAATTAGATAATTCGAATTTCGGAGTTAGATATTTCGACTAAAACCGCATTAAAACGTAGTTTACAACCTGTTTTGGTTAAAAAATATAGAAAACACCCAATTCTTTGGTGAAATAAAGGTGCGACACCAACCAACCAACCAACCAACCAACCAACCAACCAACCAACCAACCAACCAAAGAAAGGATGTTTTTTTTATGTCATCTATTTTACCAGATTCAATTCAACATGACCATCTAAAATCTCTAGTTAACCTCTTTTCAAACAGGAGAAAATAGCTGCTTTCCTACACCAATCTACTATTCGGAAAGAAAAGGTATTTCAGCACTTATTCTCATTCAATTTATCTTTTCGCTCGTGCTACAAGAGAAAAACCTTTACGGTACATTGGAATCAGGGGGTTTTTTCTGATGTACCTAAGCAGGGCGCTGTGTATGACTTGCTGAAACGAACGACGTATAACTGGCCAAAGAAGCGATTTTAGCGGATGGATAAATTGAACCATGTCTAGCTAGGTTTTTCAATAACTCACCAGCATTTTTGAGAAAATAGCTCCTTTTACAGACTTATCTATAAAAGTGCATATGAATTATGCGAATCTAGTTGTACAATAGAATTAGTTACTTGTGATAATAAAAAAAGAGGTGGAATCATGTTTATATCTGCACTGAAAGATCCAAGTTCATTCTCTATGCATGTTCGAGATACAAACAGCACATCGGATGAAGCGTGGCGAAAAGTATGGGGGAAAGAGGCTGCTGCAATAAATCCATTGGCGGCTGTCAATCATGGACGCAACGGTCTTATTCACGAGGCGATTCGTACAAATGACTGGTCCGACTATCATCAATTTCAAGCAAAGCAGCATCCAGCTTGGTACGATAAGGTAAATGGTGAACCTAAGCAGAATAAGTTGTATTATGGCAATATGATTGATGTCCAGAACCGATCACTACAAGAAGCGATTCAGTCTGGAGATGAAAAGGAAATCGCAAAAAGAAAAGCGCATTTGAATGAGCTTATCTCTGATTTTAAGCAAGCACCTGGAGAAGTGCCACATGTCAATGCTTTCATTGCGGATCCTGCACTTGCGAGGGAACATGGCATTAGTAAACCTTCCAATGATTGGTATAACTCGCCTTACAACAATGCACTTGTAGCATCACAAGGCCGATTTGAAGACCAACATTGGTATGATAATCCATACTTTGCAGACCATCCTCAGGAACTGAATTTTGCAGTGGAGGCGGCGCAGGAATACAGACCGGATATCGCAAAAATCACAGCGGCAATCAATAGAGGTGCATATGAACGCAACGTTGCATCTACTTCATTCACTTCAAATAGGGCACAGTCTATTGCCGAAACGGTTGTGGAAGAAACGATGAAGAATGTAAAGGAAGACATAAATCGTACGGAGGATATATTGGCAAAAATGACAGTTGAAAAGCCTCTTCATTCAGTTAGAGATTCTTCAAACGATCCTTTCATAACGCAAGCGGCACAGATTATTGGACAGTTCAGCTCATCGACAATTGTAGAACAGTTATTTAAACGGAAAGATCAAGTCTGATTTGCTGAATGAAACCTTTTAACTTCATTCAGCAAAAGTCTCTCACTTCTATAAGTGGTGAGATGAATGTAAAGTGTTTAGATAGTTCAGTGGAATCTAAACCCCTGTCGACTCGGGGAACTCAGACTAGGAGTGTCGCAAGGATGCGACACTCTTAGGCTAACTTCCTTACTTCCTTACTTGATTCGGGCTTAATACGCTGTTTCGAAATGCTGAAGAATGGAAACACCAAGTAGTGTGATCCTTGCAGTTCGTATTTTAGGGAATACCAAGTTGTATAGAAGCTCGGAAATTAGTAGAATAATCAAAAGCCTCCTATATCAAAGGGAGGCTTTTTCGGTCATTTGTATGCTATCATAGATGATGGATAGTTGGACAAACTATCAGGCAAGGAGGAAAATGTTAATGTTGTATAAGAGAAGGATGAGAGGTGCTTTGAAGACTGGACTTGCAGGGGTTGTATTATCAGTATTTGTTTTTGGTGTTCCTGCTGCTAGTGCAAATCCAGTCAATCAAAGTTTTACGGATGTACATAATGAATTTTGGGCGAAAGATGAAGTGACACAACTTGTCGATTTGAGCATAATCAACGGTTACCCCGATAGGCAATTCAGGCCGGGACTAGAAGTGTCTAGGGGACAGGCTGCAAACTTGATATCAAATGCACTTAAGTTGCCAGTCACACCATTTCAACCGATATTCAAAGATGTCAGCGCGAAATCTTCTCATTTGAAAGGTGCGATGGCTACATTTGACGCAGGCATTTTCTTAGGGAATGAAGATGGAACGTTTGGTGTAGGGGATTCATTAACGCGAGAACAGATGGCAACAGCCATCGTTCGTGCATTCAAATTGCAAGATACGGGAGCGGAGATTCAGTTCAGGGATGAAGATCGTATCAGTGAATCGCATAAATTTGGTGTAAAAGTGCTCGCCCAACATGGCATTACGACCGGGAAGGAAGACGGTACCTTTGATCCTAAAACTCCCGTGAACCGGGCTACATATGTAGTATTCCTTCACCGAGCTATGGTACAGAAGGCATTCATCGAAAAATTGCCCGCTGTTATTTTTGAAGATTCTGTGGCCTACGGAGACTACCAAGCAGTTCGTCAAGAGCAACAATTTGTGGAAGTACCAATCGCACCTAAAGTGAAAACCTATTTACGCTCGGATTATTATATGCAATTTGCTGGTGAGAAAACGATTCAATATGCACATGCGAAGGATGTTGTTTACATATATCGTATTGGTGGGATACCATCTGCCACGTTGGAACTGACCAAAAGGGAACTTCCAAATGGGGATTACTTTTTATTCACAGCATTGAAAAATCCGCAAAGTATTCCGATTACCGTGGATATTATTCAGACGGAAATAGGACTAACAAAGAGCAGACTTTATGAATTCAACAGATTTCCAATCAAGAAAAAGGTAGATGAAATATTTGGCTTTGATTTGACGACGTATCCGACGGGTATTTTCGAAAAAATAGCTAATGATGGGAAGGTATCACACCGCATGATTGGTAAGTCATACCGGTCGGCTGAGCTGAGCAAAACGTACCCAAATGGTGCTGCTAGCCACACAAGGGAATTGCATCAGGAAAGTGAATCATTCAGTGGAGTGCAACTTGGAGAGGACCAACTTTCCGTTTATCGGCTCGAATCGAAAGGTTTCGATGTGGTAGACCAATGGTTATTGACATCTAATGAGCGATTATTTTCAGATCGATCGCAAATGGATGCCTGGATGTTGGAATCTGCAGCGAATTATAAAAAGCGGAACAGCTGGTATACGGCAAAAGGACCTTATAATAAAATGGCAACCACAATCGAACCGATGCCAAAGTCTGGCAGGGGATACGGACGGAACCTTCTACTTGTGAAAGAGGATCGGGTAATGGCGCTTTATATTGAAACGAAGGAACGTTACTTTGAAAATGTACTGTATAACTCATTTTCCAATCTAAATTCTTTTAGAGGGGATTCAACGTACTGGGAGACAGAAGTGACAAGTACCTATTTGAAAGAGTTATTCGGTTTTACAGCTCCATTCGTCGATACAAGATTCAATGAGCAAATTGCGTTGTTCATGTATGAGGGTGGCAAAGCATTTGGTCATACGGATTACAATGTTGGACTGAAAAATTATGCGGATTTGCTTGTATCACAAAAGGAAAAAGGAAATATTATAAGTGTGGACAATTCGTCCTACTACATTTCCGACTATTTCCCCTCTGCGCAAAAAGTGAAGACACATACGTCCATGAACCATCTTCTTGGGGGGATGAATATCCTACTGTTTGCATACCAAGAGTTTAAAGATCCTGCTTACCTAGATACAGCGATTAGTATTCAAACGGCAATTGAAAAAGATGAAGAGCAATGGATTCGACCTGATGGAGACATTTGGTATAAAGTTTCGCCTGAACATACATTTGTTGGGCGCGATTACGTTCATTTAACATTGGAAGATTTGATCCAATCGTATGAAATGTGGTCAATCACCGATCCAACGAAATTGCCGGTACTGGAGCGAATGATTCGTTCTAAAGCAGGGTATTTAGATGCGAAGGAATCGGGCTATACGACAAAGATTAAAAAAGGGCTGGAGCGAATTGGTCTGCCAGAGCTTCTCCCAGCAGGCAAGGAACATACGGATGCTCTGTAAATTTTGATTTTAAATTGATAATTAAAATGTCCCATGCAACGGTGATATCCGACTGCAAGGGACATTTTTTGACGGAAAATACTGGTGAAGGGGTGTTCGCGATTGCCCTTATAGTTTGGGGCAGCCATACTCTTGTCCCATTACTATAAATAAAAGGCATAGATGAAAGTCGAGTTAGCTGACTTCCATCTATGCCTTTACTTTATTCTAAAATACGTTTCACTAAATCTGCACGAATCCAGCCATAGTCGGCAGGTGGATTAATATCGGCTAGCACTTTATACCATACATAGCCATCACTACCTGTTGTTTCTTCTACGATGACGAGTGGATAGCCGAATGCCGCATTGTAGCCGGGGTCTTTCGGTTTATAGGTGAACAATTTATTGTCGCTTTGGACGTCAGGGCTTGTCCGTATATTGACGCCGTTATCTCCTTTAAACGAGATAACTCCCAAATTCGCTTGTTTGTAGTCCCGTTTACCTAAAAGCGTGTCAATGCGCCACATATGACCTGCAATTTTACTACCCCAGTTTGGGTCGGAAGCATATTTCACATTGAAACCAACCACCTTATTACCTGGAATGGCTCCATTTGCATGTGCTCCAAGTGGATTAGCATAATTGAGGTTCGCGTAGCGACTAATGAATGCATCCACACTGTTTTCGGGACGGACATAAATTTCTCCAAATTCAGGTGTAGAATCAAACACTTTAATACCAAAAATATTGTTTTTCGTTTGTGCATTGACACTTATTCCGTAATCGCTTTCATGAATGGCTGTCGCCAAGATGAACATTGCGTTAACGCGATGTGTATTTTCAATCGTCTTTAAATAGTTACCAAGACCGAGGAGTTTTGATTTGACCGTCGCATTTTTGTAACGAGCGATACCTGTATTCTCGCGTTCTTTCAAAACTTCTTTGATATATTGTTCAAGTTCCGCACCACTATATGAAGTAGGTTGACGGACGGATTGGAATTGGAAGTATGGGAAATGTATAATTGTATTCTTTGTTCCAACTTCATCGAAATGAACTCCGTCGAAGCTTGTATACCTTTTCCCGGCCTGCATCGACGGGGAGGCTGGGCCGATTGAATAAACCCCTTTGCTTTTACTTAAATTATTGTACATATTATGATACAAGATATTGGTCTGATCTACTTCATAATAGTCGTAGCCGGTGACAAGCTCTGTTGGTACAAGGTTGACTTCACTTTGTTTCGCATAGAAAGTCGTCCCAGCGACTTCAAGTATAACGTAGTCTGGGCTGCTTCCTATGTATTTCATTTCATGGCCCTTCTGTACATAGGTTACTTCATTCCGTAACGTGGAATTGCTATAAAGGGACGTATATTGTTTGGGGTTTTCCGAACCGAATGCTCGTCCGTCTTTCATTTTTATTATTTTATTATTTTGTTCAATTGCTCTTATAGATGAAGAAGCATTGTATGTGGCCAATGCATCTTCAAATGTTTTGTACACGGCAGTTGTTGGGTTCACTTGCCCCCCTGAAATGGAACTTACTTTATATACCTCGGGGTTGATGTTAGGAATACTTGGTTTCTCCGGTTGAGTTGGTTGGACCGGTTTTGTTGGCAGTTCAGGCTCAACTGGTTCAACTGGCTCAACTGGTTCATTTGGTTCAACCGGTTCTACAGGTTTCAATGCATCCGCAGCTGCTAACATCCTGAATAGAAACGCGGATGCGTGTGCAATTGTTGCATTGTCTCTTGGGTTGAAATAAACACCATTTTTTCGGTGATCCCCGCGGATGATGTTTAAATTGACTGCAACCGCCACAGCATCAATAAAGTTTGGAGAAATTTTATTGGAATCCTTGAATTTTAATGCTTTTTTCTGGACAGGAAGTTCCATGTAACGGAAGGCTCTGTTGATCATTCCAGCCATATGTTGACGGGTAATTTTATCATTTGCTCTAAACGTGCCATCGGGATAGCCGGAAAGAATTCCTGCTCCAGCAGCATTTTGGATTTCGATGGTTAGGCTTGAGTTCGCTTTCAAATCTTTGAATGTATATTTAGTAGAAATGGGTAAATCTAACGAACGGGTAATGTATGATGCGAATTCACCTCTTGTCACAGACTTATCGGGATGATAATTTCCTTTCGCATCCGCTCGAATCACGCCTTTTTCAATCAAATAGTTTAGTTCAGCTTTCATCTGATGACCGTCAATGTTGTTCGCCCTTACTTCTAAGTGGAAGGTTAGGGAGAACGTGAGCAATGTAATTAAAGTGAAAATGATTAGTTTTTTCACCGGTATACCTCCTTTTTACTTCATCTCCCTATAGTAGCAGAATTCCACCAGAATAATAAGGTAAGAGTTTCAGAATATTTTTCCTTTGAAATGAAACAAAAGGGTACACCACAACGTCTAATAAAATGCTATAATAACGGTGGACTTATAATCGGAGATTACCATCTATCATTTTGCGTTTAGTCGTAGAAAGGGAAAAATAGTAAATGACAACCATAACAGAGAAATTAAAAGAGAAAGATACATTGTATTTCCTCATAGCAATGGCAGTAGTAGGAGTTGCTTTGTTTCTTCCTACATCGATTGCACTTATTGTGACGTCGCTGTTCTTCGTACTTTTTTCATTTTTCAGACCACAGCAGAGTCTACTTTTCCTCGTCATCTATGTTAGTATTCGGCCGCTTCTTGTAGAAGTGAATTCGGGACTAAAACTGATTGGGGATTTGATTACACTTGTCGCATTTGTGAAATTGGTTTTTTCAAGTGGCAAGGATTGGAAGACGCTATTTTCATTTAAGTGGTTTGAATGGGCATTTTTCGCATTTCTGATATGCGGTGCTGTGAGCGGTTTAATGCAGCATGTTTTACCAGCCGCCGTCATTTTCCAAATTCGGACGTTTATCATTATGTACATGCTGTATTATATCGTTTCACGGATGCTGTTACCGGAAGATTGGTTTAAGCGGCTTGCGTGGGTAACTGTTTGGACAAGCCTACTTGTTTCTATTCATGGCATTATCGAAAAACTATCCATGAGACAATTGTTGCTACCAGATGTATGGAAGTATAAAGTATTGTCCGCTACGAACTTTGTAAGAATTTATGGCTTGCCTGGGAATCCGAATTCACTTGCATTGTTACTATTTTTCGGTATCCTTTCCATTTTGTTTTTACATTTCATCTATAAAAATGAGAAGTATAAATGGTTTTTGAATGTGAACCTTGTGCTGTTCCTCGGTGTCTTGGTATTGACGTATTCAAGAGGGACATGGATTTCGGCATTTACTTTCGGAGTCATTTTCATTTTGCTTTCGAAAAACTGGCATTTATTGAAACGGCTTGTTCTAGCAGGAGTAGCGTCAATCATCTTGGTCTATTACCCTGTCAATTTAGGAGTTCAGTTAGTCGAGTATCTTGGTATTAAAGCCCCAGATACTGGACCAGGCAGCATCGGTGAACGTTTTGGTGAGACATTCGATGAAAAGAATTTGGCGCTTATGTCTGAAAGTGGTCGATTCTTCTACATTAATAAAGGATTTGAAATATTTAAGGATTACCCCGTTATTGGGGCAGGTTTCGGTTCATTCGGAGGATCGGCTACGTTGTCATATGGCTCCCCAATCTATAAGCATCACGGGATTCGTTCAGACATCTATGGGGGTAAATACTTCTATTCTGACAATCAATACATTCAGGTCATTGCCGAAACAGGTGTTGTGGGCGTTATTCTCTTTGGGGCATTCCTACTAGGTATGTTTGCGATGTTCTGGAAAGAGCGGAAAACGGTATTTGGTAAATTCATGATTGCATTTTGGGTGGCAACAGGATTTTCTGGATTCTATTATAATATTTGGGAGTTAAAGTTGTATACGATGTTTTACTTCATCTTATTCGGAGCATTTGCGTCGTCTACGAGTCAGTATGTGAAATTTAAAATAGAGGATCTATAATATTATAATTAAGCTGTTCGGAGTACGGATAGTACACTTCGAACAGCTTTTTCCTTCATATGGATTATGGCAATCTGTCGAATCCTCTGTTAAACTATAGAATGATAGGAAAGGAAGGTGTAGCTTTATCACTAGTAAAAAAGTTTCAATGAAAATCTTTAGTAAAAAAATTACTATGACTGCGATTGCTACCTCACTTATATTCGCGATACCAGCAGGTGCATTAGCTAAACAGCAGTCGGTGAAGAGTACTCCAGTATCATCAGGCGTGACCTATTCACAATCTATAAACGCGGGAACAAATTACATAAATCAGCTTGAGGTCAATCTAGGTGATCCATATACGAAAATAGGTATCGGATTGCCAGCACCCATTGCAAAAACACAGACGACGACATCTCTTGCGAATCGGGACTCTAGGGATGACAATCGTGTTGTTGGTGCAGTTAATGCTTCTTTTTTTGACATGAACAGTGGATTGCCGATGTACTTAATTTCCCAAGGAAATGAAATTGTCAATGGGGGCGTCATCTCAGATTTGTCGAAATACTATGTGAGCCAGCCGATTGCATTTGGTGTAACGAAAGATGGGCTTGCTGAAATAGACTATTTCAAGTTCAATGTACATGTTGGTTTCGAAGGTTCCAATCATCTAATGACCGGTTTGAATCGTGAAAGACAAGCCGATGAAACCATAGTCTTTACACCCCAATATATCTCACAGTACACGAACTCGAACGAATACGGCATCGAAATCGTCGTTGATACAGGCCAGCCGATCACATCCACTCATTACGGCCAGCAATTGACAGGCCAAGTGGTGAAAGTGCGACCATATGGCTCGAAAGAAAAAGTGGAGATTCCTAAAAATGGTTTCGTAGTCTCCGTTCATGGACTTAAAGGATTAGAGAAGTTCAAGAATTTGCAACCTGGAAACAATATATCCTTATCCTTATCCATGGACGAAAAATGGATGGAATCCGAGTTCATGTTGGCGAGCGGTCCGATGTTATTGAAAGATGGCAAGCCGAACATCACCATGGATACATCCAACTGGCGGGCTAGTAGTCGTACAGCAAGAACAGCAATTGCAATTAGCAAAGATAAGAAAAAGGTCCATCTTGTAACAGTAGACAACCGTAAAGGCTATAGCAACGGAATGACGCTACCTCAGTTTGCGAGATATTTGGCAGATCAAGGATACGATCGGGCGCTAAATTTCGATGGCGGTGGTTCGACGGCAATGGGCGTACGTAACCAAGGAAGCAATACAATCGTACTTGCAAACCGAACGACAAATTCTGCTGAACGAAGAGTGTCCGCTATTATCGAGGCGATTAGTACAGCGCCATTAAGCGACCCTGCACATATCAGTGTGTCTCGGAATAAGGTTGGTACGATGCTAGTCGGGTCAAACGCTTCGGTAGTATTAAGTTACGTACTTGACACGTATTATAATCCGTTGAAAGTGGATATGGCAATGATCGAAGTGCTTTCTGACAATGGCAGTGTCTCCGCTTCTGGTCTTTCATATACAGCAGTGAAAGCAGGGGAGGACAGGGTTACTGTACAATATGGTGGTGCGAAACAGTCATTTCCTGTGACGGTTGCTGATGCACCAACTAAGTTGACAATTATACCTTCTGCATCCAAAATTAAACCGGGCGCAAGCGTGTCGTTCAAAGCGACTGCAACGGATGCGCAAGGTAAACCTATTATATATTCACCGGAACAGCTGAAATGGAGTGTCTCAGGCGATATCGGAACAATCACAGAATCAGGAAGTTTTAAAGCTTCGACTAAAGCCGGCAAAGGTCAAGTGAGCGTGACATTGGGGACGAAAACGACGAGTATCCTAATCGAAGTGGGTGACGGGGTATCCACCCCTCCCGTCTCTTCCTCTACTTTCAAGGATATCCCTACCAACTATACGTTTTATACTGAAATTCATAGTTTGAAAGAACTTGGTTTTATTAAAGGGGATGTGAATGGCAAATTCAACCCCAGCAATTCATTATCACGTGAACACGCCGCTGTCATTCTAAGCAGAGTGTTCAACTTGGATACAACTAAAGTGGGTGTACAAAAGTTTAAAGATGTACCTCAAAAACACCGTTATTTTAATGAAATCAATGCAATTGCGAATGCGAATCTTGTAGGTGGTAAAGGGGACGGGAGATTCGACTCAACCGGACAGCTAACACGTGCGCAAATGGCGGCAATCCTTGTGAAAGCATATGGGCTCACAGGCGAATCGACTAAAAAGTTCAAAGACGTCCCGGCCAGCCATTGGGCATATAAGCAAGTACATATTTTAGCGAACCATAAAATCACGACAGGTAACGAGAGAGGGAATTTCAAACCGAATATTCCGGTAAACCGTGCGCAGTTCAGTGCATTTCTTTATCGTAGCTTGAATAGATGACTAAACGGGGCCCACATTATTATGTTGGGTTCCTTTTTTATGGTTCATCATGGCTGTGTTATAATAGGTTCATCACTCAATGAAGGATGTTTTCAAATGAAAATAGGGATAGTAGGAAACTATGGAAATGATAATAACGGCGACGAAGCAATCTTGCAGAGTATCATCAAACAAGTGATGTCAACGTTTACAATCGAAACGGAAAATCTGACCGTTTTTAGTAATAATCCTACTCAGACATCGGAACGGTATGGTGTCAGTAGTTTTCCGCTCTACTATAAAAATGGTAACGCTGTGAAAACATTCATAAAAACCTATAACAACAATAAAGAAATCGTCAAAACGTTTGACCTGCTCATTATCGGCGGGGGCGGTATACTAATGGACCTTTACAGGAGGGAAGCTCCGTTATTTGGTTCCTATGCAATGATGGCGAAAAATACGAAGGTACCTTACGTCATTTACGGATGCGGCGCGGGACCTCTACATACCGGGTTAGGTAAATGGTTCATCCGCTATATGTGCAAGCATGCTGAAAGTATTTCCGTACGCGATCCCGAATCGGCGGAGTTACTACAATCAATCGGTGTGAAAGAATCGATCAAGACAATTGGAGATCCGGCATTTTCCCTACGAGAAGTGAGGGGCGGGAAATCGGATGTTCCGATGAAGATTGGCATTACAGCCGTGCCATACTACAATGCAGGTTACTGGCCAGAAGGAAACCCTGCAATCTACAATGATTATGTGGAGGGAATGGCCAAGAATCTAGATAATCTAGCAGCACATCATGATGTCGAGATAACATTCTTCGCGACTAAATTCCCACAAGATGCAGAAGTAACCAAAGATATTCAGCGTAAAATGTCACAGAAAGATAAAATAACAATCATCGAAGAAAACCTTCTACCGGATAGGATTCTTGCCATCACTGCCCAACAGGACATCATCATCGGGACAAGGCTTCATTCATTGATTTTAGCGACATGCACGGAAACACCAGTCATGGCGATTGCCTATCACCATAAAGTGAATGACTTCATGAAACTGGCTCATTTAGAAAAGTACTCATTCCCAATCGGTGATCTCCATAAGAATGAGACGTACTTTCTGAATTCATTCAATGAAATGAAAGAAAATTGGCTAGTGACAGTGGAAAAAACGAAAAAACTATCCCGTGAGTTGTATGATGAATCGATGACAGGGACCCAACAGTTTGTAGAAGCAATTAAATGAAATGAACAAGAATCAAGCCACTCCGTAGATTTGCGGGTGGTTTTTTTTTCGACCAATCCCACTGTGCAAGCGACTGATTCTATTGTTCAAGCGACCAATTCCACTGTGTAAGCGACCGATTCCGTTGTGTAAGCGACTGATTCCACTGTGTAAGCGACCGATTCCGTTGTGCAAGCGACCGATTCAGTTGTGCAAGCGACTGATTCCGTTGTGTAAGCGACCGATTCAGTTGTGCAAGCGACCGATTCAGTTGTGTAAGCGACCGATTCCGTTGTGCAAGCGACTGATTCCGTTGTGTAAGCGACCGATTCAGTTGTGCAAGCGACCAATCCAGTTGTGTAAGCGCCCGATTCAGTTGTGTAAGCGACCGATTCAGTTGTGTAAGCGACCGATTCAGTTGTGTAAGCGACCAATCCGCACTAATTAAGCGACTAATGCTAAATTAAAACCCAAGCACTTTTCTCACTGTGTTCATATAAGATTGGCTGACGGGAAGCTCTGTGCCATCTTTCATAGATAATATGAGATTAGAAGAGATATCCCTTGAAATGTGCCGGATGTAGGGAATGTTCACGATGTATGATCGATGAATGCGCATGAAAGATTTTGGCAAACGCAAAAGTAAGTCTTTCAGCGTATGGCTAGTACAATACTGTTCGTCATTGGCGTAAAACCATGTTTTCTTTTGCATACTTTCAATACAAGTTACTTCTTCAATCGGAATCGGACTCCAATCTTCAGCTTTTTTTCCTGTAAGGAAGGTGAATGGCTCGCTTCTCAAAATAGGATAGTTTGGCGGTAAAATAACAAGCAGTGCAGCAACTTCTCCTTGGACATCGATTGGATAGCCAATTCCGTAGTAAGGAGCACCTAAAAATGATTCATTCATCATCATATCCAGTTTACATCTCTGTCGAATAATCCGATCCGCTAGACTTCCGGATTGGACAGTTTGGCTTTCTTGCAAACAAATATCATGTTGATCGGCAAAGTAATAGATATAACGATTGCCAATTGCGATTGCTATTGACGCTTCTTTCGGAATCCAGTCTTCCATCATCAAAAAAAAATTGTTGTAAAACTTCTTTTTCCATCTCATTTACCCCTTTTCTATTCGCTTAATAGAGTTCATTTTCCCTAATTCGTCGTTCTCTTTTCGCATCTATCCGTAAAATCCTCCTTTATATCGAAAACTTGTGACATTCATAATCATCTGTTATATATTACTATATAACAACTTACTCTGTTATGAAACAGTAAAAATTATTATTTTTCATAAACAGAGGAAGCGTTAAAAAACGGGAAGGTGTGAATGTTTGAATGACTAGACAAGATCAGGTGGCAAAATTGAAGAAAAGTTGGGCAGAAGATTGTAGGTGGCGAGGAATTGAGCGGGGCTATTCTGCAGAAGATGTTGTGAAACTTCGCGGTTCTGTACAAATTGAGCATACGCTTGCTAAGAGAGGGGCGGATCGTTTATATAAATCCCTTCATGAACTGGATTTCATCAATGCACTTGGAGCCCTTACAGGTAATCAGGCTGTCCAACAAGTAAAGGCGGGTCTTCAAGCTATCTATTTAAGTGGTTGGCAAGTAGCGGCGGACGCAAATCTTTCAGGGCAAATGTATCCAGACCAAAGCTTATATCCGGCAAATAGCGTTCCTTCAGTTGTAAAACGCATTAATCAGGCGCTTCAACGTGCTGATCAGATTGATCACTCTGAAGGACGCGCTGACGGTTTTGATTGGTTCGCACCGATTGTGGCCGATGCGGAAGCAGGATTTGGCGGACCTCTGAACGTCTATGAATTGATGAAGGGCATGATTGAATCGGGTGCTGCCGGTGTACACTTGGAAGACCAATTGGCATCCGAGAAAAAATGTGGACACTTAGGTGGTAAAGTACTGCTGCCGACACAAAATGCTGTACGCAATCTGATTTCTGCAAGACTTGCGGCTGACGTCCTCGGTGTACCTACTCTTCTCATCGCTCGGACGGATGCGGATGCTGCGGATCTGATTACAAGTGACATTGATCCGAAAGATCAGAAATTCATAACAGGAGAACGTACACCAGAAGGTTTTTTCCGTACAAAACCTGGTATCGACCAAGCGATTGCACGAGGATTGGCTTATGCACCGTATGCAGACCTTGTGTGGTGTGAAACGTCCCATCCGTCACTAGAGGAAGCACAGCAATTTTCGGATGCAATCCATGCGATGTTCCCTGGTAAAATGCTCGCATACAACTGTTCTCCTTCATTCAACTGGGAAGCGAACTTGGACGAAGCAACAATCGCTAAATACCAAGTAGAACTTGGTAAAATGGGCTACAAATTTCAATTTGTTACACTTGCAGGTTTTCACTCGTTGAACCATAGTATGTTCGAATTGGCATATGACTATAAAGACAATGGCATGACGGCGTATTCAAAACTGCAACAAGCTGAGTTGGCCAATGAGGAAAAAGGATACACAGCGACAAGACATCAACGTGAAGTCGGAACAGGTTACTTTGATGAGATATCACAAATTATCTCAGGTGGTCAATCTTCGACAACGGCGATGAAAGGCTCCACGGAAGTAGCGCAATTCATCTGAATTTCTACCATGGCCAGATTATGAAAGAAATGAAATCGGAGGAGATCAATTATGCAAACAGACAATAAAAAGAATGAGTTACCAAAAAAAATCTGTCGTGAATGCGGTTGTGAAATTGTAGAGCAGGTTGAGTCCCTATTATTTGAATGTGAACGCTGTATCGGTTTGAATGAAGAATGATAGTGAACTATATACTCGGCACTATTTATTTGTAATTCATTAGGGGGTTTGCTACCTAATGAGGTACAAATCAGTGGAAACTGAAAAATACTCACGAAACCAATGAACAAATCTAGCTTAGAAGCGATGTTTGAGGTATTTTTTATTTCTACATTTATGTTCCTTGCTTTCCATTTGCTAAGTGCCGAATATATAATCATAATTTCTAGTTGTTTGAGGATGAATTGATAGTGAAATAAAAATGCGAATAGTCGTTCTGGAATTAATCCGGAGCGGCTATTTTTTTGGGTGAATTATAGTAGAAAGCGTCCACATATGATACAATGAAGAGGAGAATGCTCAGTGAAGAAAAGGCAGACCCATAAAATCAAACTGCGATTAAGCAATTCAAGCCTCTATAAAGAGGAGCAGCCCTGGGAGTTAAGATCATTTCTTACGGGGCTTTTTTTCTCGTTCACAGATTTACGGGTCCGTTAGAAACAGTTGATTTTTGAAATACAGAACTTTTTCTTAGAAGAAGCAGCGTATTGTTGAAAGAGGGCAACGTACCACTGAAAAGATAAGTTTTCCTGGAAGGGGAAAAATGGTATTTCACTCAATGTTTCTCTTATTATTTCAAGCATACTGAATTACTATGAAAGTAATGCTATTATATGTTAATAGTTATATAATTTGAGTAAGCTAAAAGATTGTAGGGAGGTAGGATGATGAAGCTTACTGTCGCGAAAAAAATGTGGCTAGGATTTGGAACGATACTGGCGTTACTAATCATAGTTGGATTGATAAGTTTATGGACAACGATTCGTCTTAACTCCGATTACTCGTTTTTATTGGACGACCGTGTAAAGAAAGTACAGTTGATAGATGAACTTATTTTAAAGCATAGTGAAATACAAGATGATGTGCGAGGCTATATGTTGTTCAGGGATTTGATATATTTGGAAGCGCATACAAAGCATGTTGACCGGTCTAAAGAGCTAATTAAGGAGTTAGATGGAAAACTTCAAAATAGCGAAACACGGGTTTTATTGGACGAATTAAGGGCAGCTCAGAAAAAGTACTTAGATCTGCAGAATGAAATTATCTTAAGTATCAACGCAGAAAAGGAGCTCAAAGCGAATGAACTTGGAAGGGCATCAGCAAATGTGGGTATCAAGGTGTTAGGCTATGCCCAACTAATTAAAGAGGAACAGTACACGGCATTGGAACAAACGCGTAGTGAGTTGAAGAAATTCATGATTGGTTTAAAGTTATTTGTCATAGGTATGTTGATTTTCGCTACGATTGTTGGCGTTGTAATCTCCACATTCATTAGCAATAATATTGCAAGGCCGGTTCGTATCGTGACAGAGGGATTAAATGAAATGTCGACCGGAAATTTGACTATCAAACTGTTATCTGTTAAAAACAAAGATGAAATCGGTGAAATGGCCACGGCATTCAATAAAATGGGTTCAGACGTTGCAAGAATGGTAAGAAAGATTAATATGTCCGCTGTCCACTTGGCAACCCAATCGGAGGAGCTGTCGGCTAGTTCGGAAGAAAGCTTAGCTACTTCAGAAATGGTTGCTAAATCTGCTGAAAACCAGATGATTGGCAGTGAGAAGCAACAAAGAATTATCATCCAATCCGTTTCATCCTTGGAAGAATTATCATTAAGTGTCGCTGAAATCAGCAGCAATAATGAAGAGATGCTACAATCTACTGAAATAGTGACGAACCTTGTTACAAAAGGTTCAAACGTAGTAGAGGAAGTATCGGCACAAATGTCGACCATCCATTCGACAATTCATGAGTCTTTCAAAGTTATGATGGAAATGTCCCAGCATTCCGATAAAATACAAAGTATCACAGCACTTATTACCGATATTTCAAATCAGACGAATTTACTTGCATTGAACGCGGCAATTGAAGCTGCACGTGCAGGAGAATATGGGAAGGGTTTTGCAGTAGTAGCAGAGGAAGTTCGGAAACTTGCTGAGCAATCGAAAAGGTCAGCTTCAGAAATCGAATCGATGATAACGATGATTCTAGAAGCATCCAAAAGAGCCGTTACATCCATTATTGCGGGCGGTGATCGTGTCGCTACAGGAATAGCTGCAACCGAACTATCATGGGTAGTTTTCGATGAAATTCAGCAAGCGGTTGGTGATGTTGCATCAAAAGTTGAAACAGTATCTGCTGCTATCGAAGAAATCCAAGCAATGGCTGTCGAAGTGACGAATGGAGCAAATGAAGTCCAACATTTGAGTAGTGAATCGGCTGCAAGTGCTGGTGATACTAGTGCCGCAACAGAAGAACAGCTGGCTGTAACTGAAGAAATCTCAGCAAGTGCACAGGCTTTGTCGAAACTTGCCGATGATCTTCAAATGGAAATGAAACATTTTAGAATATGAGTTGTAAAAGCGAACAACGTGTCTAACGACATTGTTATTCGCTTTTTTCAATGATATTTTAGAAGTCAGCTTTAACAGGGATGAAAGTGGTAGATTTGTTGTCGTACTTCTGAAAGATACCGGAGCGGTTGCGATGTAGGAAGAAGATATGAATCGGCTACCAAGCAGGCAAATGAATAGCTGAAAAAGCGTTCCTCACCCCTATGATAAAGAGGGGGGAACGCTTTTCCTATAATTATTCTGCTTTTTTCGCTTGTTTTGTATTATAGATGAAATTTGATACGATTTTTGCAGCTTGTTCACGTGTTGTTGACTGTCCTGGGTTGAACTGGCCTTCTGATCCATTTGTGATACCAAGTTCGTGAAGCATAGAAATTGCATTTACAGCGTCAGCACTATAGTTACCAAAATCTGAATAACGTGCTTCCATCGCAGTGTATTCTTTGCCAGTGTAATTTTTATATGCTCGTTCAAGCATTAGAGCGAATTGTGCACGTGTCACATTTTCACTTGGTTTAAAGTTCATGTCAATCCCTTTGATGATTCCGTTGTCATATGCAGCTGCAATTTCTGTTTTCGTCTCATCGGCATAGCCGTCGATGTCGCTGAATGGTGCAGTGCCTATTGCTTTCAAATCAAGTGCACGGACAATCCAAGAAGCGGCTTGTGCACGTGTCATTTCTTTTTGTGGTTCAAATGTTGGGTCTGCACCTTTCACTACATTACGGTAATAAAGGTCAGACACATATGGATATGCCCAACTATCATACGAAATATCACTGTAAGGGACTTTTGCAAGTATACGACCTTCAAGACCTATTTCGATTTTGTTGATTGATTTCAAATGGTCGGCAAGGTTTTCCCAGTCACTAAATCCTGGTTCACTTGCACGTCCTGCTTCATAAGCTTTACCTAACGCTTCAAATCCATCCCCACCTCTAGCGGTAAAGACATTTGTAGCCGCTTTGTACATTTTACTATCTTCGATTTCCTTACCGTCGATTGTAATAGAAACAATACGCTTACCTGGTTCAGCTTTACCGTCAAAAACAACTTTCGCACCGGCAACATGAAGGAATCCGCCATTCTCTTTTGGGTATTCTCTTACAGAGTGTTCGAAAGTTTCTTTCAGTTCAGCTCCACTTAACTCCATTATCGCCAATGAGTTACCGAATGGCAGAACAGTGAGCACTTCACCATATGTGATTGGACCTTTATTGAGGGAGGAACGAATTCCACCACCATTTTGGAAAGAGATGACTACATTAGGATCAATTTCTTTCGATTTTTGCAACATACCATCTGTGATGATATTACCAAGATTTGTTTCTCCTGCACGGACACCTCCGAAATCACGGAGACCGCTCAGGAAAACTTCCGCTGTTGCGCCTGTTGGCTTATCCATTTTTTCTTTTACTTTGTCAGCAAAAGGTTGAAGTAAGTCTACTGCTTTCGGATCTTTTGCGCCATCTTTACCATCAATGGTATGTAGGACTCCATCATATTTCTTTACGACACCCTTTTCATCAAATGTAATATCAAGTTGTCCGAGGAATTTGCCATATTCATTCGCTTGTACGATAACGATAGGTTCTTTATCAGCATTGATGACATGTGGTTTCTCTAATTTAACATGTGTATGTCCGCCGACAATGATATCAATGCCAGGTACATTTTTTGCCAATAAAATGTCGTTGTCGACTTTATCGGAATCGTCGAAACCAATATGTGTAACAGCGATAATTTTATTGACGCCCGCTTTTTCAAAAGAAGCGACTGCCGCTTTTGCTTCTGTGATGTAATTTGTGAATGTTATTTTTTCAGGACTAGAAATAGTCATTGATTCTACAGTTGTTAAACCAAAAATACCGATTTTTTGACCATTCACTTCTTTAATAATGCCGTTATAGATTTTTCCATTTTCAGGATTTGTTGAAATATCCTGTGTCTGAAGTCCTTCGAAATGACTGTCTGCTGAAAAGTTCACGTTTGCTGCTAGCATTGGGAACTTTGCACCTTTAATAAATTCCGACAGTGACTTGTGTCCGTCAGGAGATAGACCAAGGTCAAATTCATGATTACCAAGTGTCATGGCATCGTATTCTAAGTAGTTCATGAACGCTAAATCGGCTTGCCCTTTGAACTCGTTGAAGTAGAGCGTTCCTGAAAATACATCTCCAGCATCAAGAAGGACGTTAGAAGGATGATCCCCACGTAGTTTTTTGACCAGTGCAGCACGTTGAGGAGCATGTTCGAGATGAGCATGCGTGTCATTTGTGTGGAACACTGTGAGCGAAAAGTCACCAGTTGTGTCAGCAGCTGATACTGCACCGGGTGTGATTGCAACCATACTGAATAGAATCACTGCAGCGGCAGTCCCCTTAAAATATGTTGATAACATAATGCACCTTCCTTCCTTGTTATGTTTTTTTGCATCCTCACCAACTTTATGAATCTATGTAATGATAATGAGTTTGCGTATAATTTAAGTGTATCATCGAGGTTGATAATCAACAAGTGAATATTTTGGTAACTTCACAATACATTTCAGTGTTGATGGATATCAAAAAACCATAGAGAATGAATTCATTCTCTATGGTATATTTTGTTTTTATTGTGAATAGTATTGTACTAGACCTTGATAGATTGATTCTGCATAGATTTCTAAATAGATGTCGCTCGTCAGCTTTTGAAAGTCCTCCGAGTTTGAGATGAAACCGAGTTCAACGAGTACAGCGGCAACATTATTTTGTTTAATGACAATAAAGCGGTTGTCTTTTACACCACGGTTGACCATATTCGCATTTTTGATAAGGTTATTTTGGATATAGGTAGCCAAAGTCTTACTCTCTGCTGAGTTCGGATTCGTAGAAGAGTCAAAGTATGTTTCAGTGCCTTTTGCAGAAGGCGCTGCTGAATTCACATGAATAGATACGAACGTTTCAGCAAAATTTTTCTTTGCAAATGCGGGACGCTGTTCTAAGGAAAGGAATGTATCGTCCGAACGTATCATCAATACCTTTGCACCTGCGTTTTTGAGCTTAGCTTCGACAAGTTTGGCTACTTTTAACGTGATGCTTTTTTCGGTTACTTTATTTTTTGAAGTGCCTGGATCATGTGCGCCATGGCCTGCGTCAACTACGATGATTCTATTCTCTAAGATATTCCCAGTGTTGTTAATCAATTTTAAATAGGACTTATGAACATATCCTGTTTGTGAATTAACCCTAACTTTTGCCCAATAGCCATCAAGCAAAAGTACCTCCACACGTTGACCAATTGTTAATTTCGCGATGATAGCAGAGTTTGTCCCTGTACTTTCCCTGACATTCAAACTTTTGACTGTCACTTTCCCAGTCAAGTTTCCAGAGGTAATAGGTTCTTCAAGGTTTTCCTCGGGAACTTCTCCTTCGGTAGGCTCTTCTTTAGGAACTTCTCCTTCGGTAGGCTCTTCTTTAGGAACCTCTCCTTCGGTAGGCTCTTCTTTAGGAACTTCTCCTTCGGTAGGCTCTTCTTTAGGAACTTCTACTTCGGTAGGTTTTTCTTTAGGAACTTCTACTTCGGTAGGTTTTTCTTTAGGAACTTCTACTTCGTCTGTAGGAGTTTCTGTTCCTGCTTCGACAGTAAATCGGTTGTTTATATAACCTTCTCCGTTATCAAGAAGAATGTGTAACCAATCACCAGATTTACTTACGACTTCGACAATCTGCCCGTCTTTTAATTTTTTAATGACGGTTCCTTGCACAGATGGTTTAGAGCGCACATTTAGAATATCTCCACCTGTTTTGACTTTTGCGAAATAGGTTTTCGATGTTTGATCAGGTAAATTTACGGGTACTTTAAATTTATCATTCAATGCTCTTGCAACAAATAATGCGAATTGTTTACGTGTTAGATAGTCATTTGGGAGAAACTTGCCGTCATCACCTATTGTAATTCCAGCATAGTATAATCCGTTGATGCGATTTGCATATTCGTGCTTAGCCATATCAGTAAGTAGAAGAGGTTTATCTTTTTCTGAAAGATTGAAAGCGACCGCTAATGCATTACCCATTTCATCCCGCTTTAATTTTTCATTAGGTTTGAAACGATTGTCTGCTCCCAATTCGAAAAAACCTAGTGCTACTGCTTTACTGGCATACTTATATTGTTCTGGGTACTTTTTCTGGTTAATGTCTTTGATAACTATAGATGGAGTAGAAGCACTACTTTTTTTTGCAGCGATAACAAGCATTTTCGCCGCTTGCGCCCGTGTCAGATTGTTGCTTGGATTGAATTTTTCCGCTTTGTTAATGATGCCGAGGTCTGCTATGTAATGAACCTGTTCGTAAAAATCCTCAATGGGTTTTACATCTGAAAATTTAAACTGCGCAGAAGAATGCCCCGGGACCATGGTAACGAGAGCGAAAATCATTGATAGTACAGCAGCCCACTTAATTGTTCTCATTGTGTCCTCCCTTGATTTACTAGAGTCGTAGTTTTAGTTTACCAGTGATAGCAGTGCAAAGCTATCTTCATAGATAACTATTTATTGATTAACTCCAAAAAAATAAGACTGGATGCTCTATAAACAGAACACCCAGTCTTCAAGAGTCAATTGTTTAGGCGATTGATAATTGCCTTGAGTTGCTTTTCGGTAACATTATCATTCAAACCGAAATTTCCATCTCCATACCCTTTTGTTACGTTATTGAAGGAAAGAATGTTGATATATTCATTTGCCCAATGGTCTTTAGGAACATCTTCAAATGAAGTTTCGGACGAACCTTTAAGGTGGAATGCCTCCACAATAACTTTTGCAAGTTGGGCACGTGTCAAATGACCATCGGGATTAAATGTCCCGTCTTTGCCTGAAAATAATCCTGCATCCGAAACAGCCAGGATTGCATCAAGTTTTGGATGGCTAGCTGAAACGTCTGAATAAGGTGATTGGGAGCTTTTTTTCTCCAAACCAAGTTCTTTAACAAGTATTTCAGCAACATCTTCACGAGTAGCATAGTTAACCAACTTGTCAGTTGTCGGTGCTTCGTTGGCAGCTGCAACCATTCTTACTGGAGCAGAATCATTCACGCGGCGAGCACCTATATAACGGCTACCCCAATAGGCTGGGTCATAGATGGAAGAAACCATGACGCCCCTGCTTGTTGAAGCGTGAATGAATCCGCTGCTTCCGATATAGATTCCGACGTGTGAAACGCCATGTCCACTTGTATTGAAGAATACAAGATCTCCTGTTTTAAGATCACTTTTTGCGACAGATGTTCCCATAGCATACTGTGGCCCTGTAGATCTTGGGATGGAAGTCCCTGCTTTATTGAAGACGAATTGCGTATATCCTGAGCAGTCGAAACCGGAAGTGGTTGACCCTCCGTATGAATAGGGTGTACCCATATAGGCGCGCGCTGTATTTACGAGCGAAGTTGTTGAATTTGCTGAAGCCATGGATGGAATGGACATTGAAATCAGTAAGCTTGCCGAAATAAAAAACAAGAATCGTTTCATCAGTTGCTCAAATTCCCCTTTCGCACATATAGATACAGTGTGCTTTGTCTGTGAACATCTTAGCACAGCTAAACCATCAATTCGGTTACAGTTACATTACAATAAGATTACAATGCTGTCGGTTGAATAGAATAAAACACGAAAATTGCCATTTGATAGGGGATTAGGTCGAGTCAAATGGTTTTTTGTCGTGAATTTTAGGGCACTACGGTACTGAATTGAAGGTCATGTAATCTGCCGTCTAAAAGGCTGAAGGTCATGTTGTATGTTATAATCGTGAAATAAAAACATTGGTGTTATCGGCTAGTTTAACTTAATTTGGCATTCATCTTCCACTTCTACAAGTGGGGAGATGATGCGGAATATGTAGACAATTCAGTGAGGGTTTAAACTCCAGCTGAATAAAGTTAAAGCTTTCGGCGGATACATGCGATTTTTCAGAGGAATTTATCGAGCAAGCTCGATAAAAATTTGGGCGCAAATACGTCTTAGCGTATTTGATTGAAAGATGGGATGAGAATTTAATGGAGAAAATAGTGGTATTCAGTAATATGTATCCGTCGCCGGAGCATCCGACGTTCGGAATTTTCGTTGAAAATCAAGTCGGACTTCTTCAGTCAGCAGGACAAGCTGTTGATGTCATCGTAATCGATAATCCTAGTAAAGGTAAGTTAACGACATTGAAGAAATACATAACGTGGTTTTGCCGTTCTTTTATGTACATGGCGAAAAATCGGAAGCGATTGTCTTTGACGCATGCGCATTATGCATTTCCAACGGGATTCATTTCATTAGTAGGTAAAAAGATGATGGGCATTCCTTATGTCGTGACAGTTCATGGAGGCGACATTGACAAAATGGCGGCGAAAAGCGCACGCATCGCTAATTTGACAAAGCAGATATTACAGCAAGCAGAGTCGGTTATTGTTGTAGGGGAAAAATTGGAAAGTGATGTTATCGGTCGATTTGAAGTACCGGAAAGTCGCGTCCATGTGATGAGTATGGGGGTTAACACGTCTATATTTAAGCCTGTGTCGAAAGAGGAAGCGAGGAAGGGGCTTGGTCTTTCTATAGAAGAAAATGTGATTCTCTTCGTGGGAAATGTCATTGAAGCGAAGGGTTTGCTGGAACTTGTCGAAGCATTCGCTTTGTTGAAGAAATCAACTCCTGAAGTAGAGTTATTTATTGTCGGATCACGGAAAGATACGAACTTTTTCGAAGTATTGCAGACGTTTATTCGTGAAAAAGATGTGAAGGATATTCACTTCAAAGAACCACTAGGACAAGTGGATTTGGCACAATGGATGGCAGCATCGAATGTTCTTGCACTTCCATCTCATCATGAAGGCTTCGGACTTGTGGCTTTAGAGGCGATGGCGGCCGGGACGAAAGTAGTTGCGACGAATGTCGGCGGTTTGCCGTTTTTATTGGGTGGCGGCGCAGGCATTCTTGTTGAAGCGAAGAATCCGGTTTCATTGGCAGAAGGACTTAGAAATGCGTTAGATTCGGCTTCTATGTTAATGAATGAAACGGTTATCCAACAGAAAATAGCGGAAAATTCTTATGAAACGATTTTACAGGATTTGCTGTCGATTTATCGTTCAGCTGGGAAGGGGCAGGTAGGACATAATGAGTAAAATGATGAAAATTATCGGTGCTGTTGCAGTCATTAATATTGTGGCGAGACTGTTTGGTTTTCTTAGGGAAGTGGCGATTGGCAATCAGTATGGGTTGTCGGATACCGCCGATGCTATTACGGCAGCGTATACAATACCGAATTTCATTTACCTTGTCGTGGGTGGGGGATTGACGACGGCATTTATATCCGTCTATCATTCGACGAGAACAGATAAGGCTTTGTATGTACGCAAGTCGTTTACGACCATTCTTGTAGCGGCGGTGTCGATTACAGCTATTTTGCTTATCTTTACGAATCCAGTGTTGCATCTGGTTTTTAGAAATCGCAGTGCTGAAGAGTATGCATTGATACGCAATCTCTATCTTTGGATGATGCCTTCTTCTATCATTCTTGTGTTATCGACATGGATGAGTGGCGTTCTTAATGTCAACGGCAAATATAATTTGTCGAGTATGGCCGTTCTGCTCTATAATGTCGCTTTCGTTGGCATTGCAGTGTTGCTGACGAGTACTTTTGGACCGGAATCTTATGGAATTGGTGCTATGCTGGGTGCCGTTTTGATGGGGGGATTCCTGTATGCCGGTCTTCGGAAATCAAAACTGTATTCGTTGAGACCATCGTTTGGGATGTCTGATGACATTAAGCGGATATGGGTCATCGCTTTACCGATTTTGTTTGGTGGTGCGTCGTTGCAGTTTTATATTTTGATACACCGATTTGTAGCTGGTCAGTTTGAAGACGGAATTATGATGGCTGTCAACCTTGCTTCGAAATTGACGAGTCTTCCACAGGCCATTTTGATGACTGCAGTGACAACGGTTATTTACCCTCTATTGAGTAAAAAAGAGGGTGAGGGTGACATCGAGACGATCCGCAAGCTCTATAAAAAGGGAATGCTCTATTTGGTCGTGTTACTTGCGCCAGCAACAGCTGTTGCTTACTTTTTTGCGGAACCGCTTGTCAGTCTTGTTTTCGAACGTAGGGAATTTACGAGGGAAGACGTCCTGATCACAGTGCCGATTTTCCGTGCATTTGCGCTGTCGATGTTTTTCCTTGCTGCGAATACCTTTATCACACGATTTTATTATGCCAAAGCCAATTCGATGGTGCCGGTTATATTCAGTGTGATTAGTGTCTTAGGGATTAACGTCGCGGTTATTTACTTAATGATGGATGCATTCGGTGCTTCGTCGATTGCATACGGTACGGCTATTAGTGCAGCGGCGAACTTTGTCATGCTTGTTATCTATGCCAGAGTGAAGTGGAAATTATAACAAACTGATAACAGCTGACTGTTTTTATTTGCAAAGATAGGTTATTCTGAAAGATGTGAAGTATTTATTAATAAAGATAGAGAAGATAGGATAGGGGTGTTTTAATTGATAGTTAAAGAGAAAGTCGGGAAATGGTTCGATCATTTTCATACTTATCCTGAAGTGAGCTGGAAAGAGGTTGAGACAACAGCGAAACTTGCGGGAATTTTGACGGAGATGGGCGTGCAAAATCATACGTTTGACGATGTGACGGGTGTTATCGCAGAAATTGGAGAAGGTGAGCGGATTATTGCGGTTCGTGCGGATATCGATGCGCTATGGCAGGAAGTGGATGGCATTTATCAGGCGAATCATTCATGTGGCCATGATGCGAATATGTCGATGGTGTTAGGGGCGCTGTCTTATTTACAGGATGAAAAGCTTGGCAGTCGAATCCGTTTCATCTTCCAACCAGCTGAAGAAAAAGGCAATGGTGCGAACTCGATGATTGAAAGGGGAGCCGTCGATGGTGTCTCGCATTTGTTTGGAGTACATTTAAGACCGCAAGAAGAAATTCCTTTCGGAAAAGTAACACCTGCGATCCATCATGGTGCAGCCGTATTCCTTGAAGGGAAGATAATAGGTGACGATGCACATGGAGCGAGGCCGCATCAAGGAAAGAATGCGCTTGATCCACTTTTTGCGATTGCGCAGTTTGTGAAGACAATCAACTTTTCACCGTATGAAGCCTATTCCGCAAAACTGACGAAAGTGCAAGCGGGGGGAGAAAGCCTCAATATTATTCCAGGGACTGCGACATTTGCAATCGATGCACGTTCACAATCAAACAGTGTGTTGAACGAATTGAAAGTACGAATTTCAGAAGGGATACAGTCGATTGCTCAGCTATATGCCATAGAAATCGTGTTAGATTGGAGCGATTATACGCCAGCTGCAGAAGTATCTGAAGAAGCGGCGGCAATCGCGAAAGAAGCCATTTTGGAGACGGTTGGGGAAGATGGATTTGCGCCTGCAGTCGTGACTTCAGGTAGTGATGATTTCCACTTTTACACAATTCATAAACCGGAGTTGAAGGCATCGATGATTGGCATTGGTGCAGACCTTGGTCCAGGGCTTCATCATCCTAACATGACATTCAATCGAGAAGCGTTGGATATCGGTGCTAGGGTACTGGCATCGGCGTTGAAAAAAGCATCGTTTTTGGATGAATGAAATAGATGGAAATTTCTTACTTCACAGAGTATTGTGGAGTAAGAAGTTTTTTTATATTCAAGAAGCGACTGATAACGCAATCAAGCGACCAATACCACTATCGAAGCGACTGATTGCGCAATCAAGCGACCAATGCCACTATCGAAGCGACTGATTGTGCAATCAAGCGACCAATGCCACTACCGAAGCGACTGATTGTGCAATCAAGCGACCAATCCCACTACCGAAGCGACTGATAACGCAATCAAGCGACCAATGCCACTACCGAAGCGACTGATTGCGCAATCAAGCGACCAATGCCACTACCGAAGC
>NZ_JADBEL010000031.1 GCF_014873855.1 Sporosarcina limicola | reverse complement strand
TCACAAAAGATGATAGATTTTACAAAATCAAAATACGTGATCATGAATTCTAGCTAAATTCACGATTTCTCGTACATGCGTGAATAATTCAGGTTCTATATAAAAAGCAATTATTAAAAATAAAAACTTATCGTCCACATTGATAACAACGTTAACAAGTTTACAAATTCGGCTCGTATGATGAAACATACGAATTGTACAGATGCCCGGAATTGTGTGAGAACCTGTACCAAAAGTCATTAATAAGTCCCTTAATAATAATAAAATCCGAATACTTCTATGAATCTTTGAAATATGTGAAACCTTTTTCAACTATTTTCGTAGATACTGTATACTTACTATTATGGTAAGTAGTTTCTACCAAAATATTTAATGGGGGTTTTATTTTTGAAGAAGTTTACATCATGGATATTTGCATTGGTCTTGTTGTTTTCATTGGCAATGCCAACTGGAACAACATTTGCTAGTACAGACTCAGTAAAAGTACTAGTAGACGGCGTTGAAGTAGCAGGCTACGAACAGCCATTTATGTCACACGGTCAAGTATTAATTCCGGTTGAAAATCTTTTTACAGAAGCGGGCTACAAAGTTTCTAAAGAAAAAGACGGTACAGTTTCTGTAACAAACACGCATTTGACAGTTGACTTCAATACAAATGCAAGCGAAATTAAAGTAAATGGTAAGAAAGCAGACACTGAATTTCCACTGACGCTTAGAAACGCAGGAAATTATATTTCTAGCGAATTCTTAGCAACATTGGATGGTTTTGAAGTAAAACTTTCGGAAGATCAAAAGACGGTTAACGTGAAGACAAACCGTGTTAAAGACGTTGATGCATTTTTAGAAAAAATGCTGGCAGTAGAATTGAAAAGCTACTCAACAAAAATGGTATTAGATCAAAAAATGGAAACATCAGGTGAACTAGGTTCAATGGACATGTTCATGGAAATGAATATGGATATCATCCAAGAGCCGATTGCAATGTATATGCTTTCCAAAATGTCCATGAAAGTTGCAGGAGAGACTGACAACCAGACTTCTGAAACTTACTTCACAAAAGACGGTTACTTCCTGAAAGATGAAACACTAAATACTTGGGTCAAGTTTGATGACAGTCTAACAGCGGGGCTACTACAAGTATCCCAAGCACAGGCTAATCCACTTGCACAGTTAGAGTTGATGAAAAAATTCGTTAAAGGCATTAATATCTTTGAATACGAAGATGTTTACGTAATGACACAAACACTATCGACTGAGGATTACGGTGCAATGATGGATGAAGCAATGTCCATGCTAATGGGTCTTCTACCTGATGGTGTTACAACAGAAGAAGTTACAGTAGAAGGTAAAGTAGAAGGAATTAAAGTAGAAGATGTTAAAAAAGAAGAGACTAAGGTAGATGCTACTAAAACTGAAGAAGCTACTAAAGAAGAAGAAGAAGAAGCTACCATAGAAGATCTCGAGGGAATTTTCGATGCTATGAAAATCGAAGTCAAAGAATTCTACATGGTTACAACAATCGACAAAAAGAAACTATTCCCACTTTCTACAACAGGTAACATTAACCTTACAATGGGAATGGACGATGAGACAATTTCTATCAAACAAACAATCGATGGCACATTCAGCAACCATAATGCAGTGAAAGAAATTAAAGTCCCTGCAGAAGCCCTTACAAAAGCAATCAGCATGGAAGAGTACATGAAAGCACTTGAAGCAGCAGCTGAAAAAACTGTAGCGGATGCTAAAAAGAAATAAGCGTTTTAAGTAAAAACCCTCCCAATCGGATGAAATTTCCGGATGGGAGGGTTTTTTATGGATTTTGTAGATGACTGTACAATCCTATTCAATTTTTCCTTTTATTCAGCTTGGAGTCATTTGCTAATTGCACTATCACGTCTTTCATAACCCATGCAACGATAATCGCACCAATCAGTGGAAAGCCCAAATACCCCATCACCGGATAAAGTTAATCTTCAATTAGTGGGTGTCTTACTGCCCATTAATGCGGGATAACAGTCCACCACTTGTATTGACAGGTTTGTCCCCGTCTACTTTGGTACGGCCTTCCTCAGCCGCTTTCCATCCTTCACGTTTGTTAAAGAAACCAAACTCCTCAATCGCCACTATTTCGGTCATCGAAAAAAATCATGGATCTCAATGTCTTTTTGACAGCTGGGAAAATCATGCTACCAAGATATTTTTATCTTCTGTTTTTTTCATTACAATTTACATACCTTTCTTTTTTTAACTTCCTTTTGGAGTACGATATTACAACATTGTTAATAGCTTAGCATTAATCATACCCAAAAATCTTTGATTTTTAAATTATACATCAAATCAGCTTTGAAAAAGTTCAATAATGATTTCAGTTTCTGAAGAATCGGATTATACTTGACTTCCATAAAATATACATATATGTTTTCATAGTAGCAACTATCCTAAGGGGGGAATTGTGTATGAAAATCTTACGCCTTGGTCACGCCATGTATATTTTTAAAAGTAACAGCAAAAAAAACTATCTCATTGATCCATTCTTCGACATGAATCCTGGATGTCCAAAGGAATATGATGATGATGATTTTTTCAAATCGATAGATACGGTATTTCTTACACATGGACATTTCGACCATACCAGCGGTCTTCAAAAAGTGCTCACTGCTAATCCAGACGTTCTCGTTGTCGCCCAGTATGAGTTGGCGCTCATTCTTCTTCAAAAAGGGGTTAAAAATGTTTATCCAATTAATTTAGGCGGTTCCATCCTATTGGAAGATGCCACTGTAACAATGGTGCCTGCAAAACATAGTTCTTCTTTTGGAGAAATGGAGGGAACCCCTATTTATGCTGGCCAATCCGCGGGCTACGTTTTTGATTTTGATAATAGCCATACTGTGTATCATTCTGGTGATACAGCCGTTACGTATGATATTAAATTAATACAAGAATTATACGAACCCACGATTGCAATTCTTTCTTCATCAGGCCATTTTACTATGGGGCCAAAAGATGCGGCATATACCGTGAGAAACTTATTAGATGTCGATTATGTAATACCAAGTCATACATTCCCTACGAAAGAAACAGCCGCTTCATCCGAAAATTTCGAACTATTATTAGCTGCATCTCCCATCGTTGAAAAAATGATGGATAAAGATAACGAACTAGCAGAACTACTAAAAGACTATGACAGGACTAAAGTTGTAGTCCTCGGTTATGGAGAAGAATACGAGTTTTAATTGTACAAAAAGAAAAAAACGCCCAATCGGAAATTCCTGATTGGGCGTTTTTGTAAGTTTTATAGATGTTTTACTGTGTTATTGAAATATTTACAGGTAGTGAAAGTTTGTTTCCAGCTGCATCCACTATGTTAAGTGAAGGTAGTCCTTTAAGAGAGAAACCACTAGCTATATTTTCATTAGTTATATTGTCTTGCAATATCAGGTTGATTGAGTTGACCCCAGTCCCAGCGGGTGTTGAAACTTTTTCATTCGTCGCAGTAGTCCCTCCACCAATTAGAAGCTCGAAATCAGTAGTGACTGCAGTTGTATTAACTGCCTCAGAAAAAATAAGGGTAACTTTATTGACATCTGTTAATTTGGCAAACGTCACAGTTGGAGCAACATTTTCTGTAAGTAAAACAGTGTTGGTGAAGTAAGGTTCCATGACTATTGAAGAACCTAGTGCTTTAATATTTTCAATGTTGATATTACGTATACCTGTAAATGCATTTGAATCGGCTTTCAAGTTAAGTACAGCAACTTGCGTTCCACCTACTACCGGATTCAACGTTACAGATTCAACAATAGCTCCATCAATTTTATAGTTCGTCGGATTGATCGCAGATGCGCCGTCGACTGCTTTATCAAAAGTGACGTTCACTTTATTGTTATTCCCAGCATTTTGAACTATGGAAGTTACCGCCACTACTGGATTGCTAACGGACGATCCATCTTCTCCACGAGTAAAGGTCACATGGGCAGTACTCACAGCTGTAGCTGTGTCGCTTGCTAGATTAGTAAATGTCAAATCTAGCGTATATGTCGCCGCTTTAAAACCAGTTGTCCCCAAGAAAGCATTCAATTCCACACGTACAACTTTTTTATCACTTGCATTTTTGTACGATACTTGTGTAGTAGCAAAGTTAGTTGAATCACTTGTTACAAAGTCTTTCACATATGTTCCAACACCGCTGACGTTGGAAATTGCTGGCGCGGTTGCAAGATTGATGTTTTTATCGAATGTAAGCTCCAAATACTCTTTGCCATTCGTTGCATCTTGAACAACTGCACTTGTTACTACTCTAGGAGCATTCGAATCTTTAACAAATGTAACAACTTTGCTTGTTGTAACGCCCGCTTCCCCACTTAAATCTGAGAAGGAAGAGACTGCTACTGTCTTAGCACCATCTAAAACACTACCAACTGTCACATTGTAAGTTGTAGAATCTGTAGCATCTTTAACGATTGTGGTCACCGCAATACCGCCAACTGTTACAATCGGATTTCCAATAAGTTGCTCAGAAAACTTAACTGCGAATGTAGTGGCACCAGATTGAGTAATTGAAGTGATAACTGGAGCAACACCATCCGCACCTTCTTTCAAGAATGAGACCGTTGCAGGGTTAGGCGTGATTAAGTTACCCGCTTGGTCTTGTGCACCGATGAATGTTGCAACAATCCTTTTAGTTACAGATACGTTGGTATCCATTGTGAAGATGATTTCGTTTGCGCCTGTAGTAATAACGCCTGTAATGCCGTTCACAGCTGAACCATCTTCATATTTAAATGTTGTTGCAGTGAAAGCTTTCATCGGTTCTGAAAACTTCACTTTCATTTGAGAAGCTGAAACTCTTTCTACATTTAGAATAGTAGGAGCTGTTTTATCGGCAGCGATTGTGATCATTTCTGTATATTTATCGATTGTTTTGCCATCTTTAGATTTCAAGTTTTCAACTTTAAAATCATAACGTTTTGACAATGGTGCTGTCGTAGTCACCGTCAATACTTTTCCGTCCGCACTCAGTTTACCAGATACAGGAATAGCTGTTACGCCGTCCAATGTCCATAAAGTGACGGTGCCCGCTATAAATGATCCGTCCGCATTTAAAACTGAATTAGCAGCTACAGCTGTGCTGAAACTTACTTCAAGTTGCGTTGCATTGATTGACTTCACTTTCGTTACAAAACGGTCATCCACTGCAAATACAACTGTTACAGTTATCGCTTTTTCAGCTTTCGCTTCCCCTTTTGTCAAAGTGACTTTATAGTCGTTAATAGTTGTTCCAACAACCACTTTTGCTACAACGCCCTTACCAGCAATGAGGCCATCAACATAAGCTTGGACTGCCACAAGTTTGTTTTCAGCAGTCGCTTGCTCTCCACGGGAAACTTCGACTGTTCCTGCTTTCACCAAGTCAGCAGCAGCATCCACTGCAACTTGATCTTCGTTCACTTCAACTTTTTTAGCTGCAGAGAAGTCTGTATTAATCGATTTGTAAAGGAATGTAGCAAATTGTCCACGAGTCGTTGTATTTCTAGGGTTGAATTTCGGTGATTCTGGATTCGTGATATCAAAGAAATCAAGAACGTCGATAGCCGAACGCGCTTCAGCTTTCGCTTCCATTAGATCAGTCACGTCTTTTTTGAAATCTTGTGCTCCTACGTATTTTATAAGTTCTATATCATGTACACGATCGAATGCGCGAACAAGAACGACTGCCATGTTTTCACGAGTGATATTGTCACTAGCCAATAGACGACCGTCACTTCCATTGAATACGCCATTGTCTTTAACGATTGCTGCGTATTTAAGAAGCTCATCGTTTGAATTTGACTTCAAATCGCTGAAGCGTGGATTTGTTTTATAGTCTGTCGGTACTTTGTAACCTTTAGATACAAGCCATTTGCCCATAAATTTTACAACGTCAGAACGAGTTAGTGTTTTGTTCGGCTTGAATGAGCCGTCTGGATATCCAGAAATTATACCCGAATTAGATAGTGCCTCGATTGCTTTGTCATGCGTCTTACCTTTTGTAGCTTTAAGATCTGCTGCACTTACCACCGGTGCAACTGCAGATGCTACTAGAGCAGCTGATGCCGCTCCTACTAGAAACTTCTTGTACTTCTGTGATTGATTGATAGTCATTGAATAATTTCCTCCCTTTGGGTAGATAGAAATGAGTTGTGTGAATATAGAACTTTTCAATTCTATTTCTCTGTAAAATATGGGGTACTGCTATGTACCTTATTTTCTTACATCCACTATACTAGCATATATAAAACTGTCTATCATAATCCATCTTCTGGGTTCTATATTTACTATAGTAATAGAGACAAGGATTTACTATACAGCCCATTAAACCCGTGAACTCTCTAGAAATTCTCCATTGAAATGGAAGTATAACTAAACAATAATTATGTATATGCATGAGAATGATTGATATCCATAATTAATAGTAAATGCCACATCATAGGAATATCGATTCCTATGATGTGGCATTTAACTTTGTTCCAGTACCACTACTCATTTCACTAACCATGAAACTGGTTGATTAACGTACCAAATACCAACCCTCGCCCCGTTTGTAGAAAGTCTTGCCGGCAACGTCTTTTGTCGTCAAGCTGTCCCTCTTCCCGGTTTTACTTTGAATAGGTACGTTATAATAGGCACCATGCATAAAGTCTGTCATGTTAGTACTGAATTTCCCTTTATCCAAATGGACAGATAATAGCTGCTGTCCCTCCACTTTGAATTTGCCCAAAATCGCACCTTTCATATTGGTGACGAACCAGTCGGTGCTGAAATCTGCCGTGGCAGCAGCCGTTTTCTGGATACCGATCACAAAGGAGCCTTTGCCATTCATTTTTACTAATGCCTCTGAATAGCGCGTACCTTTCGGAAACTTGTTCAAAACAGTGATTTTACCATTTTTTAGATTGACAGATTGAAGCTCGTTTTTTCCCGTCTTACTATCATACTGTATGACGGCGATTGCATTGTCGTCATATCCGAAAATCGGAGAAAACGTATACGTTGCGTCCAGTTTTTTAACTAATTTATTGTTTTTTCCATCTAAATCAGATGTGTATACAGCTGATTGAACAATTTTGCCGCTTTTCCGCTCGACTTTTACATAGACAATACCATTTGACAGTACTTCATAATGGCTGACGTCCTTCAATATGACCTTGGATCCAAATGGTTTCTTTAAAGATGTCTGGATGACATCAAGATAATTGGCATCACGGGTATAGATCGCGTTTTTCGTCTCTCTCAATTCCACAAGCGATAAAGCATTGTTTTTCGCTGGCCCCGTAAGCGGGAATTCGACTACACTCCCCGTCTTTTTGTTAACACCAACCATTTTCTTCACGCCTGTGAATGATTCAGCAATCGTAAATACGTAATCACTGCCATTAAATGCGGACATTTTTGGCATTTCAATGTTCGATCCGAGTGCGCATGACATCGCAAATTGCTCAGCAGCCGGGATTTCAGTGTATGCTACTTTTTTATCTAGCGTAATGAATTCATCAGAACTTATTGTCAGCTTACCATTTTCCACATATAAAACACGTAATATAGTACCTTTTTTCACCGTTTTGACAATCTTATTTATCCTGTTAACAACGTTAGTCGTTTCTAGCACTTTCACGCTGCCTATCTGATTTTTATGAAAAGCTTGTCCGTTCCAGACCGGTTTTTTATTGGTGTCGATGATTTTACAATGGTTTTCATAATCCATATAATACTGTTGTTCAAGCGGCTCTCGACCGACTCTTAAAATTGTTTTTCCGTTCTCCCGCACGATATAACCGTACATTCCTCCTGCTTCAAAGAAGAGCGGCTTAGCAGACAGGTTCCCTTTTTCATAATAGTCCACCACTTTTACTGCATCATTTCCAAAATAGAGCTTCAGTAACTCAAGCGTGACTATGGGAATACGATAGCTTTCCTTCACACTCTTTTGTTCCCACATCGAATGGGTGATGACAGCCCCTCCCCCTCGAAACGATTCAACACGGATAACCGATGCACGACTAGGTAGATCATAAAACCTTCCGTCTGTAAAGCCGAGTTCGGCCGTGAACACGTTCTGCATTTTCGCTGGATCCATGTCCAACGACGAAGTTAGTTTTGGCGCAGTCCAACCATCAGGATACGATTTCCCTACCTCGGTCGAAACAGGTGGAATAGGCATCGTTCTTTCCTTATCATTGTAAATTAGCGTCGACCTGTCCAAATAATCTTTTTTCTCAACGTTTAGATTCAAACCATCTTTTGCAGTGATGAACGACAACGGAACATAAACAAGCGTCTTCCATGTTGCCTTCTTTTTTACGATGAACGACTTCGCTTCCAATTCAAATTCACGATTCTTGTCGATAAAAACAACTTTTTCCGTGTGATTTGGAATGAGGATATGACCTGAATTGGCCGTTTTGAAAAGTAGTGTGTTATCTGGAATATCAAAATAACCCGTTTCCAAATCACTGTGGACAGTATTTGCAAACGCTTCTAGTGGAACAAAGAGAATCCCGTTCTTGATAATCGGCTCATATTCGTTTGTACTTTCCCACTGTTTCATCTTCGAATTAATAAACAAGTGATATGTACGTGATTCGGCATTTGCTGATTCAGAAAACGAATAACCTACTGCGAAAATAAGCAAAAGACTGAGTACTAGTTTAAGTAGTTTCGACATTTTATACCCCTTCCATTTTTGGTATCATCTCGGTATTTAGTATAACGTAACGATAGCGAATTACAAAGACTGACGATTCCCATTAAAATTAAGATAAACATTGACAGCCATTTACTTCACTCCTTTTTTATAATGCGTAATAGCTGAAAAATCCTTTACTTTCATAGTACAACATTATCTTCAATTCAAAATAGACACAAATCCGTTAATGTCTTTTTTCTTCATTATGTGGGAATAGTAACGAAGATACGATGGATAGTAGGGAGGTAGATTTTATTAATCGAAGGGTGATTGGCGTCAAGTTAAAGAAAAACCACTTTTCCATACGATTTTCTTTGCAACAAGTGTCGTTTCTTCGTTCAGCAACAAGAAAGTTTTCGACATTTTTTTTACTTTTCCACATCTGTGGATAAAGTTATTAACGTTATACAGTATGCTACTTATGTATTCACAGACATTATAAACAAACTATTAACAAGTTATCCACTTGTGTCTGTGGATAAGAGAACGGTTGTTCCAAACCAGTTTCTTTGGTAAATTATATGTACACCGATGAAACTACCATACTATGTGCTTTGGACTCGGAATATACCTATTCGATCAATACAGAAAGGGGGTGAGTTAACAAATGCTGAAACTATCAGATGACTTGCTAGTAAAGTCATACTTTATAGCAATAGAATTAAATCTGAATCTACACTTTATCCATCTACTTGAAACAGAAATCCGCATACGCTCTTTACAAAATCAACTACCGAATATTTCCTACTCTCTTTAAAGTAGCTGGAATAAATTATGGGTCAAAAAATCAGCCAATTCAGCAGCATGGCTGATTTTTCTATTCCCTTCTTTCACTCCAAGAAACCAACTCTATTTATTCAAAAACTACACTTATAAAATTAAAGCCTTATAATAGGATTTGGACGAGAGAAAATCCTGTCCGAATACTTATTATTCGAGAAGGAGCGTATTGGAAATTGAAAAAAGTAATCCTCTTTGCACTATTATTTTTAGTTACCATTCCCTTTTTTACTGAGGCTTCTAGTTTGAAGTCAATCAGAATGACTGAATCGGCGCCTGTTTTTGATGATAAACAAAAGGTAGCTGTTTTCTTGAAAGGAACTTCGCATACAGTCACGAAGGAATCGGATCGTTATTACCATACAGTCATCGGAAACGATGAAGTAAAATTTTCGAAAAAAAACGCAAAGATTGTAAATGACGCACCAGAAAACTGGAAAGGATCTCATCCGGTACGAGCTAAAACCGCCAAGTATACCCAAATCGTGGAACGCCCAACAAATCAAGCTAAAATAATCGGGCATATCCAACCAAACATGACAATCCATGTACAAAAGTTAAAAGGTCACTATTATCCAGTTATTATGGGCGGGCAAACAGCGTATATACATAAAAGCCAATTGGAAACTGAACCAGGAATTCCAGTTTTAATGTATCACGACATTGTTCAGAGTAAACCAGGTCAAAACATTTCCGAATTAGAATTCCAAAAGTTCAAGGAACAAATGAACTATTTGAAGAAGGACGGCTGGACGACAATTACACCGCAACAACTGGAATCTTGGGTTACAAAAAAGATTACGTTGCCGAAAAAGTCGGTCCTCATCACATTCGACGACGGATACAAGTCCACAATCGAACTCGTCTATCCGATTCTGAAAGATCACGGGTTCAAGGCTACCTCATTTTTAATTACTAGCCGTATCGAACGGCCCAACATGGTTTCAGAATTGGATATTTTCCAGACACACGATATTTTTTCCTATCAAAACCATACACATGCTTTTCATATGTTCAATTCCTATACAAATATGAGCCTTCTAGAATCTGAGTCTGAGCAGTCTATCTTTTCTGATATCCAGCAGGCGAACCTTACTATTGAACAGATTCTGAATGATGGCCCTCCTGTTATGGCGCATGCCTATCCATATGGTAAACGCAGTGCACAGTCCATCATTGCCTTACAATCTGCTGGCATAACAAGTGGATACACGATCGATGAAGGAAACGTCTTTCAAGGGGATTCTTTGTTTAATCTGAAACGTCAGCGCGTCCACTCGAAGATGAGCCTGAAGGATTTTGCGGAAAAATTGCAAGGACAATAACTAGCACTTGAAATACTTATCCAACGAAAAAGAAACCGCGACATAAGTCGGTGGTTTCTTTTTCTAGTAAATTATTCACTTTGAAACGGAACGTTGTTTTCTTTCATCATCAAGTTGACTATTTCACTGATATGTCCAAGTAAACTCCTTGTTGCACAGGCTTCTTCTGCTGATTTTTCCACCGCGGATGGATGATTAGTAGATAATCTTTACCTGAAACTAGTGATTTTGTCGGAAATACCGATAGCGTTTTATTATCTTTTACTTCGACAACGACCTCACTTGCTTCTCCGCCCAGTTCGATGAGTTCAATCGCAGAAGTCTCCATACCTTTCCAATCCATTTTCATGTTCATTTCAACTGTAAACTTCTTAGCAACTGGAACATTCCTCATATCCGACAGTTGTCTAAACCCTTTTAATTTGGCCAACAAATGGTCACGATGCGCTATTTCAAGTTCTTTTCCTTTTTCAGTTAGTTTATTCGGCTTCACACCGATTTTATCCACAGCCTGACCACCTGGCGAATAAAATCTTGCAGTTGTCATTTTCAACACGCTACCATCTGGGAAATTGAACATCGATTGCATGGACCCTTTGCCATAGCTCTTCTGTCCGTATAAAATAGCAGCTTTTTGCTCCTTCACTGATCCCGCAACCATCTCCGACGCGCTTGCACTGTACTCATTTATTAAAACACTTGGTGTACCTGATAACTTTTTCAATTGGAGAATCGATGGATAGTTAACCGTACCGTATTCCCTGTCTCTTAACTGGAAAGCCTCACCCGCATCCGGGAAGAATCCCGTAATTTCTTGGGCGGCCGTTATATATCCTCCACCATTATCACGAAGATCCAGAATCCACCTGTCAGCACCCTGTAATGACCGGATTGCCTTCTCCACTTCTCTGGAAGTTTCTGTGGCAAAACTATTCAAGCGAATGTAACCGATATTCCCGCCAAGCATTGCAGATTCGACATTTGGCAAAAAGATTTCTTCCCTTATAAGTTTTTTGGTCAACGGCGCATCTTGACCCTTCCTTGTAATCATCAATGTAACAGTCGTGTTTTCTTCACCGCTGATTAAGGAAATTGCGATTTGTACGGGCTTACCAACGACACTTCGTCCATTCACATGTGTGATTATATCGCCTGGTCGGATATCTCCCCGTTCAGCCGGCCCTTTTGGAATGAGGGATGTAATTTTAATTCCTTTAAGATCCTCTTCCAATACAACACCGACTCCAACAATTCGCTGTTCAATTCCGTTGATGAAATCCTGATACTCCTTTGCATTCATGTAAATTGAATGAGGATCAAGATGTTTCATAATCTCTGTTACTGATCCTTTCGCTAACACAACTTCCTGAACTTCATCAACATAATTGTCGCGGATTAATTCTCGAATCTCATCAATCGGTTCTATGGATGCATCAGCCACTATCGGCATGCAAACAACTAACAAGGTAAATATGAACAATAGTAATTTCAAGTTTTTCATCACAGACGGCCGCTTCCTTCCCATTTGCGTTCATACGATTAGTATACTCCAATCGGATGTTAGATTCCTAAAATTTCAAAGTTTTTCCGAAATCCGATGTTTTCTTTCTAAATGGATATCCCTTTGCTTCACCATATCACGCGATACGCTCATTAAAGTATATAGTCGTTGTCTTTGTTTTAGAATGATGTTTTTAGAGGCATTTACTTTGATGGATGTTCCGTCGATGAACGTGACAATCGATATACCTTTTGCCACTTCGTAAATTGAAAAGGGCTGATTAAAAATCCATACACAATCCAAATTTTTTGATGATGCAGTTGGAAAAACTCCGAATTCGTAAGGTGAAATAAGAAAAGGTGTTTTTTTTGAGTATTCTAACAAAATCGTTGCAGCTTGTATGCGACCTTTCTTAGTAGAAAAATAGATTAAACATGCACTATTTAGTAAGTCTCGTGGATCCAACTCCGAATAATAGATGCCATGTGTTGTATAAATTTTTGATTTAAATCCGTTTGTAAAAAAAAATTTAATCGCCAATGCTCGTAAATCAATCCAGTATGCGTCTGTATGAATTAAGATAAAAATACCCCCTCTTCCCATAATACTTTTATTTTACCATTCTTCCACAAGGTTTCATAGTTAGAATTTATCAAAAACATAGAATTTTGTAACTAATAGTAGTATGTACGTATCGTTTTAACACCACGAACTTTTCGTTTTACATGCCAAACGTCACGAATACTCATTCGTTATTCTATTTCTAATGTACTACTATATAGTTACCCGGGAATATAAATGCATCGTGCACGGTCTGAAAGGCTACTATTTTGATGAAATTCGAAGTTGTATTGAAACAGTATGAGCCAATGATTTCTGCAACGATTCGCAAACTGAACATTTATCGTGATTATGACCAGTACAGGCAAGCAGGTCGAATCGCTTTGTGGCAAGCTTGGGAGCGCTTTGATGAAACAAAAGGAAATTTCACACCCTATGCCTCTCGAAGCATTCGAGGTGCGATGTTGGATGAATTGAAAAAAGAAAGCCGATTCAATGAACATGTTATGCAGATGGAAGATGAATTTCTCGACATCTTGAATGCTATCGAAGTCTCCGAAACAATAGAATGGTCGGATTTCCTTAATAAAGCATTCGCTTTATTAAAACCCGTGGAGCGGGAACTTGTTCATCGATTATTTGTCGAGGGATTAACGCTAGCAGAATATGCTGAGGAGATAGGAATTTCAGTAGCAGGAGTTAAGAAACGACGAGAGCGGTTATTGGTTAAGTTGAGAGGGATGTTGGTGTTGAAGTAGATGTGATTGGATGTCGTGAGAGTGGAATTTTTTGTGCATGAGGAGATTATAGGTTATCCACAGATCCAGAACTTTATGGTTTCCCACAGGATAAAACCCCAGTCAAATATAGATGACTGGGGTTGCTTTGATTCTTAAAGCATGTTTGTTTTTCTTCTTGCGCTGTTGCTAAATAATAGCCACGCTCCAACTAGAATTGTTGCCCATCCTCCTAGTAGTGAACCGATTGGGAATGCTTCACCTGTTTGGGGTAATTTTGGTCCACTGTTTTTGATTAGTGTTTTTCCGTTGGTTAATTCTAAATTTGATTTACCAGATTTACCTGGGTTCTTCGGATCTTCTTTATTCTTCGACTTACTAGGTTCGTTATTTGACTTGCCACCTGGTTCTTCGCTTGGTTTGTCGCCTGGTTTGTCGCCCGGTTCCTCGCCTGGTTCTTCTCCAGGTTTGTCGCCCGGTTCCTCGCCTGGTTTGTCGCCCGGTTCTTTGCCTGGTTCTTTGCCTGGTTCCTCGCCTGGTTTGTCGCCCGGTTCTTTGCCTGGTTCTTTGCCTGGTTTGTCGCCTGGTTTGTCGCCTGGTTTGTCGCCTGGTTCTTTGCCTGGTTTGCCCGGTTCTTTGCCTGGTTCTTTGCCTGGTTCTTTGCCTGGTTCTTCGACTGGTACTCCCGGACTTGATGGAATCTTACTGTTTTCCTTTTTTAATTTTATGGGCTCTGTTTGCTTGTCTTCAATCGTGAACTCGATTGGAGCTGAATCCATTTTATAGCCAATAGGTGCTTTCACTTCGACTAGCTGATAATCACCTTGTTCAAGACTTTCTTCATGGATTTCTCCTTGATCATCAGTTGTTAGCTTATCCTTACCGACAACCAAACCATAATCGCCAAAGGGGTCTTTTTTCAGTAGCTTAAACTCTGCGTCTTTAAGTTTTATGTCGGCATTACTTGAATCGACTTTCACTAATTTGAACGCATGAACTTTTTTGTTATTTTTAATCACCAATTCTTTAGGTATCGCTGAATCAATTACTACTTTCTGGCTGGCAGCATCGACATCGATAACATAGCCGTCTTTCGCTTTTGTTTCTTTTAATGTGTAGCTGTCATATAGCAAATTATCAAATTCAATTTTACCATTTGCTTTAGTAGTACTTGTGTCAACTATTACATTTGTACTATCAATCAACTCAAATTCTACACCCTCTAGTTTTGTATCGTCAGCAGCATCGATTTTTGTGATGACCAATTTCCCCTTACCACGTTTATTGGATACGTCCGCCAATTTCACGACCGCAATTTGATTTGCCGTTATTTCAAATGGTATTGGCGTAGCATCCAATAAATAATGTTCTGGTGCTTTTATTTCTGTTAATTGATAGTGGCCTGGCTTTAGTTCACCTTTAGAAACCCTGCCGTCTGCGCCTGATATTATTTCAGCAACAAACGTACCATCAGTCTTTTCTAATTTAAAGATAGCGCCTGCTAATCCTTTAGTTGGATCGACCTCGTCAACTTTAGTGAACTCAAATCCATCAAAAAGTTGCTTGTTTTCAATTATGAAAGGAGTACTTGGATCTTTAAATTTAATTTCTTTTCCTTTTTCAGCATCATACCCATCTGCGATTATATATCCATCAGGTGCAGTAACTTCTTTTAGTTTATATTTCATACCGTCTGTATCATTGTATCTATAATCTTTAGAGGTAACTGCTTCACCATTTTCATCTGTGATAAGTGTTTCAAGTAGGATTGCTTTATCGTCAGATGCGTAATTATAAAGTTCAAATTTAGCACCTTTTAATGCCACACCCGAATCTGCATCTATTTTCTTAACTTTAATCTTCCCTTGTCCACTTGGATTTGCTCCGCCACCTGCTCCATATAGTACCACTGCAAAGTGTCCGTTATGATCGGTTTTCCCAGCGGAATGAGTTGCACCTTCAAATTCGACTTTATTGCTTATCTCCTCATTTTGAAGCACATTAATAAACGACTGGTACTCTAATACATAAGCAGTATCAAGGTCCTTGTTGAATTTCAGTGTGAATTTATTGCCATTTGTTGCATCTACTGTTACTGTGTAGTCCGCTGCCGCTACTAGACCCGCTTTCGTCACGTCACCAGATGTTGCCACTGTTGTTTCATAGAGTTTGAACGAGTCTGCAAGTAGCATTTGATTAACGGATAGCTCATCAGTCAATACAGCCCCCTTACTTACAAATGACTGGCTACGGTTAATAGTTACTGTCCAAAGCGCGGTGTCCGAGAATGGTTCTATTTGTTCACCTGTTTTGTAAACGTACTCTCCGCCGTGTTGAGGTGTGACGGTCGCTGTTTTTTCAAATAAAAGTCCCGGCTTACTACCATCTTGCAATGTCGCATTATTTTTGTATTCTTCTACTACAGGATGATTTTTAAGTTCTGTTACATATGTGATGCGATATGCGGTATCGATTTTTCCAAGATTTAATTCGAAACCGTCATTTCCAGCTTCCGTTTTGGTGTCAAATGTGTAATTAGTGAATTCGTTACCAGGGATAACCCCATCATCTGAACCAGTGAGTGTTAAATGATTCACTTTTAAGGAACCCGCTTTAACTGTTTGAGACCCTGTATAAAAATCTCGGACTATTGCTTCATCGATGTTATTTAAGTTGTAATTGATGTCAATGGTCCATGTAATTTCTTTTGTTTGGGCATCGTACGTACCTGTTTTCTTCCCATTATCAGTTGTGTAATTATCAATAGTAGGTGTGGCAGATTTTTTAATTGGAGCTTGTGTCGCAGGTTTCTCATCCCAATCCAGAGTTGCTTCGTTCGTATAACCACCCGCTGGAACTGGTTTAGTTGAATCGAATTTTGTCTTATAAGTAATTATGTGCCTCGAGTCGATTGGTTTGCTAAACACAATTTTAAATCCTTCACTGTAATCCGGTTCCGGTGCTACCGTATAATCAGTGCCTTTGATTAAACCACTAATATTCAAGTCACTTTCAATGAACGTCATCCCTTTATCTTTGTAACTGTCTGTGATGACGACATTTGTCATGATCTTCTCATCAGCATTTAGATCGATACTCCATTCAATTGTTTTTGCAGCATAGTCTACTGTTCCTGCGTATTTCCAAAATATTTCTTGATTGGTATATATAGTCTCGCTTTCCTTTGGGACTCCATACATCTCTACTTCGTTCTTAACAGGGATGCTTTCATCGTAAACACGATTCACCGCTTTTGTTTGATAGATGATTTCGTAAGCAGCTGTCACTTCATTGACAAACTTCAACTCAAAACCATCAAGAGTTTTGTTTACGTTAAAGTGAGTACCTTCAGTCAGCGGCGTTTTTGGCATAGCGTATCCGTTATCATCGATGGTCATTTCATAAACTTCGAATGAGTTGGCCACTAATTCTTGTTGCGCCGTGTCAAATGTATCCTTAATCCACGCATTCCCTTGATCAATTTTTTGTTCATTGTAATTGTATTCGACTTTCCAGGTAATTAGTTGCTTGAATGACTCATAGTTAGTTGACGTTTTAGTAAGTGGCTTGCTAAATTGTACATATACATCATCTGAATCACTTTCTTCTGGATAATTCACCCCAGAGATTGATGCTCTATTAGTAAATGTTTTGTCACTAGTTCCATCGATTTTCGTTGTATATTTCACTCGATATGCGTCTTTGATAGTGTTTAAATTTAGAGGGAAGCTAGAATGAGTGCTATCCAACGTTTCACTTACTACTTCGCCATCTAAATTAACCATTAGCTTAAACAGTTCGATGTCCCCCTCAAGCGTCAGTCCAACTGGGAGGTCATCTTTAAAGACAGCATTTTCAATCGTATCTTCATTCTTGTTAAAATCGACCACCCAGTCAATCTTCCCCGGGTTCATTCCCTTATTTGCTGTTCCTGTTTTTTCTATTTTTTCATCGGTCTTACTTTTGAAATGAATAGGGATCTTTGTAATAGCCCCTTTTATATTAAATTCAATGTCCTGTTTTAAACCGTCTACAAATTTACTTTCATCAAATTTTCTCCATACATGAAAATCCCCATTCAGTTCTTGACCATTATTGACTTTATCACTAAACGTGAAGGTTACTATGCCGTTGTTCACAACAAACGTTCCAGCACCATTAATCAGGTCGCCAGATGTTGTACCCCCTAGTGAAACCCCTTCTGGAAGATCAAATGTAAATGTGGAACCTTCGCTATAACCATGGCCACTTGGAATGGACCATTCAAACTCGATCCACACATCTGAATCTTGAGCCGGGCGAATATCTTTAATTAATTCACCATCTTTTTTATCTTTCATCTCCACTTTTGTTATGATATTGGCTATGATTTCTGGTCCAACAACACCCATTAAACCCATTTTCATCATCGGTTTTTCTATCTTTTTAGCGGCATCTTTGTCTTCTGCTATACCTTCTTCGATTACAGACTCTTCCTTCATATCCTCTATTTCGTTAGGTACTTCACTGATTCCTTCTCCTTCTACATTTTCACTTGGAGGGGTTTCGGGTTCACCAGTCCCCTCTTCTTGATTAGCTTCAGTTAGACTCATCTCATTACTTACACTTGCTGTCTCTCCACCGAATTCATTCGCACTCGCCGTTGCTATCGGACCTAAAATTGTCTGACCGATTAGTAACAACAAAAGAGCAAATAGATTTAATTTTACTTTCATAATTAATCACTCCTTAATTGTATTTTTACTTTTTAATGATGGTACACAATACTATTTACATCGACACAACTATCTCTTTTTTAATAGAAGTTACCAAACTAGCAGATAGTTGTTCTTAATCGCGGTCAAATACTGCTTTTTTGAAATTAAGAATAAATAAGCCGCCAACTATCAATACAATCGTAATCGTAATCGTATTCCTATGACTTTGCGCATTTCCTATTCTCTTCTTCAAGATGTGAAGTTTCCAAAATATATGGCACTAAATTAGACTTTACCAAAATGAATCTGAACAAATTCTGAACAAATTACATTTTTCGACGATTTCCCCAACAAAACATGTCGAATCTTGAACAATTGTGAGGTATAGGACACTCATGAAGTGCCCTATGATAGAGGTGATTATTTTTTCAGTTTAGCTTGGACAATCAGACGATCTGGTGGGTTAGCTGTGCCTAGCGGTGTACAGGTAACGAGTGTAATAAGTGGTTCTTCAGTGTCCTTTAGCACGGACACTTCCGATTGATGGACAACAAACGTATCGACAATGACAAAGTTGTATATTCCTTTTCGTGTCATCACTTCAATTTCATCGTCTACTCGTAGTTCGCCTAGGCGATTGAATTGTTTTCCTTTTGAGAGTGCTCGATGTCCAGCTAGTCCTATATTGTTTACGCCAAATTCTTTTTCTGGTTCAATCATACCTATGCCCTTGCTGAGAACGGCGGGGCTATCCCCTTCGAAGACAACCATTTCAAAGTCAATTTTGTCGATTTTCATGATTCCCCTGGCTCCATCCAACAGTTTGGACTGTTCATCATTTTTCTGAGTGTACTCTTGAACTACAGCTGCTTCATCAGAATTTGATGATAATTGCTCTAGTAATTCTGTATCTCCTAATTGTTCAAAACTAGCAACCAATTGTTTCTGATCGCGATCAAATGCTATTTTTTGAAGTTGAGGATAAAAAACAATTAACAAGCCGGCAACTATCAAGAGTAAACCTATCCCTTTACGCATTTTTGATTCCCCCTTTCGAAGATGAAAAAACCCAAAATACAAACCTGTGTTTCTCATTTGAATTTCGCTAAAATGATTCTAAACACCTTTCTATTTTTCATTATTTTCCCAATAAAGAAGATCATAGCTTGAACTCTTATGAATTATCCTACTTTACCAATCAAGTATTATATATTCATTATAGAGAGTGACAATTTCTTGTGGTAGGTCAAGACCAAGTTCGTCAATCCACATCTTTTTAAATACTTGGAAGTATGCTACCATTCTTTGCTTATTATGTGTCTCCCCATAATGTCGGAGAAGTAAAATAATGTAGTTCTCACTGTACGGTTCCAACTCAATCATCTTATCCAAACAATGTTCAATCATATAAAATGAATCTTTGTTCTTTTTTTCACTTGAAATATATTCTTCGAAATAGTTTAGCAAAAACCTTTTCAAAGTGGATTGTTCATGAAGTGCCCAATGATAATCTTCCTCTTCTACATAATGTCCCTGGTATAATCCCATTATTTTCTCAATATTCTTCTCTGTCTTTTGCGTTGATTGAAGAATTTCTTTTAGCAGGCCATAATCACTCGGTACATCTACGTTCAGCATGTACTGTTCATTCATTAATTTGATTGGATTATTAATGCCCATTTCTTTGATTTTTTTACGCACTTGATAAACTGTCGTATGTAATAATGTCGCAGCTCGATCATCGGGCAATCCTGGCCATAAATCCTCGATGATCCGCGCCCGATGAATCGCATCCCCACGGTGGTGCCAAAGATAAGCAAACAGTTCCTTGCTCTTTTTTGTGCGCCATTTCACTTCATTAAGACTTGAATCGAGCAAATGAAAAGCACCCATGGAACGAATAAACAACGGACATTCTTCAACTTCCAGTTTTTGTTTCATACCTTCATAGAGTTTCTTCCTTTCCCGTATCTTGCTAACTGCTTTAGTTAACCGCTCTATATTTACAGGTTTCAATAAGTAGTCGATAGCATTCACTTCGAATGCCTCCATTGCAAATTGAGGGTAGGCGGTGACAAATACGACATCAATACATGGAAACGACGTCATTAACTTTTCGGCAAATTGAAGCCCGTGAATTCCCCCCATCTCCATGTCAAGAAACAAGGCATCAACTTCGACTTTTCCAAGCTCCTGAAATGCAATTTGTGGATCGGTATATTTCCCAACAATTTCAATTCCTTCTAATTTCCCTAATAATATTTCAAGGACATCAATCGCCAATTGTTCATCATCAACCAATAAGACTTTCAAGTTCTTTCACCTCCGGAAGAATGATTGTAATTTTCGTCTCTTGCCCTTCTTCACTTTCCAATAAAGTTAATCTTCAATCAGTGGGGGGGCTACTGCCCGTTAATGCCGGATAAAATTCCCATTCTCCCCCTAATTTCAACGTGCTTTTTTCTTCGAAATTCCAGTCTCTCAAATCTAATATACCGTCGATCGCAATCGGACTACATTTATTTGGAAAAATAGTAAGGTATAGCGAACCTGCAATAGTTATCACAACAACACTAATCGATACGAAAATTGCAACCCATCTTCTCATCGCTCGCCACACCTCCTTCATTTAAACCTAATTATACGCACAACTCACTCTATTACCAATATCCCCCGCTACATATTTAATGTTTTTAAAACAGTATTCTTATGTAAAACTTTATTTTTATTCAATATTATGAATAGATTTTCAAAACACCATTGTATTCAATATGCGTTATGGTATACTTAATTTATATAAGTTTCATAGTCTAAAGTCCTGTTCCGCTTGTTTAGTTTAATGTCTTGAAATAGTTTATATTGCCAACCAAAATAGTCATACACAAAATTAGGAGGGTTTTCAATGAGAAAAGTCTTTATTTTGTTATTTATCATCATACTTGTGGTTCCATTATCCATGGGCAATCCAATGAACACATTTACAGGAATTCTTTCGAATAATATAGCGAAAGCAGCAACTGTAAATTCAGAAGCACCCAACTCCTATAAAATGATCCGTTCTGCATTATTAAAAAATGAGAAGATGGGTCAATTCGACACTTCAGAACTTACGTACAAGGAAGTCGGAAAGCTTATTCAACAAGTTGCACGTGAAAACCCAGAAATTCTTTACTATCAATCAGCAATAACATGGTCAGATGGAAAAATCGAGTTTTCATATGTTATTCCTATCGATTCGGCTCAAAAAAATGCAGCAGCTCTTTCAAAAGAAATGAACAAAGTATTGGCTATTGTTAACAAATCAGGTTCCACAGATTTTGACAAAGTAAAAGCAATTCATGATTACATAGTATTGAATGTAGCCTACGACTATGATAATCTCCTAAATAACACAGTTCCTGCTGATTCTTACACAGCTTATGGAGCACTTATTAAAGGGGTTGCCGTTTGTGAAGGATACACGAAAGCAGCTCAACTTCTAATGGATCGTCTTGGCATTGAGAATTACTATGTAGAAGGATCTGGAAACGGCGGCCTCCACGCATGGAATTTAGTCAAGCTAAATGGACACTATTATTCTATGGATATCACTTGGGATGACCCTGTACCAAACGTAGAAGGAGTCGTAAGTTACAAATACTTCCTTGTCTCTTCTGACCAACTGCGAAAAGATCATAAATGGAACGAAGCTGGCTTCCCAGTTGCAAAGAGCAAGAAATATAACTATTTCAATGATTTCAGTTCGTTGGTAGAAGCGAAAGGCCATTACTATTATAGTAGCCTTTCGGACAAGCATACATTGTACCGTATTACAAAAGACGGAAAAGCAAAGAAGAAAGTCAATAATGTAAGAGCTCCTTATTTCGATATTGCTGGCGACTGGATTTACTTCAGCAACTATTCAATGAGTGGTCATTTACATAAGATGAAGTTGGATGGCTCCAATCTACAAAGCTTGAACACTATCCCATCTACTAATGTGTCCGTCATTGGAAATTCAGTACAGTTCATGGATTCCAAAACAAAAAAAGTGCATACGTTGAGTGTGAAGTGAATATGGACGAGCCAATCGGATTGAACGATTAGCTCGTTTTTTTATGCACAAAGTGTAACTTCAATCAGGGGAACTCGCACAGGACGTATTCGTACAGACGTTGTGACAGGACGTCCTGTATTTAGTTACCGCGGGACAAAAAAGCCAGACAGAATCTTTCTCCGTCTAGCTCACAGTTGTTGAATCTTATTTTTTTCCTTAACTTTCTTCCCCTGTCTCGGGGTAAAGTCGATTCAATACCTTGTCATATCCACCCGAACCATAATCAACGCAGCGGCGTATTCTTGAAATCGTTGCTGTACTTGCGCCCGTTTCGCTCTGGATTGTATCATAGGTCTTTTTCAATTTCAGCATCTGTGCAACTTCGAGTCTTTGGGATAGCGATTGCATTTCACTAATTGTACAAAGATCATCAAAAAAATGATAACATTCATCGAGGTCTTTCAATTCGAGTATCGCTTTAAACAGCTGATCCGTCTGATGACCACGGATTTTATCGATTTGCATATGCCTTCCCTCTCTCCGAATGGTTTCCTCAAGGTGTATAGGTAGCCGTTGTTTCCATACCTGGCTTTGTAGCAACAACGTGGATCCATGTTTTCCCGGGAACGAGTTTCGCCGGCATCCCATTTTCCATCGGCATGAGGATGCCGTCAACATTCTTCCATTCAATTTCTTTCATAATACCTGCGTGGAATAAATAAGCCCTACCACCCGAATCGATGTCTACAGCCTGTCTACCCACATTGTCAATCGTTCGATGGGCTGTTTCAAACACTAGTATATTGGACAGTTCAACCTTTTTTCCATCTATTTTATCGACCGCCAAAACGTTATTCACTGTTCTCTCATACGTCCCTTTTTCCGCATCATACGTATATGTACTGGAAAAGTTAGGATCCGAGCCATAGCGAACAACTAATGATGATGCCGTATCTCCTATTTTAGCATCTTCAATCGATTCATGAAAAGAATAAGAGGGCATCTTTTGCATTTCCATTGAAGAATTCGTCTTCTCGGCAGCCGCAAGTACATTTTCTCCTGAAATATAGGAATTATGTGGAGCTTTCCGGTCTTTGGAACGTTTGAACAGCGTGCCATCATACTGCATGCCGTTTACATTATCGACAAATCGATTTTGCAAAAGTCCTTTGGCATCCGGGCTATAACCATGCGCCACGTAGAATGCATCAAGTCCCTTTGCGATATGAACAAAATAATCCCTACTGCTCCGAATAGGTCCGATTTCTTCAGGTAATTCACTTTGGAATAAAGCCAAAAACCTTGTAACATAGCCTTCTGCCGCAAGTTCATAGACAATATCCGCATCACTTATACCTGATTGTGGCCTTGCACGCGGGTGGTTATTAATCGTGGCAAGCACAGGGCGTCGGGTATTTTCCACTTCTGACCTAATACCCGTGAACGGCGCCATATATAGCGCTACTTCCTCCACTTTTGGAAGGGCTATAACCTCAATTTTTTCTTCCGGCTTAGGTACAGATTCCTCCGCCTTCTCTTTCTTTGAACACGCCGATACTAGCAATATTACGATGGTCATAAAGAATAACCATCCTCTCATTTTCCTTTTCATCGCTTCCCCCTACCTTCCGACTGCCGGAATAATTACTTCATTTTTCATAACATCATATAATCCCAACTGTGTAATACGTATATAGGGCAAGTGTGTTGATTGTAGGAACAAGAAGGTATACACTGCATCGCCATGTTGGTATCCACGTTCCGCAAGCGCACTTTTCAGGTTAAGCTCCTGTACAATCAACTTTTCAACTGGTTCCATAGATAATCCACCAGCGATTGGTAAGGGGATCGTCACTGCGGCACTACCATTTTCAATAAGCACCATTCCACCGCCGATTCGCTTGATTTCATAGAATGCATTCAGCATTTCTTTCTTGTCTTTCCCGATTAGGATTATGTCTCCAGTATTCGAATAAGACGATGCAAAGCCTTGAACACTTGTAGCAAAACCTTTAATTAGCGTATTGACGCGCCATTTGCCATTACGATCCACGAGCATAAGGTAGCTTTCATCATGATCATCAGCAAGTTTGTCTTCGGTTACATCGACTGTAATCGAATAAGGTTTTGTAATAACGTCGTTCACCATTTCAATACCGATTGGATGATTAAATATAAAATCAGATTCATCCAAATCGAAGTCAAGAGTGAATGCCTCGATTACGGACCAATCGATTTTTTCTAACGGTTCTGTCGACACACCCTCACGTTTCAACCATTTCCCTTTCGATAAAACATCCGTTGGTACAGGATTGTACTCATCCTCTAGGAAATTAAATGTTGCGTAACGGCCTGTTGCAATGACACCGTGTAAATCAGTTATATCATAATAGCGAGCAATATTGTACGACGCCATCTGGTAGGCATTGACCGGAGACACTCCTGCATCAAGCGCTACACGGATACATTTGTCCATCACACCATCGATATGGAACGAGGGTGTGGAACCATCCGTCGTCATCATCAGATGATCAAACACATCTAGCCCTTTATCGATAAGGTCTTTCAGTAATTGCGGCAAATCCGGTCGAATAGACGAGTGGCGCAATGTCACACCATAGCCATGGAGAAGTCGCGTCTCGACCTCTTCGATAGTCATTGCTTCATGGTCCCCATCTGTCCCAAGAAGGCGCATCCGTGCAAGCGTCCGTTCAGAAGCACCCGGAAAATGCCCTTCAATCTTTTTGCCCGCCAATTTCGCAGCAGTGAGTGATGCAAGCATATTCGGGTCGCCTCCTAACAGGCGTGGCCATCCTGTCAGCTCTCCACCCACGAGTACTTCCGGACGTTTCAACCACTCCGCAATCGATTCCAGATTAAACAAATCAGCTTCGTTTTGTAGAACTGTTTGCGAATCCAACCGTGCCCACCAGTAAAATGAAAATGGCAGCGCATTCAATTGATCGAGAATGGAAAATGATTGTTCATTGTTAAGCATCATAAACAAAATAAGATTATCCGCAATAAATGTTGTTGTCCCAAGCTGCGCTGCATAATCCGCAAACGTTTGGGGGTTGTACAATTGAAATGGATGGACATGCGGTTCGATGTAACCAGGTACAATTTTCTTCCCTGTTGCATCGACGATTTCGGCCCCTATCGTAATCGCTGGCATTTCCTTTCCGGCATAGACGATCCGGTCACCTGCCACCCAAATGTTTCCCATTACCCATTTTTTATAGATAGAGTGTAAATATTCGGCATTGATAATAATGAGATCTGGCGCTTTTTTGCCGTTTATTATTTCAATCTGCTGTTGTATTTCATAGTTTTCCCACATGCAACTCTCTCCTTCTATTTCCACACTTTCCTACTAATTATCGTAGCATAGCGTGAACAAGAAAAGTAGACGTATGGAGAAGTTCTGATAGATAAAGTGAAAATTCAATACAAAATAAGCGAAAGATCTGTGGGATTGGTCGCTTACGCTGCAAGATTAGTCGCTTCTTATGTGGGATTGGTCGCTTGCGCCGCAAGATTAGTCGCTTCGCATGTGATATTGGTCGCTTGTGCGAAAGATTAGTCGCTTCGCATGTGGGATTAGTCGCTCGCGCCGCAAAATTAGTCGCTTCGCATGTGGGATTGGTCGCTTGTGCCGCAATCCCGTAGTTTATGTTGGCGGAAAACGTATACTTTCCTTTCCCTTAAAAAAGGACTGCATTCTCTTTAGAGAATACAGTCCTTTTATTTAATCAAACGTACGCCAACCGATGTCTTTCCGGTAAAAGAAGCCGTCCCATTGAAGATTGGATAGACCATTGTAGACCTTTTCCTGTGCTTCTTTCAATGATTCTGCTTTTGTAGCAATTAGGATAACGCGCCCGCCGTTGCCGACAAAGCCGGTTCCATTCGATTTTGTTCCTGCATGGAAAACGTCGAGTCCCGCTTTAGATAAAACATTCAAATCAGGAAGTTCAGCACCTTTCACAACTTCCCCCGGATACTCATCCGCCGCAATGACAACACCTAACATCGCTTCATCATGCCATTCCAACTCATAGGGCCTACTCTCCATGAGCGCCATCATGAATTCACCGAAATCAGAAGCCATCCGCGGAAGAACAACCTGCGTTTCTGGATCGCCAAAACGTGCGTTGAATTCAATTGTTTTCGGACCATCTGCAGTCAGGATAAGCCCTGCATACAGAATACCTGTAAATGGTGTTCCTTCCATCGCCATTGCTTCTATAGTCGGAACAACGACTTTGTTAAACGCTTCTTTCACGATAGCGTCCGAAATCTGTGGCACAGGGGAGTACGCACCCATGCCGCCCGTATTCGGTCCGAGATCACCATCGAATGCACGCTTATGATCTTGCGCGATAACCATCGGGTAAATCTGCCCGTCATGGACGAACGACATATATGAAAACTCTTCGCCTTCTAGGAACTCCTCAATAACGACGCGAGATGATGACTCACCAAATTTTTGATTGCCAATCATATCATCAACCGCATCCAGCGCTTCATCCAACGTCATCGCTACGATAACGCCTTTCCCCGCTGCAAGACCATCCGCCTTGACGACGATTGGAGCCCCTTGTTCACGTATATATTCTTTCGCTTTCTTAGCATCTGTAAACGTACCATAACTAGCTGTTGGAATCACGTATTTCACCATAAGCTCTTTTGCGAAAGATTTACTTCCCTCAATTTGTGCTGCCGCTTTCGTTGGGCCAAAAATCATCAATCCACATTCATTGAAATAATCGACAATTCCTTCGGCAAGCGGTTGCTCAGGACCGACAAATGTCAAATCCACATTATTTTCTTTGGCGAATGATGCAAGTGCTACGAAATCCATCGAGTCAATTTGTACGCATTCGCAATCACTTTTCATGCCATCATTTCCTGGAGCAACAAATACTTTAGTCACTGTAGGGGAGTCGTTAAATTGCTTTGCGATTGCATGTTCACGACCGCCACTCCCGATAACGAGTACTTTCAATGCATTTCCCTCCTCAATGTTTGAAGTGACGGACGCCTGTGAATACCATGGCGATGCCGTATTCATTCGCTTTCTTAATCGAATCTGCATCTTTCTTTGAGCCACCCGGTTGAATGATTGCTGTAATGCCCGCTTTCGCTGCCGCCTCGACAGTATCATCCATCGGGAAGAATGCGTCCGACGCAAGTGCTGCACCTTTAGCACGTTCCCCCGCTTGTGTTAGCGCGATATTCGCTGCTCCCACACGGTTCATCTGCCCTGCACCGACACCAAGTGTCATATGGTCATCTGTAACAACGATTGCATTCGATTTCACATGTTTGACAACAGCCCAACCGAGTTTCATCGCTTCCCATTCTACTTCTGTTGGTTCGCGATCTGTTGCGACTCGAATATCCGCATCCGCAAATCCGTATGCATCAGGTTCTTGCATGAGCAGTCCGCCTTCAACGGAGACTGTATTCCATTTGTCTTTATTATTTTGATCAAACAAAATTGTCAGTAAACGGATATCTTTCTTCCGTGTCAAGACTTCAAGTGCTTCATCCGAAAATGAAGGTGCGATAATGATTTCAAGGAAGATTCCCGCTAACTTCTCAGCAGTAGCAGCGTCCACTTCACGATTCAATGCAACGATGCCGCCAAAGATAGACATGGAATCCGCTTCATAAGCTTTTGTAAATGCATCGAAAATCGTTGTACCTGTTCCGACACCACATGGGTTCATATGTTTCACTGCAACAGCTGCCGCTTTGTCGAACTCTTTAACGATTTGAATCGCTGCATTCGCATCTTGGATATTGTTGTATGAAAGTTCTTTGCCATGCAGCTGATTTGCGTATGCAATCGAGAAGTCCGAGCCAAGTGGACGGCTGTAGAACGCTGCTTTTTGATGCGGGTTTTCTCCGTAACGGAGCTGTTGTTTCAATTCGTATGTATAGGTTACTTGTTCAGGGAATTCTTCGCCTGTAAGGTCTGTTATGAAACCTGCAATCAGCGCATCATAAGCTGCTGTATGACGGAACACCTTAGCTGCAAGTTTGCGACGTGTTTCTAGTGTCGTTTTTCCATCTGCTGTTAATTCAGAAAGAACATTCTCGTAATCCGCTGCATCGACAATAACTGTGACATATGCATGGTTTTTCGCAGATGCACGAAGCATTGCAGGTCCGCCTATATCAATGTTTTCAATTGCATCGTCAACTGATACATCCGGTTTTGAAATCGTTTCTTTGAACGGATACAGATTAACACAAACGATATCGATTGGCTGGATACCATGCTCTTTCATTTGCGCTTGATGTGCTAGGTCGTCTTGTTTCGCAAGCAATCCTCCGTGGATCATTGGGTTGAGCGTTTTCACACGACCTTCCATAATTTCAGGAAAGCCTGTTACTTCATCAACAGCCGTTACCGCAACACCGTTATCTTTCAAATGTTTCATCGTTCCACCGGTAGATAATAATTCAAAGCCAAGACCTTCTAACGCTTGCGCAAATTCCAATAGCCCGCTTTTGTCCGATACACTTAACAAAGCACGTTTCTTCACGAATAAAACCCTCCAATTTCTAACTTCACATACTTTTATAGAATAAAAACCGGCATATTTACCGGCTAAAAAGTTCGATCAATGTCTCTTTATATAGCTCATGTTCAACCGCATGAATGGCTTCAGCCGTTTTATCTACATCTCCATCGATAACTGCAACAGCGCGTTGTGCAAGAATCGGTCCGGTATCCATTCCTTCATCAACAAGGTGGACGGTGACGCCGGTTATTTTCACACCCTGTTCAATCGCTTGTCCAATCGCATCTTTTCCCGGAAATGAAGGAAGGAGTGATGGGTGGATATTGACGATGCGTGAAGGATATGCCGAAAGAAGGTGCTGCCCAATGAGACGCATATACCCCGCAAGAATAAGCCATTCCACATCGACTTCACGAAGTGTGCCAAGGATTGCTTCCTCATACGCGTCCTTCGTGCTAAAATCTTTCGGACAGAATGCAGCGACTTGAATACCCGCTTTTTTTGCTCGTTCAACGACGTACGCGTCAGGCTTATTCGTCACCATAACAACGATTTCAGCATGTAGCGCACCGTTTCTGCATGCCTCTTCGATTGCTCCGAAATTACTACCGCTTCCAGATGCGAAAACGGCAATTTTAACTTTTCGGGTCATTCCACTAGACTCCCGTCATGGTCGCCCGTGAATGTAACACCTTCACCAGAAACTATGCGGCCAATCTCGAATGCATCTTCACCGTGTTCAATTGCAATTTGGATAGCACGAGCCGCTTCAGCAGCTGGAAGTGCTACGACAAAGCCAATCCCCATATTGAATACGCTGTAAAGGTCTTTATCCAATAAGGCGCCTTTTTCTTTCAGCATTTTGAAAACAGGAAGTACCGGCCATGAACCGAGGTTAATTTCTGCTCCGAACCCATCTACCAGCATGCGTGGCAAGTTTTCAAAGAAGCCGCCGCCTGTAATATGACCCATCGAGTGAATATCAAGTTCAGCATGCATTTGAAGAACCGGTTTCGCGTAGATTTTTGTTGGTTCAAGTAGCGCATCACCAACAGTTCCAAGGTCTTCATAGCCTGCAATCAGACTATCAATTTTGCAACCTTGGTCTTCAATAACAATCTTACGTACAAGTGAGTAGCCGTTGGAATGAATTCCACTAGAAGCAATCCCAACAAGAACATCGCCCTCTGTAACTTTTTCACCCGTCACGATTTTACTTTTTTCACATGCGCCAACCGCAAAGCCTGCAAGGTCATACTCATCGATTTCATAAAGTCCTGGCATTTCTGCCGTTTCGCCGCCAATAAGTGCAGCGCCTGATTGGACACAACCGTCCGCAATTCCTTTTACGATTGCTTCAACTTTTTCAGGAACTGCTTTCCCAAGTGCAATATAATCGAGGAAATAGAGTGGTTCTGCACCTTGTGCAACGATGTCATTCACACACATCGCGACACAGTCAATTCCGATTGTGTCATGCTTATCTGCCATAAAAGCCAATTTCAACTTCGTTCCGACACCATCCGTGCCTGAAATGAGAACAGGTTCCTTATAGTTCAGCGCGGAAAGATCGAACATACCGCCAAAACCGCCAAATGTGCCCACAACACCTTTTCGTGCCGTCCGTGCAACATGTGATTTCATCCGTTCAACTGACTCGTAACCAGCTTCGATATTTACACCCGCGTTTTCATAAGCCTTCGACATGCAAATGTCCCCCTATCAAACAATTTCTTTCTTATGTGGCATTACAGTATCCGAATAGATTTCCGTTGGATATTCCCCAGTAAAACATGCAAGGCATTGTCCGCAATTCTTCGTATTATCTGGCCGGCCAATTGCTTCAAGCATCCCTTCAGCAGATAGAAATGTAAGCGAATCTGCGCCGATGAGTTCCCGAATTTCGTCAATCGTCCGGTTTGTAGCAATCAATTCTGAGTCCGTACTAATATCAACCCCATAAAAACACGGACTGACAAGCGGTGGAGACGCAATCACGACGTGAACTTCCGTTGCACCCGCTTCTTTCAACAGATTGACAATCCTTTTCGACGTAGTGCCGCGAACAATCGAGTCATCCACCATGACAACTCTTTTACCGTTCACAACTTGACGCACTGGTGAAAGTTTCATCTTCACGCCTTTTTCACGCAACTCCTGTGACGGTTGGATGAACGTACGCCCAACGTAACGATTTTTGATAAGCCCAAGTTCATACGGAATTCCGCTTTCCTCAGAAAATCCAATAGCCGCTGAGATACTTGAATCTGGTACACCTGTAACAACATCCGCTTCGATATGTACTTCACGTGCAAGTCGCTTGCCGCAACGTTTCCGCGCTGAGTGGATATTAATACCGTCAATATCAGAATCGGGGCGTGCAAAATAGACGTATTCCATCGAGCACATAGCCGGGTCCGCGGCTTGCGCAAAGCGGTCCGACTGAAGGCCTTTATCATTAATAATAATGAGTTCTCCCGGCTCTACCGATCGAATCCATTCCGCTCCGATAATATCGAACGCACATGTCTCAGATGCTACAACCCATGCATCCCCTAGTTTCCCAAGGGATAGTGGACGAAGACCGTTCGGATCCTGCGCGACCATTAATCCATCATCAGTCAAGATAACAAACGCAAACGCACCTTTTAACATCGACAATGCTTTTTTCACACGGTCGCGCTGCGTTAAGGAACCGCTGCTTTTCTTAATTAAATGCGCCAGCACTTCTGTATCAGAATTCGTCTGAAAAATACTACCTTGACGTTCAAGATGCTCTCGCAGTTCGACCGCATTCACGATATTTCCATTATGAGCGACAGAAAGACTTCCCGTCGTGGAACGGAAAACGAGCGGCTGAACATTTTCAATTCCGCGGCCGTTTTCTGTAGAATAGCGCACTTGTCCAATTGCGGAATTTCCTTTTAAGTCATTTATTTGGTTACCTGAAAACACTTCATTGACAAGACCTTCGCCTTTAATCACATGAAACTTTTTGCCTTCTTTCGTAACGATTCCAGCGCCTTCTTGCCCTCGGTGTTGCAATGCATGCAGACCATAATAACTGATCTGCGCTGCACCTTCATGACCCCAAATACCAAACACGCCGCACTCTTCGTTTAAGCCTCTGAGTTCAGCAAGCATTGAATTGCCCCTTTCCAAGCAGAACGGAATTCATTTACCGTCCCGTCAATTAAAACCGTATCTCCATCGCCTTTAATGATGATTTTATCGCTAGCTGTTACCCGACCGATTTTCACTGCATCTTTCACAGCTTTCTCAAATGCTTCTGCGTTTTCATTCTTCACAGTGACAAGGAAGCGGGATTGTGTTTCGCTGAATAGAGCTGTGACAGCAGAACCAGAAATACTAACTTCCGCACCAAGACCTTCTGCTCCGAACGCTTTCTCACAAAGTGCAATCGCGAATCCACCTTCAGATAAATCCGTTGCGGATGCGACAAGTTTGTTTTGAATTGCAGTGAGCAATCCTTTTTGACGTGCCGCCTCAACATCAAGGTCAATTGACGGTGCTTTACCGAAAATCTTCCCTTCAGTCATCTGTTGCAATTCACTACCACCGAAATCCATTGCTGTTTCACCGATCAAGTAAATGGCATCACCAGCATTTTTGAATTCAGTTGTTGTTACTTGAGATAAATCGTGGACCAGACCAACCATACCAATCGTTGGTGTCGGGTAGATTGGAACGCCGTTTACTTCGTTTGACAAGGATACGTTCCCACTAATAACCGGTGCATTCAACTTGCGACATGCATCTGAAATTCCGTCAGCTGATTTCTCAAACTGCCAAAATACTTCCGGCTTGTCCGCACTACCAAAGTTCAAACAATCTGTAACTGCGATTGGCTCTGCCCCTGAACAAACGAGATTTCGTGCTGCTTCAGCAATTGCGATTTTCCCGCCCGTTTCCGGATCGAGGTACACATAACGGGAGTTACAATCAGCTGTCATCGCAAGTCCTTTATTTGTTCCATCCACACGAATAACACCCGCAGAAGAACCTGGTGCAACAACTGTATTACGTCGAGCATGTGTATCGAACTGATTATATACCCACTCTTTCGAAGCGATTGTTGGGCGTTTTAGTAGAGCTGTTAATGTTTCATTCAAATCTTCAACAACAGGCTCTATCATTTCCATTGCTTGGAACTCTCTGAAATAGGCCGGTTCTTCGGATTTTTTATTATAAACCGGAGCATCTTCAGCAAGTGCATCGGCTGAAACTTCCGCAACTAGTTCACCTTTATGAAGGAGACGAAGCATTTTATCATCCGTTACTTTACCGATTGATACCGCTTCAATGTCATATCTTGTGAATAAATCAATTACTTCTTGTTCACGGCCTTTTTTCACGACGATTAGCATCCGCTCTTGTGATTCTGACAACATCATTTCATACGCCGTCATTCCTTCTTCACGTTGCGGCACAAGGTCAAGGTTCATTTCAACACCGTAACCTGCTTTTGACGCCATTTCAGCAGCTGAAGATGTAAGTCCTGCGGCGCCCATATCTTGAATACCAATTAATGCATCCGATTTTACAAGCTCAAGACATGCTTCCATCACAAGCTTTTCAAGGAATGGGTCACCTGCTTGCATTACCGGCAATTCCGCTTCTACATCAACCGATACTTCAGCTGAAGACATAGTCGCACCATGAATTCCGTCACGACCCGTTTTTGCACCCGCATACATCACGCTATTGCCAACACCAGAAGCAATCCCTTTTTGAATATCCTCATGATTTAACAATCCAACAGCCATTGCATTGACAAGTGGTCGTTTAGAATAACAATTGTCGAACTGTACTTCTCCGGCAATCGTAGGAATACCGATGATATTTCCGTAACTAGCAATCCCCGAAACCGCTTCTTCGAATAAATAACGGTCGCGTGCATCCGATAGATCTCCGAAACGAAGAGAGTTGACGAGCGCTACAGGGCGTGCGCCCATTGAAAATACATCACGTAGAACACCACCTGCGCCTGTTGCTGCACCAATGAATGGATCAATTGCAGAAGGAGAGTTATGCGATTCCATTTTGAATACAGCAGCTTGATTGTCACCTATGTCAACAATCCCTGCTCCTTCCCCTGGACCTTGAAGGACACGTGAACCCTTCGTCGGGAATTTGCGGAGTACTGGCTTCGAGCTTTTATATGAACAATGTTCAGACCACAGTGCGGAGAATAAACCCGTTTCCGTATAGTTCGGAAGTCGGCCCAACATACCTACTGCACGTTCGAATTCTTCATCGGTCATTCCCATTTGGCGATACAACTTCTCATTTTTGATTTGTTGTGCATTCGGCTCATACATTGCTGACATTGTTTTCACTCCACCTTTTCAAGATTGAATTGAATAGAGGCAATCCATCTGTACCCCCAATAATTTCCTCGACTGCTCGTTCAGGAAGTGGCATCATGCCAAGCACATTCCCTTGCTCATTCAATACACCAGCGATTGCTTCCGTGCTACCATCAACATTGCTATCCGCATATGTAAAGACGATGCGATTGCTCTGTTTTAGTTCAGAAACTGTTCCTTCATCCAAAAAGTAATTGCCGTATTGATGTGCAAACGGTAATGTAATTTGTTGTCCGTTTTTATAATCTGCGGTAAATGGTGTGTCTATGTTTTGTACTGTCAACACGGCTTTGCCTGATCTGAATTTCAATCCTTTATTGCGCAAAAAAGCACCTGGTAAAAGGCCTGCTTCAGTAAGAATTTGAAAACCATTGCCCACACCAAGAACCGGTTTACCTGAAGCGGCGAATGCTTTCAAGCTGTCGATTGCTGGTGAAGTTTGCGCCAATGCACCAGGGCGGAGATAGTCTCCATATGATGCACCGGTTGGAATAAGTACCGCGTCAAAGCGTTCAAGGTCAGCTTCCATATGCCCGACGTACTCTGCTTCATTTCCAATGACGTCCTTTACTGCATGGTACATGTCGATGTCACAACCAGATCCAGGAAATACTAGAATAGCGAACTTCATTTGCCCGCGACCTCCCCGATTTCATAGCGATAGTCTTCAATCACTTTATTGATAAGCAGCTTATCACACATTTCTTTGACACGTGCATCGATTTCTGTAGCTGATCCATCTAATTCAAGTTCGATCAATTTACCGATACGGACATTTTCGACTTCGTTATACCCCATCGTTTTCAGTGCTTCTTTCGTCGCAATTCCCTGTGGATCTACTACACTTTCACGAAGTGTTACGTATACGTTTACTTTTGTCATGTCTTTTTCCTCCCAAATGGTATTAGATTGGTTATTGAAATGTTGAAAAGCTGCCGTCCTTCATTTAATCAATCAAGACGGAGCCTTTTGAAAATGATATCTACATATTGCAAGTGGTACATATAATCGAAGCAATCATTCAAATCATCTTCAGTTAAATGTACCTTTACTGTTTCATTGGCAGCAACAAGTTCACGGAATGATTGTTCTTTATCCCAAGATTCCATGGCGAGCGGTTGGACTGTGTCGTATGCCGCCTCACGTGACATCCCTTTATCGATCAAAGAAAGAAGGACACGTTGGGAATAAATGAGCCCATGTGTGCGATCCATATTTCGTTTCATATTATCAGGGAACACCGTCAAGTTTTTCACGATATTCGAAAATCGATTTAGCATATAGTTCAATGCGATTGTCGCATCCGGTAAGATAACACGTTCTGCTGATGAGTGGGAAATATCCCGTTCATGCCAGAGTGGAACGTTTTCATACGCTGTCAGCATATAGCCTCGGATGAGACGTGCAAGACCCGCCATGTTCTCAGAACCGATTGGATTGCGTTTATGTGGCATCGCGGATGAACCTTTTTGACCTTTGGCAAAGAACTCTTCAACTTCGCGTGTTTCCGATTTTTGGAGGCCACGAATTTCGACAGCAAATTTCTCAATCGATGTCGCGATGAGTGCGATTGTCGACATATAATGAGCATGACGATCCCTCTGCAAAGTTTGTGTAGAAATCGGAGCAGCTGTCAGGCCAAGCTTGTCACATACATATTGTTCAACAAATGGATTGATGTTCGCGTATGTACCAACAGCACCTGAAATTTTCCCTGCTTCGACAGATTTCGCCGCCGCTTCAAAACGCTCCAGATTACGTTTCATTTCTTCATACCAGAGTGCCAATTTCAGTCCAAAGGTAGTCGGTTCGGCATGTACACCGTGCGTCCTGCCCATCATGACTGTGTACTTATGTTCTTTTGCTTTATCCGCAAGGACTGAGATGAAATTTTCAAGATCTTTTCTAATGATGTGATTTACCTGCTGGAGAACATACGATAGCGCCGTATCGACAACATCTGTTGAAGTCAAGCCATAATGGACCCATTTCCGTTCGTCACCTAGCGTTTCAGACACCGCACGAGTGAAGGCAACAACGTCATGACGCGTTTCCTTCTCGATTTCTAAGATACGATCTACTGAAAATGTCGCCTTCTTACGAATTTCTGTTACGTCCTCTTTAGGAATATCACCAAGTTCCGCCCATGCTTCACATGCTAGTATTTCCACTTCAAGCCAAGCCTCGTATTTATTTTGCTCAGACCATACTGCGGCCATTTCCGGACGGGTGTAACGCTCTATCATATGGTTTCCTCCTATTAAGCCCAAATACCTGTCGCATCGATTTCTTTTAACGTTTTTTCAATTTGGTCAGTCATGATGGTAACATGCCCCATTTTGCGCTTTTCTTTCGCTTCTGATTTACCATAGAGATGAATCGACCAATCAGGGTAATTCATAACAACTTTTTTAAGCGGAGCTACATGTTCCCCAAGTACGTTCACCATGATGCACGGTGCCCATAGTTTCGGTTTTCGTAGCGGCCATCCACAAACAGCACGGACATGCTGGTGAAATTGCGAAACGTTGCAAGCCTCAATCGAATAATGCCCTGAGTTATGTGGCCTTGGTGCCAATTCATTGATAATGATTTCTCCATTTTCGAGAACGAACATTTCAACCGCTAATGTTCCTACAAGTTCAAGGTGATCTGCAATTTTCGTCGCGGCTTCCTCAGCCTGTATAATGATGTTTGGACTTACTCGCGCCGGTATGATTGATTCGTGAAGGATATGATTTTTATGAATATTTTCAGCAATAGGCAGACAATAGGATTGTCCCGCCGCATTGCGTTGTATGATGACTGAAATTTCCTTTGTGAACGGTATAAAAGCTTCTACAATACATGCAGAATGGGTGAACAATGATTCTGCTTCAGCGATTTGTTGTGCCGAATCAAGCTTCACTTGCCCTTTGCCGTCATAGCCCCCAAATGCTGTCTTAACGATACAAGGGAATCCTACTTCAGCTATTTTATCTTTTAATTCATCAAAAGTTTGTGCCTCTATATAATTGGCGACTGGAGCACCTGAAGTTCTGATTTCAGCTTTTTCATTGATCCGATTTTGTGTAATACGTACAAGCTCAGCGCCTTGGGGAACATGCGCGATTTGTGTAAGACGCTTCAGGCCATCGTAGTCGATATTTTCAAATTCATAGGTGATAATATCGCTCACCTCGGCAAGTTCTTGAAGTGCCGCCTCATCATCGTATGGAGCAACAATTCGAATATCAGCAATTTGTCCACAGGGCGAATCCATTGTTGGATCAAGTACTGCAATTTTGAATCCCGCTTCCTTTGCAGCAAGACCCATCATCCGTCCAAGCTGTCCACCACCGATAATTCCGATTGTTTGTCCCGGTAAAATTGTTTTCACACTAAATCACCGCTACTTTCCAATGCGCTATCTCGCATGTTGTTTCGGCGCTCTTCAATTCGTCTCATTAAGTCATTGTCGTGGACACCTAAGATCTGCGCCGCGAGAAGTCCCGCATTCACTGCTCCCGCTTTTCCAATAGACACTGTCGCAACCGGAACGCCCCCCGGCATCTGAACAATTGACAGAAGGGAATCCATCCCATTCAACGCTTTCGACTGAACTGGCACTCCAATAACAGGTAGTAATGTTTTCGCCGCTACCATTCCCGGTAAGTGAGCTGCACCACCAGCCCCTGCAATAATGACTTCTATTCCGCGTCCTTGTGCTTGTTCCGCATATTCAAACATGAAATCTGGTGTACGATGTGCGGAGACAACCTTTTTCTCATAGGGTACCTTTAGCTCATCCAAAATCTCACAAGTATGTTTCATCGTTTCCCAATCACTTTTACTTCCCATAATAACGCCGATTTTAAATCCCACTTAATATCTGCTCCTTTTTAAACACTATTCAAAGTTGAGAACAAAACTGACAAATGAAATCGTCACGTCCTACATATTTTGTATTCATTTCCCCACTTATAGAAGTGAGAAACTTCTGCTAGATTAAGTTAAAATCAAAAAATCCCGAATAAACCGCTCTTCATATGCATGAAAAGCAGAACATTCAAGGATAATTAAATATGCTTAAGATGGTTGCACCTATCGGTACCCACACACCTTTCGCTGTTACTCCCAGAGAATTCGCTTTCCCTCATAGTCCAGGCATTACGGTGCCCTAGTAGAAACACTGAGGCCAATTCCTCAGAATATATGGGGATTCTTATTACTCTACATATTTTATCAAGTAATAGTGTATTCGTCAATGTAAAAAGGCGAACAATTTTTTATTATATTTTAAAATCGTTCGTCTTTTTATCAGACTTCTAGTCAGTAAGTGTTCCTTTGAACCGGATAAGTTGCCTAACTGGCACATATTCTCCGTCCACCTCTGTGAACATTGGCTCTTCTTTTCTTCCGGTGACCGTATAGCCAGCAGAAGCCATTCTCTTTAAGCAATCATCAATACTTTCTCCTTCTTCCACTTCAAACCACACTGTCTTCTTACTCATTTAAACAACTTCCCTTTCCGTACAGTCTTCACCCAGAAACCTCCATGTATTGTCTTCGCTTCATACGCAATAATAAACGCCTTAGGATCTATTTCTTTAATTGTAACGTAAAGCTTCAATTCATATTTACGTGGAGTTAGAATCTGCATAGCTGATCGGTTACCATCAAGACCATTAGCCGACCAATCTGTCACACCATAGCCTTTTTCCCTAAGTATTGCTGGTAATTTCAAATTTTCTTCAGATGTAATCACATTCACAGTAATATAACCAAGTGCTAGCTTCTCCTCAATTTTCGAACCTATAATGACACCACATCCATATCCTATGGCATAAGCTACTAAATTTTGAATTTTATCTAAGTTACCAAGTACTAAATCAAGTCCTACGACATAAATAACAATTTCCACCATGCTAACGGCGGCTGCGATATATCTATACCCTTTCAACGTCAAAATCATGCGGACGGTGAAAAACGTAACATACACAACATTGATAGCAAATATGATGAGTACCATTTGCATTGCGGGCACCCCTTTCATGAAGTAGCTATCATCTTATATGGAAACTTGGGAAATTTCAAGGGATTGAGTACTGTTCGAGGTATAGAATGACGCTTCAAAGTAAGATTGGGGAATGCTTGAGCAGCGGGATTGGTCGCTTATTTTGATAATTGGTCGCTTGAGCAGCCGGATTGGTCGCTTATTTTGATAATTGGTCGCTTGAACAGTGAGATTGGTCGCTTATTTTGATAATCAGTCGCTTGAGTAGCGCAATTGGTCGCTTATTTTGATAATTGGTCGCTTGAACAGTGGGATTGGTCTCTTATTTTGATAATCAGTCGCTTGAGTAGCGCAATTGGTCGCTTATTTTGATAGTTGGTCGCTTGAACAGTGAGATTGGTCGCTTATTTTGATAATCAGTCGCTTTAGTAGCGGGATTGGTCGCTTCTCCAAGGTTATCAGTCGCTTGCAAGAAAATTATTCGAAACGCCCTTAAATTTTTTCAAAAAAATAGACCACTAAGAGTAGTGGCCTTACAAACAGCAAATTTTAATGAACTTATATAGGATTATTTTTTTAGTTAATGATATAGATAGACAAATAAAAAAGCCACTACCTATTGGCAATGACCTTGCGCCTGGCGACGTCCTACTCTTGCAGGGGGAAACCCCCAACTACCATCGGCGCTGAAGAGCTTAACTTCCGTGTTCGGGATGGGAACGGGTGTGAC
>NZ_JADBEL010000030.1 GCF_014873855.1 Sporosarcina limicola | reverse complement strand
ACATCTAAATATTATGTTGAGTGATTATGCATCGACTCCGAGTATTCGCTAGGGTAATATTTTGGACTTTACATAATATATGACTCAACATAAGATGAATTATGTGTAGCTCAACATAATTCATCCGCATGAAGAACATCCTGCATCAATAGATAGGTGCGGATATGTTCATAAAGATGGATTAGCCAATGAGTTGCCCCGTACATCATCCAGTTCGCTAAAGTCTGACGTGATAAAGGGACACCTAGACGTTCCAATTGTTTTTCTTGTCGATAAAGGGGCATACCCTCGACGTATTTTTGATTCATAATATAAGCCATTGCCGATGGCGATGCTAAGCTACCTGGATACATAGGTGCTGGCATCTTCGCCGTGACAATGGGCGTTTCGGTGCCTTCACGTTCACAATTCCGGCAGCTGTAGACATGGCGCACGTGTTCAACGACTTTTACTTGTGCGGGAATGATTTTTAACTCCCGGCGTACTTCCGTACTCATCTCATGTACTTGCTCACCGCAACACAAACAAGCCTGTTCCTCATCTGGTAAACGATAGTGAATCGTTTCAGTTGGCAGGTTTTCAAGCATCGCTTCGATTTGACCGGATCGTTTTTTACGACGATAAGTAATCGTTTCGAGCGTTGGTTCCTCTATCTTTTCATCGGATGTGACTTCCGCTTCGTTGAAAAGGGAGAGTGCGAGTTGGTCTGGATTGGTTTTTTCACTAGAAGCACCTATTTTACAGGGGATTAATGTAACATTTCGAGGTGAACCGACAGCTATTATCGGGCAAAATGGCGCGGGTAAAACAACTTTCGTCAAATTACTGAAAGCACTATTGAAACCGAGTTCTGGCGATATCATCATTAATGGTAAAAACATAAAAAATACGACAGCTGCAAAAATTGCCAGTACAGTTGGTCTCGTTTTTCAAAATCCGAACGACCAGATTTTCAAAAATAATGTCTTGGATGAAGTACTATTTGGGCCACTCAACATCGGACAGGCGCCCGAAGTTGCGCGTGCTAATGCAGAGATAATGCTGGACCTTGTTGGTTTATTGGATAAAGCCGGAGAGAATCCATACGATTTAAGTCTCGCGGAACGGAAAATGATTGCCGTTGCCTCGATACTTGCTATGGATACGGATATCGTGATTTTCGACGAACCAACAATGGGGCAAGATGCACGCGGTAAGAAGAAATTGAAAGAGATCATTCGTGAACTATATGCGCAAGGTAAACTCGTGCTGTGTATTTTGCATGATATGGATTTTGTAGCTGAAACGTTTGGACGAACGGTTATCTTTAGTAATGGCAAGCTGCTATACGATGGTCCAACACGCCAAGCATTCGCTGGGCAAGCTATTCTCGACACCGCACGTGTGGAGCAACCTCATCTAACGCAACTGGCCTGTAAAATGGGCTATGACGGGGTTTTATTAAAGTTAGAGGAATTGATAAAGAGATAACAAAAATCCGCTGTGCACAAGGCACAGCGGTCTTTTTTGCGCGTGGAGAGACTCTACTTCTCTTAATTACCTAGCAGAGTATCCACCATCAATGACAAGTTCTGCACCTGTAATGTATGATGCTTCGTCTGATGCCAAGAATAGAACTGCATTTCCAACATCTTCAGGTTTACCAAGACGCTCAAGTGGTGTCATTTTGATCAAGCCTTCAAGTATTGCTTTGGAAGACTGAAGGTTGGCAACCATTGGCGTTTCGATAATGCCAGGGAATACAGTGTTAACACGAATGCCCCATTTCCCGAAGTCTACTGCAGCTGCACGTGAAATTGCACGTACCGCTCCTTTAGATGCTGAATATGGATTCAAGCCCATACCGACTAGTGCTGTGTAAGAAGAAATGTTAACGATTGAGCCTTTACCAGCCTCTTTCATCGTAGAAAGCACGTGCTTCATACCAAGGAATGGACCGAAGCCATTAATGTCTGACATTCGGCGCCAGTCTTCGATTGTAAAATCGTTCAAGCCTTTTTCTGTTGAAATACCTGCATTGTTAATTAAGATATCGATTTTACCAAGCTTATCGACAACTGTAGCAATGGCTGTTTCCCATTCTTCATCAGAAGCAACGTTCAATTTCAAAGTCATGACATTGTCAAGGCCGCCCCATTTTTCTTCAAGTGCAGTTTCATTAATATCAGCTGCAACAACTGTAGCACCTTGTGCAGTGAAAAGCTTCACCATCATTTCCCCCATACCTGATGCTCCACCAGTGATGAACGCAACTTTATCCTGTAATCTTGTCATTATAAACACCCCATCCTCATATTTTCAGACATCTAAATAGTATTCTATTTTATATGAACTTGCAATCAGATTGCCTCTACTGACCTCTCCTTCGCGCCTTGTCACTACGTCTTTTGTCCTTTATACTAAATGAAGGAGTTTTCAGATAAAATAGCTTGAACGGAGTGAATCAAATGTTCAAGGATAATCGTTATCTTCATTATAACGCGGCTGGATTTCGCAAGGATTTGATTGCGGGAATTACGGTTGGTATTGTAGCCATTCCGCTTGGGATGGCTTTTGCAATTGCTTCCGGGGTTAAACCGGAGTATGGTCTTTACACGACAATCATTGCAGGTCTCCTTGTTGCACTATTAGGTGGTTCCCGTTTCCAGATTGCTGGACCCACGGGAGCTTTCATCCCGATATTGCTAGCAATTGTCTTGCAGTATGGTTATGAAGATTTACTCATTGCCGGGTTTCTAGCAGGGATTTTTCTCGTCATTATGAGTTTTCTCGGCATTAGTAATCTTATCCACTTTGTTCCGCGTTCGGTCACAATCGGCTTCACGACTGGGATTGCTATCATCATCTTTACAGGACAGTTTAGTAATTTCTTTGGCATTACTGGCCTAGAGAAAAAAGAGTTTTTCCATGAAAATATGCTGGACCTCATTAGGCAGTTCCATACGGTCAATACCTGTAGTATTTTAATCGCAGTTATCGGATTAGCCGTTATCTTTTTATTGCCCAAAATTGCTCCACGCATTCCTTTACTGCTTGTTGCGTTACTCATCCCGACAATCATTTCATTTTTCTTTTTCCCTGGTAAATTAGAAACAATCGGGACAGCATTCGGCGGTATTCCAAAGACACTGCCGAGTTTCCATTTCCCACACATCACCTTGTCCAAATTGGTGTCACTGTGGCAACCTGCGCTCATTATTGCCGCACTCGGTGCAATCGAATCACTGTTATCCGCTGTTGTGGCAGATGGTATGAAAAGCGGAGAGAAACATGATTCAAAACGGGAGCTATTTGGACAAGGAATTGCCAATATCATTACGCCATTGTTCGGCGGTATTCCAGCAACAGGAGCCATTGCACGAACTGCGACAAATATCCGCTCTGGTGCTGTCAGTCCTATATCTGGAGTTGTACAAAGTCTATTCGTTCTAGCATTTCTATTATTATTCGCACCCTATGCATCGCATATTCCACTCGCTGCGATGGCACCAATTCTTATGTACGTCGCATGGAATATGAGTGCCCGAAAAGCATTCGTCCATATTTTATCGATTCGTTCAGGAGATTCTATTGTTTTATTGACAACATTTCTATTGACTATTTTCATCGATCTAACTATCGCCGTTCAAGTCGGTATTTTGCTCGCAGCTCTGTCATTTTTGAAGAAAATGAGTGGCAAACTCCATATTGAGAAAGCCAAACTTTCTGATGTCGAAATTGTGAAATTCGGTATAGAAAGTCCTTCTTCATTGGCAAAGTATACTGTAGATGGACCCATTTTCTTCGGGACTGCTAAAGTGTTTGAAGACAAGTATCCACAACTTCTTGAGTCTGGAGCGACAAAAATCATTCTTGATATGGAACATCTTTCCGTCGTTGATGCAACAGGTGAGGCAGTACTTTTTGCACTGCTTGACGACGCGGAAAAAAAGGGTATCCAGATCATTATCAAACGTTTGCCGAAAGATAAAACTTCGTTATTCAAAAAAAGTCGCTTGGAAGATCGAATTGGAAAGGATAATTTCTTTATGTAGTACATTCCGTGCCTGGTAAACAACGTAATCAGGTAGCTTGCCAATGTTTTCTTTAGACTGAACAACGTTCCCCCCTTCTTCTTCAACTAACTAACAGGTTGGATTACAAATTATGAAATTGACTGTAATCAACAAGGTGTTAACTTAAATTTTTCTGAAATCTAATAAAAGGGCATGCATTCTTATGATAATATATAGTGAAAAAAGGAGGAATTTTCATGATATCAAAAAATGAAAAAGAAAATCTTTTACTGGATAGCGACAAAAATTTAAAATCATTGCTTGAAATAATTGAATCAGTACCTAGCAGAAAAAGGAGTATTTCTATTGAAACTCAAGAAAGAGACAAGAATTTTCGTGATGTATTAATGCACCTGTATGAATGGCATGCAATACTGGAGAGATGGTATAAAGAGGGCATGGATGGGGATATTCCTTTTATGCCTGCACCTGGTTATAAATGGCGTACTATCAAGCTGCTTAATATGCAAATTTGGGAAAACTATCAAGATGTAACATTAAATCAAGCTGTGAAAAAATTTAAGTTGAGTCATGAAAGAGTGATGGAACTAATTAAATCACATACCAATGAAGAAATTATGACAAAAAAATACTATAAGTGGACAAAAACAAGTGATTTATACAGCTATTTCGCAGCAAACACTTCCACTCATTACATTTGGGCTATAAAAAAATGTGAAGCTATTGCACAGTCTATAAAAGAAGGGGAAAAGCACGAGTTTGTGAAATAATGTACTTAACTGTGTAAGTTGAAATAGAAAGGACACAACACATTAGTCATATAAAATATGTTGTGTCCTTTAATTTATATATCTTTTTTAAAATTTTGGATAGTCCTCCCTTTTATCAGTCTTCCAAATAAGAAGCTTTTTCAATGTAGCGGCCAACACGCGTGCACCGATATCAAGGGCATCCCGATTAAATGTCATATCGGGATGGTGAAGTCCCGGGCCAGGATCTGCCCCAATGCCAATCATCGCCGCCTGCAGCTTTGGTCGATGAATCGTATAAAAGTGGAAATCATCGCTAGCCGATGTAATAATAGCTGGTGCAAAACCTTCCTCCCCAACTGTTTCCATTATAGCTTCTTTCGCAATAGCCGCCGCCTCTTCAGCTACTTCTGCCGCTGGCGTATAGTCACTCCATACCAAGTCAATTGCCTGAATGCCTTCATCAATACGTTCTTTCAACTCATTCCATACAGTTTAGTTTTGTATCGTTCATTATTAGTGAATGAAGTAATTACTCACCTCTAACATTAAAGATGTATGGCTTTCAATGTGATCTTGCAAAATTGTTGTCGTCGCGAATTGAGTGAACTCAATAGCATTGTCCAGCTTAAATACTGGCTGTTCATTCTCCGTTCATAACTTTTTGATAAGCTTTACAAATCCAGTCGAAATAAAGTGAAACTTCAATCAGAGGGGGTTTTCTTCATCCCCCACTGATTGTTAGTTGAACCATTCGGGATTTGAAGCGGAATCGAACTATATTCCGCAAGCTCTTCGGGCAGTTGATCCCCCACTTACGCTTCTTCGGGTACCCTTAAGCCTTGAAGTGGGGGTCTTACTGCCCGTTAATGCGGGACAAATTGCTTGGATCAAAATAATTTGAATACGGAGGCTCATAATGCCGACAACTACGAAAATGAAAAATAATAGTTCGAAACAACCTGGAAATCGGATGTTTAGAATGCCAGCAACTGTGAAAAAGAAGCTTGTTGCCGGAGTAATTTTACTGGCGTTTCTGGTAACTGGAACTGGGGCGAGCTTGTTCTGGGTACAGGAACCCGCTTCTGCGGCGGCCTCGCAAGCTGTTAAATCGGATGCAAAGCCTGCGGATCTGAACGACTCCGCTGAGGTTGCGGCGTTCGTCGATAAAGTGATGAAATCGAATATGGATCTGTTCGAAATTCCAGGAGCAGTCATTTCGATTGTGAAGGATGACAAGGTCCTGTTCTCCAAAGGGTATGGACATTCCAACATCGAAAAAGACGCCCCGATCGAACCCGAAACCAGCATGTTCCGAATCGCTTCGACAACGAAGCTGTTCACTTGGACGGCAGTAATGCAATTGGTTGAACAGGGCAAACTTGACCTTGATACCGACATCAACACTTATTTGAAATCGATGAAGATACCGGATACCTATCTGAAACCTATTACGTTGCGCGATCTTATGACCCATACTGCGGGGTTCGAAGAAGGGGGGATGGGCTACCAGATCACGACAGATGAGAAGAAACTGCCTGGGTCGATTTCCGAGACGCTTACCGAGCATATGCTGGCGCGGGTGCGACCACCGGGTGAGGTGGTCTCCTATTCCAACTATGGTGCTACTTTGGCTGGATTGATTGTCGAAGAGGTTAGTGGCATGCCCTACAATGACTATATTCAAAAAAATATTTTCGACGCACTCGATATGAACTATGCGACAGTCCAGGAACCTATTCCTGCGTCATTAGATCCTTATAAAGTGCTAGGTTATGCTAGTGAGAACAAAAAATTCGTTAACAAGCCAACCACGTTTGAGGCTGGTTTCCGCCCAGCTGGATCAGGGACGGTCTCTGCGCTTGATATGTCTCATTTCATGATTGCTCATCTCAATGACGGGAGTTATGGAAACAAACAAATTCTGAAGCCGGAAACTGCTAAATTAATGCATTCGACGGCATTCCAGTTTGATAAACGTTTACCGGATATGGCGCTTGGTTTTTTTGAGCTAAATGTCAACGGACAGCATGTAATCTCTCATGGCGGGGCAGACACGCTATTCATTACTGAACTCTATCTCGTTCCGGAAGAGCAAATCGGCATTTTTGTCTCCTATAGCGGTGGCAATGGCGACGATGCCAAGGCAGGGATGTTACAAGCCTTTTTCGATCACTATTTCCCAGCGCCGGAAGTCAAACTCCCAGCATCGCCTTCCGAAGTAGATGTACAGAAATATGCGGGTTCCTATAAATTCACTCGCCGTAACTTCAGCCATATAGACAAGTTTTTTAGTCTTCTGACAGAAATCAATGTATCTGTATCTGACAATCAGCTGTCAATCGGCCAGGGAGAAGAACAAATGTTATATGTGCCGATTGAAGAGAATTTGTTCCAGCAAGTTGGAGGCCCGAATCAGATGGCCTTTCGCACCAATGAATCGGGAGAACCTACTGAAATGATGTTAGATTTTCTACCGGGCTTGCCACTCGAGCGTACTCAGTTAATTGATCAAAGTAAGTTTTGGTTATCCCTGCTTGGAATCTCATTTGTATTATTTATCAGCGTTTTGATTGGATACGCCTTTCGGGTACGCAGTGTTAACAAGATGGAGAAGCCAAAAAAACGTGCAGTCTGGCTCTTGGTGGTCACCGCCGGTTGGGCACTGATAACCTGTGTTCTGACAATTACTGAGGTTATGAATATGGACACATTGGAGCGGTTAAGTCACATTTCTAATTCAGTGAAAATTTTTCTCATCATGCCGATTATATTTGTCGGATTGACCATCGCCTTGTTGCTTTGCACATTCCAGGTCTGGAAAAACAAGTATTGGACAGTTTTCAAGCGCGTGTATTACACGCTTATCGTTCTTGGGGCGGTAGCTTTGAGTCTGTTTTTCTACCACTGGAATTTACTAGGATGGCAATTTGGTTAATAGAAGAAACGCTTAAAGTTCAAAGACGTGGTCATCCTTGTTAATCGGGATGACCCTCTTTCGTTAGCGGTCAACTCTCAGTAGAAGTTTTCAAGGCAGTACAATAAACGGTATAATTAAACGTATTCATTGAAGAATTTGAAGGGGTGCATCATTCTAATGGCCAAAATATTGATTGCGGATGATGACGCTCATATTCGTGAGCTAATGTCCTTGTTTTTGCGGAATGAAGGGTTTGAACTTATAGAGGCAAAAAACGGTGCCGAAGCCCTCTCCATTGTGGAGAATTCTCGGATAGATCTGGTCATCCTTGATATTATGATGCCGGAAATGAACGGTTGGGATTTGTGTAGAGAAATCAGACACAGGGATTCGAATATCCCTCTATTGATGGTGACGGTCAAAGCAGAAGCCGGACAGAAGGTGAAGGGCTTCCAGCTCGGAACAGATGATTACTTGACGAAGCCATTCGACCCGATGGAGCTTGTAATGCGAGTAAAGGCGTTGCTGAAACGTTCCATGATCGTATCCTCCCAGACCATACAGTTGGGTGGGATCGTGTTGAATCGCCGAACCTATCAAGTCATTCGGGGGGACGAAGTGCTAAATCTGCCTTTAAAGGAATTTGAGTTGCTCTTTTTGCTGGCCAGCCAGCCAGGTCAAATATTTACTCGGGAACAGCTTATCACGCAGATTTGGGGGGTGGATTATGAAGGTGATGACCGGACTGTCGATGTCCATATTAAGCGGATAAGGGAAAAGTTTGCCGATGATGCGCAGCATTTTCATATTGAATCAGCCCGCAGTTTAGGGTACAGGTTAGTGGCACACCATGATTAAAACCTTGTATGCCCGTGTAATTCTTACGTTTCTGGCAGTCATTATCTTTAGCCTGCTTACGTCCTCTCTGATCGGACTTATTTTATTCAAGAAAGAAATAAACGAAGTTGGGCAGAATGACATGATTGCAGCAGGAGAGGAAATCATTCAACTCTATGAACAGACAAGACCTGAAGATACGGATATGTTCATCAAACGTATGGTGAAGCTATCTGCTTATCCGATTCATTTATTCGATGAGGCTGAAGAAGCAACATTCTATGGTTTAAAAAATAATAATATCATCCAAATTTCACCGGAAGCGATTCGAAAAGTGTTGCAAGGAAACGTTTACCGCTCGAACGCTAGGGAAGAAGAGGCGTTCATCGGTATCCCCTTTCAATTCGAAGGGAAACAGTATGCTATGTTTTTGCAGTTTTCTCCTCAGAATGAAAACATCATCAATCGCATGGTGCTGATTGTTCTGCTACTCGCATTGTTGATAGGAAGCTTGTGCATTCTCATTGCCGCCAGGTATTTAGTGAACCCTCTGAAAGTGTTGAAACAAGCGACCAAACGATTGGCAAAGGGTGATTTTGATGTGGAATTAAAAATGAAACGCACGGATGAAATGGGAGCATTGGCTCAGAGTTTTAATGAGATGGCGAATGAGCTTAAGCAGCTTGAGCAGATGAGGCAGGATTTTGTTTCGAATGTATCTCACGAAATTCAGACGCCGTTAACGTCCATCTCCGGCTTTGCAAAGGCTTTAAAGAACAACAATCTGGTTGCAGAAGGTGACCGGGTGTATTATTTGGACATCATTATTGCAGAAAGCGGACGACTGTCGCGGCTTGGTGATAATTTACTGAAACTCGCCTCTCTGGATTCGGAACATCATCCTTTTGAAGTGGTAACGTTTAACCTCGATGAGCAAATCAGACAAATAGTTGTCACGTGCAAGCCTCAATCGTCGGCTAGAAACATTCGAATTGACCTTGAGCTGCCTGTTGCTGTCAAAATAACGGCCGATGCGGACCTGCTCAATCAAATATGGATGAATGTAATCGGGAATAGTATTAAATTCACGCCGGATGATGGAATGATCCACATCGGTATCAGTCACAATTCAAAAGAAGTTGAAGTTTCCATAACCGATTCTGGAATCGGCATTTCACCAGGAGAACTTAACTCCATTTTCGAGCGATTCTATAAAACAGACAAGTCGCGAAATCGCAGCAACAACGGCAATGGTCTGGGCCTTGCCATCGTCCAAAAAATGGTCTCTCTTCATCATGGAAGCATTCAAGTGAAAAGCACGCTCGGGCAAGGCACAACGATAATCGTCAAGTTGCCGATTGTTCCGCCTGTGGGTTGATGAATTAGTAACAGAAAAGGGCAGGTCGAATGAGAAATCATTTGCCTGCCCTTTTCTGTTCCAATCGCTGTACGTTTATAAAGTGACGCTAGTTTTTTATACTCAGTCGTTTTATTGAGTGTATTCAGCTTGGTGCTTATGGTTGGCGTATCAGTACCCTTGAATTCATTTGCATAGTACTCACACCTGATTTCTGGATAATCAATACGCCTGATAATTTGTTTTTGGATGTATAGCAAAATTATAGTTAATTAAAAGGCTAATTTTGCTCTTATTTTTTTATTGAGATTACCAATTAAGATAACCCTGATTATTCCCATAATGAAAAATATAGCCCATGGGAAAAGTGTATATGTAGATTTGCTCAAAAGTTTTATGCAAAGAACAATTCAAAATTGTTCCATGTAATGGTTCCCAAACATAGGTCTTAGTCTAAGTTTCTTCATTAATTATACATAGTCTATACTATACTGTACTCTATGAAGGGAGTTAAAAAGTGGTAAATCCAATGCGTTTTAATGAAAGACAGCAAAGGTTTCCAGGCTTTGAAAACCAATTTTTCCCTGATTCTAGACATCAAAGGTTTCCAGAATTTGAAAACCAATTTTTCCCTGATTTTAGACATCAAAGGTTTCCAGAATTTGAAAACCAATTCTTTCCCGATTTTAGACACCAAAGATTTCCAGGGTTTGAAAACCAATTCTTTCCCGATTCTAGACACCAAAGATTTCCAGAATTTGAAAACCGATTTTTTCCAGATTTTAGACACCAAAGATTTCCAGGCTTTGAAAACCAATTTTTCCCTGGTTTTCCTAGATAAATAGAAGGATTCCGGGATGGCTCATGTCGTTCAAGGAATCCTATTTTTAATTCCCGGTTTAAACGAGAAAAGTCGACGCTATATGGTGACAGGTACCCATTCAATCGAAAAAAACTTTTGGATAACGCAAAAAATAATAGGTGAGCTGTTTGAGGTAGATAAATCAGTTATTACAAAGTATTTAAAAAATATGTTTACCGAAGCTGAATTATACGAGAAAGAAGGAGAAATGTTGCTGTATTTATAGAAAAGTGCCGATATAAAAGGGGAGAAAATCATAAGGTTTAAGTTTAAAATAATGACACAAGAGCAGGCAGAAGATATAGCCTATAAACTCGGCACTTAGCAAATGGAAAGCAAGGAACATATATGTAGAAATATAAAATACCTCAAACATCGCTTCTACGCTAGATTTATTCATTGGTTTCGTGAGTATTTTTCAGTTTCCACTGATTTGTACCTCATTAGGTAGCACCCCCTAATGAATTACAAATAAATAGTGCCGAGTATATATAATTATAATGATGAATATTCTTTTTATGATATGGAGTCGGATAAAGAAGATTTAGTCGAGTTTCTAGAACCGGAAAAACGTGAGCACTCTAACTTTGTTGTTATTAATGACGATAAGTTATAGGAAGGTAGATATATGATTGATGCATCAGTCGGTCAAGTAACGCAACTGTCATTTTTCATAGCCGAAAAGGGTTAGGCATTCATCCAGTAGCTAAATGCGATTTGACCAAGGTTATTCAACTCCGAAAGTTGAGCCATCGTCTATTAATCAGCATTGAATATCAGCTTAGAGAAAATAGAAATCACCGGAATTAGGCAATCAGTCTCTCATTAATCTTTATAAAAAAGGAGTATTCGACAAGGTGTCGAAATAGTCCAGGGAAGGTGAATACTTTAAAAAAATAATGGAGGTTTTAAAATGTACGCTCATATTAATGGAATTAAGCTGTTTTTTGATGTAGAAGGTGCTGGATTTGTACCTGAAGGACCAATGATGAGAGAAAAACCGGTCTGTTTTGTATTACATGGTGGCCCGGGAGGAGATCATACAGGTTTCAAACCAGCACTTAGCCCATTATCAGAAGTAATGCAACTCGTTTATATCGATAATCGGGGAAGTGGTAAATCTGAAAGAGGTCCACAGTCTACATATACGATGAAAAATAATGTAGAGGATATAGAGGAACTAAGAAAGTACCTAGGGTTAGATAAAATTGTTCTGTTAGGACAATCCTATGGTGGAATGGTTGCATTGGAATATGCTAAAAAGTATCAAGAAAACCTGAAATCATTATTGCTTGTTGTAACGGCACCGAGCAGTGATTTCACTGATAAAGCAAAAGAAATTGTGAAGCAAAAAGGGACGCAGGAACAACAAGAGATGGCACAAGTGCTATGGGATGGTGCTTTTAAATCTGGCGATCAGCAAGAACAGTATTATGAAGTTATGGCGCCATTATATTCATATAGCTATAAAGATACGGTCGAAGAGAACCTATCAAGAGAAAATGCAAGCAGGAGATCTAATCGTTCCTATGAAGCATTAAATGAAGGTTTTGGAGGTTTTTTAAGAGATTATAATGCAGTCGATTTTTTACCATCTATACATGTTCCTACATTAATAATTGCTGGGAGACATGATTGGATAACACCAGTTGAAGGATCGATATTTATGAATGAAAAAATACCAAACAGTAAATTGGTTATCTTTGAGGAAAGTAGTCATGGAGTAATAAAAGATGAGCACAATAAATTTATTGTAACTGTTAAAGAGTATGTGAAGAACAGTATTAATTAAACAATAAAATATAAAAATAGACAAGATGCCAATTCCGCATTCTTGTCTATTTTTATTAATGGGAACGATACACACATTTGCCATTGATAAATGTAGATTGGGCACTTGATCTTAAATCAAAAGGATCCCCGCTCCAAATAACGAAGTCTGCATCTTTTCCTACTTCTATTGAGCCTACACGATCTGCAACTCCAATATGTTTAGCAGAGTTCAACGTAATTGCTTCAAGTGCTACTTTTTCTGAGAGACCGCTCTTTACAGCTAGAATTGCACTCGTTCTTAAATGTTCAATACTAACTACTGGATGATCTGTAGTTATTGAAATCTGGACTCCCTCTTTAACTAGTTCCACTAAAGTATTCCAGCCTTTATCTTTAAGTTCTTGTTTTGACCTTGTAGACATTGTCGGACCGACGGAAACCATTACATCGTGTTCAGCGATGAAACTTGAAATTTTATGCCCCTCTGTACAATGTTCTATTGTCATATCAATGTTAAATTCTCTTTTAATTCGAAGTGCTGTTGCAATGTCATCAGCACGATGGGCATGGACTCTTAAAGGGATTTCTTTTCGTAAAACTTTTGCTATATTTTCTAATCCGAGATTTCTTTCAAAAGAGCTAATTTCAGATTTATTAATGTAGTTGAGGCCTTCGATTAGCTTTTCTCTAAGTCGACCGGCAACTCCCATCCTGGTGGAACCAGCTCTTCCTTTTTCACCATGGAACTTTTTCGGATTTTCACCCATTGCTGCTTTTAGGCCGGATGGATTTTTAATAACCATTTGATCGACTACATTACCAATGGTTTTTAGTGCAACCATTTCGCCACCAATAATATTAGCGCTTCCTGGCATAATCTGTACTGTAGTGACACCCGAGTTTCTAGCGTCCTCGAAACCTTTATCACTTGGAAGTATTCCATCTAGGGCTCTCACTTCTGGAGTAACCTCTGAACTTACCTCGTTAAAATCATGACCGTCGCGGCCTCCACCTTCTTCGTTTACGCCCAAATGAGTATGTACATCTATTAAACCTGGGGTAACTATATTTCCTTGGGCATCAATGACTTCTGCTCCTGAAGGAATGTCAAGATTTTTTCCGATGGACAAAAACAGCCCATCTTTTACCACTATCATACCCTCTTCAATCGTTTCAGATGAGACTGTGATTATTTTAGCATTCTTTATTATTAACATTATTAATCCTCTCCTTTTAAAGTAATAAGAAAATTGGTTGCTTTCTGATAGCTGTGTAACTATAATAACCTATAACGTATCTTTTTACGATATGAAATTTCAGATCCAGTATCGTTTTCAAGTCGTTATTTGTATATTGAACCATTTAAAAGGGATTTTATTTGTGAATTCATACTGGAAGTTGGTGGAAAGTGAAAAGTAGTATAGATAATTTAGATAAAAGCATAATTAAATTACTGTCAAAAGATGGGCGCATGTCATTTAGAGATTTGTCTAAAACTCTTGAGGTAACAGAAAAAACAATCAGAATGAGATATATGAATTTAATTGATAGTGGAATATTAGAAATCGTGGGCAGAATAAACCCCATAACAATTGGGTTAAAGGAAGGGGCTTTTATTCAACTTAAAATAAAACCAAACGGCTTGAATAAAGTAATTGAAGATTTAAAAAATATTCAGCATATCAGATATATCACAATAACTACTGGGGAATATCCGCTTTTAATTCAAGTTGCAGCGGCAAATCAGGAGCATATAACAAAGTTGATTCTTTCGTTATATGAACATAGTGAAATTATAGAACTTAACACAATGATTCAATTAGAAGTATCAAAAAGTTCATATCAAGTAGACTGAATGCTTGGCATATTGGTGGTGGAGGGAGAGACTAAAATGTATATATTGAAGCGTTTTTTTACAATGATTTTAACGATATGGGTTATTGCGACATTGACATTCGTGATGATGAAGTTTATACCAGGTGATCCGTTTGCTTCTGATGCTGACGTTTTACCAGAGGAAGTTTTAAATAATATGAGGGCGAAATATAATCTGGATAAACCAATCGCAGTTCAATATGTGTTATACATAAAGGATTTAGTTTCGCTAGATTTAGGCCCTTCTATACAATCACGAACGAGATCGGTAAATGATATTATTCTATCCGGGTTTCCTCCTTCGGCACTGCTAGGGGCTCAAGCACTCGTATTAGCACTCGTTTTCGGTTTACTCCTTGGAATAATAGCAGCACTCTATCATAATCGATTCATTGATTATCTAGCGATGATTATAGCGATTATCGGGATATCAATTCCTAGTTTTATTTTAGCCCCATTGTTAATAAAGTTCTTTTCAGTCGAATGGGGTCTATTCCCAGTAGCGACTTGGGGAACTTGGAAACATACAGTGCTGCCGTCACTTGCATTAGCTTCCATGCCGCTAGCCGTCGTTGCACGATTTATGAGGTCAAGCATGATTGAAGTTATGAATGCGAATTATATTAAAACTGCGGATGCAAAAGGATTAAGTACAGCTGGAATTGTTATTAAACACGGGATTCGTAATGCTATCCTGCCAGTTGTATCATTTATAGGTCCGTTATTCGCTTCGTTGATTACTGGAACGTTTGTAATTGAAAAAATCTTTGCTATTCCAGGCATTGGCCGTTATTTCGTGGATAGTATATTTAACCGAGATTATCCAGTCATCATGGGAACAACAATCTTCTTCAGTGTCATTTTGGTAGTTACACTTTTCTTGATAGATATCTCGTACAGACTTATTGACCCACGAATTAGTCTTACGAGTAAGGAGGGATAACGTGGTAATTAAACGAGCAGATAATTCCTTATTTACTCCTATAGATCCAAGTAAAAAGGTAATTGATGATATTCAACGTCCTAGTTTAAGTGTATGGAAGGATACGCTACTAAGTATCATGAGAAACAAGCTAGCGTTATTAGGTTTCTTTTTACTAGCGATTATTGTATTTCTAGCTTTATTTGGACCGTCGATGGTTCCGTTTTCACCTTCTGAACAAAATCTTACAAAAACGAACTTGCCTCCTTCGGTGGAACATTGGTTCGGAACAGATAATTTAGGCCGGGATATGTGGACAAGGTCTTGGTATGGAGCAAGGGTTTCTTTAATAATAGGTATTGTTGCAGCGCTTATAGATCTAATACTAGGTGTAATTGTAGGTGGCGTTTCGGGGTATATGGCCGGACGCGGAAAGAAGGGCGATCGCATTGATGGCTTATTGATGAGAATCGTTGAAGTGCTTTACGGAATTCCATATCTATTAATCGTTATTTTATTAATGGTAATCATGGAACCAGGAATAACAGCTATTATTATTGCCCTGTCCGTTACAGGATGGGTTGGTATGGCCCGAATAATTCGGGGGCAAATACTCCAATTGAAATCACAAGAATATGTCCAAGCCGCAGAGAAATTAGGCACATCCCATACGAAAATCATTTCGAGGCATCTATTGCCGAATACAATGGGGATTATTATTGTCAATTTAACATTTACAATTCCGACAGCGATTTTTGCCGAATCATTTCTAAGTTTTTTAGGCTTAGGAGTTCAAGCACCATTTGCGAGTTGGGGAACGATGGCGAATGATGCGTTAGGTGTCATTTTAAGTGGTCAATGGTGGAGACTTTTCTTCCCGGGATTCCTGATTTCACTTACTATGTTTGCATTTAATGTATTTGGAGATGGTATCCAAGATGCGTTAGATCCAAGGGATAGAAAATAGGAGGTGTGTAAATGGAGCAATTATTAGAAGTGAAAAATTTGGAAGTGAATTTCAGGACATATGGCGGAGAAGTCAAAGCTGTACGTGATGTTTCATTTCACATTAACAAAAGTGAAATTCTTGCGATTGTAGGCGAAAGTGGTAGCGGTAAAAGTGTCACGGTACAAACAATAATGGGTTTATTGCCGATGAGCGTTGCTGATATAAAAAATGGGACGATTCACTATAAAGGACAGAATTTATTGGAGTTAAAGAAAAGAGAGTTGCGAAAATTAAAAGGTTCTAAAATCAGTATGATCTTTCAAGATCCAATGACTTCTTTAAACCCGACGATGAAGATAGGATCTCAAATAGCAGAGGGGTTAATCATTCATCAAAAAATAAGTAAACGTGATGCGAAAGAACAAGCAATTAATATGATTAAACTAGTAGGAATACCTAATCCAGAGCAGCGTTATGACCAATATCCTCATGAGTTTAGTGGGGGAATGCGCCAACGGGTAATGATTGCAATTGCATTAGCATGTAGACCTGAATTATTAATTGCCGATGAACCAACAACGGCTCTTGATGTAACGATTCAAGCACAAGTACTGAAATTAATGATTGAGTTGAAAGAAAAAACAGATACGGCAATTATTTTAATCACACATGATTTAGGTGTAGTTGCGGAAACCGCTGAAAGAGTAGCGGTCATGTATGCAGGTGTTATTGTGGAAACTGGGACAGTTCATGAGATTTTTGAGAATCCGAAGCATCCTTACACATGGGGGTTAATGGAGTCTATTCCGGATTTCATGAGTACGACAAAGGAAAGACTGATTCCGATTGAGGGTTCACCGCCTGACTTATTTGCACCTCCAAAAGGGTGTCCATTTGCACCAAGGTGTAAATATGCAATGGATATTTGCGTTGATCAAATGCCCCTAGATTATGAAATTAGTTCTAGTCACTCCGCGAAATGTTGGTTAAATGATGAGCAATCACCAAATGCTGACGAAGTTCTTGCTTTAGGGAGGTCTCTATATGAGTGAAGTTTTAGTTGAAATCAAGAATTTAAAAAGATACTTCCCAGTAGCGGATAAGAAAACGGTCAAAGCAGTTGACGATATTTCATTAATTATTCATAAAGGTGAAACGCTTGGTTTGGTAGGAGAAAGTGGCAGTGGGAAATCGAGTCTTGGAAAATTAGTCGTAGGATTAGATACCCCTACTTCAGGTTCAATTTTATTCGAAGGAAAAGAATTTACCGGATTAAATAAGAAAGATCAACGTGAAATGAACCGCGAAATGCAAATAATATTTCAAGATCCACATGCTTCATTGAATCCAAGAATGAGAATCGGCGAAATTATTGCGGAAGGCATCGATGGCTACAATTTGGCTAAAGGTAAGAAAAGACTTGAAATCGTTTATAGTTTGTTAGAAAAAGTGGGACTCCGACCCGAACATGCCCAACGCTATCCCCATGAATTTAGTGGTGGTCAAAGGCAGCGTATTGGTATTGCGAGGGCGCTTGCTGTTCAACCAAAGTTTATTGTGGCGGATGAACCAATTTCTGCTTTAGACGTTTCCATACAAGCACAAGTAATAAACTTATTAGAGGACTTAAAAGAAAAAGAACAACTGACATATTTATTCATTGCTCATGATTTAGGAATGGTCAAGCACATTAGTGACCGCATTGGAGTAATGTATCTAGGGAAAATGATGGAGTTGGCCAGTAGCGATGATTTATTTAAGAGTCCTTTGCATCCCTACACACAAGCATTAATGTCTGCAATTCCGATTGCTGATCCTAGTTCGATTAAACGAGAACGGATTGTACTTAAAGGAGATCCACCGAGTCCAGTTAATCCGCCTAGTGGATGTCGATTTAGAACGCGTTGTGCAAAGGCAATGGATATATGTGCAGCAATCGAACCTCAATGGAAGGAGGTGGAAGATAATCACTGGACGGCGTGTCATTTATATCCTTGAAAGGGACATTTAGATTAATAAAAGTGTCTGGATTAAGTAGTTTTACAAACATAAGGGAGGGTTAAATTTGAAGAAATTATTCGTATTAATGATTACTATCTTATCACTTTCAGCTGTTCTTGTAGCATGTAATGGAAAAGATAAAGATAGTAGTGACAAAGGTAAAGAAGATGGTAATTCATCATCCGGAAAAGCTGAAAAACAAGAAATTGTAATGAACGCAGGAAGTGAGCCGCCAGCAATTGACCCGGCGTTAGCAACAGATACAACATCAGGCTGGGTTTTAGATCATATTTTTGAAGGCCTTTACACACGTGATAAAAATGGAAGTGCAGTTCCGGGATTAGCAGAGAAAACAGAGATTTCGGAAGACGGAAAGAAGTACATATTCACAATTCGTGATGGTGCAAAATGGTCCGACGGAAGCCCTTTGACAGCTAATGATTTTGAGTTTGCTTGGAAGCACGTTCTTAATCCGGACACGGGAAGTTCTTTTGCATTCTATCTATACTACTTAGTTGGTGCAGAAGAGTATAACAAAGGAAATGCTAAAGCAGAAGACGTTGGAGTAAAAGCGTTAGATGAAAAAACATTAGAAGTAACTTTAAATGAGCCACTTGGTTATTTTGAAACATTGTTAACGATGTGGACATTTTATCCAGTAAAAGAAGAACTAGTTGCTGGCAATGAAAACTGGTCTGCTGAAGCTAAGACGTATGTAAGTAACGGACCATTCAAAATGACAGCTTGGGAACACGACAGTGAAGTTGTTATCGAGAAAAACAATGAGTACTACGATAAAGATAGTGTAAACTTGGATAAAATCACATTCAAGATGGTTGGTGAAGCTACAACATATTATCAAATGTATAAGACGGGTGAACTCGATTTCATAAAGAGTTTGCCGACAGATGTAATTGAATCTGAAAAAGATAAGGATGACTTTGAAATTGTTCCTTATTATGGAACGTATATGTACATGTTTAACGTAGAGAAAGAACCCTTTACAAATGAAAAAGTTCGTAAAGCATTTGGCATGTCAATTGATCGTGAAGTTTTAACTGAAAACGTTACCTTAGCTGGAGAAACTCCTGCATATGGGATGGTTCCAGTTGGAGCGGATTCACCAGAAGGGGATTTCCGTGCAGTTGGCGGAGATTACTTTGAAGAGAATTTGGATAAGGCAAAAAAATTACTAGCAGAAGGTATGGCTGAAGAAGGTTGGACTACTCTTCCGGAAGTTACACTACTGTACAATACAGATGAAAACCATAAGAAAATTGCTGAAGCAGTTCAAGAAATGTTCAAGAAAAATATAGGTGTCGACATTAAGCTTGCGAATCAGGAATGGAAAACATACCTAGAAACGACAAAAGCACATAATTTTCAAATGGCTCGTATGGGCTGGATTGGATTGTTTGTAGACCCTGTTGTAAACTTGGATTACTATTTAGGGGATAGTCCAAATAACCGTACAGGTTGGGTTAATGAAGACTTTGATCGCCTAATGGCAGAATCTAAAGTAGAACAAGATACAGCAAAACGCTATGAGTTACTTCATCAGGCTGAAGAAGTTTTAATGACTGACTTCCCAATGATGCCAATTTATTTCTATACAAACACATATTTGATGAACAAAAATATTAAAGACGCAGCTAAATTTGTTAACCGTTTTCCTTTTATGAAGTGGGCAGAAGTAACAGAAAAATAATAATTGAACACCCCCTTTATCTTTCTTTTTTGATAGAGGGGTGTTTTAAGTTAAATGGGTAGCCAGAGGTGAGGATTATGAAAATAAATGTTTTTGTTGCTAGTGTTAGTATCATCGTTTGGCTAGTTGTAAGTATAATGAAAAATCTATCATTCCTCGAGATTACTAATTTAACATTTATTGTAGGTATTATAACCTTAGTCATGTATGCGATTATCGTCATAATTGAATCTAAGTTCTTAAATTTAGTTACCAATGGATTTAAGAAGCTTAATTATTTAATATTTCCACAATCAAGAGCTTCAAAAAGAGCAGAGAAGCTTGTCGATAGCGATCATAAACTGATTGAATGGAAACTATCTGTAAAAGAAATCTTGAAAAAAGTAACTGCTATAATCTCAATTACCACTCTGAGTATTTCATTTGTCTGTTTAGCTTTGTATTATTGGGCTTGATAAAAATTAGTTTAAGAGGTGTAAAAATGAAGGATAAACTTTCGCTTTATTTGAATGTAGTCAATGGTTATGAACCAGTTGTAATACCTGGAAAAAATAAATTCACTTTTTTAAGTAAAAAAACTGGAATGCCCCAAGCATATAGTTGGAATGGCAACGACGGTAATGTACAGCCATTTGGTGATTTTAAAGATCGAATCATGTCTGTATTTCACTCGCCATCTGGAAGTCGAACAATAATGGGAATGGACTATAAAGGGAATGAAAAACAACAATTTTATTTGGTAAATGAAGATGGGAACTACGAACAACTTGTTTTATCCCCAGATCATTTTCATAACTTTGGTGGTTGGTCTTCAGATGAAAGTAAAGTTATGTATTCAAGTAATCGACGAAATAGTGGTTGCTTTGATGTTTTCGTCCTTGACCTTGCAACAAGAAAAGAAGAAGTGATGTTTGAATTCGATGGGAATTGTATTCCGATATGTTGGATGAATGATGATCATAAGAATATTGTAATTAGTATTCAAGAAACAAATATTGATAGTTCTTTATACATTTTAAATATTGAAACAAAAAAAATGAAAAAAATAGGACCTGAAAAAGGTTTTGCAAGATATCAATCAGTAGTGTTTTCGAAGGATGGAAGAACTGGATATGTTTTATCAGACTTTGAGATGGATAATCTAGCAGTTTATCGCTTTTTTATTGACAAACCTGAGAAATTGGAAAAACTATTTAATGAGCCTATGTGGGATGTAGAAGAAATTTCATTATCTCCTAATGAGGAAACGCTTATCGTTAACATGAATACTGGTGGAACTTCCATTATTAAGAATTATAATCTTCTAACAAACGATGTTAATCAGTTAGAGGATGTTCCAAGCGGAGTGATCGATTCGGTTTCTTGGTTGAGTGACAATCGTTTTATATTTTCCCTGAAAAGTGCTACTATGCCCGGTGATATTTGGGCATATGATATACAGAAGGGGAAAGCTGAACGACTAACGTATTTTGGCGTTTCGGAAGAAATAGAGCATCTTTGGACACAGCCAGAAGTATGTAAGTTCAAGTCATTTGACGAACTAGAAGTCCCTTATTTCTACTATTCGAAGGAACAAAATCCGAAAGCTACTGTTATTTACATACATGGGGGTCCGGAAAGCCAAATTAGGGCGAGCTTTAATCCTGTCATTCAGTATTTAATCTCCAAAGGATTTGCTGTAGTAGCTCCAAACGTGAGAGGGAGCATGGGGTATGGTCGCAAATATGTTCAGTTAGATGATGGAAGAAAAAGAATGGATGCTGTTGCGGACCTTGCAAGTTTAGTGGAGGATCTTGTTCAAACCAAATCGATTGACCGTAACAAAATAGGAATAATGGGCAGAAGTTATGGTGGCTTCATGGTTCTAGCCGCAGTAACCCATTATCCAAATTTGTGGGCAGCAGGAGTTAATATTGTCGGAATTTCGCACTTTAAGACATTCTTAGAAAACACAGGTTCTTGGCGTAGAAAGTTAAGGGAATGCGAATACGGAACTCTTGGTGTGGATGATGATTTCTTTGAAGAAATTGCACCTTTAAATCATCTTGCCAGTATTCAAGCACCTTTGCTCGTCTTTCATGGTCAGAATGATACGAGAGTTCCGGTTAGTGAAGCGGAACAACTGACAAAAGAAATGCGTGAAATGAAAAAAGATGTTGAATTATTCATATTTGAAGATGAAGGTCATCAAACAGAAAAGCTGGCAAACCATATTACAATGAATACAAAGATTGTAGAATTTTTCAATAAAACTTTAAAGTAAAAGTTACTAATGACTATAGGTTATCGTATCGAAAAAAATTGGGTTGCATGATAATATATGAAAACAGTGAAACATTTCAGTGGAGATTTGGAGGGGTCATGGATGAGTGAAAAGAGCATAATAGATAAATCAAAGCAAGAGTATAACGTATCAACTGAAGTGAAAGAAGTCTACAAATTACTTCGTTCAAATTCGCAAGTCGAAAAAGGACTATCTTTTTTAAGGAAAGATAATGATTATACAACGAATGAACAAATTGAGCTTACAGCTATACAAGCACCTACATTTCAGGAAGAAAAACGAGGGATATATTATCAAGAAAAATTAAGAAACTTAGGAATTGAGAATGTCGAAATAGATGAAGTTGGTAATGTATTTGGCATCCGTACTGGAACAGGAAATGGACCAACTTTAGTTTTGTGCGCCCATCTGGATACAGTCTTTCCGGAAGGAACGGATACTGTAGCAAAGAATATAGACGGAAAAATATATGCGCCTGGAATTGCTGATGACGGTAGAGGATTAGCTTCTGTTCTAACAATAATAAGAGCTCTGAACGACGCAAATATTCAAACAGTAGGAGACCTGATTATTGGCGCCACAGTGGGTGAAGAGGGGCTAGGAGACTTACTTGGCGTAAAAACATTTTTTGAAAACCGGAATGATATCGATGGTTTTATCTCTATAGAACCAGGTGAACCCGATCGAATAATCTATTTAGGAACAGGTAGCAAAAGATATAAAGTTTCATTTCGTGGGCCAGGGGGACATAGTTTTGGAAACTTTGGAACGCCAAGTCCCATTCATGCTCTAGGGAGAGCAATTGCTAAAATAGCATCTTTAGAAACACCGGTTAATCCAAAAACAACTTATAATGTTGGTTTAATTAATGGTGGTACTTCTGTCAATACCATTGCTGAAGTTGGAGAAATGGTTATAGATTTGCGTTCTAATTCACAAGATGAACTAGTAGCTTTAGAAGAAAAAGTAGTAAATATCATCGAGGAAGCTGCGGAGGAAGAAAATCTTCGCTGGAAGAAAGTAAATGACATAACCGTAGATCTGGAACTAGTTGGTAATAGACCAGCAGGCGTCCAAAATCCGGAGTCTATTATAGTACAAGCTTCAGCAGCTGCTACATCTGCCATTGGCTTTGAACAAATTTTGAGTGATGCAGGTAGTACCGATTCCAACGTCCCTATCAATCTTGGAATCCCGGCTGTTACTCTTGGCGGTGGAGGTGATTCTGGGGGATATCACACTCTCAATGAATATTATAATCCAACAGATGCTTATTATGGTGTACAGAAAATACTTCTAACTATTTTAGGACTTGTTGGTTTGGAGAATGTTACTCTACCTCTGCTGTCGAAAATAGCAAGTGGAAAATCAGACATAAAAAACTCTGAACACTGAAAAAGTCTAAACAAGAATTGGAAAAACGCTGAGATATTCTAGATTAGCATTTTTCCATTTTATAACCAATGTCTCAATTGTGCATCGGAAACCTCTCCCGATAATTCGTTGCTACCTTAATAAAAACTAGGAAAATAAATCAACCAAACAAAAAGAGCTAAAAACCACTGCGGTTGTAGCTCTTTTTTTTGTCCTAACAATTCAAAAATAATTCACACAAAAACTCAATTCAATCTACTTTCTATTGACAATACCCGCAAAAGTAACTAGTATATTTAATTGATACTGATAATCGTTATCAATTATAAAAAGATTAAATTACTGTGACTGTCGAAAAGAAAGGGAGTACTATAAAATGTCGATTCTAAAAGTCGATCAAGTGGCAATTGGTTATTCAAACGCACTTATTATTGATGATTTAAGTGTGTCTATTCCTGAGAAGAAAATAACGACGATAATTGGCCCGAATGGTTGTGGGAAATCGACGTTATTGAAAGCTATTTCACGTGTGTTAAAAACGAAAAGTGGTGCTGTTTACCTCGACGGACGTGCGATTCACCAGTTACAAACAAAGGAAGTCGCAAAGAAGATGGCAATTTTGCCACAATCGGCAGAGGCACCCGCGGGATTGACTGTTTTTGAACTTGTTTCCTATGGTCGTTTTCCGCATCAGAGTGGTTTCGGCTCTTTAAAGAAAGAAGACTATGAATATATTTATTGGGCACTTGATGTAACTGGATTAATGGAGTTTAAGGACCGTTCCATTGAAGCTCTATCTGGTGGGCAAAGGCAACGTGTTTGGATTGCGATGGCGCTGGCACAGGGTACTGAGATACTTATTCTTGATGAGCCGACAACCTATTTGGATTTAGCACATCAACTGGATATTTTACTGCTCTTGCAGCGATTAAATGAGGAAGAAGGCCGGACAATTGTCATGGTGCTTCACGATTTGAATCATGCTTCGCGCTTCTCTGATTATATGATTGCCATGAAGGATGGCGCATTGATGATGGAGGGGACACCGGAGGAAGTGATGACTTGTCTTAATTTGCAAAGTGTCTTTAATATAGATGCTAGCATTGCGACGTGTCCATTTAGTAAGAATCCAATATGCTTGTCCTATCAACTTTTTCAGAAAAACAAGTGATTCTCTTTTTAACAATACAAGCTTAAGAGGGAGAACCAAACTAATTAGGAGAAGGTTTGGTTTGAAGGAGGAAATGTATGTCTACTCCAGCAGAAGTTTCTGCCGAAATAGAAAAATTAACAGAAATTAAAAAACATTCACGTCCGATTATGGCCATCGTTATTTTATTTGGCGGGGTGGTTGCATTACTCTTTTCAATCGGTCTTTCCATTTCATTTGGAGCAGCGGATATTAAGTTAGCTACTGTTTGGACGGCTGTGTTTAATTTTAATCCTGATTTAACGCCACATCAGATTATTCGAGAAATACGTATGCCGCGTGTTCTTGGCGCCGCGATGGTCGGATCTTGTTTTGCAGTGGCTGGCGCAATTATGCAAGGAATGACCCGAAATCCGCTGGCTGATTCTGGTCTTTTAGGCCTTAATGCGGGTGCTGCGTTCATGCTTGCATTATGTTTTGCCTTTTCCCCGGGTTTACCGTATATGTTTCTCATCATGTATTCCTTTTTGGGTGCTGGATTAGGTGCTGGTATTGTGTATGGAATTGGTTCGATGTCGCGCGGTGGTTTGACGCCTATGCGTCTTGTGCTAGCGGGGGCGGCGGTAAGTGCGTTATTGGGTGCGCTTAGTGAAGGGATTGCTCTTTATTTTCGTATTGGTCAGGATTTGGCATTTTGGTATGCGGGCGGCGTATCCGGTACGAAGTGGATTCATCTTCAAGTTATGTCTCCATGGATACTTGCGGCGATGATCGGTGCAGTAATTCTTTCCCGCTCTATCACTTTATTAAGTCTTGGGAATGAAGTGGCGATTGGGCTTGGTCAAAAAACAAAGACGATTAAAGTATTTGGAATGCTCATTGTGCTCATTTTAGCTGGGGCCGCTGTTTCCGTTGTAGGGGCTGTTGGTTTTGTTGGATTAATCGTTCCTCATCTTACTCGATTACTGGTTGGTCACGATTACCGCTGGATTATTCCTTGCTCAATCGTAATTGGCGGTCTTTTAGTTGTTTTAGCCGATCTTGGCGCACGGATGATTAATCCGCCGTATGAAACGCCGATTGGTGCATTGATTGCTTTAATCGGGGTTCCGTTCTTCCTGTATCTTGCGCGAAAAGGAGGAAAAGAGCTGTGAAGAAAAAGACGCTTATGACAAAAGATCAACAGCGGTCAAAGTCCCGAAATCTGATTGTCATTGGAATACTCGGGCTACTTATCATTATTGCTTTTATGATCAGTATGAATACCGGCTACATTAAGTTGTCACCGCTTGAAGTAATCCGCACGTTGTTTGGATATGGGACGGAAAAGCAACGACTTATTCTTTTTGAATTTCGATTGCCGCGAATCGTGATTGCAGTCTTGGTAGGAATGGGACTTGCGGTGTCGGGCTGTGTTTTACAGGGGATTTCTCGTAACGCATTGGCGGATCCTGGAATATTGGGGATTAACGCCGGAGCAGGACTCGCTGTTATGTTATTCATATCCTTTTTCCCATCGACTACAGCGGCACCGGTCTTTTTACTCCCTATTTTGGCGTTTGTAGGTGCAGGTGTAACAGCGGTGATTATTTATGCGTTAGCCTATAAACGCAATGAAGGAATTTCGCCTATGCGACTGATACTCACGGGGGTAGCGGTTGCGGCTGGGATTAGTTCAATCATGATTGTTTTAACGCTGCGACTCAGTCCCGAGAATTATCAATTTGTCGCTACTTGGTTAGCGGGTAGTATTTGGGGGTCGAATTGGAAGTTTGTTCTGTCCTTGTTACCTTGGATTGTTATTTTACTTCCTTTTGTATTTTCCAAGGCACGTGTATTGAATGTGCTGAATTTAGGTGATTTAACGGCTACTGGTCTAGGTGCATCGATTGAGAAAGAGCGGCGTTTGTTGCTTGCTGCGGCTGTTGGATTGGCGGGAGCAAGTGTATCAGTCAGTGGCGGCATCGGTTTTGTCGGACTCATTGGGCCGCACTTGGCACGTCAATTAGTCGGCTCTAGGCATCAATTTTTACTACCTGCTACTGCTTTGGCGGGAGGGTTTTTAGTTCTTGTTGCTGATACAATCGGTCGGTGGATTTTACAACCATCGGAGATTCCCGCTGGAATTGTCGTCGCTGTGATTGGTGCACCGTACTTCCTTTACTTGCTTTCTCGTTTGAAAGATTGATTATTTATTTTGGGCAAGTTCACCTTAATGGCGAACTTGCCCTTCTGGATGTGGGATAGATTTAAGACGGTCATTTAAAACGTTGACCCCCTTAAAGATACCTGTTAGTATGAACGAGAATGAAAATCATTATCAATTGGAGGAGAAACAATGTTTAAAAATAAATCGCAATTATTCTTTACTTTACTACTCGTTATGCTAGCCCTAATGATTACTGCTTGCAGTGGTAAGGAAGATCAATCATCTGAAAGTGAAAAAAGTAAAGAACAGTCGAAGAAAGAAAATATTGAAAGTGAACAACCTAAAACAAGAATAGTTAAAACGATTCACGGAGATATAGAAATACCCGCAAATCCACAAAGAATTGTTGTCGATGCATACTTACCTACGTTGCTTTTACTAGGGGATAAACCTGTTGGTGCAACAAAGCAAGACCTTGATAACGTACATATACAGGATCTAATCGCCGGGATTGAAAGTACCGGTGAGAATTCTATGGAGAAAATATTGGAACTACAGCCGGATTTAATTATTAGTACCGAACCAGAACAGAGTACATTTGACAAGTTGTCCAAGATAGCTCCGACAGTGATTATTCCTTACAGTACTTATACCGATGCACACGAGGAAGTAAGGGCTATTGGGGAGATGTTAGGAAAGGACAAGGAAGCCGAAAAATGGTTGGCAACTTTTGATGAAAAAATACAACTACAAAGAGAGAGAGTCCAGGCGGTAATGGCTGAAGGAGAAACAGTTTCGATCTTTGGTGCTTTTGGCAAGGACTCATACATTTATGGCGATGGTATTTACAAGGGCGGGCAAGCAATCTATAGACAACTTCAGATAGCGCCACCAGAGCGTATTAAAAAAGAGTTACTAGATGCTGGAGAGTCATACAAACAGGTCTCCTTTGAAGTGCTAACTGACTATGCTGGTGATTATATCTTTTTCGATCAATCAAAAGGCGGTAAGTTGGATAAAGAGAGTAGTGTATGGAGCTCAATTGAAGCAGTTAAAAATGATAATATTTTCTACCTGGATCAGAAAAGATTTTGGCCATATGATCCGATTGCTGTGCTAGCTCAAGCGGAAGAAGTGGCCGATATGCTTATTGCCAAGAAAAAGAGTCAAAAATGATCCATCCTTGAATCTATGAATCTATCGGGAGTGTGCTAGCCATTGTTAAAACGATTTTTTTCTTACTATATACCATATAAAAAATTATTCATCCTAGACTTTTCCTGTGCGGTCATTGCTGCACTATTGGAACTTGCCTTCCCACTAGCTGTCCACCGTGTAGTGGATGATCTATTACCTAGCTCAAACTGGAGTTGGATCATATGGGGATGTGTTTCGTTACTCGGAATTTATATTATCAGTGCAGCTCTCCATTTTGTTGTCACCTACTGGGGTCATAAGCTAGGTATTAATATAGAATCCGATATGCGAAAAGATCTTTTCACGCATGTACAGAAGTTATCGTTCCGTTTTTTTGATAACAATAAAACAGGTCATTTAGTTTCAAGAATGACAAATGATTTAATGGATATTGGTGAAATAGCACATCATGGACCTGAGGATTTATTCATCGCAATAATGACGCTCACAGGTGCATTTGCAATAATGTTCTCGATAAACTGGCAGTTAGCTGTACTTACTTTTATTGTTGTACCGCTTATTATCAGTCTTTCCTTGTACTTCAGTAAGAAAATGTCCATCGCATTTAGACGTTTCTTCGCAGACATTGCAGATTTTAATGCACGTGTAGAAAATAATGTGAGCGGTATGCGCGTTGTTCAAGCATTTGCCAATGAAGAGCATGAAATTGCTCAGTTTAATGAAAACAACGGTCGTTTTCGTGATTCAAAATTAATTGCCTATCGTATTATGGCTTGGAATTCATCCATTAGCTATATTCTCATGAAAATTGTCACATTGTTTGTTCTGTTATGCGGTGCGTGGTTCGTTATCAATAAAGATATGACGAATGGAGAGTTCATAGCTTTTGTTCTCCTATCGAATGTATTTTTAGGACCGATTAAACAAATCAATGGTGTTATTGAAATGTATCCAAAAGGCATTGCTGGATTTAAGCGCTTTGTTGAAATGCTTGAGACGGCACCAGATGTTGCGGATGCAAAGGATGCAATCGCTGTTCAACACTTGGAAGGAAATATAAATTATCAGGACGTGTCTTTTGGTTATGAAGGCAAAGAGAACGTGTTGGAAACTATTAATTTAACGATTCGTGCAGGTGAAACAGTGGCTCTTGTTGGACCATCAGGTGCTGGGAAAACGACCATCTGTAGTCTGTTACCTCGTTTTTACGACATAAATAGCGGCTCTGTACTGATTGATGGAATTGAGACCCGACAAATGACACTTGCATCTCTACGTTCCCAGATTGGAATTGTCCAACAGGATGTATTTCTCTTTGATGGAACGATTCGAGAGAATATCGCTTATGGCAAGTTAGGCGCATCCGAAGAGGATATATGGGAAGCGGCAAGACGAGCTCAATTGGAAGATGTCATTCTTGCCCAATCAGAAGGACTGGATACATTGATTGGTGAACGAGGCGTCAAAATGTCTGGTGGACAAAAACAACGTCTTTCCATTGCTCGAATGTTCCTTAAAAACCCGTCTATATTGATTTTAGATGAAGCAACATCCGCACTGGATACAGAAACAGAGGCAGCGATTCAGCAGGCCTTAACTGATTTATCTAAAGGACGTACTACGCTTGTTATTGCGCATCGATTAGCAACGATTAAAAATGCAGATCGCATTGTTGTTGTGACAGAGGATGGCATTGTCGAGCAAGGAAGTCACCATGAGTTATTAGCTGTAAAAGGAGCTTATCATAGACTACATGAGGCACAATTTTCCAGTAGGTAAATAAATAGTGGGAAAATAAGGTCAAGGTGGGGAGGTTAATCTATTATAGGAAGGGTTATTTAGTCGCTTTAGCACTAAGCCGATTATTCACTGCACAAGATTTTAAAAATAGATTGTGAGTTTCTTATATAAAAACTTGGAGGAATCAATATATGAATATAATCGCTAAACGAATGCTTGTTGTTTGTATTACTTGTCTCTCATTAATTATCCTAGGGGCTTGTAACAATAACGAGGATGAAATAAATACCGAAGCTTTCTCTACTTCTGCAGAAATAGAGAAAGCTACTAATGATACATTCACAACTAAATTAGTGAATCATGATTTGGGTGAAACTGAGATTCCAACAGAACCTAAAAGAATTGTTTCAATTAATATGGAGGATGTGTTAGTGAATTTGGATGTGAATCTAGTATTGGCAACCCCTATCCAACGTCAAGATTATTTGAACGATATATTAGAAGAATCGGGGACAAAGCTAGCAGAATATAGTGGGGAAATCAATTTTGAAGCAATCATTGAAGCCAATCCTGATCTAATCATTGCCTCGACAGTGCTAGTAAGTGAAGTATATGAAAAACTAGAAAAAATTGCTCCAACTATAGCTTATAATCGAGCAAATTGGAGAGACTCCATTGTAGATTTAGGAGAAGCGCTAAATAAAGAAGAAAAAGCAAAGCAAATTATTATAAAACATAAGAAAAAAATAGCTAAGAAAAGAGAAAGTATTACGAATCTGATTGGGCAGGAGCCAACCGTAGCATTTCTTAGGATGCAAGAAAAAGATTTAAGATTATTTTATCCTTCTATTTTATCTGATCCCAATCCTTTTTTAGGCTACGTGAGCATTGCTTATGAAGAAGAAGGTCTACAGTGGAAGGCGGATCCATATATTTTGGGATTACAAGAAGAAACTCCAGACATGCAAAATGCATCCGTCTCTTTAGAAGTTTTGCCCAAACTTACTGCAGAGCATTTATTCGTGGTGACCTTGAGTTCAGATGGAAGTGACGAACAACTTCAAAAAACACTGGATGAGTTAATCTCTATGGAGGACAGCACTGTTTGGTCTGCTATACCGGCGGTCAAATCAGGGAATGTTCATATTTTGAACATGAAAAATTGGTTAATCGATGGCCCTACGGCAGAAATGTCTAAATTAGACGAACTTGAACGAGTATTGAAGAAATAATGGAAAATATAAATGGATTTATAATTAAGAGGAGATAACAGATTATGAAGAAACATAAATTAGTGATCATGACTGCCATGCTAGTTTTTCTTGCTTCCATGCTGGTTGCTTGCAACAAATCATCTACAGAGATAGAGGACAAGGAGAAAGAATCAGAAAAAGAACAGCGGGTTGTGGAAAATCGGGCGTTTGAGACGATAAAAGGATCGGTTGAAATCCCTGCAAAGCCGATGCGAATCGTGACGGACTTTTACGGTGGAGAGTTATTATCTGTTGGTGCGAATGTAGTAGGGGTTGAGCCAACAGCATTTGACAATCCATTTATAAAGGATTTATTAAAGGATGCCGTCGAGATTGGTCAGCCGGTCAATGTTGAAAAAGTGTTGGAGCTGGAACCGGATTTAATTGTTGTCATGTATGATGAAAATTATAAGCAACTTTCGGCAATTGCACCAACACTTCATATTCCATATGGAACAGCGACGAATATAGAAGAAACGGTCAAATTATTTGGAGATATTACTGGTAATTATAAGGAAGCGGAAAAATTCATGAGCAAATTTGATCAGAAGGCAAAAGCGGGTAGAGAAAAGCTTTCAGGAATTATTGATGCCAATGCAACATTCGGTATTTATGAACTAACGGACAAAAATGAGCTATGGATCTTTGGAGATAATGCGGGGCGTGGAGGACAAGCATTGTATAATGCGTTGGAGCTTAACATACCACATGAAAATAAAAATGAAGAACAAACACTCCAACTATCCATGGAAGTATTACCAGAATACGCGGCAGACTATATGTTTTTGACGACTTACGATCCTGAGAAAAAAGGACAGGCGTTGAAAAGCCTGAAGGACTCATCCATTTGGCAAGGATTGGACGCGATGAAGAACAACCAAGTGTTTTACAATGATTTTGACACGTATTACCGATATGATCCGATTGCTATTTATGAGCAAATTGACTTATTTGTAAACATGCTCATTGAAAGAAACAAAGAAAATCAAACGAAGTGATTTTGAATGATGGGCTAATCAAGCAAGGAAGATATGCTTGATTAGCTTTTATTATGGAAGTAACTTAGAGTGTTCTGAAATTATATTTGTGATTGCCTGTAAAAGATTGAAAAGAATACTCTTATGTCTTATACTAATAATTGATAACGATTATCATTATCGATTATGATTTAAAAAAGGAGCTTACATGATGAATTCAGAAGAGCTATATGATGTGACAATTATTGGCGGTGGCCCAGCAGGACTTTTTTCCGCTTTTTATAGTGGTTTAAGAGAAATGAAAACAAAGATTATCGAATTCCAACCTTACTTAGGAGGAAAAGTGCATGTCTATCCAGAGAAAATGATTTGGGATATAGGTGGGCTTACACCTGTTACAGGAGATCGTCTGATTGAGCAAATGATTCAACAAGGATTAACTTTTGAGCCTGAGCTTGTATTAGGTGAAAAAGTGACGTCGATTAACAAAGATGAGGATGGAAACTTTGTTATTCAGACATCTACGAACCAAAAGCATTTATCCAAAACAGTCATTTTAGCTGTTGGTGGGGGAATCTTGAAACCAACAAAATTGGAAATTGAAGGCGCTGAACGTTTTGAAGTTTCAAATTTGCATTATACAGTGAAATCTCTTGCACAATTTAAAGGAAAAACCGTATTGATTTCCGGTGGGGGCAATGCTGCTGTTGACTGGGCAAATGAATTGGAACCGATTGCGAAAAAAGTCTATCTAACTTATCGGAAAGACATGTTGAAAGGGCATGAGGCGGAGGTATCGAGACTATTCAATAGTTCTGTAGAGTGCTTGTTGAATACATCGATTCAAAAACTTATTGCGGCAAGTGATCACGAAACCATTGAGAAAGTCGAATTGCTTAACGGTGAGGATGGAAATAAGATTCAGCTGTCTATTGACGAAGTTATCATAAATCATGGTTATGAACGTGATAAAGAGTTAACATCAAATAGTGGATTAAACATTGAAATGGCAGATGAATACGGTATTGCAGGTAGTCCGATGAGTGAAACATCTGTACCAGGGCTCTATGCAGCAGGAGACATATTGAATCACGAAGGAAAGCTTCATTTAATCGCAGGGGCGTTTCAGGATGCTGCAAATGCCGTGAATAAAGCGAAACAATATATTATGCCAGAAGCTTATGGACATGGAATGGTCTCTTCACATAATGACATCTTTAAAGATAAAAACCGTGAATTAGTGAAGCATTTGTATACAGTGAAAAACTGATTTATAATATGAACAATTGTTTGTCTGTTAATGAAAATGTATAGACTTTTAAGGGGATGTAGCGGTTGTAAATGCAAAAGGGGAAACAAATATTCCAGGCGTTTATGGAGCAGGAGATTTCATCGACCACCCAAGCAAAGTTCGCTTGATTGCTGGCGCTTTTACAGATGGAGCGCTTGCGTTAAACAGCGCGAAGCTACATATTGATCCAAAGGCGCCGAAAGTAGCCTATGTCTCATCACATAATATCCGATTTAAGGAACGAAACAAGCAACTTGGATTAGAAGATGATGGTCATTATAGAGATGTAGAAGGGTAATAGAAAGGGAGAAACCGGGTGTATACAGCACTCGGTTTTTTCATATCTACTATTTTATTTGCTGGGAAAGGGTTGAAATGAAGCAGTGAAAGCAAATGACCAACTCCTCGTTTTTGACTGGTTCATTAGTCCTGACTTGGGGATAAGTTTGTGGAAGTGATGGATAAACCCATGAAAGTGATGGATAAACTTGTGAACTTGACGGATATAATTCCAAAAGTGACGGATATCCCTGAAACATTCGTTTAAGGAACTTTAATAGACTTCATTTATTCACCACATTTAAATGTTATAAATAATCATTGTTATTTGTTATATGCAGAAGAATTTTAATGCTGTCTAATAAGGAGGTGGGATAAATTGTTGCCAACCACAGGCTACTGCCATTTGAAACAGTTGGAGGAGAATAATAGCAGTAAATTGTAGTTTCAAAACAAAAAACATACTAAGTTATGCTCTTGATGGGGGTTTAGAAATGAAAAAAGGCAATTATAATCGTTTATGGCAATGGCATTTTTATGCAGCATTATTTATCGTACCACTATTGATTACATTAACACTAAGTGGCATTGGATATTTATTTTATACAGATGTAGAAAATAAAGCCTACGATGATTTATTCTTTGGACAAAGTGAAAAAACAGAACAAATTACGATTGATGAAGGCATTGAAAAGGCAGTAGAGCAATACAAAGGTTATTTTGTCTCAAAGGTGATTGTATTAGATGATCCGTACAATACACGCTTAACGATGACAAATGATGACGGCGACCAAAAATATGTATTCTTAGATAGTAATTATGAAATGATTGGTAGTCAAAATGCGAAACATACATTTTCAAATGTTATGAGAGAAATACATAGTTCACTTTTTGTAGGTGGAACTGTTGTAAATTACTTAGTTGAATTAGCTGCATGCTGGGCAATCTTTTTGCTGTTTACTGGTCTTTACATGACCTTTAAGGGAAGAGCATTGAAGAAGATACAGAATCCAACGAAGCGACAAAAAAATAAAAAATTGCATGCGTTAGTGGGAACAATTATTACAATTCCCATGATTATCATTATTTTCACCGGCTTACCTTGGTCAGCATTTATGGGCAATTTTATATACTCAGCAGCCCAAAAGCATCCGTCTATTGGGATTCCAACATTAAAACAACAGCCGCCGATTTCGGATATGAATGAAATTCCATGGGCTACTCGTAAAAACAAGGCACCCACATCAAGCGAATCTCATGCACATCATGGAGATATGTCTGCTATGCCAGGTATGTCAATGGACAGCGGTATGTTAAGTGTCGAACAATTGATCAATAAGGTTGAGGGAGCTAATATTTCGAAACCATATTCAATTATTTATCCAGCGACTGAAGAGGGTGTATACACCGTATCTAAGAGTAGTAATACTGGTGTCACCGGTTTAGACGTTAGCCCGTATGATGAAATGACAACCTATTTCGATCAATATAGTGGAAACTTGATTTCACTAGTGAGCTATCAGGATTATGGTGTTTTGGCAAAATGGTTTACATGGGGAATTCCATTACATGAAGGTCATTTATTTGGTTGGCCAAACAAACTGATTAACTTATTTGTTTGTCTTTCCTTCCTGTTCGTCATTTTTTTGGGAATTAAAACATGGCTATCTCGTAAAAAAGAGGGTAAATTCTCAGCTCCACCAAAAGCTTCAAGTGGCCTTTCGATTGGATTTATTGCCTTCATGGTAATTTTGGGGTTAGTTATGCCGTTATTCGGGATTTCTTTAATCGTGGTGGTTATCATTGAAGGAATTATTTATTTCATCAATAAAGAAAAAAAGTAACCATAGCAAACTAATCTTTACTAACTCAACTTTCGGAGTTGAATGCTTTTTCAAGGTCGTCAAGTCGTACTTACAATTACTAGATTAGTGAAGATGGTTGAAATATGTTTACGAATAAAAGAAGTTTTATGGAAAGTATACCTTTCTTTAAAACTTCTTTTTTTTTGCGATTGGCCCTGTTGGTAAGTTTAGTTGGTAAGCCCGATTTTTGGGATGCCACATAGTATGAATCTGTTGAGAAAATAGCAAGGTGGTTTCCATCGAGGTGTTGCCTGAGTATGCTGGTGATTATGTGTTCCGATCTGCCTATAAAGAAATGGAGGACTTGTCGGATAACGTCGTCTGGAACAGCATACCGGCTGTGGACGAAGGACGGTTAATCGATATGAGCTTCGGCTTATTCTTTTACAATGACATTTATTCACTGGATAAACAGCTTGACTTTGTTGTGGACAGCTTGCTTGAAACGGTGAAGTAAGTCGTTAGTTCTTTGTTTAAACGCAATTCCGATAAACGTATGTGTTTAGTTATATGAAGGATTAATTCTCTCAGGCCAGTAGTGGGGCTTGAGGGGATTTTTTTGTTCAAAGATAAGAAACAACATTCAGATGATACTCGCCACCACCATCTAACATGAAAATATGTTCTCATACCAAAGCAACGTATAATTTTTATAGACTTGGGTAGTTCCTAGTTTTTGACTAATTCATTAGTCCTGACTTGAGAATAAGTTTGTGGAAGTGGTGGATAAATTCAACAAATTAACGGATAAATTTATGAAAGTGACGGATAAAATTGTGAACTTTACGGATATAATCCCGGAAGTGAAGGATATCCATGGAAATATTTATTAGTTATTGGCTCAACTTTCAGAGTTGAATAATCCCGATGAAATTGCATTAAAACATGGTTCAGTACCCATTTTCGCACAAAAAATATAGAAAACCCTCGATTCTTTGATGAAATAAAAATACGACAACAACAAAAGAATGAAAAGTGTTGGGCAATTGAATACTTTTTCAAAATCGCCAATTCTGACTTGAGATTACTAGACTTATGCAGTGAAGATGGTTGAAATATATCTACAAATAAAAGAAGTTTTATGGCAAGTATACCTTTCTTTAAAATTTTTTTTGCGATTGGCCCTGTTAGTGAATAGTGTTGATAAATCTGATTTTGAGTTGTCACATAGTATGAACCTGTTGAGAAAATAATTTTTGGGTGACACACTCACTAAAATGTAGATGTAAAACGAAGTAGTAGCATTTTGTATAACACTGCAAATCTAGGTTTTTATTGCGAATTAGAATTTGGGATGCTATAGTATTAATGAGAATGAGAATGAGAATGAGAATCATTATCGATGTAATGGAAAAGGAGATTTACCTATGAACAGAAGCAAAAAAATATCCATGATAGCAACCGCATTACTTTGTTTCATCTTAAAACTGAGTGCCTGCTCCAACGGTAAAACAGCTACGAATGAGGAATCGGCGGTACAAAAGCAAGCCGAAACCAATGCGATGACGGAGGAAAATCAAAAGAGCAACTCATCTGAAACAAGAATATACAAGGACAGTCAGGGACATGAAGTTGAAATCCCAACGAACCCTAAACGTATTGTTTTACAAGGAAATGCAATTGGCGATCTGCTGGCACTGGGCATACAACCAATCGGCATCGATCGTCGGTTTATAGAAAGCTCGGTTAATATTGATAAGGAGCAGAAACCTGCGCAGGATATTGGCTTTCCAACGAACCTAGAGTTGGTACTCTCATTAGAGCCAGATTTGACGATGCTTTCCTATGTGTTAGACAAGGAGTATGAAGAAGCCTCCAAAATCTCTCCAGTCGTTACTTTTGATGGGGCCCTTCCCTTGAAGGTGCGTTTCCCAGTAATCGCGGATATTGTTGGTAAAAAGGCTGAGGCTGGGCAATTGTTACAAGACTATGATCTTAAAGCTGAAGCAATGTGGAAGGACTTGCGAGTAAACGGCAAGATAACCGAGGGTGAGACTGCAGTTGTGCTTCAATATTACTGGAATAAAACGATGTATGTGATGAAGACCGGTGCACTTGCCGAATTACTTTATCAGCCTTCCGGATTTGGGATGGATGACAAGGTGAAGGCGCTACAACCAAATAGTGGCCCATATATAGAGGTTTCTAATGAATTGATGCACGATATATTGATTGGTGATCGATTATTTGTGTTGCACTCTGCTGACAAGGATGCAGAGAAAGCTTTTGCTGAATTGTTAAAGACCGACTTATGGAAGTCGCTTCCGGCAGTTAAGGGCGGCAAGATTAATTTTATCGAGGATAAATGGAATTATAATGACATGACAACAAGCGATATGCTGCTGGATGAATTTCCAAATGTTATGGAGCAGTAAGAAAGCGGCTTGACTTGCGATTACTAGACTAGTGAAGAAGGTTGAAATATATCTACGAATAAAAGAAGTTTTATGGAAAGTATACCTTTCTTTAAAACTTCTTTTTTTGAGATTGGCCCTGTTAGTGAATTTAGTTGATAAACCCGATTTTTGTGTTGCCACATAGTATGTATCTGGTGAGAAGATAATTTGGTGTGACACCGCTCACTAAAAAAATTGATGTACAACGAAGTAGTGAAATTTTGTATAACACTGCAAATCTAGTTTTTTATTGCGAATTAGAGTTTGAGATGCTATAGTACTAATGAGAATGATAATCATTATCGATAAAATAGAAAAGGAGATTTACCCATGAACAGCAGTGAAAAAATATCCATGACAGCAACCGCATTATTTTGTTTGAGTTTATTGCTAAGCGCCTGTTCCGGCGGTACGACAGGCAACACTTCTGCAAATGAAGAAGCACAGACAACCTCCAATAAAACAGTGGAGACACAACTACAGATTAAAACAGTGACCACCATCAATGGCGATATTGAAATTCCTGCCAAGCCGCAGCGTATTGTAGCAGAGGAGTACCTGGGTAGTCTAATCACCTTGGATGTTATTCCGGTGGGAGCCCCAGAGCTAACAATTAAAAACTATTATTTTAAAAAGGAGCTTATGGGGGTTTCGGATATCGGAGCATACGGCAAACCGTCCGTTGAAAATATACTTGCTCTTAATCCAGATCTCATTATTACTGGAAATGGAGACAACTACGAGGCATTAAGCAAAATTGCGCCCACGATTGTTATTCCTTATGGCGATTTGAAAGACGTTCATGAGGAGCTAACCTATTTCGGTAACCTTCTTGATAAACAAGGGGAGGCGGCGGCTTGGCTACTTCAATATGATCAGCAGATTGCTGAAGCTAAGGCGAAAGTGGATGCTGCTGTTCCTGCGGATGCCAGCTTCTCTATTATGGAGGATGGTGGCAAGTCGACATGGGTATACGGTGATAATTTCGGTCGCGGGGGACAGCCGATTTATCAGGCGCTTGGACGTAAGCCACCCAGCGATGTTGCTAATGTAATTATGGAGAAGCAATGGGCCGAACTCTCGGCAGAAATGATAGAAAGTTATGCTGGTGATTATATTATTATGACTTCCAACGAACGAACAGTTGAAGATTTTAAGGCAGATCCGATTTGGGGTAGTCTGCCAGCCGTCAAGAATGATCATCTCTACGTTTGGCCGGAAGAACGCTCATGGTATTATGATCCGATTGCCGTTCTTGCTCAGATTGAAGAACTAACTACTTGGCTTACCAATCTTGAAAAATAGAAAAAGATGCTCCCTAGCTTGTTGCATGGCACGGCATGGGAAGTAACGAAATAAAGGAGTCTACACATAATATGGCGATGCAAACAATAGGAAGTATACGGAAGATTCGTTGGCTGGTCGTCCTGCTGGCCATTATGGTGAGTTTGGCAGGCTGCGGCGATGCAAAGGAAACATCGACGAATGGTGAAGACAGTAAGCAAAAGAACAGTAAGCAAGAGAACAATAAGCAAGAGAACAGTAATCAAGAAAACAGTAATCAAGAAAACAGTAAGCAAAAAAACAATAAGCAAGAAAACAATAAGCAAAAGAGCAGTGATACAAGGAAGGTTAAAGATGCTTTTGGCGAAGTAGAGGTTCCTGTCAAGCCACAGAGAGTAGCAGGCATTTACTTAGAGGATTATATGTTGGCGCTGGGTGTGGAACCGATTGTGCAGTGGTATCATCCGAACTGGGGTAAACAAGATTATTTAGGACTGACAGATGTTCCGTTATTCGATATTACGGGTAGTTTAGAGGCCATGCTTGAAAATAATCCTGACTTAATTATATTGAATGGAGGAATGGATGATAGTTATCAACTGTATTCTAAAATTGCACCTACTTATCGATTGCCAGATGAAATGATTGGAGATGCAGAAGAAACGCTCAAAACGATTGCTGATTTACTAGGCATTCCAGAGAAGGCTACTAGCGTATTAGGAGATTATAAACAGAAGGTTGCCGACACGAAAGAGAAGTTGGAAGAGGCTATTGGCCGCGAGACAGTTGCTGTCGTGCGTCTCGATGTTGGGGACAAGCCGGAGCTGCGTCTGTTCGGTCTGACTAATGCATATACTGGCATGATTTACAAAGACCTTGGTTTGGAGCCGTTTCCGTGGGTGAATAACATCGAGGCCCATGATGTTATTTCACAAGAAAAAATACCGGAGTTTTCCGCCGATCATATTATCATCTTCCCTTCTGATGGTACATGGGACTCCCAGTCTAATGAGAAGGCGGTTGCACTGCTTGACGATCCATTATGGAAAAGTATTCCTGCTGTCAAGAACGGTCATGTTTATCAACTAGAACGCTCGCATTGGCAATCAGGAGCAATTACAGCGAATAGGATGAAAATGGATGATTTGGTGAAGTTTTTAGTGAAGTAAATAGCCCTAGCAATAGGGTAACGAGATACAAATGAGAAAGCTCTTTACGTTTGAAAAATAGTTGTGAAGACGAGAAGAATAAATGGGGGATCAACTGTCCGAAGAGCTTACGGAATATAGTTCGATTCTGCTTTAAACCCCGAATGGTTAATCTTCAATCAGTGGGGGATGGAGAATCCCCCACTGATTGAAGATTAACTTTATCAAGAATACGTTACACTCAAGGGAGAAAATGGACTTCGCAAAATAAGTCGTCAGCATAATTTTAGACTACTACCCATATAAACTTAAAGACAAATAACTGAAGGATGGTTTATTGACTCCTGTTTGGTTTGTAGGTTTTTTATCAACTTTTGCTGGTATCGGCATAGGCGGAATTATTGCGGGTCTTATAAATGGTTTTCAGAGAAGTATGGGTACAATCTACGCGGTATCTACAGGGTTAATCTTAGGTTTGATAAGTTTTGAAATCATACCGGAAGCCATACAATTGGGCAATTGGATTATTTTTTTATTGGGATTCTTAACTGGAATTCTTGTATTTAAGCTCATTCATATGGGCATTCATAAGAACTCTTTAATTACAGCAGGATCATATAAACCTTTTAATAGAAGGCTTGGTTTATTTCTAGCTCTAATTATTTCTATTCATAATCTACCTATGGGGGTAGTTATGGGGACTAGTGGGCATTCGCAATTCAATCTAGCGTTATTGCAAGCATTAATATTACATAATATTCCTGAAGGTATGATACTATTTACTCCATTATTTATGGCTAGAATTAGTTTTAATAAGTTATTCTTTCTTTCAATTCTAGTCGCTGTTCCTGTTGCACTTGGGGCATTAATTGGAGAAGTGATAGGCCAGCAAAATACGCCAATATGGGCATTCTTAATAAGTTTGACAGTTGGAACTATTTACATGGTCACGATTAAGGAAATCCTAACTGAATCAATTAGGCACTCATCTAATCGTTATAGCTTGCTGGTTGCTTTCCTTGCCTTTTGCCTGCTGGGTTTATATCTGATTTATTTTTAATTGCCTAACCGTGGCATTAATATCAATATATAGTGAGAAAGGCCCTGCTGATGAGGATGATTCTCTTCGGCAGGGCCTTTCTCATAATAAGGGAGATTACAGCGAATACGATAAAAATGGATGATTTTCTGTAATTTTTTAGTGATTCTAGTGGAACCGTCGATGTAAATAGCGAAACTATCATCATAGTTATGTGAACTATCTGTTAACCTGTTCATGCGAATACCATTAAAAATTGTTGGAAGATTCCTACTTACGAACGATTGAAACAAATGAGAGAGTATTGTAAAATTAATGTAATTTATAGAGATGTTATACCGCCAAGCATACATAATTATAGCGATTCCTTCGGCTATAGTGGGCACATCTCACTAGATTATTTTACCTACAGTTCTAAGAATAAGACAACTGTAGCAGTCTACTCTGAAGCAGTTTATTGTGAAGGCAATTGTCCAACACAAGCAAATAGCGGTGAATAAATTGGTGATCAAAAAACCTCTGACTATATCAGTAGTTCAGAGGTTTCTCTTATTATGTGCTTGATTTACAGTTCTTGAAATATACCTAACACAGGTGAAAAGGGGGATTATATGGTAACTACAATTACATGTGAAGGACTGGAAAAGACGTATATAGGCGATGGTGTGACGACGAAGGCTGTGCAAAATATCAATTTAACCTTTGCAAAGGGGGAATTTACGGCGATTATTGGGCCTTCGGGTTCGGGCAAATCGACTTTGCTTAGCTTGCTTGGAACGCTCGATCACCCAACGACCACGGCGAATTCATGAAGAGAGTATTTGGAAAAAGATAATAAAGTTTGCTGGAAAATAATTCATTACTGAGCTATGATACTATTCAAAAGTTTACGAGGAGGATACGTATGAACAACAAACGATATCAAGGTCCTATTTTTGAATACTTCGAGGAGTTGAACGACACGAGACAGGAAGGGAAAGTTCGCCACAAATTGACAGATATTCTTTTTATCGTGGTAACTGGAGTCATTTGTGGATTGGATGAATGGGATGATATCCATTTTTGGGCGAGCTCGGATTCCAGTCAACAGTGGCTTAAAAAGTATATCGAATTACAGAATGGAATCCCGTCTGAATCCACAATAAAAAGACTATTTTCCATCATCAAGCCTAAAGAGTTTGAAACCTGTTTTGCAAATTGGATGAAAACGGGTCTAGAGTTGCCGGAAAAAGACGGCGTGGCCATTGACGGAAAAACATCAAGAGGTTCCAAGGACAAGAAAAAAGAGAAACAAGGTATACATATTGTAAGTGCTCTGTGTCACTCGTACGGATTGGTGCTTGGACAAACGAAAACAGAAGAAAAAAGTAATGAAATTACAGCCATCCCGGAATTGTTGGATCAATTGTATATTGAGGGTTGCATTGTAACGATTGA
>NZ_JADBEL010000029.1 GCF_014873855.1 Sporosarcina limicola | reverse complement strand
CCTCGCGGAGGACACCCTTGCCTTCTGCTAACAGTTCCTACTGCCAAGCCTGTAGTGGACTTTCACCACCTAGCGATTACCCATGCCGGGCACACGATTAGTGAAGAAGAGGAAACTTCCTCTTCTTTTTTTAATGCTCACTTTAACCGCTGCAAATCCTCCATTATTTCATTAATCTTCACTTTTTATACTACATGTTTACAACTGATAACAGAGGTTTTCATTTACGTTCTCTTGATTGTTACTTCGCCCTCTACGTTATTCTCATCATCCCAAGTAACTTGGATTTCAAAAGTTCCATCTTCGAAAAATAACGGAAACCTTCTTCGAATCGATTGTTGCATCGGTAAATGAAGACACTCATCAATAGTGAACCAAACTAGTTTTCCTTCAGGTGGATTATCTAACAATTCACCTTTGAAATTTTTAGTAAGATAGTTGAATATCATATACCTATCCTTGGTAACAGGGTTAACATACTCATAAAGGCCTTTATAAACAAGGTTTTCCACTTCGAGTCCCGTCTCTTCTTTTACCTCTCGGATCGCTCCTCCAACAATACTTTCCGGAAAATCCACTTTTCCTCCTGGGGGAATATAGCCTTTGAAATTGTCGTATTGTCTATCAAGTAGTAACACTTTATCGCCATCTTGAATCATACAAACCGTCCATATTTTATAATTAATTACATCGCACATAATTTATTTCCCCTCGCAATCAATCCATATACTTATAGATAAAAGCGAGGGCACATCATAGTGCGCCCCCGCTTTTATCTCCTCAAACCACTTTCAATTCAGGTTCTGGCACAAATTTAAGAACAATTATTCCGATGATGAACAGTACAACAAGGCTGAAAACACCATATGATGAACTCCCCGTTAACTGTGCCGTTACACCGACCAATAATGGACCCATAACCGATGCAAACTTTCCAAAAATATTATAAAAACCAAAGAACTCATTCGACTTTTCTTTCGGAACAAGTTTCGCAAAATATGAACGACTAAGTGCTTGAATCCCACCTTGAGACGTAGCTACAAGCATTGCCAAAATCCAGAAATCTGTCTCTGTTTTCATGAAAAATGCATAAATACAAACAATGATATAGACACCAATTCCAACGTATAACATCTTTTTCCCCGTGTACTTTTGTGATAATCGCCCGTAAAGAATCGCAAACGGGGCTGCCACTACTTGGGTGACGAATAATATGATTAGTAAAGAAGTAGCGCTAATACCTAAATCAGTTCCGTACGCAGTCGACATTGAAATAATTGTTCCAACCCCATCAATATAAAAGAAATAAGCAATTAAAAACAAAAATACATGACGATACTTGCGAATCTCTTTAAATGTAGTTGCAACTCGTCTAAAACTACCAGCAATTATATTCGAATCTCGTGGAATCGAATGGATCTGAATAACATTTTTAAGCATCGGAATTGTAAATATGACCCACCAAACCGCTGTAATGATAAATGCCAGTCTAGTTGCAAAAGCTGTTGAAAACGGGATTACCCCTTTATCCGCCAACAAAATTAGCGCTATACTTATGACAAACGGGATTGCACTTCCAACATACCCAAGTCCGAACCCTCGAGATGAAATCTTATCCATCCGTTCCCCTGGGGTCACATCTACAAGAAAAGCATCATAAAATATATTTGCCCCATGAAATCCAACCGCAGTAATCGAATAAATAATTAATAATAAAACCCAATTTCCGTCTGGTACAAATGCAAGCACAGCAGTCGATACAGAACCTAGCGCAAAAAAGAACAAGAAGAATTTCTTTTTTAACCCTTGATAATCCGCAATCGACCCTAATATAGGCCCAATCATCGCCAATATAAACGTCGCCGCTGCCACCGCATACCCTAAATATGCCGTTGAGTCCGCGTTATCAACACCTGCACTTGTCGCAACCGATTTATAAAAAATCGGAAATACCGCGGTCGTAATTATGATTGAGTATGCAGAATTTGCCCAGTCATAAAACATCCAACCATTTTCAGCTTTACTAAACTTCTTCAACCCATCGCCCCCTCTCACACTATCTCTATCTAGTGTATAACAAATTGAATTTGAGTAGAGCAATAATTAGAACTTTAGTTTTTGATTAAGAGATGAAAATTAGTAAATAGCCTTTACCCTTTTAGGAAAAACAACGCGCCAACCGATGACTACAACTGCTAGGAGCAGAACGATATAAATATAAATTCCATAATCCACAGCTCTTGCTGCCAAATGCGCCAGTACAGAGACACCCGTTAGCAAAAAGGGTAGTATCATTTTGGCCCCAACGCCATCCTGCGCAAATTCAAACGGCTTCGAAAAAGGAAAATTTTCATTATTGATGAACTTATACGTAACAACTGTTTGAATAATTCCAGCCAACAGAACCGCCACTAAATCAGGAAGTATTCTCCCCGTAAAAATCCATATGAACGCAATGCTAAGTAGTGCCAAAGAAGGGACATACAACTTCACCAAAAACGCCTTTAACGCAGCGCTATAAACGGCAGACACTTGTTGAATCGGAGCCGCCTTGAACAGCCAACTCCCCTTGTAATCCCCTGAGAATTGCAGCATGTGAACACTCGTCGGGATTATTAAATTACAAAAATAAATAAATAAAAACAACCTCCCCGTTGATATATCAGCTAACGTTCGATCACGTAGCTCATTGACAATGAAAATGAATGGGAAAACAAGACCAATTCCTAACGCTGGATACACTTTCAATTTGAACTCTCTTTCTTGCCTCATCATGAGCATAGCGAAACGGCAGAATAGTCTCTCTTCCTTATTTCGACACGTGACTTTTCCCCATAATTCATCTAACCCAGTCCACTTCTTTTTCCTCTTCCTTGTATCGCTCAATAACTTCTCTAAATTGCGTTCAAAAGAAGGCATCAATCGCGAATAACAATAGATTGAAATGAGTGGAACAATAACAGCAAGCAATACAAAAACAATCATGTAGCTGGAATAATCATGATGAAGAAAAACCTCAAATGATGCTCCATACCACAAGGGTGGTAGAACGACATGCCACCATTCAAATACGTACACCATATCCAAATTAATAAACTCAAAAGACCTAATAAATACTTGATACCCCACAACAACGCCCACAGATAAAAGTATTTGTACATAATTAATAATATCCTTCAATCGTTCCCCATCGAAAACCCGTAAAACAACCAGGTAGAGTAACGCCGTCAACACGACGATAAAAAGCATTGTGAACAACAGGCCGATTAGAAAAACCAATCCAAAAGCCAAGCCATGCCTAAAAACACTAGCAATAAACGGAATCGCAGCAAACGACGCTGTTACGAACGTCATATAAATCATCACATGAATCACTTTCGCCGCGCTAATTGTCCGTCCACTTACCGGTTTCGTATGTAAAATATTTTTATCCCTTACATCAAGCAACACGGAAGAAAAATCCGAAATCATTGACGTCATCAAGATGAACATGAGCATTCCAAAAACAATACTCATTTGAAATATATAATTTTCCCCAAGCAATATGAACGGAATCAAGACCAATCCATATAACGCATAGATCCATAACGATTTCAGAAATTGATTACCGTCTTTCTTCTTCGAGGCATTTTGAAAAATTGTCGGAACCCGTCTTTCATCCATCGTCAATTTAATTCGTAAAATCGTCTGCATTGCATCAAAATCGATTCCGAATCGCGTAAAAAGGCCTCTGAATCGAGCAAGGAACTTCAATGTACGAAAGTTACGCATCACCATCTTCCTCCCGAACAATCGAAACGAATTTCTCTGCGATGCTTCTATGTTCCGTAAATCCTGTCAACTGGTTGAAAATTTCTGCCAGTGTCCCCTCTTCACTTAGTGCCTGCAACTCCTCAAAACTTCCATCAGCAACCACTTTTCCTTTTACAATCAGTACGATTCGTGTGCTGATTTTCTCAACAAGATCCATGATATGTGATGAATAAAAAATCGTTTTACCCTGTGCCGCAAGTTGCGATAAAACTTCTCGGATAATCATCATACTATTCGCGTCCAACCCACTTAATGGTTCATCCAAAAACAACAAGTCTGGATCATGCAACAAGCTGGAAATGATCAATACTTTTTGCTTCATTCCCTTCGAAAAAGAGGATAATCTCGTATGAATGACATCACCCAAATCGAATTCCTTCATCAAACGGACTGCTTTTTCCTCCGCATGATTCCGGTCCATGCCGTAAAGTTCTCCAGTGAACGTCAAATACTCACTCGCCGTCAAATTATCATAGGCTTCCGCATTTTCAGGAACATATCCGATTCGCCGCTTATAGGTTGGATCGCCCGAAGCAATATTCTGACCAAAAACCTCAACTTCACCTTTATAACCATCAATCAACCCAAGCATAATCTTAACCGTCGTACTTTTCCCCGCCCCATTCGGCCCGATGTAACCGATGATTTGACCTTGGTATACCTCCAAATCGATACCCCTTAACACCTGTTTCGATCCATAATTCATCGTTAAATTCCGAAGAGATAACACCTTTTCACCCGTTGATTTCATTTCGACACCCCGTTACTGTAATATTATTACTATTCTAACACAATTGATGCATGAGCTTGTTAAATATGAAAAAACACTATCCATTATAAGATAGTGTTCTACTCTTTAGCTATCACCCGGTACTTAGTCGCCGGTCCATGTCCAATTTGTTCAATGCGATTTAAAGCGATTTGCGAATTGATAAAGACACGAATAAATGATTTACTTTTACCGATAAACTCTTCTAACTCCTTTCTTGTAAAGGATTCATGTTGCGCCATCCATAGATCCAAATCCATATCATTCGATTTTGTTGTTTCTTGATGCTTCAGCTCTATCTTAGGTAATGTAATGACAAATGCATTTGGACCAATCTCCCAAGAAGGAATGACCTTCGCGTTCACATAACTTTCCATTATCCGTTGCAATCCAGTCCCGTAGCTTTCAATCCATTTTAGCCGATAAAAATAGTTGGCTAATTTAGTATTTCGGCTTTGGGAAATGCCAAGCTCTATATCTTCAACCGACAACCCCTGTACCAATACCTACAGAAACAATCTCAATCCAGTTTTCAAAAATATGAATCAAAATACTTCCACTAAAACCATAATCCCGATGCACCGCAGCATTAATGAGTGCTTCGCGTAGTACATAGTTTGGATATTCCGTCCTTTCAACCCTTTGTAGCCCATTGAACGTCACTGAACTCGCATTATGAAGCTGCAAATAGTCATATACGTCGTTTACTTGCTTTAAAAGCGATCCTTGGAATTCCTTTCGATCCTGAAACTCCAATTTCGTGTTACCTTTATAACGTGCGCATTTAATTGTATGCTCACATTGTTCAGATAATAGTAGTCCCAAATTCGTATAAGGCATTACCAAAAAAATAACGAACCAATTTCAACTATATATGTTCAACTAAAGAATCTTACTAACAACGCTCGGCGCTTGGGGATGCCTCCCGCGATAAGCCTGATAGAAAACCATTATCAGTCTTATCGCTTCGGCTACCCCAGTAGACGCCTTCGCTGAAGATTACAGATAAATTATAAGTTCAACATATATAAATAAAAAATATCCCTTGAAATATGTTTTAATTGTTAATAACAACAAAAACAAAAAAACATAACAAAGGATACAGATACTATGATACCTACATATTTCGGTAAATGCAAAGCTATTTTTATAGAAACTATTCATAAATTGAAGGGTTCCGACAAACGAAAAGCACTTGCTAAAATAGCTAAATCCCTGGGAAAGGGGGGTCAATCAACAGTTGCCAAAGAATTTAATGTTAGTCGGAATACGATACGAAAAGGTAGATTTGAGTTAAAAGGTATCTCCATCGCGGATGCCTTTAATGCCCGTGGACGGAAAGGTGTGGAAGTGAAACTTCCGAATTTACTAGAAGATATAACAGATATTATTGACACTCAAAGTCAGACAGACCCTGATTTTGGAACGACTCGACTTTTTACCAGGGTGACCGTTAAAGAAGTGCGTAAGCAACTCATTGGTCAAAAAGGCTATACGGACGAAGAGTTACCCGTCACCCAAACACTGAACAATAAAATCAACAAACTGGGCTATCGTCTTCAAAAGGTACAAAAAGCGAAGCCGCTCAAAAAAATAGCAGAAACAGATGCAATCTTTGACCATCTAAAAAAAGTACATGATGAGAATAAAGACAAAGATAACGTAGTCAGAATCTCGATTGATACGAAAGATCGGGTGAAAATCGGCAATTTCTCAAGAGGTGGTAAAAGTAGAAATCTAGTAAAAGCGAATGATCATGACTTTGGAAACGACTACGTAACTCCCTTTGGAATACTAGATTTAACGAGTGACCACCTTGAACTTGTATTTACAGAAACGAAGGCAACAGCGGATTTTATGGTGGATTGCATTGAGGCCTACTGGTGTAAACATTACTTACACACGAAGGATACGCTCATTATCAATGCAGATAACGGACCCGAAAATAGCAGTCGCAGAACACAATTCATGAAACGAATCATCGAGTTTTCGGCCACGTATCACATTAAAGTCATTTTAGCGTATTTTCCTCCCTACCACAGTAAATATAATCCGGTGGAAAGAGCTTGGGGACGCTTAGAGCAACATTGGAATGGGGACATTCTGGATACGCTGGAGGCTGTCTTAGGTTTTGCGAAAAGTATGGTGTGGAAAGGAAAAAATCCGACTGTTAGTTTATCAGAAAACGTGTATGAAACGGGAGTAAAGGTAAAAAAAAGCATCATGAATTACTATGAACAGCTAATCGAGCGGGCAGCTGGAATAGAAAAATGGTTTGTGACAATAGATCCGAAAACTATAAGAAATGGTGGTTTATATGGAAATAATAGTATTGTAAGCTGATTTTTGGGTAAGGGGAAGCTATGTTTACTTTAGCGATAATGGGCAACATAACCTCCATTTGAGTATAATAATGGTCGATTAACTACAACTTAAAAACACTTTATGTTTCTATTCTGGAAGGCGTTCGAATTTGATCCGTTATTTATTTTGATATGCCTTATACCTTGAATATCATCACCGGATACATTTTTTACATTTCTGTCACGATTTTTATACATGATTGCATCTTTTGTACTTGAATGAGCTAAACCTAGTGCGTGTCCAAATTCATGCATGGCAGTAGCTTGAATATCGATGGGTTCATCGTCATATAAATAACTGTGGTTCAGTTTAAGCTCAGTATAATTGTAGTTTTGAGTAGGACCACTATCTTCAGTAGAAATTTGCCCTTCTCCCACTTTAAAAAACAGTGCTATACCATTCCAACCTGTATTTCCATAACTAGCAATTAAAAATCAGCAGCTGTACTAGCTCGTGAAGTTGTACGTGTGAAATTAACATCCACTTTATTTGTGTATGCCTTTCTGTTCCAATCAAGAACAGCACCACTAACGGGAGCTAAATATTCAGTAGTTCCAACTTTTGAATGACTTACATAATATTGCCCACCATCTATGGGTTTCGTTAATTTTGCTTTGTTTGTCCAAAAATTGTAAGCATCCACTGAATTTGAACTAACGAGAAAAATTAAACTGAAAATTAGTAAGATGGAAATAATCTTCTTCATAATAACCTCCTAAGTTTGATATATTTTGAACTATATAGTATATTTCCTCAATAGTAAATATTTTCTAATCCATTGGAAAATTAAAATGCTAAGGAGGTTATAATAATGAATAAAAGTCTATTTTTTTTAATGATTTTGTCGTGCTTGTTGATCAGTTTAACAGGGTGTGCAACCAAAGGTAATAATGCTGGAATTACATCTGAAATATCAAGTGAAAATCCTCAATATACAGAACAAATTGAAGCGGCGAGAAAATATATTATTAAAAACAATTGGGGAACCCAAAACAGCGTGAAAACTAATACTGCTGTGGTATCTAACCATACCGTAGATTCTTTGGATGAGGTTTTATCAAAAAAGTATGTTGGAAAAATAGTATATAAAGTAAGTTTTGAAGACGAACCCAATACCGTTACTGGACTCCCGGTCGTATTAATAGATAAAGATAGCAATAATGTAATTGGATATATACCTAGCGAGTAAACAGGAAGTAACTGAGTTCACGAATGTAAACGAGTCCCTGCAGAAAGAACAACATGCTATTCATTCATGGAAGTCTGAGGGCTTTGGGGAATGCATTTAGTTTTATCGATGATATGCCAGAAAAAATTAAGTTAGAATTAGTTGACTCGGTAAACGATGTTGATTTTAGTAATCAGAGTAATACAAGTCGTCGACGTATCTATACGGAGTTGTTAAAAAAATCAAGTTAATAAAATCCCTTAATCTATTATGAAAAACACCTTTAATTGTTAGCTATGATTTAACAATTAAAGGTGTTTTCTTTTGCCAAATAATTGAATCAACCTACTCCGTAAATTGAAGGAGGAAAAGGATCAGCTATATAAAATCAAACTGTAAAAACATCGATTCGATTGCTGAACGGTCTTGTATCCACTATACACACCAGGTTAACATAACGCCAGTTCACGGAAGTATTTAACTCTATTACTCAATAAGAAAGAGCTGCCTTTCATGGCAGCTCTTTCTTAAATTAAAGTACCCTTTTTGTTGCTTCTCTTTTGGCACGAATCAATGTGCTTTTTGAAATGCCCGTTATTTCCTCCACTTGCTTATAGGAATTACTCTTCAGTAGATGTAAAGCGTGTTCAATCTGTTTTTTACCGTACAGTTTCGGACGACCCTCTTTGAAATCGGGGTTCTGTTTTGCAATGGCTTTGCCTTCCTGTGTACGTTCCACTATCATATCCCGTTCAAACTCAGCAAAGGAACTCATGACGTTCAGCATCAATCGTCCTGTTGGCGTATCCTCCACTAAGCCCATATTCAGCACATGGACCTTAACGCCATTTTGCAGCAGGTCTTTGTATTAGTTCTGTACCAGATAACGCAGTACGGGCGAACCTATCCAGTTTAGTGACCATTAGCGTGTCACCTTCCTCCAATATAGAAAGTAATTCAACGAATTGGGGACGGTCTGCCTTGGTACCCGTGAACTTCTCAGAATAGATTTTGTCGCAGCCTTCTTTCTCTAACGCTTGAAGTTGTGCCTCAAGATCCTGGGATGCTGTACTTACTCTTGCGTATCCGTATTTCATATAAATTAGCCCCTTTTTTTCGGCCCACTTATGACACTAAGATGGGACACCACTTAATGCCTACGCTAGGGAATTCCAAAAAACGGAGAAGAAAGATGGGTATTTTATTGTAAAAGATAGTATTTTACCCAATGGAGAAGCGTACATTACTTATGAGTTTTGATACATTTTAATTTGAAAATAATAAAAACCGATACTCCTTAGTATAGGGAAATCGGCTTTTTTATGTTGGAATTTGCTTAGCGTATGTTTTGCGCTTTTTGTTGGTAGGACCCCGATATATTACTTATTATCCACGATTCAGGTGGAATCAATATCATTTTAACTCAAAAAATAAGTACATAGTAGACCTGTTTACAGATTTTAAAATATATTCCTTTTATTTTAAAAAAAGAAGGGGATTTAACCTGCTTTGTCTAATCTTACATATTAGGCCCAATCAATCAAAATAGGTCCAACTTTTGAGGAGATTGTATTTTTTGTTGGACGATAGGTAGAGGGAAAATATTTAACAGGAAGAGGTGCTCAAATTAAAAAGAAGTGGATAGTTTTTTTTTATTAACACGCGTGTTGATTAACCAAAATTATAAAGCATTCAACTGATTTACTCTCCATTGAAATTCTAGTGTGTCTTTCAGACTCATACGCCACTCAATTGGCAGGGCATCACAAAGAAACAGGCATGTAAAACCTGCAAATAACAAGGATTTTATGTGCTTTATCTTACTATCTTGCGCATGAATAAATTTCAGTAAGACATAGGCAATCATAGCCGAAAACAACTGGTTGTACACGGCATTTGATGATGTTCCGAACCGCACAGGAACGTTCAAGTTTTGCTTAATCCAACGAAAAAATGACTCGATAGCTCAGCGCGATTTATACATTTCGGCAATTTCTTCTGCCGTTACGTCCATTAAACTGGTCACAACGCGGATATCTTTTCCCCGATGGTCTGTAAATTGTACAACGCGATGCCGTTTCTTTGTCTGTTTTTGTGGTGTGCCAAGTGTGCATGTGAAGTCATCGGTTACGTTGGAATCATTGGTACGCGTGCCTTTTGGTGGTTTTTTGAGGTTCAAATGGATATTGTCTTTTAAACGAATGACAAAATGCTGCATGTCTTTTTCCGTCACGTAGCGATCGACCTTATTAATCGAAAAATACGCACGATCACAAACAAGGATAAAGCGTTTATCCTCAAGTTTTACACCAATAGGACCATCATGTTTGAGTCCAGTTGTTTCAACAATTTGAAGAGGCATAGCCGTGTCATTAGTGAAGTTGACATGCAGTTTTATACCTGAACGTTCGCCATGATAAACGGCCCAAGGTAAGCGTGTTTGCCCAACAGTAATCGTTGTTGAATCAATGGAAAGAAGCTTTTTCGGCATCATTAATGAGCGACATGTCGCACGGTTTAGCTTCCCAACGATGACCTCGAAAATACGCTTCATAATAGCGTAGTCTAGTGCTTTCATATGTTTTGACAGCGACGAATGGTCAACATTAACAAGTCCGATGCTCGGGCCAACATCAGCTGCGTGACGTAGACTTTTCCATTCATTTGTCGCAGCACTAATCAAATATGAAATGACTGTAGAAACCGTGCATTTTCGGGCTGTATCGGTATAGTTAAATTCCGTTAAAATAGCCTGAAGTTCTGTTTCTGAAAGAAAGTTTTGAATCAGTGTGTGGGACGTGGTATTCTTGTTCATGAGAGATTCCTCGTTTCGTCAATGTTGGTGTGGTAACTTACATTGTAAAAGAGGGACTCTCTTTTTTGTAATTATTTATTGGTAGAAACTAGATAATCAACACGCGTGGTTTAATATCTTATCATGCACTGTAGTAATGAAAGAAGAAGCACATGGTGTAAATACTGGTGAATTTAAATTTATTAGGAGGTAATTAGAATGAGATTGAGAAAATTAGTGTACCTGATAGGGAGTATGATGGTTTTGACCGCTTGTAATTCAAATGTTGGAAGTGGGGTTTCACCTAAATCGGCGGTATCTGTAGAGGTTCCAGATGGAATACAAGCAGAACTCATTGGGTTTGATTTTGAGGATGCAACAGTGGAAGCTGATATAATAGCTGAAGTAACCATCAAAGAAAAAATTGAAGAAGTGAATGACGAAACTGGACCTTATACAGTATTTAGCGTCGTTGTAAATCAAGTGCTAAATGGAACAATTTCCGAGCAAGAAGTCACTATTAAACAAGAAGGCGATAGTGAGTGGACATTTAACGACAATAAAATGTTTGAAAGCGGAGAAAAATACATCCTATTTTTAAAAGAAACAGTAGCAAGTAAGTCAGACTATTGGATAATAGGCGAAGAAACAGGAATGTTTAAAATTATAAACGATGACACAATTGTTAAATTAGCTGCCCCAATTGAAGAATTTAAAGACATAGAGATTGATGGGAATAATCAAAGTACTAGTATGATGGCGGAACTAGATAATGATAATGAAAAAAGTATCCAAGCAATCGATCTAAACAAATTTATATCGAAAATTAATACAAATAAGGGAGGAAATTGAGATGTTCCTGAAAAATTTTTTTAAAGTTTTAGTTGTATTATTAATTTTCCTTTCAGTTAATACAAGCGCAAGCGCACATATTGGTACTATTTGCAATGCAGGTTCAGAAAGTACCGGGTGGATTGTGGATTGTAAATTGTAGTAATCATGCAGGAACAACAAGCTATACCTATAATTTTGAAATTGGTTTAGGTAATGAATACAAAGGTTATACTTATAATGGACTTTTACGATGGAATGGCACTAATGAAGTATCAATAATTCAAAATCCTATTTCTCAAAATATTGTAAAGTCACATGGAGGACCAGATACTTCTACAGTAGCTAAAACTACAAGCTGGGCAAATTCTACAACAGGACACAAAACAAGGTGGGAAATTAGTTATAATCGTTATCTGATGGGAAATCGTACTACCGATCAAAATAATAGCACTGCAACACATGAACTTGGACATACTATTGGTTTATCAGATCTATATAATAGTACTAACAAAAATAAAGTAATGTATGGAGTCGGAGATAGAACTGTTCATACTCCTTCATCGTATGATATTGCAGGGGCTAGAGAGGCAGTAAAATAATAAACTAAGCGTTAATCCATTGGGTTAACGCTTTTTTCTTAGCTTATTGCTTAAAGGGTATGGTTAGCTAAATGATTATTTTACATTTAATGTGGTTCCCATTTCCCTATACTATATTTGTAACTAATAGTGTGTGCAATCCGTCAAATTATAGAAGGGGTGAAATGCGTGATGAAAAACGTTTTGTTAAGTTTGTCATTTATTGTGATATTTGGGTTGATCGGTTGTAGTAATTCAAACGAAAGTGAGCCGGAACAAAATGATGGTTCAAGTAGTAATGAAAAAATACAAGAAGTTAGTTTAACTCATAATGAGAAACCACCTACTTTAACACTTACAGTTGGCGAAGATGTAATTCATGCAAAACTAGGAGGATATAGTTGGAGTTATTTAGACACGAAAACAGAACAAATGGTTGGCGTCGAAGCAGAATCTTTACCCTCCACAGAAATTGTTGACGTTGAAAATGCTGTTAGCGTTAATCTAAAAGAGACTATAAAAATTAATTTCGAAAACGAACCAATTGAATATGAAATTAGAGCTTATGACAAAAATAATAATGTAATTGCGACTTATCATGATTTTAAGGATGTAAAAGAAAAAGGTAAAACGATTTATGACATAGTAGTTACTTGGGATAATGGAAAAGTTATTTATGTAGTGGCATTAGATGTACAATAATGTTTTGGATTTGAAATAAAGTAGCTATACTTATTAACTCAACTTTCGCATCGAATAAATTAGCTTTGTAAGTTGACTGGCTTGGCTTTAAGCCTAGCCCTGTATATACCTTGACAGTTCTAAAAAACCAAAAAGACACCTCAATCTTTTGGTATAGTGAGATTATCGAGAAATCACTACCACATAGAAGAGGTGCCTACTATATGATAGACCAAAACCGTATTGATAATCAACTACCTAAAGAACTTCACTCTGTTTTTTCAGAGTTAGAGATTATTAAACACTTACGTAAAGCCGGCATTACAAAAACCTTCGGTTTTACATGTTCATACTTATTCCAGTTGGTTTTTTGTTTGATTTTCCAACATAAAAACTGGTTCTCTCTTTTGGATTCAAAGAAAGCCGAGCCCTATCCTGCCAAGGATGCCGTGTATCGGTTCTTAAATCAATCAACATTCAATTGGCGAAGGTTTTTATTGACATTTAGTGCCTCAACGATTCAAAAAGTCTCGCATCTAACAGATGCAAAACACGTTAAAGTATTCATAATTGATGACTCATCCTTCGATCGGAATCGGAGTAAAAAAGTTGAGCTTCTGGCCAGCTGTTTTGATCACGCATCTTTGAAAATACGTTTCTATAAAGGGTTTCGTATGTTTACACTGCGTTGGTCTGACGGCCACTCGTTCATGCCGATTGATTTTTCTTTACTGAGTTCAAAGAAGTCCCAGATAAACGGTATTTCTTCGGATATCGATAAACGTACTTCTGGTTATAAGCGTCGGGTAAATGCGCTCCAAAGTGCACCTGAACAAATCCCAGACATGGTACGTCGTGCACTTTCCAATGGTATTAATGCTGAATACGTCTTGATGGATTCCAGGTTTACAATGCCTCCACTTGTCAAAGCCGTTGTTGAACAAGGCTTGGATGTAATCGGTATGGTAAAAGAGACGAAGCAGCGCTATTTGGTAAATGGAAGTCCTGTTTCGTTAAAGCAGTTATATCAATCGGCACAACCTGTTGAATCAAAAAAAGGTCTCCTTCGTTCAATCCATTGCGTGATGGCCAACGGAACCCCTGTAAAAATAGTGTTTATCCGAAACAGAAATAAGAAAAGTGAATGGCTGGCTATTCTGAGCACCGACTGTATTGTTTTTGCCCGCTATATAGTACTATCATGGCAAAATCGTTGTAATACGGACCAACGCACGTTAGGCGGACTCTTTTATGAATTTTGTGATGAAGTAAATGAACTTGATTGGGTAATTGCGCTACAGCAATTGATCGAGTTTCTTCAAGATGCGATAAAACAGACAAACGCAAAAATGAAAAAACAATTGAAAGTCAACTACAACAATGGATTGAAGGTCTGCCTGATTATATCAGGGCTTATTTGCCGATTGACATTAAAAAACGAGTTGCTTAAGGCAACTCGTTTTTTAATTGAAAGGGAATATTTTAACATGCCAATGTTTTCAATCATTAATAAATGACAAAAAAGGTTAACTCAAAAGAAGAGAAAATTTAAGCCAAATGCCTTAGCATAATAAACATCGGTATGGAGAAAATAAGGTAAAAATAAGCGAGGTGATATGACTTATGAAAAAAGCCTGTTAATATTAATTACCTTCTTAGCTCTTTTCTCTCCAGTCCAATCCGAAACCGTAACTGAAAATGAAAATGATATACAGTTGCGTGATGACTTGATTTTCGTTATGCTTTATCCCTCAATTCAACAGGAATTGGAGAAGCAATATGGCGAAATCACACAAAATGAGTGTGGTAAAATTATTAAAATTGAAAAGCTGCCCATAGGCACTTACTTATTTAATGTTACCGTGCAGGTAAGAACATTTGAAGATGCTCACGGTCCTCCTAATGATTTAGTGACAATCACTTTTAGTAATGAAAAAACCACAGAGTGGCATGCTATTGATTTCAAACGAAAAAGATTAAAGTCAATTGAAATAAGGTATTTTATTACGAAGAAAAGATGGGTTCAGTTTAGTCTGTATCCTATTTTTTCTGCTGTTTTATCTATTATTTCAGTTACTATCTTGTCTTTTTAAGGGGGAACCGTCTTGGAAATATGCTTAGCGTTGTAAATCCGCATTTCCCTGACGGTACCCCTTTATAATCGATTATAATCGATTGCATTTCGTACTAATCATCTTACCCTTGTTTCGAAAAAAATACATTGACCCAATATAAAATGTATTTTGTTTTGTAATTTTAGACTCTAGCCGACACCCGATGACTGCAACTGCCAGGAGCAGAGCGATATAAAAAATGGCCCGTTCAACATTGAATAGAGTCTGCTCTTTTTTAATTATGTGCTTACCTATTTGATCAGGACGGGACACTTTGAAAAAAATAGATTATCAATCCAAAACCCTCAATATATATATATATCGCTATTATAATCCATTTATATATATGGATTATTAATTTTGACGGAGACTCTTAAGCATAGGATGTAACGAAGAGACCGTTATTATTGAAAGATTTAATAGAGTCGAATGAGATGCTTTTGAAAATTGACTTTCAAAGAGCCATGAACATACAATTACAACAAAAAACAAGTTGATTTCCATTTTACACAAGAAAATCAGCTTGTTTTTTGTTTAAAAGTATTTCGTGCTACGCACTGGGGTAGCCTCCCGCCGAAGCGGTTAGAAGGAATTCTTAGTGCTTATTACATTCCCTGGTGAATGTTTAGTGTAGTCTTTGTTAATCAGTACATGGTGGCAGTAACTGGACACATTGTATAGTCAGTATCTAACCCAGCTCAAACCAGTCGTGCCTTCACCTGCATGTACGCCAACGCAAGCACTGAGGGGGAGTACTAGAACTTTTAGCTTTGGGAATTCCTGCAATAGTTCGTCTTTCCAGATTTCAGAATCTTTTGGATTATTGCAGTTGATAACGGCAATTTCTGGAACGGTGCCTTTTTTCATGTCGCTACGAAGTAAAGCTGTCACATGTTTTTTTGCACGTTTATTAGCACGAACTTTTTCTTTCATCACGGGTTTTCCATCATCGAATGTGATCACGACTTTGATGTTTAGCAAATTACTTAAAAATGCTTGTGTTCCAGAGACACGACCGCTTTTATGGAGCTGATTCAAATTAGCGGGAATGAAGGATAGCTCGGAATTTTCCGTTATTTTTTTGATGGCTGCAACAACTTCTTCAACGTTATGCCCCTGTTCAAGTAGTTCATTGCCAATTTCAATCATTTTAATCATCGGATAGGAGCCGATTTTAGAATCAATAGGATAGACCTTGAAATCTACCATTTGTGCGGCTGTCTGCGAGCTATCAAACGTGCCAGATAAACCACTAGAAACGTGTACAGCAATTGCACAATCATAGCCTTGCTCCTGTAGTTTTTCATAAAGGGCAACCATTTCACCAATAGCAGGTTGGGAGGTTTTGGGGTGGACTTTTGCAACGCGTAATTTGTCATAAAACTCATCATGTGTCATATCGACTGTTTCTTTAAAGACACCATCAGCAAATACGACACTCAACGGCAAAATATGTACATTGTATTTTTGTATAAAAGCCTCGTCTAGCTGTGCAGCCGTATCAGTAATCCATGCGGTTTTCGTAGTCATTAACACAATTCTCCCTTGATGATGCAAATTTTAACGTTAAAACAAGCTATCTATTATCGCTAATGTACACTAAGGGTGAAAGGAGCACTAGTATTAGTTGTCGAATAAGGGCGAAATTTTAATTTTTGTGACATAATTTGAACATAATTAAAGGTGTACACTTGTATCAAAGTCGTTATTCTGCTAAAAAAAGTGGCGAGTGCAAGTAGTCCTGTTGAAAAAGTTAACAAGAACCTTATGTATTAATGTAATAGTATTACTACTCTAACACAGTAGATGCATGAGCTTGTTAAATATGAAAAAACACTATCCATTATAAGATAGTGTTCTAATAATCAGCACTTTTAGACAATTGGGAAAACCGACTTGTGACAACTGTAGGTTTATGATAAAATTTAATTATTCACAAAAAGTAATCGAAAAATTTTATATCTTTATGTTCATCATAGTTCATTTATATGGTCTATGGTGAAATCCCTTGGATAGCGAAATATAAATGAAAGGAAGTGAATGAATAAGTTGATAAAGATCTAACAATCTTTAAGTCCACTTATTCTTACATATGATCCAATATAAAAAATGTACCGAAGTAGAAATAGATTTGGTGTATGAAGCGTTCCAAGTTGGCTATGCAGATTATATGATCAAATTCGATATTTCAAAAGAGGATTTTATAAAGCGGTTTCTTGGTCTAGAAGGTAATCGCCTAGAACATTCTTTTATAGCGATGAATGACCATGAACCCATCGGAATCATTCTAGGTGGTGTTAAAAAGTACGAAGGAATAAAAACAATGCGCTGCGGAACGTTAGCAATACATCCTGAATTTAGAGGAATGGGTATTAGTCACAAGCTCTTTGAACTCCATAAGGAAGAAGCATTACTTACTAGATGCCAACAACTATTTCTTGAAGTTATTGTAGGAAACGATAGAGCCATTCAATTTTATAAAAAGTTAGGCTATGAAAAAGTATATGATTTATCCTACTATGATTTGAAGGACGCATCACAATTAAAAATGAAAAGCGTTGAAGATATAAAAATCAAACAAATCCAGTTTAATGAATTTCAGCAAGAAACGAAAAAGTGGCTGTATTTCCATATGAATTGGCAAAATGATAGCGATTATATGGAAAAATCAGTGAATAATACGTATTATAGTGCGTATTTCAACACTGAATTTGCAGGTTGTCTTTGTGTTAATGCAAGTGGAAAAATAAGTTTTTTATTTGTAGACAAAGAATTTAGAGAAAAAGGTATTGCTTCTTTACTGATTCAGACAGCATGTGAAAAACTACAGCTTTTAGATCTTTCCATTGGATTTCCTAATAACAGTTTGTTAGAAGGGTTTTTAAAGAAACTTCATTTCGAAAAAAATGCATTGACCCAATATGAAATGTATCTTGTTTTATAATTTTAGATAACGCGACGATTGACACTTTAAATGACCGTATAGAAAAAGACGGGAGATTCGATTCTCCCATCTTTTTCTATCGTTATTATGTCTTAGCTAACACCCACCCAAACAGCAACAACGAGAGCAATTGCAGCAACTAAAAGCCAGATTACAATCAGTTTCCAAATGAACTTCACCCAACGTTCATACGGGATTTGAGCAACTGCCAGATACCCCATCAATGCAGCAGACGTAGGAATGATTGAGTTACTAATGGAGTCTCCATATTGGAAAGCCAGTACAGCTACTTGTCGTTCGATGCCAAGCAAATCTGCTAGTGGCACCATGATTGGCATGGTTGTAGCAGCCTGTCCACTACCAGACGGAATGAAGAAATTAAAGATAACTTGAATAACAAACATACCCAAAACGTTTAAAGTCGCAGGCAAGTTTGAAATTGCACTTGCCAAATAATAAATTAATGAATCGATGATGACTCCTGATTCAAGTACGACTAAAATCGCACGCGCAAAACCTACAATGAGCGCACCGAAGGCAACCATTTTCATTCCCTCAACGAAAGAGTCGAATGTTTTATTTATACCAAGTCCACCAATAAGACCAGCTACAAACCCGACGATAATAAACGATGCAGCAAGCTCATTCAAAAACCAATCCCATTTGAATACACCATACATATTTATTCCGACCCCAAAAAATAATGTTAGCAACGCCAACGCATGGCGCTTTGTAAATGGAGCAAACTCACTTCCAACGTTGGGATCCCGCTTCGCAATTATTTCCAAATCATAAATAATTGAATTACGCTTATCCGCTTTTACTTTCTTTGCATAGTGCGTTACATAAAGAATCGCAATCGACAAGACAAATACATAGACGACTGAGCGGAACAAGAACCCCGAGAAAAGTGGTATTTCTGCAATCCCTTGGGCCACTCCAACCGTGAATGGATTCATCATTCCACCGATAAATCCGCTTGCGGCACCTGTAGAAACCATTGCTGTTCCCACAATGGCGTCATAGCCTAGCGCCCGTGCCACCGCAATCCCTATCGGAACAAAAATAATCGTTTCTTCGGACATACCAGTTGTAAAACCTAAAATTGAAAACATGATCATTATTATTGGGATTAATAACTTTTCATGATTTTCCATTTTCGTGACCAGTCTATTTACACCTGACTCAATTGCTCCAGTCGCTCGAATAATTCCAAAAGCTCCACCCACAAGAAAAATATAAAAAATAATTTGCGCACCTTTTTGCATCCCTAATGGAATCGCAGTGAAGAGCCCAAATGGGGTTACCGGCGAGTTTTCAATATGTGTATAGCTGTTAGCAATAACCACCTGCTTATCGTTGACCAATTCCCTCTCATACTCTCCTGCAGGTACAAGATATGTTGCTACCATCGCTAAAATAACAATAAAGAAAATAATTGCATATGTATGCGGAATTGTAAATTTCTTTTTTTCCTGATCCTTCATTACTTACCCCTTTTCTGACTAAAAGTAATTCAGTCTATAAGTTATTATTCATTATACCTTATAAACTTGCATTAATCCTATTTAATTATTCTATCGAAAATAGAATTCTTCCCTCTAAAATTTTTCGAAATAATAGATAATCAAAAATTCTTAGGTCCCCAAATTATATACTCACGCACCCCTACAAAATGATAGAATTAGTATAATGTACTTCGCCTTCTAAGATCACAACACAAAATACGGAACAGCAATTTATTAAATTAAAAGGTAGGCGGTTTTTATCCAACAAGTAACCTTACTACAGCGAGTAATTGATTATATAGACGAGCATATTAAAGATGAGATTAATCCCGTGGAATTAGCCAAAATGGTTGGGTATTCTCCTTATCATTTTTATAGAATATTTGATAAACAGATTGGTTATACCGTGATGGACTATGTCTTAAAAAGAAAGCTGCAATACGCATTGTATGAACTAGTACGGGGAGAAAAAATTATTCAAATTGCTTTGGATTATGGATTTGAAACTCACTCAGGATTTACTAAAGCTTTCAAGAAATGTTTCGGAAGCCCTCCAAGCTTATATAGGCTTCATTGTCCAACCTCATTACCTCAAAAGCCTGACTTATTAAATCTCCAGAAAAAAAAGGTAGGTGGCATCGTTATGCAACCCAAAATTATTCAGAAACAACCTTTTACTATTGCAGGTAAAACATTTGAAAGTGCTATTGAAAAGATCTTATATACAAGAGATGCCCCTGCCTTTTGGGATCAAAGAATTTCAGCAGACGAATCCATCGAAAGAACGCTATACGGACTATTAGCTCCTAAAGAACATGGTGAATATTGTATTAATCTCAGTAACGCGCAAATAAACGACTACTTTACCTATCTATTCGCAGTGAACTATGATCAAAACACTCCGATACCTGATGGACTGATCAAATTTCGAGTTCCAGCCGCAACTTATGCAGTTTTCAAGACCCCGTCCGTTAAAACGGAACAGTTTGTTTCCGCAATCAAAGGGACTTGGCAATATATTTTGGAAAATTGGTTACCCCATTCTCTTTATGAAGTCGATGAAAAGGGCTATGATTTTGAATACTATGATGAACATTGCCATGACTGGGAGTATGAAAAGATAGTTATGGAAATCTACCTGCCAATTAAGAATAAATCTAGAGGGTGAATAATCACCCTCTAGATTTATTTAAAATAGTTTTATATAGAAATAGTACCGGCGCTACTAATAGTGCACTCACAATAATCGCAGTTTTTATCGCAAAGTTCGATGCTATAATTCCTATAACTGGGCCACCGCCAATTTGACCAATCGCATCTACTTGACCCTTTACCGAGAAGAAAGTGGCACGCGTAGAGGAATCAGGAATGATTTTATTCAACCAAATATCCTCTAATGGATACATTACCTGTCTCGTCACTTGGATCATTACATAAAAGACCAGCAAAGCAATTACATACGTTGACAACGCGAATCCAATTAATCCTATGATAATACATACACTTCCTATAAAAAGAGCCACATAAATAGGTCTAAGATTCTGGTAGATAGAACTGCGATTCATAAAGTGAAGTGCTGTAAAAGAAACTAGCACGACTACAAATTGAATGCCACCCATTACCACCACGAGCTCTTCATCAGTCAAGGCTGATAGATTGGATACCACCAAAAAATGAGACATCCATAACCGATCAAAACCTTCGCTATAAAATCCAACAAACAAAGCAATTAGGAATAGCATTCTCATTATGAAACTGGCTTTAGAATAAAAAATAATTTTCCCCATATTTCCCTTCATGTTTACCCATATAGATATTTTCCCTACCTTATCCAATGGTTTGAAATTCTCTTCTTTCATAAAGAAAACCAAATATGCGGCTAATCCAATCATACATACTCCACCAATAATGATGGGTAGATTAATCATAAAATAACCGGTCAAAATACTTAAAGGGATTGCAATGACTTGCCCAAGATTACCCGCCTTTGCACCTTTAATAAATGCCGATGAAGCACGCTCTTCACCTATTTCATCAGCAATCCAAGCCTGTCGAGAACCGCTAGTAAACGTATAGCCAATTCCCCATATGATCTGTGCCAATAAAACAGTTACAAAGTAAGGGAATAACCCCTCAACTAAAAAACCAATTCCTATTAAAAAGTAACCTATTATAATAGAAAGCTTGCGGCTCTTCACATCCGAAACTACCCCCGTTGGAATTTCAAAAAGGAAAACGGATAGCTCCAAAACGGTCCCAACTAAAACAAGTTGAAGCGGCTCAAGCATGACAATTTTCACATGATACAACAAATTCACCGTAAATATAAATGTAAAGAATAGTTGTGATAAGAAACAGGTATAAATATAAACTCGATATGGATCTTGTGACTTTAATCTGTTCATTTTCTCTCCCCCTTAGCTTGATTATAGGGAGGACGATAACTAATTTCTTGTCCTAATTTGCTATTATTAGAACAATTGAAGAAGATTCGTGCAAAGTCATATGTTATAGTGAAAGAACAACTGAATAACGTGTAGAAATAGGTGCTTTTTTCTTTGGAATAAAGCTTAAAAGGGAAGTTCGGTGCAAAACCGACGCTGTCCCGCAACTGTAAATGGGAGCGATTTTTTCGGAACCACTGCCAGCACTCACATTAGCTGATGGGAAGGGAAAAGAAAGCAATGATCATGAGCCAGGAGACCTGCCTTTTTCAGTACACACCAAAAACCTACGCGGATAGGAGGTGTTAAGTGCGGCTATGTTCGAACAACGATTTTTAAATGCCGCCGTACGAAAAAACGTAAACGGAAAAGGTCACACTCCTCTTATTTCACTATGCGTGCCATTGTGTCACTCTCCCGCTTACGAACCATTCGTCACGGCAACAATCGACCATACAAATTTACGCATGTTAGCATCCTCTTTTATTTGACAAAGAAGATGCTTTTTATTTTGCACTAGAAGGGGATTTTACACATGAAACTTGGATCGAAGGAATACTATGTAAACGCATTTAAAGATGGACTGATGATAAACTATGTAGCGCCAAAATCACAATCGCTCGAGTCAATTTACATCTACCACGAGGAACAGATTAGAGAAATCCCCCATTTGAAAGACGAAGAAAAATGTAGCTATTCACGAAATCTACAAAAGGCGTACGACCAGACAGTGGACGAAATCGTCGGTCACTCTGAAGAGTAACACCGTAAAAAATGCATAGAAAAAGACGAGAGATTCAATTCTCCCGTCTTTTCCTAATTTTACATACTTAAAGTTCCTGATAATCCTTCTGATACTTGCCGCCATCTTTTACTGCTGAATGATACAAAGCTTTCAGCGCAAAATTCTTTTCCAAGTCATGATCCTTCATGATTTGTTTTAGCTCTTTCGTCAAATTGGAATCTTCCCTCACCAGTTGCTCCATTTTTTTTATTGAATATTGCATAATCCATTAGCCTCCTCGTACACGATTTATCCTTATAGTATAGCATTAATCATCCATTTCACTTCACTATAACCAACCAATGTTATAATAAAAATATGTGCACGAGACGAAGAGAGGTTACGGAATGTATAAAACAATCGGTATACTCGCCCATGTAGACGCGGGAAAAACGACTTTTTCTGAACAGCTACTGTACCATACAAAAAGTATTCGCCAAAGAGGACGCGTGGATCATAAAGATGCCTTCTTGGATAGTCATGAGATAGAGAAACAGAGAGGTATTACTGTTTTTGCCGATCAGGCAGTGATCTCCTACAACGACTCCACCTATACAATCATCGATACACCTGGCCACGTCGATTTTTCCCCGGAAATGGAACGAGCAATCCAGGTAATGGATTATGCTATCGTCATTATCAGTGCTGTCGACGGTGTGGAAGGCCATACGGAAACAGTGTGGCAGCTACTGCAAAAACATCAAGTCCCCACATTTTTCTTCATCAATAAAACCGATCGTGAAGCGACGAATGTAGATAACATTTTAAGCGACATCCGCGCCAATCTGTCGGAAGATGTATGTAATCTCACGACCGCTTTCAACGAAGGAGTTATGCACGAAGAGTTAATCGAATTCATCGCTGAGCGCGACGAAACTCTTCTAGAACACTATATGGAATCAGGATATAACGAAGAATTATGGCTACAAACATTCAAAACACTCATCCGTGACAATAAAATATACCCTTGTGCGTGTGGCTCAGCATTGAAAGATGTCGGTGTCATTGAATTCTTCGAGAAGCTGGACCAACTAACGGAAACAACCTACGTCGATGAAGGCGATTTCGCTGCGCGCGTATACAAAATTCGCCATGATGACAACGGCAATCGAGTCACCTTCTTGAAGTCATTGAGCGGAACGTTAAGCGTCCGAGACGAAGTGACCTATGGCGAAATCACGGAGAAAATTACACAAATTCGAATGTACAACGGTAGTAAATTTACTACTGTCAATCAAGCCCATGCTGGTCAACTTTTCGCGGTGACTGGTCTAACTAATGCGATGATAGGTGACGGCATCGGCGCGCTCAAAGAAAAAGCAACCTTTGAGATGATTCCGACCCTGAAATCCAAGGTCATTTTTGATTCATCTATCCATGTGAAAGAAATTTTGCGATGCTTCAACCTTTTGGACGAAGAAGATCCTTCCTTACGCGTTTTTTGGGATGAACATTTTCAGGAAATCCACGTTCATGTCATGGGAATCATCCAACTCGAAGTCTTGGAGCAAATTGTTAAAGAACGTTTTTTATTCAACATCTCTTTCGGCAAGCCCAAAATTCTTTACAAAGAAACAATCGCAACAACCGTGAACGGCTACGGCCATTTCGAACCGCTGAAACATTATGCAGAAGTCCATTTAAAAATCGAGCCTACTGAAAGAAATAGTGGCATCTCGTTTGAAAATATTTGTCATGCAAATGACCTATCTATTGGCCATCAAAATCTGATTCGTCATCATTTATTCGAACGGAATCACCACGGTCTGCTAACGAGTTCAAGCCTCACTGATGTCAAAATCACATTACTTACGGGAAGAGGCCATAATGAACACACTTCAGGCGGTGATTTTAGAGAAGCAACGTACCGAGCTTTACGACAAGGATTAGAAAAAGCGGAAAATAACCTACTTGAGCCTTATTACGACTTTAAGCTAAAAATCGAATTAGACCATATCGGGCGTGTACTTTCCGATATTCAGCAAGCACATGGCAGCTTCGAACCACCCGAAACAATCGGCGACAAAACAATCATCAAAGGACGGGTACCCGTCGCCACTTTCATGAACTACAGTACAACCTTTGCATCCTTAACAAACGGCAAAGGTATCTTGACTCTGAAATTTGGTGGCTACGATCGATGTCATAATCCCGAACAAGTCATTGAAAAAACCGGGTACAACAAAGAGGCCGATCCGCAGTACACATCCACTTCTATTTTTTGCGCCAAAGGAAAAGGATACCCTGTCCCTTGGCATCAAGCGGAAGACGCCATGCATTGTCTTTAGAATACAACGAAAAATAACGCTCTAAATTGAACGTGGTTAAAATCTATCTATATATGTTGAACTATTGAAAGTGACCTGCCAATCCAGCGAAGGCGCCTTCCAAGGGTTAGTGGGGGGCCCAGACTGGCGGCGAAGTTGCTTGGCTTATGGCGGGAGGCATACCCTAGCGGCGAAGCGTTATTTAGTGGAATCATTTAGTCAATCTTTATATATTCAATTAAAATTATAACCGATAAATCAAAAAACGCTCATTGTCATCTTGTTCATACAGCTCTAGTATCCTCACTTCTTTCAAACGAACAAAAGGGGTACTCGTTTCAAGAAATTCACTATAATCGTCCGTCGGGTAATAAAGAATTACATCCACAGATCGCTTTTGCATCTCGACTGACAACAAAATAGTATCGATCACCTTCATAAAAATCTGGATGGAAAAAGGATTAAAGAAGTAAAATCGATTATCCCCCGGCTCCACTTCATACTCCTCTGCCAAACCACATTCAAATCGAACTGATCCACCCGCACGCTTGGCCTTCTGCATATAACTCGCCTGATTTTCCAGTGCTTCCTGATACAGTTGCCCACTCATCTCAATCCCCGTCACCGATACATGGAAACGATTATGAATGTAAAACGATAGCCGCCCTTTGCCGCAGCCAAAATCTACGAAGACATCTGCCTTCTTCACCTCATAATCCTGAAAAAGCTCCTCCAATGCCGCATAAGGGGTCGCCTCATAGCGATTATAATGAGATGATTGATTCAGCCATTCACGTGCCCCAGCCGTTTTAATACGGAGTAATCGATCATGGTCTTTTTCGTTCATTAAATTACCTCGATTCATTTATTTTCCACCATCTCAACAAACCTTGTTGAAGCTGGTGATAGAGGTACACTTTTTAAAAAACAGACACCTACATTCCTCTTTGGTATTTCTTCAATTAATTGTACTTCATGTAATAACCCTTTAGTTAAATACTCTTTGGAAAACTCTTTAGTCACACATGCAATCCCTAAATTGATTTTAGCAAACTCCAATAATAAATCATGTGAGCCTAATTCAAACTCTGGAGAAATCTTTATACCTTTAGCTAGCATATAATCCTCTACATACTTTCTGGAATTTGATTTTGATTCAAGAAAGATGAGTGGGAGTTTTATTAATTCATGAAGACTTATTGGTCTAGCTAATATTTTCTTGAATTTTTCCCCGTAAACAAATATATCCTGGATATCAAAACAGGATCTCAACTCTAATGTAGAATCATCAATCGGAAGATTACAAATTGCAATATCCACCCCTCCTGATTTTAAAACCGCACAAAGTTCAAAGGTTGTCCCGTTCACAATCGTAAACTTGATGTTCGGATAGCTATTATGGAAAGCCTCTAAATAGGGCAGTAAAAAGTACCTAGAAATCGTATCCCCGACACCTATCCTTAATTCTCCAGCTGTTAAATTCTTAAATTCTAAAATCTTTTCTTCCCCAACATGAATTAAATTAATTGCCGAATTGGCATACTCAAATAGAAGACTGCCTTCATTTGTTAAAGACACTCCTTTAGGGGATCGATTAAAAAGACGTGTGTCTAATTCTTTTTCTAATTGCATAATCGCCTGACTAACAGCTGGTTGTGTCATGAAAAGATCTTTTGCTGCCTTTGAAAAGCTTTCACTTTTTCCTACCTTGCAAAATATTTTATATAAATCTAATTTGCCAACCATATAAACGCCCCTTATACCTATCATTCGATATATTGATTTTACTTATACCATTAAAGTGGTGTATATTACAAGTAGACAGATACAATTTAGATGTACTAAGGAGCGATACAATTGGAAAAAGAAAGAGTCGTTGGAACAGTTGTTAGAGGTCTTCGTTGCCCAATAATAAATCGTGGGGACAATATTGAGGAAATCGTTGTAGATAGCGTGTTAAAAGCTTCGGAAGTTGAAGGCTTTACCATTGGCGATAAAGATATCGTCTCTATAACAGAATCCATCGTTGCACGCGCTCAAAATAATTATGCGACAATCGAGCATATTGCTAAAGACGTTCATTCAAAATTCGGAGACGAAACTGTCGGCGTCATATTCCCTATCTTAAGCCGTAATCGTTTTGCAATCTGTCTTCGTGGTATTGCAAAAGGCGTTAAAAGAATCGTTTTAATGCTAAGCTATCCATCTGATGAAGTCGGTAATCACTTAGTTGATTTAGATATGCTCGATGAAAAGGGCGTTAATCCTTGGACAGATGTTTTAACAGAAAAACAATTCCGCGAACATTTTGGCTATAACAAACATACCTTTACTGGTGTTGATTATATTGATTACTATAAATCATTAATTGAAGAATACGGTGTTGAATGTGAAGTAATCTTCTCAAATAACCCAAGAACAATTCTAGATTACACAAAAAATGTTTTGACTTGTGATATCCACACAAGATTTAGAACGAAAAAGATATTAAAAGCAAATGGTGGAGATAAAGTTTATAGTCTCGATAATATAGTATCCGCTTCTATTGATGGTAGTGGTTATAACGAAGATTATGGTCTGTTGGGGTCAAACAAATCAACAGAAGATGATGTTAAACTCTTCCCACGTAATTGCCAACCTACAGTTGATAAAATACAGCATATGCTCAAAGAAAAGACTGGAAAAGATGTTGAAGTCATGATTTATGGAGATGGTGCATTCAAAGACCCTGTAGGTAAGATATGGGAACTTGCTGATCCAGTTGTATCCCCTGCTTACACAGCAGGACTCAATGGTACTCCGAATGAAATAAAATTAAAATATCTTGCCGATAACAACTTTGCCGATTTAAGGGGCGACGAACTTAAAAAAGCGATATCACATTTTATTGATAATAAAGAAGATGATCTTGTAGGTGCGATGGAAGCACAAGGGACAACACCTAGAAAACTTACTGACCTTATCGGTTCCCTATCCGATTTAACGTCAGGAAGCGGCGATAAAGGAACACCGATTGTCTTTATCCAAGGTTATTTTGATAACTTTACGAAATAATAGGATATGCAAAAAAGCAATGCTGGTTTTTACCGGCATTGCTTTTTTGCATATCGACAATTCGGTAATTTAATCTGCCGTCTTAACTTTGTTCCCTATTTTAAAAATCGTAAAAAGCATCAGACAAAGAACGATCACTAGCACGAACAAAGCTGGAACATAGTTTCCAAAAACATCTGCTGTTAACCCAATAAATGCAGGACCAAGCGCCCCTAACAAATAACCACCGAATTGCATCATGGCAGACCAAGATATTGTTTCTTCAATATTTTTTGCTTCTTGAATAGGGAGAAGTAGTGCCAGAGGAAATAAGCCGCCAGCCCCAATACCAAGAAAAACAGTCGCTACCCATGGAGAGAAATGGAGCAGTAGCATGACAACTCCTATTAATTCGAAAAGACTACAGACTAGCAACCACGTTTTTCTATTTCCCGTTTTGCTCACAAGTATAGGAATTAAGAAACTTACTGGAATTTGAATGACTGTAAACAGCGTCAAAATCATCCCTGATTGAGAATAGCTAAAACCTACTGATTGTACGATTGGAGCTAGCCAAGCTGTTATCGAATAAAAGATAGCCGCCATGCAACCAAAAAACAACATAAATAATGTAACCCGTTTATTTCTCACAAATAAGGATGAAATAGCTAGCGGACTTTTACTCTTTTCCGCATTTTTCAGAAACGGGAGAAGCAGTAAAATTGCTGGAACCGCCACTATACTCCAGAAACTTAACGAGTATTGCCAAGACTCATTGAACTTTTGGTACAAAGGTACAGAGAAGCTAGATGCAACCGCTGCCCCAATCACCATTGATACGGAATAAACCCCCATTAAACCCGGATTTTCTGGGAAGTATTTTTTTATAAAGCCAGTGATTAATGGTCCGGCAATACCAATTCCAATCCCTGAGAATAAAGCTGTCGCAAACAACAAGAAACTATTATGGACGAACATGCGAAGGAATGTAGCAACGAAGATTAACAGCATTGCTATAACCAAGGACCTTTCCATTCCTAATCGTTTATTTAGTTTAATAGCCAAGATTGCAAATAGACCCATAAAGAAAACAGGTAACGCAGTTATTAAACTAGCGGTCACTCCACTCATTCCTAAATCCTTTTGGATAATATCTAGTAAAGGACCTACAGAAGTAATCGAGGGTCTTAAATTTATTGAAACAAAAAACGTAATTAAAATAAGATACACAAAACGCATTTGAGACATCTCCTTCTATCATTGCATTTAGTATATATTCACGCTTATAATAGTTCAATACTATTTTTTCTATACAAACCATAGCTTCAGGCTATAATAAAGAAAGATGAAGAAGCTTAGTTCCGTCACTTTCTTAGGTGACGGACTAAGCTTTATTCAATGCTAATGGAATATTGAACCTCATTTATGGACGATAAACGATACCGAAGTTCCATGGCCCGGTTTACTTATAATTTGAAGTCCCTTTCCAAAATGCCGTTTTAATCGAAGATCTGTATTAAGCAGACCGACTCCCGATCCAGTGTTCGATCTTCTTCCCGGTACTCGTTGCAACAACCCTTCATCCATCCCAATGCCGTCATCCTCAACCGATATCTCTGCATAAGTCTCATAGTTTGAGATTCGGATAAGAATCTTTCCCCCACGAGAACGCTTCATAATACCATGTTTTATGGCGTTTTCAACTAGAGGTTGGATTGTAAGCAAAGGGATCTTTAATTGCTCACATTCATCTATTTCCCAATCAACTTGAAGCCTATCGCCAAATCGTTCATGTTCAATATACAGATATGAGCGCACAGTACTTAACTCATCTTCTATCGGAGCAAGCTCATCAACATTTTGAAACTTAAATTTATCCCTCAAAAAGTTACTGAATACTTCGAGCAGTTTACGCATCCGATTCAAATCGATTTCACTTAAAGCTACAATTGCATTCAATGTGTTGAATAAGAAATGAGGCTGAATTTGCGCCTGAAGCCAAGCCGCTTCCATTTGCAATCGCTCACGTACAGATTGTTTCACTTCGGTTAACGCTCGAACTCGTGACCTTATTTCCAACGCATCCACTGGCTTCGTCACATAATCATTTGCGCCCGATAGGAACCCATTTTCGATGTCCTCAGAACGACTTCTTGCAGTAAGAAGCAAAATCGGAAGTTCCGTGAGCGTGAATCGTTTACGAATCGTACGTGACAACTCATACCCGGACATTTGAGGCATCATGACATCGGAAATAACCAAATCCCATTCCCTGGACCCCAATACATCCAGCGCTTTTTTACCGCTCGTTACCGTCATAATATCATAGCGTTCTAATGAAAGAATCGTTTCGAGTACTTTCAAGTTAACGGGGTCATCGTCTACGACTAATATTCTCGGTCGATCGGCAAATATCTGCGGCTGCTGTCCACCAATTGAATCGATTGGTGCCGAAGAAGTGTCCAATGTCGATTCCACAACAAGCGATGCAGCAATTTCGGTCTCTGTTTCTACTAGGCAATCGGTTGAGTCAGATAACTGTAAGCTGAAGCTGAATTTCGAACCTTGATTGGGAACAGAACTGACCTGCAACGTTCCTCCGTGCAATTCTACCAGTTGTTTACTAACGCTAAGCCCAATCCCAAATCCTCCCTCAATCATTGTCTTGACGGGGTTTCCTTGCTCATAAGGCTCAAACACGCGCCCCATCATTTCCCTATCCATGCCAATACCTGTATCCGAAATCACAATGTGTGCCCTTCCGTCCTTCACATATCCTTGAATTGAAACTTCACCTTCGTTTGTGTATTTCACCGCATTGTGAAGCAAATTAAATACAATTTGTATAACCCGATTTTCATCGGCAAACACTTGCGGGAAATTTTTAGGAATATGATTCACTAGCCGTACCGACTTTCCCTCCGTCATAAAATGGAGCATATCAAATACGCCCGTTGTAATCGTCTGGATGGAAAAACTACGAAACTGCAACCGGAGGGCACTCTCCTGCAGGCTCATCGCATCAAGCAGATCGTTTAACATAAGTGACATTCGGCGTCCCACAGACAGAACTGTCCCCAAATCCCTGATGCTTCTTTCATTTAGCGTATGTTGCTCTCTTTCCAGAACGGCATGTGAAATGTTGAGTATGCCGTGAAGCGGGTTTCGCAGTTCATGAGATGTATTGGCGAGAAATTCATCTTTCTTCTTGTCTGCTCTTTGAAGCTTTGCTGCGAGTTTCTTAGTTTCAAAATGAACCTGAAAATAGCGTCTGAACCAGACAGATGCAAAACAAGCCGTCGATACAATTAAATCAAACGGATAGTATACGATTTTTATTCCCGTTGTAAGGAAAAAGCCCCACCAAACAAAGCTGCTTGCAAACGCAACAAGGGAAAGAATCAATAAAATATTATCCTTGATATCCTTCATGGACGTACGAAGCAGGGACACTATAGTTATTAGCATAGAAGTCACAATGAGCATAATATACAAGGGCTGGAGCATTACAATATACTTAGCTGACAGGAACAACGACAATAATGCAGTGACTCCACAAAGAGCGACGTACCCCGGAACCACTTTGCGCCAATATGCGGGCAACTGGGGCACTATACATTGAAAAAGAGCGTATGCAATACCAATCATTGAAAGATGGACTAACTTAAAGCTCCATTCATAGTCAATCGAGAACCAATAATGCAAGAATTTCTCTTCGCCCCCGAGAAGATTAGTAAACATTGCGCTTACTGTTAGCAGAGAAAAGTAAAGCAATCTCCTCTCCCGGGTTCCCACCAGGAACAAAATAAGCGCATAGACGGCATGCATCAGAAATACGACAGCAACCATTTGCTGCATGGCCACGGATAGTTGTGTCTCCCGAACAATTGCATCCTCCATCCCGAACTTAATCGACCGAACGATACCGCTGTCACGAGGATCCTTAAAATTTGCCGCCTGAACAACAACCTCGATTACATTGCTACCGTTCGTTGTGAAGGTGGATGAGTAGGGGACATTCTGTGCAACATACTCTCTTTCATTCTCCCCTGGCTCTCCCGACTTGGCCAGCAACCGGCCATTTACATACAACGCCGACGAGCTCCGAACGCTTGGAATACGAATGCTGTAGTTTAAATCGTTTTCTGGATTAACAAGAATTCGTAAACGATACGAACCATAACCATACGGAGTGGTATCTTCTGGCTGTAAGGAAGCACTCCAATCTCCTGGAACTTGAATGAATTGAGGATTGTCTCCCAGTGGTTCCTTTTGATTTTCATCACCCACTAGCCATACATGATGATAAAATTCCCACTGGCCATCCAGGTTAATTGTACGACCTTTCGTGGCATCCCAGTCCCGTAAATCCATTTCCCCATCCACAGCGTAAGGTTGATCCGTATTATGAAACGACACGATCCAGAGTATACGCGAGCCTGTAAGGATTATTAAAAACAGACTTACTATAAAAAAAACATTCCATTTCCCAATACCTTTTGAACTGTTCGACAATTTGACCTAACCCCTTAGTTTAACCTTCATAATAGAGGAAATTACAGTCTCTCAAATCTTTACTCTATTTGATATCTTATACTTTCGATTTAACCTAGTTCATTCTAATATCCGCAATCATTACTTCCAACAATGCTTCTTGATAACCAGCTTTTCCTGTTTGCATGATTCGCATAGCCAAGTCCAACAACGAAGGATGCTTTATTCCTTCTAGTTTATTTAGACGTTCTTCAAGTTCCACACAGGGCTTCGATAATTCATAAGATTCTATGTCCATTCTCCATAATTTCACGTTTCGCGGATGCCTTTGTAATAGTCTTACTGCCATCGAAAGACCTTCAGGATCGAAATCGCCCGCATAATGAAGAATGTATCCGGACTCCACAAGTAAATCGATAAGACGCAACCCCGCTAGTTTGAACTGACCATGCGTACATATAAGTGGTATGTCCGGCACTTCATCAAGAAGAGCTGAAAACACTCCAGAATTTTCCACCACATAAATATTTTCACTATCATGTGATGATAGTACTTGTTCAATTTTCAACAGTTCTCGAAGGGGTATATTGACGACACTTCTCGTAGTCGTTGCAGCTTGCCATACAGGATGAAAACATCCGTCTTTCTTTCCGAGCAAATTAGCAAAGGACACAAAGTTCGTAATATCGTCCCGCAATAGCCTAACAGTTAGTAATAAATCGTTAATCGCTTCTACATTTGTTGGAGGTGGTCCACCACCATTCTGTTTAAAATGTAAAAGATGAATCCATAGCTTTCCAGTAACAGTAGACAAGTCAAACGTATGTGGATTTCCGCTTATCCGCTGACTGAAGAAAGGAAGACGCTCATAATCCACCGGAAGTTCATTTAAAGCTTTGGCTAAATAGTTGACCGATAGTAAAAACTCAGCTTCAAAAATCATTTTTATTATCCAGCCAGAATCACGGCTTCTTCCATGTAAATATAAAAAGTAAGAGGCCATAGACGAATATTCCTCAGACAATTTTTCTAACTGTGAATCTTCCTTTACTATCCATGCTTCTTTCATGGATTTCTTCGATTCAACCTTCTCGTCGAAATAAGCCTCCAATAACATATGGAGGCCAATTTCTTCAAACTTTGTTTGCTGTAAGCTACATTCAAAATCATTTAGTGATAACACATTTTTATTTAATAATGCGTTAACTGTTGTCCCAAAAAATAGAGCAATCGGTTCAAGTTCTATTTCTTCAAAAGTATCCAGCTTGATAGTGCCACCAATACGCCCAAGCGATTCGAACTTTTTCCTAAACTCTAAAAAAAGTTGATTATAGACTTTTTTTCCCTTAAAGTACTGGACAGCGTCATCTAATAAGTCATTCATTCCGATCACCTCGTCACAATACTCTGCTTCTCCCCATCCGGTACTTCAATTAACGTTTGACCGTCCCACTTATAACGAATTACCGTTACGAAGTCAGCATTTTTCGGTCGAATAAGCTCGCAGATTGCTAGCGATTTGATTGTTTCGTAATCGCCCCACAACACTTGGGAATTCATAATGTAGTCAAAGTCAAGATGTTCCACAATCTCAAACATTTCCTTAATGTTATTTTCATCAACTCCGGCAAAGGCTTCGTCGAGTGAAATGATATACGGTGCCGAAGCGTCCGCCTCCTGATAACGTGAATAACAAGCTGTAAATAACGGTATATACATCGCCATTGCTTTTTCCCCACCGCTAAATGTAAAGAACTTGTGATTCGTCAGCTCACGTCTTGGTTCATTTGTTCGCTCATAGTAAAGAACAAACGAAAACCACTTCCTGTAATCCAGAACGCCTTTTAGCACTTGAAGAAGTGTCTGTCCATCCCCTTTTTCCTCAATCCATGACTTAGCAGATTGGATTTTCGAACGAAAATGACTCGTTATACGTTCAAGATCTTCATCTTTCAATAAATTGGCATCTTGCTTTAACATCATCACAAGATCTTTTGTATCCATTTCTTGTTCAGAATCTGCTGTTTTCGGGCGCCATTTAATTGAAAACTTCAAACCAGACGAAGAGTCTCTGCTCTCCATCAACTTCCTCATTTTATCCGTCCATTGTTCCGCACGCCTAATACGGCTACGCAGCTTGTTACCAACAGAGTTGAACAGAATTTCTTCGTACAGCTCTTTGTCTTGTTCGTTTAATCTATTTTCTTGAATGAATTGTTCCTGTGACACCTCTCGAAATAATACATAGGGATTCACCTGAACACCTCTTTTATCAAATTCGATAATCCGACGAGTCGTCTTTTGTTTCCATTGGTCAATGATTGACTGCCATTCAACCGATTGTACATCTTGCATCCATGGTTCAACTGGGATTTCTGCTCCACTCTCTCTCATGCGGTGTTCTGTCAAATCGGTTGAAACTTCGAAAAAGTCTTTTGTAAGTTTCGATTCTATGTGACTTTTATCCTTCGAGGCATCTAAAGACAAGCCTGCCTCAATGCGCGAAATGTCCAATACATCCATTTCTTCAATTTCAATGAAACCTTTTTTCAATTCCAACCCGACAGCTTTTGTCCAACTACTTTGCATGTTCTCCCAAAACATTAGCTGTTCAATGGATAACCCCATTGCAGCCTCCAAAGATTTCCTACGCTCATTTCGCGCCGGAAGCGTCTTGTTCTTATCTGCTAGACTGCTCTCAACCTCGGATAGTTCTGCTTGTACTTTGCGAATTTGTTTGCGAATATCCTCTGCACCTTCTAAGGCTAATTCCTCATCCATTTGCTTAATACTTTTTTCGGCAATGTCAATTTTACCACTTAAAATGATTAGCTCGCCTTTCAATTCATCTATCTCAAACTGGACTTCCTTTAATAAATCTTGTGCACTATCCAAACTCCCTAATTTGTGGAGAAAACTCTGATGCATTCGATGAAAGTCATTCAAGCTATTTTCATAAACACGAGAATGCTTTAATGCCTCTTTATATGCAATTGATGTTTGTTCAAGTGTAAAAGAATGTGTTTTTTCATGAATTTCTATTCTCATTACTTGAAAATCCTCATCCAAACGAAGCCTTTCCTCAGATAGCTTTTCGATTCTTCCATTATGAAACTTGACCCCTTTACGCGCATCCAACATATAGTTATAACTCGATTGTAGGTCATCATCTAAAGGAAAGCGAAGCCACGCAGCGGTTGAATCATCAAGCTTACGGATAAGATCCGCCTTTTTCCCGTTGAAATGTCTAATAGTACTTTCAATGTCTACAAGTTCCATTTCCAATTGCTGAATAAGCGTTTCACGATAACGTTTGCGCGCTTCACGACCGACATATCGGACCTCATCGACCGGAACCGCATGACCGTCTACTATGCCGATTCGGTAAGACCCGTCAACGTCAAGTTGAATAAGTCCCTCTTCCTTCCCTATCAAAATACTTTGTAATATCTCTTCCACACGTTCTGCCTGAATGACCGTTTGTTCACTGTCCACTCTAATAAAGTCCGCAAGTGTATTTGCTAACAAGTTGGGTTGAGGTTTCAATATCCGGTCATGCTCAATTTGAACATTTCTATTCGTAACGAGCGCATCCAGTAATCCTGTTTCAATCAATGCACTTTCAATCCGTTTTTGCACTTCATCAGAAACATGAGGTTGGAACTCAATCACTTCATAAAAAGAGGCGAATATCTCCCCTTTTTCCGAAAGTTTTTTACGTGCTTCTATCGTGTCGGGATGTCGATCCGGTTCGGGATCTTTTTGAATTTTACGCATAGCGAGTTCTTTAAGTTTCTTTTGTTTCTTGTCTCCTTGTACTTCGATATCGTTTTCAATTTTCAGCTTAGACAGATGAAGTGCTTCGTCAAAAGAATGGACAATTGAATGGAAACCACTTTTCAATTCACCATATGAATGCGGTTCATACAATTCTTCAATCGTCCTTGCCAACTTTTGATATGCCGCATCATCTATTTCATACTGATTATTGGATACAGACCATTCATGGATTTCACTTATTTTCTTTTGCTTATCTTCGGTAAACGTGTTCAGCCAGCTTTTTTCGTCATCTCTGTATTTGTCGCGCTCAAACTCAGCATCACCAATATCTTTTTGCTTCTGTTGAATTTTCTCTTTCAACTGTTCGAACTCTTGTATTTTCATGGCGGCAAGCTCGAGTAGTTCATTATGAGCATTCACTTCTTGTTTCCACATATCAAAAGGGAATTGCTCCGTACGATACCGGTTAAAATCAAGAACATTTTGTTCGTGACCCCCAAAAGCACTTTGCTCACTTCCATAGGACATCTCTTCCAAATGCTCGGCCAATTCATTTGATTGCGAATCAATCGCGTTCTTCAATTCGCTTTTCTTCTGCATACTTTGACGCTCTTTTTTCAAATACCCTTCCAGTCGGTCATCTTTTCTAGCCTGTTCTCCTTTATATCGATCGCATTCCTTTTGTTCCTTTGCACGCTCATCCTCTAATGACCAAATCCGGTGAGTTTGGAGTCGTTTGCTTGTGGATTTCAACGACTCCTCACTATGCTCCAACCCCTGGATTTCTATCGTCAACTGTTCAATTTCCAGTTCAAGATTCTGGATTTCTTTCACTAGTCGCTGTTGCTCATCTTGTTCCTTTCTCACTTGGTTATTTGTTTTTTTCAGCTCATTCACTTGATCATATAATATGCGATGGTTGTATGCATCGTAGGATTTTAACAATTTCCTTAGTGCAACGACTTCCCTATCAAGCTGTTCAATTTGCTGTTTCGTTTGATCCATTTGCTCAATCGAATCTGACAAATACCGAAGATCTTCATCAGATAAAGGAGGCAAAGCTTCTTCCAATATTTCATAGATAACTGTCGGCTTATAGTCTTTTGACAACTTGGGGCTACGAAGTTGAATGAGCAGTTTAATGAGATCTTCATAGGCTTCTGTTGTCGAGAAGCCAAATACATGTTTATTGACGAGTTCCATATATTCCTGGTTGGTTTTGACGACCTCACCACCGTTGCCGATTGCATTTTCTAATTCCACTTGTGACCGAGGGATTTTGACTTTATCCCCTCCCTGACTTTCCTTTTTATATAAATCGAAATCATAGCCAATCCTTCTGTTATCCGTGATGACAAACCCCCACGATTTCAATGGACGATTACGTTTAGCCTGCATCCCGATACCCGTTGTTATGTACTGATTCGTATTTTCTTTTTTATATTCGATAAACAAATAGCCCGTGCGTTCTTCCCGATTCGTAATCTCTTTTTCCCCAAGTAAATAGTCTTCCATTCTACGGGATCTCGAACCGAAAGGATCTAATCGGTCCGGCGATTTTTTACCGTCCAATAAAATGGGCAAGAAGCTCTGCATCGTCACCGATTTTCCAGAGCCGTTACTTCCCCGAAGTAATAGTTTTCCGTTTTCAAAGTCAAATGTTTCTTCATCGTAATACCAAAAATTTAATAGACCTGCTCGATTCATTTTCCATTTATCATTCATAGATTCTTTTCACTTCTTTCTATTAAATAGTCTTTTGGATAATGTCCAATCATTCTACCTGCCCCAGATTTGATAATAATCATTCCGTTGTCCTCTTCTTCAATTTCCGCCAAGTCCCACTCGTACCAAAGTTCCAAAAGTTGTTTGGTCGTTTCCTCAACCGTTTCTTCACGGTGTTGTTTGCTCCAGCCGTGTCCATAAATTTCTTTTGTTTCTCGCACAATTTGATTGAGCGTTGAAGCGGGTAGACGAATTGTGCCAAGTTCTGTCGGTTCCCATTCTTCTTTACCGCGCAGATGGGCCATTGTATGGAGTGCTACATCACTAATTCCTCTTTGATCTGGTAATAACGTATAACGCCTTTTCTTTTCTGTTAACGTCAAAAGTGCCGCATTCTTAAACACTTCTAACCGAAACGGCGTGGTTGTTTCCAAGTCATCGCGTAACCGGTTACGGTAATTACGAATATAGGCAAAATCGGGATCTTCTTCACTTTCCCGATGGACAATCGGTGAAAAAAGTAACTTTCTATAAACCCGTTTACGCCGCCGATCGTCCGGATGACGCAACCACTCACGCTCAAGAATTTCTTCTAGCGTTTTAAACCGGAACAAGTCGTCTGGATACGATCTCATAAAATATCGTACATATACCGTAACTTCGTAAAGCACCTCTTCTTCCTCGTTCGACTGAAACGATTCAAGGTTTCCATCGATTGTCGCAATTAACTTCAACTTAACAATTTCTTTCAGCGCCCGTACTAGTGAACGACGGTGTTGGTAGTTTGTCCAATCAAGTGGAAGCTCCCCAGGGTATATTTCTTGGGCACTTTCCGTCAAATCGGATAGTAGAAATTGCTCGTCAACCGATCGTTGTTCCGTAAATGCTAAAATACAGCAAAAGATTGCATAATCCATCGGGTCCATAAATGCCTGAATGCCCATCCAACTTTTAGGGTCTACCGGTATTTTTTCGAGTTTGATGAAATGCTGGTGGATAATCAAATCAAATCCGAACTTATCACTAATATACCGCTTCAATATATGTTCCCGTTCTCTAATCTTTTTATAAACGTCCGGTTCATCAACACGTAAAACCCAAAACTGTTCAAATAAAATTCCCAGCGCCTCAACTGCCTGCTCATCAAAAGTTTCACCCCGCTCATTCAACCGTTTACACCATCCTTTATAAAAACGAAGCGTGCATTTGGCATTTCCAATACTCCATCATCACACTTCAGTTGAATGTTCTCATGCTTGGAAAGAATTACTTTTACTTTTGTTCCGAACTCCGTTTTGATTGTTCGATCTTCTCTAACCATTGCTTTTCCAATCCAGGTGAGGAGCAACTTCCTTACATATGGTTCAATGACCGGCAGCTCGTCTAGAACTATTTCTTTTTCTCTCATATAACTTTCAATCACCTTTTGTTCTTGTTTTCTTTCTTCTAATACACGACGTTTCATCGCTTCTTTTTTGCTGCTGTGATCCGCCATTTCTGTTGCTTTTGTCCTTTCTCGAAATGCCCTTATTTTGGGTAATGTTTCGTGGTTCATCGGGTTTTCATTCCATATATCCGTGTAAATATCATCCGTCGGTAGATTATCATCCACATGGAAATGGCGTGTATGAAAAACACCGAAAACGACAGCCGATAACTCATGAGCCTGTTCAATGGACTCCAATTGTTCAAACCAATTCGCTAGGTGCAAATAATCGTCTTTTCTGCTTCGAAACTGCTGACTTCGCTCTCCCAACCGCTGAACGATACGTGTAATCCGTCGTATTGCATCGTTCGTTTGCCGCTGCAAGGTTTCGTACTGGCTATTTTCACCACTAGTAAACCAATCTTTTAAACTCTCCCATTTAGCCACCAATTCCACATAAGGATCTGTCCCAATTTGTTCGAAGCGAAATGTTTTTTCTTCATGCTTTATAACTTTCTCAAAGAAAGCATTCATAGAATCTAACTTCATAGAATTAAGCAACTCTTGGATTCGTGAGGCAGTTCGTTGTAAAGAAATGATGAAATCCCGTAAGTACGTCGTAAATTGATCTTTATACAAAAGAAACGCTTCCGACCTCATTTGTTCATTTGCGTCTTCACTTCTAAGATAAGCAAAGTAATCGGACGTATTTTGTGTGATTTTCTTGAAATATGTCAACACATCATCCCAGTTCTGCGCACATGCCTCATCGTTATCGGCATCTGAATGTACTACTTTTTGTAACGATTGATATAGCCGTTCAAATTGCGTTTTTTCAAGAGAACCACCGAACGTATCTCCCATCTGCTCAAAATTGGTAAGCATACGTTCAAATTCGACAGTATATGGCGTGCACTGATAGCTAAATCTTTTTCTCTTATACTCTTCAATTGTTTTTACATTACCACTTTCCTGCTGCGCATGGAGATTTCCCCATCTAACAAGGGTACCAAGATCAACATGAAGTTCCTCTATTGTATATTCATGAAAGGAAACACTCTTCTTCAAATCTGTAAAAACCTCTTCAGGTAATAGAAACTCTCGCATTCGCTCGTGCTGAACATAAAAGAATCGTAGAATAGCACGATAAGCCCAACTCTTCTCTGTCGATAAATAAGACGCTTCTTGTACTTTTTTAAATTGCTCTTCCATTATGAACCCTCCTCTTCAGAATACTTGTACCATTAGCGTACTTTCATGACCTGCCTATCAAAAATCTTCGCCCTATTCATTGACATGTTTATATCACGGACAACCAAGACTGATTTGCGGTCCACTTGTATTGTATTTAATACACTAACATCACTTTTTATGCAATTTGTATTTGCTGGCCTTTGATCTTCCTTCCAATAATAGGATTCCTTGCGATACAGCTAGATGAGGTTTGCATATTTTTTATGTTCTTTTGTTTCATACATTTTAAATAATTGCATATAATAATACCAACACTTACAATGCATCTTCATTTCGTGTAATTCTATACGATTTAACCTAAGGACATTATTCAAAAATACAGTATTTCATTTTCACATTTCATTGCTTCAATTTGTTAGATAATGGTTTTAAAAGTGATATTTCTTTAAGTTTTACACTACTTGATGTATTATTAATCTAAATAGTAGGTACACTAAATGAAAAGAGGGTGTATATATGAACATCGAAAATATGTTAGATCAATTAAAGGATGTTTTACCTGCTGAAAATTTCAAGATTCAACCTGCCGCCGCACGCGAAGAATTGCTTCAATTAGAGGATGAGTATAAAATCAATACTTCAAGTTTTATTGAAAATAAGTCTTTATCTACAAACATGCCAGAAAATGTTCACGATAAGTGGATCAATACGCTTGATACATTCATTAACTTCAATGGGTCAATGGAAGATTTAAATCATCTTTCTTCATCCGAAAGCTCTTTAAATAATAAACCTTTTATCAATCAAATTTCAAAGGAAAGTTCTACAAAAGAATACGTTAAAAAGAAAAGCAAGGAGTCCGGTTGGCTTCCTTGCTTATTTATATATATGAATAACTTTGTTAATTTGCATTCCCTCTTCCGGATGAAACAGGAATCTGGTATTCGTACTTAATACATCAATAGCTAATCCAGCATTCATAACTAAGACTCGTTCTTTAGGTACTACAAGACCACTGTCAGTTGCAACTAATAATGCTTGTACGAGATTGGGAAGTCCTGGATTTACCATATTCAAAGTTTGCTCTATAATTTTATATGGATTAAAATTATCTCCTGGGATAACAATGCCTTCAAATGGTAATGCACTGGAGACTAATGGAATCTTATTTTCTTTCAATATACATCTGATTTTATTACCATCAGCTGCCCCCGGAACAAATTCACTCAATTCATCGTCCTCATCTAAAACATACATTTTTTCGTTAGCAGGAAATGTAATGGCAATTAACTCTATTTCAATTTCATTTCCCTCTAAATATGACTTCACTTCTAAAATAGACTTTTCATCTTTAATAAACATAATTAATTTATTGATTCCATTGTCGACACAGTATTTCACGTTTTCAATATAAACAGACTTTATTTCACTCATCATTTTTACCTCCCATTTTTAATTATCTCTACATATGGTTGATTAGTTTCTTGGTTAGTAGGAAAATCGCCTTTATCTTTTGCATAGCGATTAAAAATCTTCATAGCTATGGGACTACTCATTTTTGAAATATCTAAATTAGTATCATCCGGAAATACTAAATGATCTCCCCATTTTTGCTTATAAGCATTTATATGTACTGGCGCATATCTTTCTTTAAAAGGTTCGTAATCAAATCTTATAAAATGTTTATTAGGATTCTCTAAGTGGAATCCATGGTATGAATAGCTACGTAATTTTGTTATAGAGAGATCTTTAGCGTTAGCAAAAGCATCTTCATTTAACTTCATTTGAAACCCTAGATATTGTCCGAACTTTGCTTTTGATACATCCAAAGTATAAGCTATTTTATCCGATTCCTCAGATGAATGAATAACTAAATTTTCCCTCACTATCCCTAGCAACCCATACTCTTCAGCGACATCAAAGATACGTTGTATTCTTTCTATAATAACTTCATTCACATCAATCGATGATTGGGTCTCCATTTTCATCACCTACTCACCTTAAAGTATATATTAATCCTACTTATAAAGGAATAATATAGAGATTTATAAACCAATTCAAATTTAGAAACAGCATAAGTAATTGTAACCTCACCATACTTTGGAACAACGATAAGATAGCTTTGTCCCTGATAAAAAAGTTGAATTCTAAGAAACCTCTCTTTTATCTTTTCAAATGCTACTTTCCATTGCTAATTATATGGAACTATTTCGACAGTAGTCGTTATTTCTACCATTATGACACACTCCCTAACTTGATAACCCCCTCTGTTAGGATAGAAGTCGTAGATAGCTAACGTGATATGATTAAGTAAATTATACGGAGGCGACTCAAATGACAAGTAAAAATGGAGTAC
>NZ_JADBEL010000028.1 GCF_014873855.1 Sporosarcina limicola | reverse complement strand
CGTCTCGACCGCCAGTGGAAGAAAATGATTGCTCATTTCTTTTTGCTGGCATTAAGTAAGAAAGATATATTTCAATCTTTCGTTAATGTCAATTTTGAATCCGAAGATTCGATTGTGTTTGTTCCACCGGCAGAACCGGTTTCCCAAACTGTATTTCGTTGACGTTTTGCTGTTCAGTTTTCAAGGTTCATTTGAAAGGAATTAAGTTACACTCCTTATTAGTTGTTTGCTATCGTTTCAGCAGCAACTCTTATATCATATCAAGTTGCACTCTTCTTGTCAACAACTATTTTCAATTTCTTTTTCGTTGTTTTCGTTTGTCGGATGTGCAACGTTATTAAATATAACAGCTCATTGAATAAAATGCAATACCTTTTCAAAAAAAGTTTCTTTCACTCCCCTAAGTAGAATTACATTTCACTTCTCTTTAATGAAGGGAGATGATAAATAGGTTAACTTTCTCCCATCTCATTTCAATATATAATACAAAAAAAGAAGTTATCGAAACGGTAAAATCAACCGTTTCAATAACTTCTTCATTATTAGGATTCGGAATCTTCTTCGTCAATAGTCTCAGATGAAGATACTATCCCCTCATTACTTTCGAAAGAATCTTCGCTTCCTTCAATAGTACTATCGTTTAATTCGTCTTCTTCGCCATCTTTTTCAACTTTAGCAACTGTCGCAACAAGTTCATCTTCTCCGAGACGTATTAAACGTACGCCTTGTGTACTCCGGCCAATAACGGAAATATCGTGTATGTCCATGCGAATTAGAATGCCATTAATAGTGATTAGCATAAGATCTTCCGTGCCATCTACTGTTTTCATTGCTACAAGTAAACCGTTTCGTTCTGTTATATGCAATGTTTTAAGTCCGTAACCACCGCGTGATTGGATACGATATTCCTCTTCAGGAGTTCGTTTTCCAAAACCTTTTTCCGTGACAACGAGGATTTCATCACCTTCTTGGACTGTATCCATTCCAATTGTAATATCACCTTCTCGCAAACGAATACCACGGACGCCGCCAGCTATTCGACCCATGGAACGGATATCCGTCTCATTGAACTTAATTAGCATGCCATCCTTTGTTCCAATAGCTATATTTTCCTCACCATTTGTCATCTTCACACCGATGAGTTCATCGTCTCCCCGTAGTGTAAGTGCGATTAATCCATTTGATCGGATATTGGCGAATTCAGCAATTGGTGTGCGTTTGACGACACCATTACGGGTAGCAAAGAATAAGTATTTATCAGCTTCAAATTCCTCAACGGGAATCATAGCTGTTACTTTCTCATCTTTATCGACACCTAATAGGTTGATGATTGGCAGTCCTTTCGCAGTTCGGCTAAATTCAGGTACTTGATAGCCTTTCGTACGGAATACACGGCCCCTACTCGTGAAAAATAGAATCGTATCATGTGTTGATGTGTTCAGGAGATGCTCGACAAAGTCATCATCATTCGTTCCCATCCCTTGTATCCCACGTCCGCCACGACGTTGGCTACGGTATGTGTTGGCAGGTAGGCGTTTGATGTAACCGTTATGTGTAAGTGTCAATACGGAGTTCTCGACTGGTATGAGATCTTCGTCCTCGATCATTTCTGCGCCACCTGTCGTGATTTCCGTTCTTCGTTTATCTGCAAAACGGTTTTTCACTTCAAGTAATTCTTCACGGATAATTTCAATCAGCTTCTCTTCATCTGCAAGAATTGCACGCAGTTCAGCGATAAGTAATTGGAGCTGGTTGTATTCATCTTCTATTTTGTCGCGTTCAAGTCCTGTCAAACGTTGAAGACGCATATCGAGAATAGCCTGTGCCTGACGGTCAGATAACTCGAATTGGTCAATCAATCCTGTTTTGGCTTCATCCGTAGTTTTCGATGCGCGAATAAGCGCAATAATTTTATCGATATGATCAAGCGCGATACGAAGCCCTTCTAAAATATGGGCACGATCTTCCGCTTTTCTCAATTCGAATTGTGTACGTCTACGAATGACAACCTTTTGGTGTTCGAGATAGTGATACAAAATTTCTTTTAGTGCAAGTATTTTCGGCTGGCCATCGACAAGTGCAAGCATGTTGACACCAAAACTTGATTGTAATGCCGTCTGCTTGTACAAGTTGTTCAACAGTACATTGGCATTTGCGTCGCGGCGCACATCCATAACAATTCGCATTCCTGTTCGATCCGATTCGTCTGCCAAATGTGTGATGCCGTCAATTTTCTTATCGCGAACAAGTTCAGCAATTTTTTCAATTAGGCGTGCTTTGTTCACTTGGAAGGGCAATTCATTGACAATAATTGTTTCCTTGCCGTTTGATTGTTGTTCTATTTCGACTTTACCACGGATGACAACAGACCCTCGACCCGTTTCATAGGCTCTTCTTATTCCACTGCGACCAAGGATTATACCTCCGGTTGGAAAGTCAGGACCAGGTATGATTTCCATCAGTTCCTCTGTCGTAATGGCAGGATTGTCGGCCAGTGCCAAGACAGCATCAATCGTTTCTCCGAGATGATGGGGAGGGATGTTGGTCGCCATTCCTACCGCAATCCCAGTTGTACCATTGACAAGCAAGTTCGGATAACGGCTAGGAAGAACAACTGGCTCCCTTTCTTGTCCGTCGTAGTTATCTTTATAATCAATTGTATCTTTATTGATATCACGTAAAAGTTCCATTGCGATTCGCGACATACGTGATTCCGTATAACGCATCGCAGCTGCAGCGTCCCCATCGACGGAACCGAAATTCCCGTGACCATCTACAAGCATATGGCGATAGTTGAAGTCTTGTGCCATCCGTACCATCGTTTCGTATACGGCACTATCACCATGCGGGTGATACTTCCCGATGACGTCCCCGACAATACGTGCGGATTTCTTATGTGGTTTATCGGCGGTGTTGCCAAGATCCTGCATCGCGTACAGAATACGACGGTGGACCGGTTTCAAACCATCCCTAACATCGGGAAGGGCACGTGAAACGATGACACTCATTGCATAATCAAGGAATGAAGCCTTCATTTCCGTACTTATGTTAATCCCCTGGACACCACGATTCGGCATATCTGCCATGTTGGTAAACTCCTTTCAACTCAACGATCCTATAAAAATGTAGATTAAGCGTCTAGATTTTTCACGTACATTGCGTTATCTTCGATGAATTTACGTCTAGGCTCGACGTCGTCGCCCATCAACTGTTCACATGTAGCATTAGCATCGAGTGGATCTTCGAGTTGCACCTGTAACAATGTGCGCTGGGCCGGATCCATCGTTGTATCCCATAATTGGGTTGCATCCATTTCCCCAAGACCTTTATAGCGTGTGATAACCGGTTTTGGTGTGGATGACATTTGATTAATAATCACTTGAAGCTCTTCCTCTTTATAGCAATACTCTTCTACTTTCCCTTGCTTCACGCGATATAACGGTGGCTGGGCGATATAGACGTATCCTGCTTCGATAAGCGGTCGCATAAAGCGGAAGAAAAACGTTAACATAAGTGTACGGATATGTGCTCCGTCGACGTCTGCATCAGTCATGATGACAATTTTATGATAACGGGCCTTTTCAAGTTTAAATTCATCGCCAATCCCTGTACCAAGTGCCGTAATCATCGCACGGATTTCTGTATTTCCTAAAATCCGGTCAAGTCGCGCCTTTTCAACGTTTAATATTTTTCCGCGAAGTGGAAGTATTGCTTGAAAATGACGATCACGTCCACTTTTTGCTGAACCGCCCGCCGAATCTCCTTCAACAATATATAGTTCGCTTATAGCCGGATCACGAGATGAGCAATCCGATAATTTCCCTGGAAGACTGGATACTTCAAGTGCAGATTTACGGCGTGTAAATTCACGTGCATTTTTGGCTGCAAGTCGTGCCCGTGCTGCCATAAGACTTTTATCGATGACTTGACGTGCCGTTGTCGGATTTTCAAGTAAGAATCGTTGGAATCCTTCAGAAAACAACGAATTTGTTATAGTACTCACTTCTGAGTTTCCAAGTTTCGTTTTTGTCTGTCCCTCAAATTGCGGATTTGGGTGTTTAATGGAGATGATGGCCGTCAAACCTTCACGGACATCATCTCCAGACAAATTCGGATCTGCTTCTTTCAGCATACCGTTTTTCCTGGCATAGTCATTAATAACACGTGTTAGTGCAGTCTTAAAGCCCGACTCATGTGTACCGCCTTCATATGTGTTGATATTGTTGGCGAATGAAAACAGATTTTCAGCGTAACCACTATTGTATTGCATTGCGATTTCAATCGAAATCCCATCTTTTTCACCTTCGATAAAGATAGGTTCTTCATGAATCGGTTCTTTGTTTTTATTTAGATGTTCGACATACGATTTAATGCCGCCCTCATAATAATAAGTGTCAGTCCGTTCTTCTTCGCCTCGCTCATCCGCAATCGTGATTCGAAGACTGCGGTTTAGATAAGCAAGTTCCCGTAGACGGTTTGCTAAAATATCGTACTCATACGTCGTCGTTTCTGTAAAAATTTCAGCATCTGCTTTGAAACGGGTTCTTGTCCCAGTTTCATCACTTTCACCTACCACGCAAAGTTCTTGCGTCAGATCTCCACGTTTGAACTGAATGAAATGGACTTTACCATCACGTCTGACATACACTTCCGTTGTTTCGGACAATGCATTGACGACGGAAGCACCCACACCATGCAGTCCTCCTGAAACTTTATAACCGCCACCGCCGAATTTACCTCCGGCATGGAGTACAGTCATGATAACTTCCACGGCAGGCCTGCCCGTGGACTCCTGAGTACCAACCGGAATTCCACGACCATTATCATCTACACGGATCCAGTCATCTTTTTCAATTGTTACTTCAATGTGATCACAATGGCCAGCTAGTGCCTCGTCTATACTATTGTCAACAATTTCCCAAACAAGATGGTGAAGCCCTTTCGAACTCGTTGTCCCGATATACATGCCTGGTCGTTTACGGACAGCTTCTAGCCCTTCAAGAACTTGAATCTGACTTGCATCATAGGTCATCTGTATATCTTTCTCTTCCATTGCCAAACTGTTCACCATTCCTTTCTGAACGTCTAACATTACATAATAAACGACACCTTTATATTAGCAGAAATAGAATAAAGTATAGGCACAATCATGATTACCCATTTCTAGCTACTACTCCTGCCACGACTTTGAATACATTCGCTTGACGGACTGTTTCATGATCAATCCCTGTTATATTCGTTGTTGTGATGATTGTCTGTACTTGTCCCTGAATCGTATTCAGAAGATGAGATTGTCTGTAATCATCAAGTTCAGACAGGACATCATCCAAAAGAAGTACAGGTGTCTCCCCGACTTCTTGTTTCACAAGCTCAATTTCCGCAAGTTTAAGGGACAGCGCCGTCGTCCGCTGCTGTCCTTGCGAACCATAAGTCTGAATATCATAGCCGTTCACGAAAAAGTGGAGGTCGTCTCTGTGAGGTCCAACTAGTGTCATGCCGCGTTCTAGTTCGCGACGTTTCACTTCAAGTAAGCGCTGACCCAGTATCGACTCCATTTGTTCCACGGTCTGTCCCGAATCGAACTCTTTTAGCGTCCCGTAAGATACTTTAAGTGATTCAATTCCGCGGGAAATTCCCTTGTGAATTGGTTCTGCCCATTTCTGTAAAAGTTCCATGAAATAAAATCGTTTACGAATAATTTGTACTGCTACTTGAATATACTGCTCTGTATAAACATCAAACATAACATCATTGAGTTCCAGTTTACCCCGATTACTTTTCAACAAAGCATTACGCTGTTTCAGAATCCTTTGAAATGTTGTGAGGTCATGTAGATAGACTGGTGAAATTTGACCGATTTCCATATCAAGAAAACGTCTGCGTACCTGTGGACTACCTTTTACAAGGTTTAAATCCTCTGGAGCGAACATGACGACATTTAACTGACCAATATAGAGACTTAGTCGTTTCTGTTCAAGATGATTGACACGGGCTTTCTTTCCTTTTTTAGAAATAATCAATTCTAGAGGAAGACGTCCATATTTACGCTGAATGCCCCCTTCTATTTTACCATATTCTTGGTCCCAACGTATTAATTCGCGATCGTTGGATGTACGGTGTGATTTTGCCATCGAGAGGACATAAATCGCCTCCATAATATTTGTCTTTCCCTGCGCATTCTCACCAATCAGGACATTTATTTGTGGAGAAAACGGTAGATCAAGGGATGTATAATTCCGATAATCGGTTAATACAAGCCGTTCAATGTACATCCGTTTGTCCATTCGGAATGCCATTCACTTTATATTTACCGACTCCCGGAATATTTACGATATCTCCATCACGGAGTTTTTTCCCACGGCGTTTTTCCTCCTCATCGTTGACATAGACTACATGTTCTTCAAGAAACCACTTGGCCATACCGCCAGAACTGATTGCATCCGTCATTTTTAAAATTTGACCAAGTGTTATGAATTCAGTATTAATTTCAAGCTCTTCCATCTGCCTCAACCCTTTTCAAGTTAGTATATCCTCTCATTTTACCTAACTTTCAACCGTAAGTAAAAAGGATAGTCCAATAAGTGACTATCCTTCGAGGTTTAGTATGTCCGTACAGGTAGAATTAGTTGCAATATCGAGTCGTCTTCAACTGATTTTAAGATGAATGGTCGCATCGCTCCGGCAAATTGGATTGAAACATCTTGTCCATCAATTGCTTTCAACGCATCCATCATATATTTTGCACTAAAGGAAAGTTTTAAATCTTCTCCTGTTACCCCAATTGCTTCGACCAATTCTTCAACTTTACCGACTTCCGGCGAATTAGAAGAAATTTCAATGACTTTCCCTTCATCCGCGGAAAACCGAACAATATTATTCCGTTCTTCGCGAGCAAGCAAGGAAGCCCTGTCAATCGCTTGAAGGAGTAGACGGCCATTTACGATTACTGTCGTTTTATACTCAATCGGTATCAGGCGAGAAGTATCTGGATAATTGCCCTCCAGTAATCGTGAATAGAATAGGACATTCCGTGTTTTGAATAACACCTGTTGATCGGCAATAACAATTTCTACAGGTTCCGTATTTTCCGGTAAGATTTTATTTAACTCTTGTAAACTTTTTCCTGGAATTACAACACTAAAAGGTACCGCAGGCATTTCCTCGGGCATAGTCAGTCTTCTTGCCAATCTGTGGCTATCCGTTGCGACACAAGAAAGACCGCGTTCATTGGCTTCCCAATGAACGCCTGTCAAAACTGGTCTCGTTTCTTGTTGAGAAACAGCGAATACAGTTTCCCGAATGATTGATTTCATTAAATCAGAAGGTAATGAAAAACTATATTCATCCTTCACTACGGGTAATACCGGATAATCTTCCGCATCTAGTCCAATCAAATGAAAATCAGATTTTCCAGATTGAATTTTGGTTTGTAATCCATTTGCAACTTCTATTGTCACATCATTCGTTGGTAGTTTTCTCACAATTTCACTAAAAACCCTTGCTTGTAAAACGATACTCCCTTTTTCTACGATGCGAATAATTTGTTCTCCATCTTCCTCAGCTGGAATGAAGGTGCATATTGTTATATCAGAATCACTACCTGTCATAGTTATTCCAGTGTCATTTACTTCGATTTTGATTCCAGTTAGAATCGGAATCGCTACCTTTTGACTAATTGCTTTCATTACGTCGCTCAATCCGTCAAGCAACCGGTCCCTCATGATTTCAAATTTCATTCCATACCCTCGCTTATATAATATTAGTTATTAATAAAAGTAGTAGTAATAGTAGTAGGGCCTGTGGAAAAGTGGATAACCCGAAATTTATCAGCGGTAAGAACGTTTTCCACATGTGTATAACCTGTTTATGAGTATGCATCTTTCACTTCATGTTATCCACAGATCAGCCTCGTCCAAGTACATTCTTTATATCTTGGACGTCTTGTTGAAGTGCCTGTTCATCTTTCAGCATTTTTGAAATCTTTTCGTGCGCATGTATGACAGTAGAGTGATCTCGGCCACCGAATTCTGATCCGATTTTAGGTAAGGAGGAGTCTGTAAGTTCTCTAGATAAGTACATAGCAACTTGACGAGGAAATGCTATTGCCCTTGTTCTTTTTTTTGCAGTGAAATCTTCCAGTCGAATATTGAAATGTTCTCCCACAGCTTTTTGTATATCAAGAATTGTTACTGTACGCGGTCTTGAGTTAGGAATGATATCTTTAAGTGCTTCAGCAGCAAGATCAGTATTAATATCTGTATTGACAAGTGATGAATAAGCGACTACTCGTATGAGTGCGCCTTCGAGTTCACGAATATTCGAGTCAATTTGGTTCGCAATGTATAGCATCACTTCGTTAGGGATATCAATAAGTCCATCCGCTTTCGCTTTTTTACGCAATATGGCGATTCGTGTCTCTAAGTCTGGAGGTGCTATATCTGTAATAAGTCCCCATTCAAAACGAGATCTAAGCCGATCTTCAAGTGTCGGGATTTCTTTTGGAGGGCGATCACTTGAAATGACGATTTGTTTTGATTCCTCGTGGAGTGTATTGAATGTATGGAAAAACTCTTCCTGTGTTTGTTCTTTTCCAGCGAGGAATTGAATATCATCTATTAGAAGCACATCAACGTTACGATATCGATCCCGAAACTCGACGGCTTTGTTATCACGGATTGAGTTAATGAATTCATTCGTAAACTTTTCGGATGAAAGATAGACGACTTTCGCTGATGGGTCCTGTTCAAGTACATAATGTCCAATTGCATGCATTAAGTGGGTCTTTCCAAGCCCAACTCCTCCATAGATAAACAATGGATTGTAGGCTTTTGCAGGCGCTTCAGCGACAGCAAGCGATGCTGCGTGGGCGAAACGGTTTCCTGAACCAATCACGAATGTGTCGAATGTATATTTTGAATTAAGCATGCCAGGTGTTGACGCCGATTTTACTTTTTCTACCGGATTGATAGTAGATTTAGGTAACATGAAATCATTTTCTTCCATATTTTTTGGAACAATAAAATGAATAATCCGGTCTTCACCGGTGAGCTCAGACAGAATACCAGTAATGAGATGTACATAATGGCTTTCAAGCCAGTCTTTCGCGAATGAATTCGGTGCGGCGATTGTAACATTTTCTTCACCGTATGAAATCAATTTTGTTGACTTTAGCCAGGTTTCAAAACTAGGTCTTGAAATTTTTTGTTCAACCTTTGATAATACTTCAATCCATAATTCTTCTAAGTGTTCCAATACTGTGCCTCCTTTACAATGAAGATTAAAAGCCTGAAGATATGTATTATACACATAATCTGCTCGTGTGGATAACATTTATACAAATTTGTTGAAAAAATTATCCACAACCTATCAACACTTGTGGATAACAAATATTTATGAAATTATATACACAAACAAAATCCATTTCATTGTAACAGGAAATGATAAGCATTACAAGGACTCTCATGGTTTATCCACAATGAAGAGGGATGTGGATGAATCCTTTATCCACAGGCCTTGGTATGTGAAAAAGATGTAGATAAGCACGTTGAGTAAAAAAACAAACAAAAAAGGTATGCACAACGTCATCGTAAAAAAGTTGGTGGAAGTGTGGATAACTTTGTAAGGTGAAATTCAGGGGGGAGAAATACGGGTTGACAACTAGATAAAAAAAGGTTGACATTTACTATGAAACCTCGATATACTAGTCAAGACTGTCACATATGTAAATAGACAATCAACGCAGGAGGTGTCTTAAAAGATGAAACGTACTTACCAACCAAATAAACGTAAACGTAGTAAAGTTCACGGCTTCCGTGCGAGAATGAGCACGAAAAGCGGACGTAGAGTTCTTGCAGCTCGTCGACGCAAAGGAAGAAAAGTGCTTTCAGCATAAGGCCACTGTTATCTCAGTGGTCTTTTTTTTTTAGGAGAAGGTTCAATTTGAACTATTATTTTACGTATAATTATAGTGACGGAGTAGGTGCATGATATGAATAAACGCCAACGGATCAAGAAAAATGAAGAGTTCCAGCAGGTATTCAAAAAAGGGAAGTCGTTCGCTAATCGGCAATTTGTCGTTTACTTCTATAGGAAAGAAGAGCAACTGGAATTCAGGATTGGCCTTTCCGTTAGCAAAAAAGTAGGGAATGCAGTAACAAGAAACCGAATTAAACGCTATTTAAGACAATCCTTTCTAGAAATGAAGGAAGAGCTTCGAAATGATATGGATTATGTTATCATCGCCAGACATCAGGCGGCCACACTGGATTTTCATGAAACTAAAAAAAACTTACAACATGTGTTACGGATTGCACGTGTACTAAAGAAGAAGTAGAATGATTGAATTTAAAATGATAAAATGAAATTATTAGCCAATATAACTTCACTATTAAAGAAGATACGATTTGGGGGAACCAATTTGAAAAAGAAATTAGGACTTGTACTTATGTTAACGGCTCTATCCATATTCCTGGCAGGGTGTTCAGAATTTAATAAACCAATCTACAAAGATAGTGAAGGATTTTGGAATGAATATGTCGTATGGCCATTAGTTTCTCTTATCACGACATTCAAAGATTTACTTGGATCTTATGGATTCGCAATTATTGCAGTAACCATCATCATAAGACTTGTTTTATTACCTTTGATGATAAAGCAGACAAAAAGCTCGAAGCGGATGCAAGAAATTCAACCTGAACTGAAGGCACTTAAAGAGAAGTACAAGTCGAAAGACGCTGTCACTCAACAGAAGTACCGTGAAGAAATGCAAAAAATTATGTCGGAACGGAAAATCAATCCCGCGGCGGGCTGTTTACCCGTCCTAATTCAAATGCCAATTCTCTTCGGTTTTTACCACGCTATCAGCCGAATGAACGTCACATACGACATCGGGAAGTTTCTTTGGTTTGAATTGGCAGCACCAAGTATTACATTTGCTGTTTTAGCCGGTTTAATGCAATTTGTCGTTCTTCGAACCGGACCAGCGATGGACAATCCACAAATGAAAGTGATGATGTATATCATGCCTTTCATGATTATGATTTTTGGTTCATTCCTTCCGGCAGCACTTGCACTTTACTGGGTAATTGGTAACTTCATTTCAATCATTCAAAATATCTTCATTTACAAACCATTTAAGAAAAAAGAAGTGGAGCCTGTAAAAGTGGGAGGCAAAAGAAAATGACAAGGATGACGCGAAGGGGCGCCACGGTGGAATTGGCAATCTCAGAAGCATTAATAGCACTCAGCGTGACGCGTGATGAAGTGGAAGTCGAAGTAATCGATAAAGGGAAAAAAGGATTTCTCGGTTTTGGTGCAAAAGAAGCTGAAGTGATTGTAACCACCGTAGACGTGAATAAACCTTCCGTCTTTGAAGAAATAGTGGAAGTTGTGAATGACATAGAAATTTCACAACATTTAGAAATCGAATCTACTAAACCTTCTGTAAAACAAGAGGAGGTATGTGTAGAAGGCTTATCTGATGAAGTTGCAATAGAAGACACTGAGCAATACTTAAAAAGTGTTGCAGTGGGAATGGGTATAGATGATCTTCAAGTGAGTCATGAAATTCATGGTAAATATGTCACCTTCCAACTGGAGAGTGCCAAGGCAGCACTTTTAATCGGTAAACGTGGACAAACATTGAACGCCTTACAGCAACTATCTCAACTGGTAACAAATAAAACTTCCAATCAATTCAAAATGGTTCGGGTTGACGTCGGTGATTACCGAGAAAGACGAGAACAATCATTGGAACAACTTGCTGAGAGAATGGCAGATAAAGCAGCTCGTACAGGTCGCAAAGTCCAACTAGAGCCAATGCCTTCGTACGAAAGAAAAGTCATTCATAATGCTTTATCAAATCGATTGGATATTGAAACCTATTCCGAGGGATCTGACCCACATCGGTATCTCGTTATTGAAGCGATGCGCTAAGAATAATGGAAATTCCACAAAGACGTATTTCATCTTTGTGGAATTTTTTTATACTAAATTTATGTGCAGTAAAATATTTACTGGTGGAAATTTCGATTTGTGGATAGTTTTCCATTTTCGTTTATCCACATTTTTTCAGTAGGGATACTATGAGGATGATCTGATTTGTGATAGTATATTATGTTAGAGAGTCGTGTCTGGAATAGGTTATCCACATGTGAGTAACTAAGAAAGTAAGGTGAAGCATATGCATTTTGATACAATAGCTGCCATTTCCACTCCGATGGGGGAAGGGGCGATTGCGATAGTTAGGCTAAGTGGGGATGAAGCAGTCCAAATTGTAGATTATATTTTTCGTTCACCGTCGGGTAAAAAACTAAAAGAAGAAAAATCACATACAATCCATTACGGTCATTTGACTGACCCTATATCAGGTGAAATTGTCGAAGAAGTGATGGTGTCCCTTATGAAGGCACCGAAGACATTTACACGTGAAGATGTCGTTGAGGTGAACTGTCACGGAGGACTTGTTACTGTCAAGCGGGTATTACAGCTTGTACTAAAAGAAGGAGCTCGTCTTGCAGAGCCAGGTGAATTCACGAAGCGTGCATTTCTCAATGGACGTGTGGATTTATCACAAGCTGAAGCAGTTATGGATCTAATCCGCGCAAAAACGGATCGTGCTATGAACGTTGCTTTGAATCAAATGGAAGGAAAACTTTCGAGATTGGTCGGGGAATTAAGACAAGCGCTTCTTGAGACGTTGGCACAAGTTGAAGTAAATATCGATTATCCCGAATATGACGATGTCGAAGAAATGACAGTTCCTCTTATGATTGAAAAAAGTACATGGGTGAAAAGTGAAATCGATAAGTTATTACACACCTCTTCACAAGGTAAAATTCTTCGTGAAGGGCTGTCAACCGTCATTATAGGAAGACCAAACGTAGGGAAATCTTCATTGTTGAATAGCCTTGTGCAAGAAAATAAAGCCATTGTTACCCACATAGCAGGGACGACGCGTGATATTATTGAAGAGTACGTCAACGTGCGAGGGGTGCCACTTCGCCTTGTTGATACTGCTGGAATCCGAGAAACGGAAGATATCGTTGAGCGGATCGGTGTCGAAAGATCGAGGCAAGTGTTAAAAGAGGCAGATCTCATTCTCTTGGTTCTCGATAGTTCCGAAGAATTACCGGAGGAAGATATCCGGCTTTTCGAAGCGGTGTCAGGAATGGATACAATTGTCGTTATCAACAAGACCGACCTTCCACAAAAAATAAATCTACCAAAAGTGATGGAACTAGTCGGTAACGGAAAAGTTGTCACAACCTCGCTTCTAAAGGACGAGGGTGTGGACGAATTAGAAGAAGCAATCGCCGGACTTTTTTTTGAAGGAAATATCGAATCAGGTGATTTAACATATGTTTCAAACGCAAGACATATCGCGTTATTACACAATGCGCGGGCGACAATTGAGGATGCAATAAATGCTGCAGAAGCAGGTGTCCCAGTGGATATGATTCAGATAGATGTCACCCGGACATGGGAAATCCTTGGTGAAATAATCGGGGACACTGTCCAAGAAAGTTTGATAAACCAACTGTTTGCACAATTTTGTCTCGGAAAATAGATAATAGAAGGAAGGATAGAAGAACATGCCAAAATTTGAAGCAGGCACGTTCGATTGTATAGTTATCGGAGCCGGTCATGCCGGTGTTGAGGCAGCGTTATCCGCCGCAAGGATGGGTGCATCAACTCTTGTACTTACAATGAACCTAGATATGATTGCCTTTATGCCGTGTAATCCGTCACTCGGTGGTCCTGCAAAAGGGATTGTTGTCCGTGAAATTGATGCACTAGGTGGAGCGATGGGGAAAGTCATTGACAAAACACATATCCAAATGCGGATGTTGAATACAGGAAAGGGACCCGCGGTACGTGCGCTTCGTGCACAAGCTGATAAAGTCCTGTACCAACAAGAAATGAAACGACTTCTAGAAGAACAGAAAAACCTGACTCTCCATCAAGGTATAGTTGAAGAATTGATTGTGGAAGACGGGGAAGTCAAAGGTCTTATCACTCAAGTAGGGGCAGTGTACCATGCAAAAACGGTCATTGTAACAACAGGGACTTTCCTCCGTGGTGAAATTATAATCGGGGATTTGAAGTATTCAAGTGGACCAAATAATCAGATGCCTTCAATTGGGTTAGCAGATAACTTGAGAGAACTTGGATTTGATACAGTTAGGTTCAAAACAGGTACACCGCCACGCGTCAATAGCAGAACAATCGATTATAGCAAAACTGAAATCCAACCAGGTGATGATGTACCACGGGCATTCAGTTATGAAACAACAGAGTTCATCATGGATCAATTACCATGTTGGCTTACACATACATCACCTAGAACACATGAAATTATCAATGAAAATCTTCACTTATCGCCCATGTATTCTGGGATGATTAAAGGAAAAGGGCCACGCTATTGTCCATCTATTGAAGATAAGATTGTCCGATTTGCTGATAAATCACGTCATCAGATTTTCTTAGAGCCTGAGGGTCGAAATACGAACGAAGTATACGTACAAGGATTATCGACAAGTTTACCTGAACATGTTCAGAGAATGTTGGTTGAAAGTGTTCCTGGACTAGAAAAGGCAGAAATGATGCGAGCCGGCTATGCAATTGAATATGATGCAATTGTTCCAACACAGCTATGGCCAACACTCGAGACGAAGAAAATTCGTAATCTATATACTGCAGGTCAAATTAACGGAACTTCAGGATATGAAGAAGCCGCTGCACAAGGCATTATGGCAGGCATCAACGCCGCTTCTTATGTGTTAGGCAAAGGAGAACGTGTTCTAGGGCGTGCAGATGCTTACATCGGTGTACTTATTGATGACCTTGTTACAAAAGGAACAAGTGAACCATATAGGCTCCTCACCTCGCGTGCTGAGTACCGTCTTTTATTACGTCACGATAATGCAGATATGCGCCTAACTGAAGTGGGATATGAATTAGGGTTGATTAGCGAAGAACGATATGAAGCTTATCTTGTAAAGAAACAGCAGATTGAAGAAGAAATTAAAAGGCTTCGAAAAATGACGATTAAACCTAATGAACGAGTTCAAGAAATTCTCCGTGAAACGGGAAGTGCAGAGTTAAGGGAACCAATGAAAGCGGTAGATCTTTTGAAGCGTCCTGAAATAAAATATGGGCAAATTGAAAGAATCATCCCACCAGATGAGAAAGTATCTGAAGATGTACAAGAACAAGTTGAAATATTCATTAAATATGAAGGTTATATTGGGAAATCATTGCAACAAGTTGATAAGATGAAGAGATTAGAAAATAAAAAAATTCCTGAGAATATCGATTATAATGCGATATCTGGTATTGCGACAGAAGCGAAGAGCATGTTGAATGAAGTAAGACCATTATCCATCGCTCAAGCATCTCGCATATCAGGCGTTAATCCGGCGGATATTGCAATTCTTCTGGTTTATATCGAACATGGGAAAATTGCTAAAGTATCAGGCTAAGTTGTTAGACTGATGCGGATGTTATTTCCGTATCAGTTTTTTTACAAGGGGGCAATATTGATGAATGAAGAGCAATTTGTAATCGCATTAAAAGAACAAGGAATCGAATTAAATGAAACACAAATAACGCAGTTTAACCGGTACTTCGAACTTTTAGTCGAATGGAATGAAAAGATGAATTTGACAGCCATTACGGATGCACCATCGGTTTATCTTAAACATTTTTACGATTCGATTACTGCTGCCTTTTATATCGACTTTAGCGAAAGAAAAACGATTTGTGATGTGGGAGCAGGCGCAGGTTTTCCAAGTATTCCTTTAAAGATATGTTACCCAAATCTCGATGTAACTATAGTTGATTCGTTGAATAAAAGAATTGGTTTTCTAACTTTCCTAGCTGAGGAATTGAACCTTGATAACGTGCAGTTTGTTCATGCTAGGGCTGAGGATTTCGGACAAAATCCCAAGTACCGTGAAAAATTTGATGTTGTCACTGCACGTGCAGTTGCACGTCTTTCCGTTCTTTCCGAATTATGTTTACCCTTAGTTAGACAAGGTGGTATATTTGTTTCTATGAAGGGTGCAGCAGCAATTGACGAGCTTAAAGATGCAAAGAAAGCGATTAACGTCTTGGGTGCAGTCATAAAAGAACAACATACATTCACTTTGCCGATTGAAAATAGTGAACGGAAGTTATTTGTGTTTAAAAAGGAAAAAATAACTCCTAAAAAGTATCCTCGCAAACCTGGAGTTCCAAATAAGTCGCCAATTTAATTTGATCAAATACGCCGGAGGATTTAACTTAACTCAGTCGGGGTTTGAACCCCTACTGAATTAAATTAAATTGTTTCACGTGGAACAATAGGTAAAGAGGATATATTATCTCTATGCCGAATTAAGATAGAAATAGGGAATAGTCTTGAAAAGGGTGGTGTAGAGAATGAAGAGTCCTTTTTCGCGTTTTTTTGGCAGTGGAGAAAAAGAGGAACCTCCACAAATAAGTGGGGTTCGTCAGCAAGAAATAATTGAACAAGTAGAAATAGATTCCATAGTGCCTAATAAATATCAACCTCGAACAGTCTTCTCCGAGGAAAAGATTGAGGAACTTGCTAGGACAATTCACACACATGGTGTCATCCAACCGATTGTTATCCGTAAAATCAATGGAAATCAATATGAAATCATTGCTGGAGAACGCAGATACCGGGCTATGAAAAAACTTGGCTGGACAGAAGTACCTGCCATCATAAGAGAATTAGATGATAAAGAAACGGCATCAATTGCTCTTATCGAAAACTTGCAACGTGAAGAATTGACTGCGATTGAAGAAGCATATGCTTATAAAAAGCTTCTTGAACTACATTCCTTGACACAAGAAGCACTGGCACAAAGACTTGGAAAAGGGCAATCGACAGTTGCAAACAAATTACGTCTATTGAAACTGCCTGAGGATATAAAAAATGCAATCATGAGAAAAGAATTATCTGAGCGTCATGCGCGTGCATTGATTCCATTAAAAGATAGTGATTTACAACTTCAACTTTATAAAGAAGTTATTGAACATCAACTGAATGTGAAACAGCTTGAAAATAGAATTCAACAGCTACTGAATCCTGAAGAGGAAGTAAAACAGAAAAAAAGAGCCCCACGAAGAAAATCGGTTAGTAAAGATGTACGAATAGCCCTCAATACAATCAGACAATCATTAGTTCTAGTTACGAAAAGTGGGATAGATGTGAAGACTGAAGAAGAGGATTCTGAGGATTTTTACACAATAACAGTAAAAATTCCAAAGAATAAGTAATAAAAACTCTTGCTAGACTGAAGCAAGAGTTTTTTTCTACATAAAAGCCCCACATGTACTGATTATTTGATAAACTAGAATAGAATGAAATATCAAGAGTTGGAAAGCAGGTGCAAGCATGGGCAGAATTATAGCAATCGCCAATCAAAAAGGGGGGGTCGGAAAAACGACAACATCCGTAAATTTAAGTGCTTGCCTTGCTCATATAGGCAAAAAGGTTCTTCTAATTGATACAGATCCGCAAGGGAATGCAACAAGTGGAGTAGGTGTTAACAAAGGAGATGTTCAACAATGTATTTACGATGTATTAATAGATGATGTCAACATTAAAGATGTAATCCGTCCAACAAAGGTGAAAAATCTTGATGTCGTTCCAGCAACAATTTCATTGGCAGGAGCAGAAATTGAGTTAGTCTCGACAATTTCAAGAGAAGTAAGGATGAAACATGCAATTCAGGAAGCGAAAGAATTATACGATTATGTACTTATCGATTGTCCACCGTCACTTGGATTACTGACGATAAATGCATTAACTGCATCGGACTCAATCATAATACCTGTTCAATGTGAATACTACGCATTGGAGGGATTGAGCCAATTATTAAGTACAGTTCGACTTGTCCAAAAACATTTAAATGAACATTTGATGATTGATGGTGTCTTGCTTACAATGTTTGATGCAAGAACGAATTTAGGAATTCAAGTTATCGAAGAAGTGAAGAAGTATTTTCAGGATAAAGTGTACAAAACAATCATTCCACGAAATATACGTCTGAGTGAAGCGCCTAGTCATGGAGAACCGATTATTATTTATGATTCAAAATCTAGAGGAGCAGAAGTATATGTAGAGTTGGCAAAGGAAGTGGTGCACAATGGCTAAAGGCCTTGGAAAAGGATTGAATGCTTTATTTCCCGGAGAGTCACTGTCAAAAGCAGAGACTGTCGAACATATTCATGTGAAGAGTATTAAAGCAAATGCGTACCAGCCCAGAAAAACATTTGATGAAAATGCAATTGAAGAATTAAGTGCTTCGATTAAAGAACACGGAATACTTCAACCAATAATATTGCGAAAAATAGGAATGACATATGAAATAGTAGTAGGTGAAAGACGTTTTCGCGCCGCTAAAATGGCTGGGTTGCAGGAAGTTCCGGCAGTAGTACGTGTATTTACGGATGAAGAATCGATGGAACTTGCAATTCTTGAAAACTTACAAAGGGAAGACTTGACACCGATTGAGGAAGCAGAAGCTTATCATAATCTTATGGAAAACTTAGGACTTACTCAAGAACAGCTAGCATTCAGACTAGGTAAAAGCAGACCACATATTGCAAATCATGTTCGTTTACTTTCATTACCTGAAAAGATAAGGAATTATATTTCTAAGGGAAAACTTTCAATGGGACATGGCAGAACATTATTGAGTCTTCGTAAGAAAGAACAAATCCCCCTTGTAGCGGAGCGTGTATTAAAGGAAGGATTTAACGTTCGCCAACTTGAAAGACTTATCCAAAGAATGAATGAAGATGTTCCACGTGAAACAAAACCTGAAAAGAAGCAAGAACTATTTTTAGCAGAACATGAGTCGAAGCTACGCGACTACTTCGGTACAAGTGTAACAATTAAGAAGACAAAGAATAAAGGGAAAATCGAAATCGATTTCTTTTCTGAAGATGATCTAGAAAGAATTCTTGAGTTGTTGAATGAATAAGTACATACCTATTTTGCGGAGTGTGCAAAATAGGTATTATTTTTAATGGTCGGAAGTGATGATTTGGTTTTATTTGGAACGATAGTGAACGTTTTGTTAATAATTGTAGGTGCATTTGTAGGTCGGTTTTTACATAATATCCCCGAACGGGTGAAAGAAACCGTCATGTATGGTATTGGGCTCGCTGTTACGGTCATCGGTATACAAATGACGTTTGAGAGTTCTCAGATTTTAATCGTCATTGTTAGTATCGTCATTGGGGCGGTTCTGGGTGAATGGATGGATATTGACAAAAAAGTGAACCAATTTGGACACTGGATAGAAAGAAAACTGCCGACAAGCAAAAAAGGTCCAGGTATAGCACAAGGTTTTGTTACGGCAACGCTTATTTTTGCCGTGGGCTCAATGGCGATTATCGGTGCAACTGACAGTGGATTGCGAAATGATCATGATGTCTTAGTCATGAAAGGGATTATTGATGGTTTCACATCTATCATTTTGAGTTCAACACTTGGAATCGGAGTCGCTTTCGCTGCTATACCTGTCTTTCTTTATCAAGGAATAATTACATTATTGTCGACCCAAATCAGTCGTTTCATTCCGGATGAATTGCTTAGTTACTTCATCTCTGAAATGACAGCGACTGGTGGCTTAATGATACTGGCTATTGGTTTGAATCTGATTGGGTTGACGAAAATAAGGGTTGCTAATTTTATTCCGGCTATTTTTGTCGTCGGAATTGTGGTCGGCATCGTTCATATTCTATGAATGATGGCGACCGTAGGCGAGTTGCAGCGCACGGGCAACTACCCGACTCATTTCAAACGGAAGGTGTAAACGTGTGCTTTGCAGGACAGCATGTTCCATAAAACCTGCAATGTTGACGACACCTTTAATAGCTACATCTCCGATAGGCGGTAGTTCTTTCCCGACAGCTTTACCCGGCTGAATAGGACCGTTGTGGAAGAGTACGTGACCGATTGAGCTGCCTTGTCCAAGGCAAGCATCGATTGCGACGATGAAGGCAGAGGGATTAGACAGACGTGTCTCATCAATCTTTTGTTGCAGATTGAGTGCGTGCAATGGTCTTTCTAGTGTCCCAACTATTGGAAAGGGAAATAGTCTAGATTCGGAAAGATGGGAACCCGTCAATGGACCGAGTGCATCACCGGTGGAGCGGTCGGTTCCGATGCAGAAAAAAATAAGTTCTTCTGTATCAAAAGGAATGTGTTGGAGAAAAAATGTGCTTAATTTCCAAACAGCTCCTATATCCTGGTAGTGGATTCGGTAATCGTATGTTGAAGGAAGAGTGGCTCGCATGAAATGACCCCATTTCTGTTAGTAGTCTGGGTTACTGGAATAAGATCCAGTAGGTTGAATAAACGATCTAATCGAGTCTACGCTTATTGAAGGCCAATTATACGGAAGGGGGAGAATTGTGAATCTAACTACTAAGGTGAATGTAACCGAAGAGGCAGAAAAATTGGAGAAGGTTTTGTTCAGTCAAAAGTTTTGGATTGACCTGGGTACGACCTCACTAAGAATCGTGTTAATACTTATATTTGCTGTACTTGCCGTGAAAATCGGTAAGGTAATCATTCGCCGCCTTTTCAGATTGAAGTTGAAGGGGCCGATTCGTAAATCGGAGCGGCGTGAGAATACGTTGCTGAAGCTATTGGAAAACACGATATCATATGTAGTTTATTTTTCTGCAATTCTTGCTGTATTGACGGAATTTGATATAGATGTAAAAGGACTATTAGCTGGGGCAGGAGTGCTTGGACTTGCTGTCGGATTTGGAGCGCAAAGCTTAGTGAAAGATGTGATCACAGGTTTTTTCATCCTCTTTGAAGATCAATTTTCTGTTGGGGACTATGTAAAGATTGGGATAGCTGAAGGATATGTGGAAGAAATCGGGTTGCGGACAACGAAAATCAAAAGCTTCACAGGTGAAATATATATATTGCCAAATGGCTCCATTATTCAAGTGGTGAATTACTCTCTGGAAAATTCGCTAGCAATCGTTGATGTGTCAATCCCATTTGACGTCGAGGTGAATCGAACGGAAAAACTGATTGAATATTATCTCACCATTGTTTCGCAGGATAAAGCAGATTTTATTAACAAGCCGAAACTCATTGGAGCGCATGATTTTACGGAAACGGAAATGATTGTCCGCATCATTGCGGAAACGAAACCGATGCGGCATTATGATTGCGCAAGATTGATTGGCATCGGATTGAAAGATTATCTAGAGAAGGAAGGCATCACTATCCCGTATCCGAATCTAGTGACGAAATCACTTACCGATGTATAGACCATATATAAAGGAAAGGGTTGTGAATGAAGAATGGAAGTAAAAGAATTCAATTTGAATGATATTGTGGAAATGAAAAAGCAACATCCATGTGGAACGAATGCGTGGAAAGTCATCCGGATGGGCGCGGACATCCGTGTCAAATGTGAAGGGTGTGGGCATAGCGTCATGATTCCGCGCAACGAATTCTCTAAGAAGATGAAAAAAGTGCTTGTTAAGTCTGAATCTTGAACATTCGAAACTCTGTGCTATCCTTAGAATGCGAATGGACATCTAGGGCTGTTGTCCTTATAATGATAGAGTTGTGTAGGAGATAAACGAATAATTAATATAAATGAAAGGTTGTGGAACGAATGGCGTTAACAGCTGGCATCGTAGGTCTTCCGAATGTAGGGAAATCGACACTATTTAATGCAATTACCAAGGCCGGAGTAGAGGCGGCAAACTATCCGTTTTGTACAATAGATCCAAACGTAGGAATTGTTGAGGTACCTGATGAACGACTTCAAAAACTAACAGAACTCGTTACACCGAAGAAAACAGTACCCACTGCATTCGAATTTACGGATATTGCGGGAATCGTTGAAGGAGCGAGTAAAGGGGAGGGTCTAGGAAATAAATTCCTTTCTCATATACGTGATGTGGATGCAATCTGCCAAGTTGTCCGCTGTTTTGTTGACGAAAATATTACACATGTATCTGGGAAAGTGGATCCGATTGATGATATTGAAATTATTAATCTTGAGTTAATTCTTGCGGACATGGAAAGTGTTGAAAAACGGTTGATGCGTGTTTCGAAAATGGCGAAGCAGAAAGAAAAAGAAGCGATGGCAGAAGAACCTGTATTAATTAAATTGAGGGAAGCATTTGAGGACGAGAAACCGGCTCGCTCAGTCGAGTTCACGGACGAGGAATACAACCTTGTCAAAGGGATGCACCTTTTAACAATTAAACCGATGTTATATGTCGCCAATGTTGCTGAAGATGAAATAGGGAACGCGGATAATAATGAATATGTCAAAACAGTTCGTAAATTCGCAGAAAATGACAATGCACAGGTAATCGTAGTTTGTGCAAAAATCGAGGAAGAGATGGCTGAACTTGAAGATGAGGAAAAGGAAATGTTCCTTGAGGAACTGGGCATAGAAGAATCAGGCCTTGACCAACTCATTAAAGCTGCATATCAATTACTTGGATTTGCAACATACTTTACAGCGGGGGTACAGGAAGTCCGTGCTTGGACGTTTCGTAAAGGGATGAAAGCACCACAATGTGCTGGTATTATTCATACCGATTTTGAACGAGGGTTCATCCGTGCCGAAACAGTTGCATACGAAGCACTTGTCGAAGCGGGTTCTATGGTTGCGGCAAAAGAGGCGGGTAAAGTCCGTCTCGAAGGAAAAGAATATGTCGTTAAAGACGGCGATGTCATGCTATTCCGTTTTAATGTCTAATAGAAAAATTAAGCCGAACCAGGATTTCTAAGGATCATGGTTCGACTTTTTTCTATTATTGGCAGATTAGATTATCCGATTCGGTGAATAAACATATAGTCGCGGCAATTTAGGATCATCTCTCACAAGCCAATCATCCGGTAGTTTAAATAGCTGCTTATACATTGCAAAGTCACCAGCAGCACCGCCAATCAATAGGGCGGATAAACTGATAAGCACACCATGACCAAAATATATACCGACAACTGCAGGTACGACACCGGTCATCCAAAAGGGGAGTAACAGTGCCTTTCGGATAGCCTTGTTCGTCATTAATTGGTCAGTAGTGGCATAGGCAATACCCAGTTTTAAATTTACCCCGACAATCATCTTTTTCCAGGGCACCCTTCCAAATAGACGAAAACCAAGCAAATGGAATAGTTCATGAAGAACGATAAGGATAATATATCCGGCAACAAACAAAAAAAGATTCCAAAATGTAATGTTGAACGACAAGCTACGTTTAATGCCAGCATTTAAAGCGAAAAGAATAAATAATGCTGCCAAAGAAATAAGTAGACTCTGTTTAGAAACTCGCGGTAAATCAATTGCAATTACTTTGTCAGGTTCATGAATTTCATTCAATAAAACCACCTCTTTAAGTAAGTATACAAGAAAATGGTTGAAAGGTTAGTTCCGTTATGTTAGTATAAACTAATGTGAGTAATAAATTACTTGCTCCTTGCCCGCTGAAATCAGCAGGGCCTAAGTCCATAAGGAGGTGACTGAAGATGAGAAAGTACGAAATCATGTATATCATCCGTCCAACGGTAGAAGATGAAGCGAAAAAAGCGTTAATTGAACGCTTTGATGGAGCACTTATTTCTAATGGTGCGGAAATCATCGAGTCGAAAGAGTGGGGCAAACGCCGTCTTGCCTACGAAATTGACGACTTGCGTGAAGGTTTTTACCAGCTTGTAAAGGTAAACGCTGGCTCTGAAGCAATCGATGAATTTACACGTCTTGCAAACATCAACGAAGATATCCTTCGTCATATGACTGTTCGCATTGAAAACTAATTCATATAGAACCGTTACCAGCTGAAACTTACAAAATGATGAGGGAGGTTGAATTTGATGATTAACCGAGTTGTTTTAGTAGGAAGACTAACAAAAGATCCAGAGCTTAAGTATACACAAACTGGAATTGCTGTCACGCGTTTTACGCTAGCAGTGAACAGAGCTTTTCAAAATGCCCAAGGTGAAAAAGAAGCTGATTTCATCAGTTGTGTAGCTTGGAGAAAACAAGCTGAGAATATCGCGAACTTTTTAAGAAAAGGAAGTCTTGCCGGAGTAGATGGCCGTATTCAGACGGGTAGCTTCGAAGGACAAGATGGGAAACGCGTCTATACAACGGAAGTTGTAGCAGATAGCACTCAGTTTCTTGAACCGCGGAATGCAAATGCTGACAGGTCTGGATCTGCTCAGGGAGCGCCATCCTATGGTGCTCAGCAAAACGAGCAATCTGGCTATCAGCAACCGAATCAGCAATATCAACAGCCAACTCAGCAATATCAACAACCATCTCAACAAAATTATACACGTACTGACGACGATCCATTTTCGACAGGAAGCGGTCCGATAGAAGTATCAGATGATGACCTGCCGTTTTAAGATTCCGATGTCTGTAACGAACTAGTAAGGAGGGAATGCGATATGGCACCACGTCGTGGAGGTAAAAGACGCCGTAAAGTCTGCTATTTCACATCAAACAACATCATAAACATCGACTATAAAGATACTGACCTGCTTAAGAAATTCGTTTCTGAGCGTGGAAAAATCTTGCCTCGTCGTGTAACTGGAACAAGCGCGAAGTATCAGCGCAAACTGACACTTGCAATCAAGCGTTCACGTATCATGGCTCTTCTTCCATTCAGTTCGGAAGAGAGATAAATTATTAATATGGACCGTCTTATCAAACCGGCACAACCGGTACGAAGGCGGTCTTTTTATTCGGATAAATAAAGTACATACGTTCCTTTTTGGTTTAAAAACAATAATCATGATACAATCAAGAGAACTATCGATCGATAGAAATTAGAAGCTAACTAAGTGATAAAAAAAGTCGTCCAACGAAAGACCGGAGGAATCTATATTATGCAAGACAACACAAGGAAAATCACATATGGAGCAATGATGATTGCTCTATTTGCAATCATCATTGCGGTATCGTTATATGTACCACTGGTTGGCTTAGTAACGGTGTTATTCATTCCATTGCCAATCATTCTTTACAGATTACAACATGATCGCGCCTCATCATTCCTCATCATGACGACGGGTATAGGAGTATCACTTCTTGTCGGCGGAAAATTACTTTTGCCGATTGCTCTTATCGCTGGATTGATGGGGTTCGTCATTGGTGACACGATACAGACAGGTAAAACGAAATTATATACATACATGACATCAGGTCTCACGCTGCTTATTACAACGCTGGGCATGTATGTAGTTGCAGTACTATTGTTTAAATTCAATGTCCTGGATATATTGCTCAAGGGAATACGGGAAATGCAGGAAGCAATGAGACTGATGATGGAGACGTACGGCCGACTGCCTGCCAAGTATGATGAAACTGCGGAAGTGATGTTGATGAATTATGAACATTCTCTCCCATCGACTTTCATCATCGGAGTATTCTTACTGGCCTTCGTCATCCTGACAATGAACCTGTCAATCGTACAGCGTCTCGGTATTAAGATTCCACAATTCCCTCCATTTAGGGGAATGAAGTTACCTATTTTCATCGTCATTATTTATGGGCTAATTTTACTTATAATGCTCCTGGTTAAAATAGAACCGGGAACAGATCTGTATCTGATTTATATAAATGCGACTGTCATTTTAAGATTCCTGTTTTTACTGCAAGGTATTTCGTTAATTCATTACTTTATATATGAAATGAAGTTATCACGGATAGTGACTATCATGTCAACGATTTTTGGAATACTGTTAGGTCCGGTGACCATGTTACTTGGGATACTTGATGCAGGAATGAATATCCGTGCTTGGATTGGAAAAGATAAGGCAAAATAAGGGGATGGGACAATGACATCTTTTTTTAGAAAACGGACAATACGGTATCCATTAGCACTATTGTCGCTCCTTGGTGTAATGGCAGCAGTGTTACTACTCTTATCTTATTTTTGGCTAGGGCTCCTCTTTTCTGTCCTTTTTGTAGCATCTGCAGGGGCGGCGTGGAAGATGGAGGAACAGACCTATATTGAAACGGAGAAGCATATTGAAGCACTGTCATATAGGGTGAAGAAAGTTGGAGAAGAAGCCCTTCTAGAATTACCGATTGGTATCATCCTTATCAACGAAAAAAACATTATAGAGTGGGCAAACCCATATGCTGCGAAGGTTTTCGACTCAGTGTCACTTATCGGTGATGAATTATTTAGCCTATCCGAGCGATTTCAGCAGATTGTAAAGAACGATAATCCCGAACACAACGTAGTGACAATTAAAGAACGGTCCTATAACATACTTTACAAAGTGGAAGAGAAACTATTTTACCTGTTCGATATTACGGAGCAATTGAAGATAGAATCACTTTACCATGCAGATCGCACTGTTATCGGAATTATTCTTGTCGATAATTATGATGAACTTGCACAAGCAATGGATGATCAGACAAGAAGTCAACTCAATTCCCTTGTTACGTCACTCGTAAATCGATGGGGAACAGAAAACGGCATTTTTGTCAAACGGATTGCTTCGGATCGTTTCTTCGCCGTGTTTAATGAGGCTACATTAATGGAATTAGAAAAAACAAAGTTCTCAATTTTGGATGATATTCGTGAAACAACAGCCAAGCAAAGCACTGCACTTACACTTAGTATTGGTGTCGGGGTGGGGTCTATATCACTCACCGAATTGGGTGAACTTGCACAATCCAGTTTGGATCTTGTACTTGGGCGCGGCGGTGACCAAGTAGCCATTAAGCGTTCTGATGGGAAATTGAAATTTTTTGGTGGTAAAACGAACCCAGTGGAAAAAAGGACACGTGTTAGGGCAAGGGTCATCTCCCATGCTTTACGTGACCTCATACAAGGCAGTGATAAAGTTTTTATAATGGGTCATAAAATGCCAGACATGGATGCGATAGGTGCGGCAATCGGGGTTCGGAAAATGGCCCGCATGAATAATATAGAAGGCTATATTGTCGTCAAATTCAATGAGTTGGACAATAGTGTCACACGACTTATGGATGAAATCGAGCGCGAAAAAGATCTATTCAGTCAGTTCATTAGCCCAGAAGATGCGCTATCGATGATTACGGAAAAGTCACTTGTTGTCATTGTCGATACACATAAACCGAGTCTTGTCATTGATGATCGGATTCTTGGTAAGGCGGAAAAGGTTGTTGTCATCGATCACCATCGACGTGGAGAAGAATTTATCAAGAATACGATGCTTGTTTACATGGAACCCTATGCATCATCCACAGCCGAACTGGTTACAGAGCTGATTGAATATCAACCGAAAAATGAAAAACTTACAATGCTCGAATCGACGGCATTGCTTGCAGGTATTATCGTCGATACGAAAAGCTTCACGCTTCGTACAGGGGCGAGGACATTCGAAGCGGCATCATATCTAAGGACCTATGGAGCGGATACAGTACTCGTTCAACGCCTATTAAAAGAGGATATCGAGACGTATATCCAGCGAGCTAAATTGATTGAAACGGTTGAGCTGTCCAATGAAGGAGTTGCGATAGTAAAAGGGAAAGAAAGCATCATCTATGGTACTGTCTTGATTGCCCAAACTGCTGACATCCTACTTACAATGCAAGGGGTGACCGCCTCATTTGTTATCGCGAGCCGTGCAGATGGTAAAATAGGAATAAGTGCGCGTTCACTTGGTGAATTGAATGTTCAACTGATAATGGAGGAACTTGGAGGTGGCGGTCATTTGACGAACGCTGCATGTCAACTGGATGTTGAAACGGTGGAAGAGGCTGAAAAACTGCTGAAATCCATACTAGATTTAAAAATGGAAAGGGGAAATTCAAAATGAGAGTAATTTTTTTACAGGATGTCAAAGGAAAAGGCAAAAAAGGTGAAGTGAAAGAGGTTTCTATAGGATACGCACAAAATTTCCTATTAAAAAATAAGTTAGTAGTAGAAGCGACGCCAGGGAATTTGAGTCAACTTGAAGGGCAGAAAAAAAGGGTCGAGAAAAACGCTGCCGAAGAGTTGGCAGAAGCTGAAAAGCTAAAAGAACAGATTGACAACATTACAGTTGAAATGAAAGCAAAATCGGGCGATGGTGGACGGCTATTCGGTTCAATTACAACAAAGCAAATTGCAGAAGCCTTGAATAAGAATGCAGGAATTAAAGTGGATCGACGTAAAATGGAACTTTCGGATGCAATTCGTGCACTTGGTTTCACGAATGTACCAATCAGAATTCATCCGGATGTAACCGCAACACTCAAAGTGCATGTTACGGAAGAAGGATAAGGAGAGAAATAGATGAACCAGATGATCGATCGTGTCCCACCACATAATAATGAAGCGGAACAGTCGGTCATCGGAGCAATTTTCCTTGAACCGCAGGCACTCATTACAGCGGCAGAGCTTCTTATGCCAGAAGATTTTTATCGGACGGCGCATCAAAAAATCTTCAATACAATGATTTCTTTGAGCGACAAAGGGCAGGCTATTGATGTTGTCACCGTTACAGAAGAATTATCCGCAAAAAAGGAATTGGAAGATGTCGGTGGGATTTCGTATTTGACGGAAATTGCTAATTCAGTTCCCACCGCGGCAAACATTGTGCATTATGCTCGTATTGTGGAGGAAAAAGCGCTTCTACGTCGTCTGATTCGTGTTGCTACATCAATCGTCGAAGACGGCTACGCACGGGAGGATGAGGTGGAAGCACTTCTTTCTGAAGCAGAAAAGAAGATGATGGAAGTTTCCAACCGGAAAAATGCGGGAGACTTCAGGCATATTAAAGATGTCCTTGTTGAAACGTATGACAACATCGAACTTCTTCATACGAGAAAAGGGGATGTTACGGGTATCCCGACAGGTTTCCGTGATTTAGACAAAATTACAGCTGGTTTTCAGCGCAATGACCTAATCATCGTCGCGGCACGTCCTTCCGTCGGTAAGACTGCATTTGCTTTGAATGTAGCTCAAAACGTGGCAACAAAAACCGATGAGAACGTTGCAATTTTTAGTTTGGAAATGGGTGCGGAGCAGCTTGTCATGCGGATGCTCTGTGCTGAAGGAAATATTGATGCGCAAGTGCTCAGGACTGGTGCGCTCGAAGCGGAAGACTGGCGGAAATTGACGATGGCGATGGGTAGCCTATCGAATGCAGGTATTTTCATCGATGATTCACCTGGTATCCGGGTCAATGAAATCCGTTCAAAATGCCGTCGTTTGCAGCAAGAACACGGACTTGGCATGATTATGATTGACTATATGCAACTGATTGCAGGAAGTGGTAACAAGCCAGGTGAAAACCGGCAGCAGGAGGTTTCGGAAATTTCCAGATCGTTGAAAGCACTCGCGAGAGAATTAAAAGTACCAGTAGTCGCACTATCCCAGCTTTCACGGGGCGTTGAACAACGTCAAGATAAGCGGCCAATGATGTCTGACCTTAGGGAATCCGGAAGTATTGAGCAAGATGCGGATATCGTTTCATTCCTTTACCGTGAAGATTATTATGATAAAGAAACAGAAAATCAGAATATGATTGAAATTATTATAGCTAAACAAAGGAATGGTCCAACAGGGACGGTTACGCTTGCCTTTGCAAAAGAATATAATAAGTTCGTCAATATCGACTGGAGTCAGCACGAGTCGGCTGTTTATTAACAAACACGAACGATGTGAAGTGAATAACTTTGTATCGTTCGTGTTTTTGGGTGATTTTGATTGACGAAGTGGCTTTTACTTGCTACAATTAAGCGTATTTTAATGGGGATGCGAATGCATCTAACGGAGGTGCTAATTATGCCATCAATAGTAGTAGTCGGAACACAATGGGGAGACGAAGGCAAAGGAAAAATCACCGATTTCCTATCGAAGAACTCAGAAGTGATTGCACGTTATCAAGGTGGCAATAATGCTGGGCACACAATCATTTTTGGAGGGGAGACCTATAAACTTCATCTCGTACCATCAGGTATTTTCTACAAGGAAAAGATATCTGTCATAGGAAATGGAATGGTCGTAGATCCGAAAGCGCTCGTAAATGAATTAAAAGGACTCCAAGATCGTGGAGTAAATACGGATAACTTACGTATTTCCAACCGTGCGCACGTCATTTTGCCCTATCACTTGAAGCAGGACGAAGTGGAAGAAGCAAGACGTGGAGTAAATAAAATTGGAACGACGGGCAAAGGAATAGGACCTGCTTATATGGACAAAGCAGCGCGTGTCGGAATCCGTATAGCAGATTTGTTGGATCGCGAAGTTTTTGAAGAAAAGCTACTACTTAATCTCAATGAAAAGAACCGGATGTTTGAGAAGTTTTATGAAACAGAAGGGTTCACAATCGAAGAGATTTTGAATGAGTATTATAACTACGGGCAAGAAATCGCCAAATACGTAACGGATACATCGAAAGTATTGAATGATGCGCTAGACGAAGGTCGTCGTGTTCTTTTTGAAGGCGCACAGGGTGTTATGTTGGATATTGACCAAGGAACCTATCCTTTCGTTACTTCATCTAACCCCGTTGCTGGAGGAGTGACAATCGGAGCAGGGGTTGGCCCAACGAAGATTGACCACGTTGTTGGCGTTTGTAAAGCGTATACTTCCCGTGTCGGCGACGGTCCTTTTCCAACGGAATTGTTTGATGAGACGGGTGAAAGAATTCGAACAATTGGTAAGGAATTCGGTACAACAACTGGACGTCCCCGACGGATTGGCTGGTTTGACAGTGTTGTAATTCGACATGCACGACGTGTCAGTGGCCTGACAGACCTTACGGTGAATTCAATTGATGTTCTATCAGGGCTAGAAACGGTTAAAATTTGTACAGCTTATAAATATAAAGAGGAACTTCTTACTGAGTATCCGGCAAACTTGCGGGTCCTTGCAGAATGTGAACCAATCTATGAGGAACTACCTGGTTGGTCTGAAGATGTGACAAGCTGTAAATCACTCAATGAACTACCTACAAATGCTCGTCATTACTTGGAACGGATCTCCCAGCTGACAGGCGTTCAACTATCAATATTCTCTGTAGGACCTGACCGCAATCAGACGAATATCGTTACGAGTGTTTGGAGTTGAAAAAGAAAGACATCTTGCGTAGTCGGAAATTTCCGGTATGCAGGATGTCTTTTTTTTGTAGAGAAATAATTTTTCTCGTCCAATAAAAGTAATAATTATTACAAGTATTACAGAAAAAAGTCGCTAAATGTATAAATAAGAATGTAATAGTCGAGTAATATGTTAGAAAAACAAAATTAAAGGAGTAAATTTGATACTTACTCCTAATATATAACAATAAATGGATGTTATTATACAATGTCATTACAATGGTCTACAACACTACAAGGATTGGGTAGGATATGTTAGATTAAAGAAGCGTGAAAAATATGCACTATGAGTAATGACCTCTACCAGTCTTGCGGTTGAAAAACGGAAGGAGTCTTATCATGATTTATAAGAAAAGTGAACAGGGTGAAAAGGAAACAACCTTGTCCAAGTTGAAACAACCTCTTAAGCAAGTTCAAAAAGTTCTTGTCATCACTTTGATGTTAGTGGGATTGGGGATAAATGTAGGTTTTGCAAATGAAGGGGAAAATTCAGGCCTTTTGACTGTATTCCATATCTATTCGGAAGGTAAGTATATAGGAATCTTATCCGACGAAGCAAAGCTTGAAAAATTGAAAGAACAAGAACTACAAAAGGCGGCCTCCGAATTTGAAAATCTCCCACTTACGATAGGAACAGATCTTTCAGTTGTTCCAGAACGAGTATTTACAGCCGGAACAGATGATGAAATCGTTCTTGAAAAACTTCATGAAATGCTTACTGTGGAAGCAGAAGCAGTCGGTATTACAATTGACGGAAAACATGAATTCTATGTCAGTGATATGAGAGCATATGATGAAGTAATCCGGAGATTGAAATTGCAATCTGTACATGAAATGGAGCTTAGTGAATTCGAAGCCCGCACAGTGTCTTCTGTACCTATCCCAGCTTTAAAGGAAAATGAAACCCGTATCGCAAAAGTCGTTATTAGTGGTAAGGTGCAAGCGGAAATAGGGAAAACAGCTCCTGAAGAGGTGAAAAGTCTAGAAGAAGCGCTCGTACTTCTTAACAAAGGGACACTTGACGAAAAGAAGTATGTTGTTCAATCTGGCGATGTTCTTGGGAAGATTGCTGTAACTTATACAATGACGACAGCTAAGCTTTTAGAACTTAATCCCAGCTTTACAGTAGAATCGGTTCTTCAATTAGGAGACGAACTTAATGTCACCTCCGTTGAACCATACGTAGAAGTTGAAGTCCATTATGAAACGATGAAGAAAGAAATGATTAAGCACAAAAGTATAACTGAAGAAGACAGCTCCTTATACAAGGGCGAAAAGAAAGTGATTCGTCAAGGTTCTGATGGTGAAAAAGAAGTCACGGAACTCATTCGAAAACAAAATGGTGAGGTTATCGGTAGGTCAGTATCCGTAGAAAAAGTACTTGTCGAAGCGCAAGATGAAGTGACAGTAATCGGAACAAAAGTGATGCCTTCAAGAGGGACAGGTACATTTACATGGCCAGCAGATGGAGGATATGTTTCAAGTCAAAGAGGTGTACGTTGGGGAAGGGTTCATGAGGGTATCGATATAGCTCAACCATCCTCATACACCATTAAAGTAGCTGATAATGGTGTTGTTACAGATGCTGGATGGCATAGTACGTATGGTAATCGTATCGTTGTTACTCATAATAATGGGTACGAAACATTGTACGCCCACCTTTCCTCAATTGACGTAGAGGTTGGACAAACTGTACCACAAGGAACGGAAATCGGAATTATGGGATCGACAGGAAGATCCACAGGCACTCACCTCCACTTTGAAGTGCTCAAAGATGGTGAGAACATCAATCCGCTAAGCGTATTAAGATAAAGTGAAACTTCCTTTAATACAGGTTCAATATGAAATGGGGACGATACATAATCTTGTATCGTCTTTTTTAAACAATTAATGAGTCTTTAAGGAAATATTACCCGGGAAATAGTTAGAGGTGTTCTTGCTGTAGAACGTGCGAATCGGTATAAAGAATGATAGAGTAAAAGGACAATGAAAGAGGCGCCAATAGGGCGGGAAAGGAAAAGATTATGCAAAATAAAACAATTCTAATCGTTGACGATGAAAAACCGATTGCTGATATACTGGAGTTTAATTTGAAAAAAGAAGGGTTTAATGTCTTTTGTGCGTATGATGGAGAAGAGGCATTGGAGTTAGTAGAGGAAGTAAAGCCAGATCTGATGCTGCTTGATATCATGCTTCCAAAACGAGATGGCATGGAAGTATGCCGTGAAGTCCGTAAAAAGTATGACTTTCCAATCATCATGTTGACAGCGAAAGATTCTGAGATTGACAAAGTGCTTGGTCTAGAATTGGGTGCAGATGATTATGTAACTAAACCATTTGGTACTCGGGAGCTTATTGCACGTGTAAAGGCGAATTTGCGAAGACAAATGAAACCAGTTTCGGATGGGCAGGAAGAGCTGAATAATAATATCACGGTAGGTAATCTTATTATTCAGCCAGATGCTTATCTTGTATTGAAAAGGGATGAAACGATTGAATTGACTCATCGTGAATTTGAACTTCTTCATTATCTAGCCAAACATATTGGTCAAGTAATGACGCGTGAGCACCTCCTCCAAACGGTATGGGGCTACGATTATTTTGGCGATGTACGGACTGTCGATGTAACAATTCGTCGTTTGCGTGAAAAGATTGAAGATGCACCAAGCCACCCAGTATGGATCGTGACAAGGCGCGGGGTTGGTTATTATTTAAGAGATCCGGAACAGGAGTAACAGCTATGCAGAAAGTTGGTATTTTCCGTTCCATTCATGTGAAGTTCGTTCTGATCTATGTCATGTTAATCATAATTGCAATGGAGATTATCGGACTTTACTTCGCAAGGGAGCTCGAACAGACATTGAAAGCAAACTTCACGACATCGATTGTCGATCGCATGAACCTGGTCGAGTTCAGTGTACGTGAGGAGATGACAAAGGAACGCACAGCGGACGACCCGACACTCGAGACGAGTCTGTGGGCCGTCCTTTCAGGCTTTACTTCAGAAGATAAAGATATCAATGAAATTCGGGTTATTGACTCAAAAAAGAAGATACGTGCGACATCCGTATTAGATAATCAGCAAATGGTCGGTCGTCTTACAAGAGATGATATTGTCAAAAAGTCTCTCACATCCGAAGCGGAATTTGACATTACCTTCCTTGAACAAAAATCAAGGAATCGGATATGGGGCCGTGCAAAACCGATAATTGTCGGGGAGGAAGTTATTGGGACACTTTATGTGGAATCGAATATTGAAAAGGTATTTAAACAAATCGATGAAATAAACCATATTCTCGCTGGAGGAACAGCTGTTTCATTGACAATTACAATTATCATTGGAATTTTCATTGCGCAGACTATGACAAGACCGATATCTGATATGAGGCGCCAAGCACAAACAATGGCAAAAGGAAACTTCTCTCGGAAAGTACGAGTCTACGGAAATGATGAACTAGGGCAGCTAGCCATTGCTTTCAACCATTTAACAAACCAACTACAAGAGTCCCAATCAACGACCGAAAGTGAACGGCGTAAATTGGCTTCTGTATTGGAAAATATGACGGATGGTGTCATCGCAACTGATCGGAAAGGTCGCGTTAGCCTTATTAATGATTCTGCCCTGCTCATGCTTAGAATGACACGGGATCTTGTCTTGAATCGACCGATTTCTAGCATACTGGGTCTTGAGCAAGAGTACACATTTGAAGATCTTATTCAAATTAAGGATTCAATTGCATTGGATTTTAGTACGCAAGAACAACCGTATATTTTACGAGTGAATTTTTCGGTGACTCAAAGGGAAACCGGCTTTGTAAATGGTTTGATTGTTGTTCTTCATGATAATACAGAACAGGAAAAAATTGATATGGAAAGGCGGGAGTTCGTCTCCAATGTATCACACGAATTACGTACGCCGCTTACGACAATGCGTAGCTATTTGGAAGCACTTGCGGATGGAGCGTGGAAGAATGAGGAGATTGCTCCGTCTTTCCTTCATGTGACCCAAACCGAAACAGAGCGGATGATCCGACTCGTAAATGATTTATTGAAACTATCACGGATGGACAGTAGAGATTATGATTTGAATAAAGAATGGGTTGAATTCAATCATTTTTTCAATGCAATCATTGATCGTTTTGAATTTTCAAAGTCTCAAAATGTCTATTTTAAACGATTACTTCCTTCTTTAGATTTATTTGTAGAAATCGATGCGGATAAGATGACGCAGGTTATCGATAATATTATTTCTAACGCTCTGAAATATTCCCCAGACGGCGGGGGTATTCGTTTCGGTGTGATCATGGCGGATAATTTCATTAAGGTGATGATTTCGGATGACGGAATGGGTATTCCAAAAGCGAACGTCAACCGGATTTTTGATAGATTTTATCGTGCGGATCGAGCTAGGTCACGAGCGATGGGTGGAACCGGATTGGGCTTAGCGATTGCTCGTGAAATGATTATGGCACACTGCGGGGAAATCTGGGCGGAGAGTGAAGAAGGGGAAGGGACGACAATATTCTTCACGTTGCCGTTTGAAATTCAGGAGGATGGTGAATGGGATTGAAATATATTGAGATAGTTAAATCGATTGTACTTTTAATCCTTGTCATGCTGAGTTTCCTGTTCACCTTTGCAATATGGACGTATACACCCCGTTATGAAACAATTGAACAATTACCAACGGTCGATATTTCAATTGCTAAAAAACAGATAATCGATGAGGTCATCAAACCTTATAAATTGCTGTTGAATTTTGATGGGAATTTAAAGGGGACCTATGATTCCACTGAAATTGAATATGTTATGAAAGAGCTTGAAAAGTGGGAATTTTCGGACCTTACACTGGCAGATAATAGCTTCTCAGCTGCGAAGCTCGATGCACTGATGCGGAAACCGAATCGACTTACACTCTACTTTCATGGTGATGTTCCCCTACCTATTTTTGATAATGTTTTAAATATCACGGATGCCAATATTCCTGAAACATCCTTTGATCGTATTGTGGTCGACTGGAACCCAGCAGGTATTTCGATGGACGTCATTTTCATCAGTAGAAAGAACAATGGTTATCTGTATAAGGTAAAGGCGAAGGTGGAGGATTATCGAACTTTTAACCGCTCTGTTTTGACATGGGGAAGAGGTCTCGGGGAATACGTGGAGGTGGATCCAGACAGATCACCATTTTTAGCAGTACCGGCATCGTCTATTGAAGTCATCGGGAACACATATTATGAAAAGGAAATTGTCCCATCTCGGTTCCGGGATGCCTTATTTACCGATCCTAATGCTGTTCGACTAAGCCAATCAGGATCTAACCATGAGGAGTACCAGGATGACCATGCATTGATGAAGGTGGATACAGAAAAGAAAACATTGAATTATGTCTTGCCATCTGCGGAAAGTTCGGAAACCGCAATACCATCCGAGATATTTCTGAATACGCTTAAATTTGTCAATGAACATGGCGGTTGGACAGATGAATACAGGTATATGTATATGAATCCGCAGAAACGTTATGTGAAGTACCAGCTATTCGTCCATGGCTTGCCGGTTTTTGGCGATACGCCTGGATCTACCGAAATCACACAAGTATGGGGAGATAATCTGGTCTTCCGTTATATGAGACCCTACTATACACTGGATCTAACGCTACAAACGGATGTGAAATTTCTTAAATCAGGAATAGAAGTCATCGAGATGTTGCGAGCTTCGGAAACAGTGGATTTAGATACCGTTGAAGAAATTATACCTGGTTATTTCATGAAACACGATCGGGAACAAAGATTGTTCATCATGGAGCCATCCTGGTTCTATCTGGCAAATGGTACATGGATTCGCTTTTCACCCGAACTTTCGGGAGGTGAACAGGTTGGATTGGAATAAGACAAAAACGATTTTCATAATCGTATTCTCGATATTGAATGTATTCCTGTATTCGCTTTATATTAACCGGAGCTTAGAGACGCAAAATATGCAGGTAATGGGGAAGACATCAACCGAGGAATCACTGAAGTTGGAAAATATTGTAGTCAAGGAATTACCACATGTGAATAAGGATTCAGCCTTCGTATCCGCAAAAGCATTGATATTCACGGATGAACAGCTAAAAAGTCTTGAGAATCAAAAAACCAACGTATTGAATGGAACAGAACTCCATTCTAAAATGAAGACTCCGGTAACTGTTCGAAATGCTAAAGGGGACTACGAGTTCACAGAGTTTCTATCAAGATATATCCTTCATGGTGGAGAATATATCCTATGGGAAGTAAATGAAGAGGAACAACAAGCGTTATTTTTCCAACAAGTCAAGGATACTCCAATCTATTTCAACCAGAAGGCAATGTTGAAGTTGGACTGGAATGAAGAAGGCGAAGTGATAAATTATGAACAGCATATGCTTGAGAAGTTTGTCACCTTCAACCATAAAAAAGATTTGCTATCTCCAATAGATGCACTGGGTTCATTATTTTCACGCGGTCATTTGAAACAGGATTCAAAAGTGATAAATATGAAGCTGGGTTATTCGACATTAGTTCAGTTTACGGAAACGCAAGTGTTTGCTCCAACGTGGAGTGTCCATGTAGAATTGAAAGATGGTAAAATTGAAAATTATTTCATCAATGCGATAGAAGGTAAAGTAATAGAATTCCAGCTTGAAAAAAAGGAAGAGGACATCGAATGAGAGGTTTTTGTAATGCGTTTTAGTGTGCTCGCAAGTGGCAGTAGTGGCAATGCAATCTATATTGAGAATGATAACCATGCTTTTCTTGTTGATGCTGGCTTTAGTGCGAAAAAGATGGATAGCCTTATGGCGGGTCTTGGTCGTTCCATGAAACAAATTGATGGTATATTTGTAACGCATGAACATAGCGATCATATAAAAGGTATTGGAGTTGTAGCACGAAAGTATGGGACACCGATCTATGCCAATGAAAAGACATGGCAAGCGATGGACAGTCTTGTTGGCAACATCCCACTTGAACAGCGGTTTCAATTTGATATGGAAACGGTGCAATCATTTGGTTCAATCGACATTCAATCGTTCGCTGTTTCGCATGATGCCGTCGATCCAATGTTTTATGTTTTTCATGAAAAAGATAGGAAATTGGCAATTATAACGGATACGGGATATGTAAGTGACAGGATGAAAGGATATATCAAGGGTGCAGATTCCTTTGTCTTTGAAAGCAATCATGATGTGAGTATGTTGCAGATGGGACGCTATCCGTGGTCGGTCAAACGAAGAATATTGAGCGATGTCGGACATGTATCGAATGAGGATGCAGCGGTGGCAATGAGCGAAGTGGTGGAGCAGAAAGAGACGAAAATCTATCTGTCACATTTAAGCAAAGATAATAATATGAAAGACCTTGCAAGAATGAGTGTTACACAGACATTAGAAACATGTGGAATCATTACGGGTGAATATGTCCATTTACATGATACAGATGCTGATCAGCCGACTGAACTTGTGACCGTATAGGGCAATATATAAACGGACCTTGCCTACGGGTAAGGTTTTTATTTTTGAATTTCTGTAAATAGGGTAAGATTATATAGTAGAAGCTGAAAGGGAGAGAAGTATGGACGAATTTAATCAGAATCCTGAAAAAAGAGAGCATGAACTTCCTATAACTGAAAATGAACGGCATTATTCAACACGGCTGCCAACCGAGCCACCGAAGCGCAAAGGTAGCTTTTTGCCATCGTTAGTTGGTGCGGTCATCGGGGGACTCCTTGTCTGGTTTTTAATGACGAATCTAAATGGTGCGCCAAAACAGGAATCCAATCAATCGGAACTGCCAAAAGGAAATACACAGACTAAACGACTTTCAGTGGATGTGAATACAGATGTCACGGAGATTGTTGGACAAGTGGCGAATGCGGTTGTTGGTGTGTCAAATTTACAAACGGTCCGCGATTTTTGGTCAACGGCAGAAAAGACGGCTGAAAAAGGATCGGGTTCAGGTGTTATTTATAAAAAGCAGGGAGACAAGGCGTATATTGTTTCCAATCAGCATGTCGTAGAAGATGCAAAGGTACTTGAAATCACTTTTGATGATGGTACGAAAACAGAAGGAAGATTAATTGCTAGCGATATATGGACAGATCTGGCAGTGATTGAGATTGATTCTAAAGACGTTACTACAATCGTCGAATTCGGTGATTCGGATGCACTGAAACGTGGTGAACCGGTCATCGCAATTGGAAATCCGCTTGGACTTGGCTTTTCAGGTTCTGTAACTGTCGGTGTCGTGTCGGGAAAAGATCGTTCCATCCCAATCGACTTTGACAAGAATGGAACAATCGATTGGCAAGCGGATGTACTGCAAACAGATGCCGCCATTAATCCAGGGAATTCGGGCGGTGCGCTTATTAACATGGCAGGCCAATTGATTGGCATCAACTCGATGAAAATATCAGAGGCAACAGTCGAAGGAATCGGACTCGCAATTCCCATCAATCTTGCCACGCCAATTATAGAACAACTTGAAACGAAGGGTGTAGTAGACAGGCCGACGATGGGTGTCACATTACTCGATCTTAGGGATGTGCCAGCACGACAACAACGGGAAGTACTTGGACTTCCTGCTGATGTAACAGCCGGTGTCGTTATCACGGATGTCATTCCCAAATCACCAGCAGAACAAGCGCGAGTTAAGAAATATGATACAATCGTAGAAATGGATGGCAAAAAAATTGAAGACATGGTCGGCCTACGAAAACATCTGTACAATGCAAAGGAAGTGGGCGACGCCATGCACATGAAAGTGTACCGGGAAGGTCAACTAATGGAAATTGAAATGGTGTTGAAGAACGGAACCTCGTTCTAATTATAAAATTGTACACATAGTTAATTATAAAAACTTATCCACAATCAGGCAGAATAGCAAAGTGAGTGCTATCTGCCTGATTTTCTCATATTTTCACGCTTTGTGGATAAATCGAATTATTTGTGAATAACTTTGTGTAAAAGAAAAAAACCGAAAGTAGGGATAAAGATGAAGTTGTATAGCTGCGAAACCCATATAAATCATACACTTGATGTTTTTGTGGCAGAGCAAGGAAAATTTCCAATAATGGAATCGATAGCGGAAGAAGAAAAGTTATCCACAAACTGTGCTTACTGTGAAATGGTTGCATTATATGTTGTGGCGAACGAATAAGTAGACACAAGATGTAGATAAGTATTGTGGATATGTGTATAAGTTCTGTTTATAACAAATAAAAAAAGGTGGACAACTTGTGAATATAATAATTTTGACTGTAGGTAAACTAAAAGAGAAGTATTTAAAAATGGGCATTGAAGAGTTTACAAAACGACTCGGGTCCTATGCGAAAATCGATTTGATAGAGGTGACTGATGAAAAAGCACCGGAGTCATTAGGTGAAGCTGATATGGAAATTGTCAAGAAAAAAGAAGCTGAGCGAATTCTTGCGAAAATCGGAGCAGATGCCTACGTCATTTCACTTGTTATCGAAGGAAAAATGAAAACATCGGAACAATTGGCAGCTGATTTGGATTCATTGATGACGTATGGGCGGAGTAAAGTGGTGTTTGTAATTGGGGGATCACTTGGTTTGCATGACAGTGTGATGACGAGGTCGGATGAGCTGTTGTCGTTTTCAAAGATGACCTTTCCACATCAGATGATGAAATTGATTTTGCTGGAGCAGGTTTATCGGGCTTTTCGGATAATTAATGGGGCGCCGTATCATAAGTAAAGAAGGTTTTAATTTTCTACCCATGTTGCACTATAAAAAAATACTAAATAGCTTATGAATTTTGTTCCATAAAAGAAAAAACCATTATACAAAAGAAGAAAAGGAGAAACGATGACAATGAGTAAAGAAACAGGATGGAACTTAGACAACAGTTATGCCCGTCTGCCGAAATCATTTTTTACCAACGTCAACCCAACCCCTGTACGCTCGCCGAAGTTGATCATTCTCAATAATCAATTGGCGACATCCCTAGGTTTGAATGTTCAGGCGTTGCAAAGCGAGGATGGCGTAGCGGTGATTGCTGGAAATCAGATTCCCGAAGGTGCTTGGCCTCTTGCTCAAGCTTACGCGGGGCATCAATTCGGGCATTTTAATATGTTAGGGGACGGCCGGGCTGTGTTGCTAGGCGAGCAGATCACGCCCCATGGTGAAAGGATTGATATTCAGCTTAAGGGTTCAGGTAGAACGGCGTATTCCCGCGGAGGTGATGGTCGAGCGTCACTAGGACCGATGCTACGTGAATATATTATCAGCGAAGCTATGCATGCGCTTGGTATTCCTACCACCCGTAGTCTGACGGTGGTGACATCTGGTGAGTCAGTCATCCGTGAAACCGAGCTACCTGGTGCAATTCTGACCCGTGTTGCTGCCAGTCATCTGCGCGTGGGTACCTTTCAATACGTTGCAAAATGGGGCACAGTTGAGGAACTCCGGACCCTGGCTGACTATACACTAAAGCGTCATTTTCCAGACGTCGAAGCTGATGAGAACCGATACCTTTCACTACTTCAGGAAGTGATCAAGCGCCAGGCTGAGCTTATTGCTAAATGGCAACTGGTTGGTTTTATTCATGGGGTGATGAACACCGATAACATAAGCATTAGCGGAGAAACCATCGATTATGGTCCCTGCGCCTTCATGGACGCCTATGATCCGGAAACGGTGTTCAGTTCCATTGACATGCAAGGTCGCTATGCCTATGGTAATCAGCCGACTATTGCCGGGTGGAATCTTGCGCGATTTGCTGAAACCCTATTGCCGCTGTTGCATGATAACCAGGAGCAGGCTGTCCAACTGGCCCAGGATAAGATTTCGGGTTTTAAGGGGTTGTATCACTGGAATTGGCTCACGGGAATGAGGGCAAAACTGGGGATATTGAATGAAGAGACACAAGATGAGGCTTTTATTAATGAACTCCTCAGTTTGATGAAGAAGTATCATGCGGATTATACCAATACCTTTCGCGCATTAACTTTTGATACGCCGGAAGATACGGTCCTGTTTGGAACTCCGGAATTCGCTCCATGGCATGGACTCTGGCAGGCGAGACTAGGCAGACAACAGGAATCGAAAGCCTCCTCGAATCAGTTGATGCGTAACAGCAATCCAGCGCTAATCCCACGGAACCATCGGGTGGAAGCGGCACTGGAAGCCGCGGTGGAACATGGAGACTACAGCGTGATGGAAAGACTTTTGGGTGTTCTTTCAAACCCTTACATGCACTCCACCGAACAGGCTGAATACGCCACATTGCCTGCGTCAACAACTCCTTATCAAACCTTTTGCGGTACCTAATAAAAAAGCACATCGGTGTATAAAGTCGATGTGCTTTTTTGAATATATTTTGCTGATAAAACCGATTGTTACTTTATCTCCACTTGGTCAATCGCCTTTTTTCATAATAAAACTCAAATGCCTTCCGCTTTGTTTGTCTTGCCGATAAGAGAAACCATCTAGGCTTACATACGTACAGGTCTGATCAATCGTAATTTGCTCGGCCGGTATTCCTGCCAACTCACATTGCTTTTTCACGGTTTGCTGAATGTCAATATAATACTTATGGGTGTGGTCATTGGTATACATAAAATCATCCGCATAGCCAAGGTCTTGGAATTTTAAGTACACATCTTCATCGACTTCAAAATTTTCCTGGCTTAGCGCTGCACCAATTTGGACGTGTAAATCACTCGGATTACATTGTTCAACTTGTGTTAAATGCTCAAAAAGTTTCAAGGAGATTTCTTTGACTGTACCTTGCCATCCGGAATGAATTACGCCAATGAGACCGTTCACTTCATTGTAAAAAATCACGGGGACGCAATCGGCAGTGAAGCTGCATAATACTAAATTTGGCTCATAGGTGTATAGGGCATCTGTATTCGTAATGGCGGTGTCCATTTGCTCAGCGCCTCGCCCTTTATCATCAAGCGTTACCCGATGGAAATTCGCGCTATGTGTTTGATTGGCACAAACGAAATTGTGCAGCTCGCAATGAAGGGAAGTAGCTAGTTTCTTACGATTTTCCACTATATAATCAGGGTTTTCACAGGCATGAAGAGCCATGTTGTTGTGTTCAAGTTCGGCATCATCCTTCATGGTCATTCCTGTTATGAATTTTTCATTGTTTACGTAAATGTTTGTTTTCATATCATCACCTTGTTTTAATATATAGTAGTGTACTGCTGATGTATAGGGCAGGTCTGGGAATTATAGTAATCCAATCAGATAAATTTATTGAAGGAGCAAAAGACCATACCTATGATGTATTATAGATGCGGGTATGATACATAGTTTTCCTCATATTGGCCTACTAGTGTTATCGGTAGTTGTCAACATAGTTGTCGCATTTAGCTAGTTTATTATTTCCGAAGTTTTATTCCTGAATTTCGTGAATCCCCAAGTTCAGTCAAAGCTA
>NZ_JADBEL010000027.1 GCF_014873855.1 Sporosarcina limicola | reverse complement strand
ACAACTGGATGACACGGAGAAGCCGGCATAATTTTCAATATTCGACCCTTGAGTCCCTATATAAGCTTCGCCAGCCTCCGCCTTATGACTAGACCAAACGAAGGAATGTAGGTGCATCAGACGCCAAGAGACATGGGAGGGTACGTCATCATAAGTAGCGCGGAGATCCATAGTGCATCGTATAATGAAACATCACTGCAACCAGTATTATCCAGCAGTGACCGCGTAGCGTACCTATAAACTGTTAAAAACTTACACATTTAAAAAGTACTGTTAATCATCGTGTTGAAAAATATTTTTTTGACACCCTTACATCGGTCTGAACCGTTGATACATCAACATTTATAGAGGGAGTTGAATTTAAGTTTTACCCTTTTATTGATTCTACATATGCTTGTTTGACGCGTATGTTTCAACTATTCAAGTATAAATGGGCCGTTGATCTTTCGTTCAACTTATATAGTAGATAAAGGGCTTTTAGTTCAAGAGTTTGAAAATACCAGAATAATTAACTGTGATTTTTATCCATAACAAACAGGCAAGACAACTAAGGTAGCCACGATAGAAGAAGGCAGTCTAAATGCACAACTTCGTATCCGCAATGTCTGCATAATTTGGTTTCTGCTAGCCTCGGCAACGTAGGCATTAGTACTTTCTGTGCGTTATAAGAACCTCGCTTCAAGGTTTAAGAGTAGGAGAGAGCTGATGCAGCATGTGGACTCATTAAAAGATAAAACGATGACAGGTTTGTTTTGGAGTTTAGCTGACTTAATGGCAAATCACGGCATACAATTTATTATTCAGATTATCCTTGCGAGGTTATTGTTACCTGAACACTTTGGGATTATTGGGATGATTATTATACTAATCGCCATTTCGAATTCGATAGTAGACAGTGGTTTTTCTCAGGCATTGATTCGGGATCAAAATACGAGTCAAGAGGACTACTCTACCATCTTTTACTTTAACTTATTTATTGCTTTAGTGATATATGGGATATTATTTATATCTTCCAATGTAATTAGTACTTTCTTTGGAGAGCCACAGTTGATAAAAATAATAAGGGTACTTTCCTTGGTGCTAATCATCAATTCTTTAGGATTAATTCAAAGAGTGATGCTGATAAAGAGCATTGACTTCAAGACAATAACTAAAACAGGTATTATAGCTGCCATTATTTCAGGAAGTATAACGATTGTCTTTGCATTACTGGGGTTCGGTGTATGGAGTCTTGTTATTAATATATTATCAATGCAATTTATTCAAACGACATTGCTGTGGTTCTTCAATAAATGGTTACCCAAGAAAACATTTAACAGACAGTCCTTCAAAAAGTTCTTTAGGTTTGGATACAAGCTACTATTATCAGGGCTTATCGATACTTTTTATAATAATTTATTTTTTGTAATAATCGGGAAGTCTTATTCCGTAACTCAACTCGGGTTTTATTCAAATGCTTCTAAATTAAGGGATAATGCTTCTTTGGCAATACTTATTTCGGTTCAACGTGTGACTTATCCAGTTCTTAGTAGCATTCGGGAAGATCAGAAATGGCTGAAGTCTGGATTTAGAAAAATTATGAAGACAACTGCTTTTATAACCTTTCCTATAACGACAGGGTTAATAGCAGTTGCAAATCCACTATTCACTTTACTTCTTGGTGAGAAATGGATACCATCCGTTATCTATTTTCAACTTCTCTGTGTAGCAGGAATGTTATATCCAATTAATGCAATAAACCTAGACATTCTTAAAGTAAAAGGGAGATCAGATTTATTTTTATTAATAGAAATAATATCAAAAACAATTTTAACCATACTTATAGTCCTATCATTATGGTTTGAGTTAGGGATTATCGGTTTAATTGGAGCGGCGGTATTAAGTACGTATATAAATTTATGTATAAACGCATATTTTTCGGCAAGAGAAATAGCCTATACGGGAAAAGAGCAATTGATGGATCTTTTGCCTATCTATTTAATCTCGATCTCTATGGGCATTGTGGTATATATGGTTGGAGAAGTTTTGCCTAGTAACCCTTATGTGGAGTTGTTTTGTCAAGTGAGCATTGGGGTTGTCATATATATATCAGCTTGTAAATTAGCAAGGGTGCAAGAGTTGAATACAGTCTATCGAATGATATGGGCATTAGTGATGAAAATAAAATCTGCACTAAATAATACTAAAAGTATGGTAAATCGAATAGACTAAGTGATGGGATTTCGAGGCGATTTCATCTCCGCTCATACAGTTCTGATTAACAAGAAGTTGTACAAGGGGTAGATGGGTATGGTAACAGATATTTATTCGGTGATTAGCCAATGTGGCTCGAAGTTGCCAATCGAAATAACGAAAGCACTAGGTTAGTAAATGCAGTTCGAAAATTAGTAGTGGAGGGGAAAAGTTGAAAAAAATCCTATTTGCTGCGACCGTTTATCACCACCTCTCTTCCTTCCATAAACCGTTCATGGCATTATTTCAAGAAAAAGGATTTGAAGTACATGCAATTGGCAGTAATTCTATGGGGCGGAAAGATGAACTTATTGAACTAGGAATTATTTGTCACGATATAGAATTCGATAAGACGCCTTTCTCAAGTAAAAATAGATCAACAATCAAAGAACTTAATTGGTTATTTGAAAATATTTATTTTGATTTAATTCATGTCCATACGCCTATTGCTGCTTTTATTACAAGGTATGTAGCTTCCAAGAAAAAACAGGGAAAAATACTATACACGGCTCACGGTTTTCATTTTTTTGCGGGGGCTCCTGTGAAGAACTGGTTATTTTATTATACGGCTGAAAAAATCGCTGTTAAGTGGACAGATGGACTAGTTGTTATGAACAAAGAAGATTTTCAATTAGCTAAAAAGTTAGGCTATCAAGAGAATGAAAATGTATTTAAAGTACACGGAGTTGGGGTAGATTTATCTGAGTTCAAAACAAATGCAGTAAGTGAAGAGGTGGACATTCGTCAGGAGCTAGATTTAGATAAGGATACGCTTATAATAAGCTGTATCGCTGAGCTAAGTGCCCGGAAAAATCACGAGTTTTTATTACAGAATTGGAAGGCAATCATTGAAAAATATCCCAATGTCCATGTAGTTTTTGCTGGAAACGGGAAGGCCGAGAATAAGATTAATACTATTATTGAACAGCAAGGATTAAAAAATGTGCATGTGCTAGGTTTTAGGGGAGATGTACCTAAGCTCATTGCATCTTCGGATATTGTAACGCTTTTATCTAAACATGAGGGACTTCCGAGATGTCTAATGGAAGCAATGGCTTGTGGTAAAACGATTATTACGTCTAATGTCCGTGGTTCTACAGACTTGGTCGAGCATGGTAAAAGCGGAATGACAGTCGAGCTTAATGATAATGAAAATCTTGTGAAAAGCTTTATAAAGTTGCTAGGAAATGAACAAATGAGAATTGATTTTGGTAAACAAGGACAGCGGAAAATTCAAGATTACAGTTTGAAAAATGTCTTACATGAAATGGATACTATTTACTCTCGTTATTTGACGTAAGAAAGGGGAATCCCTTCTATTGGCAAAAGTTAAAAAAGTCATCATTCCAGCTGCAGGTTTAGGGACCCGTTTTTTGCCTGCAACAAAAGCGATGCCGAAAGAAATGCTTCCAATTGTTGATAAACCGACCATTCAATATATCGTTGAAGAGGCAATTTTAGCAGGAATAGAGGATATTATCATTGTTACGGGAAAAGGGAAACGGGCCATAGAGGATCATTTTGACAATGCCTTTGAACTTGAAGCAAATCTAATTGCAAAGGAGAAGTTCGAACTTCTTGAAAAGGTGTTGGAACCGGCATCAGTAGATATTCATTATATTCGGCAGAAAGAGCCACTGGGGTTAGGACATGCAATTTGGTGTGCACGAAAATTCATAGGGACAGAGCCTTTTGGTGTCATGCTTGGAGATGATATTATTAGAGGGGAAATCCCTGCTATGAAACAATTAATCGAGCAATATGAAGAAATCGGTTCGAGTGTTATAGGTGTGCAACAAGTCGATGCTGACACGATTCATAGATATGGTGTGATTGATTTCATGCCGCAAAAATCAGATTTGATTCAAATAAGAGATCTTATTGAAAAGCCGTCTAAAGAACATGCACCTTCGAACTTGGCGATTGTTGGACGGTATATTTTAACTCCAGAGATATTTCCTTTTCTCGGTGAGAAGCGCATTGGAACAGGGGGAGAAATCCAACTTACTGATGCGATTCAAAGGCTGAATCTTATTCAGAATGTATATGCTTATCAAATTGAAGGAAAGAGGTATGACGTCGGTGAGCTATTGGGTTTTATTGAAACGACGTTAGCATTTGCTCTTGATAGACCGAAGTTGAAAGTAGAAGTGGTTGAGATAATGAAGAACTTTCTTGAACAACAAGAATATGAGGGTATCTTGAGATAAAAAACGTTTAAATGAAATTCATAAAAAACACCCCCTCTATCAATTTAGTTACTAAAACTAAATTCGATAGAGGGAGTTTTTTATTTTTTGATAAAAAATTCAAGAGATCAAGCGACTGATTCCACTAGCGAAGCGACCAATTAAGCGATTGAGCGACTGATTCCACTAGCGAAGCGACCAATAAAGAAATTGAGCGACTGATTCTGCTAGCGAAGCGACCAATTAAGAAATTGAGCGACTGATTCCGCTAGCGAAGCGACCAATAAAGAAATTGAGCGACTGATTCCACTAGCGAAGCGACCAATTAAGCCGTCCATCGACTGATTCCATTCTTAGACTTCATTTAAAAGCAGGAGAATGAGTCGATTCGGTTCAAGTCGATGCCAAAATATTCCCATCTTCTCTGTCTGCTACGCCATCTGTATCCAGCGACGGATGTTCTTCCGACGAATGTTGGGAAAAACCAGAACCCTTGCCTTCTTGATAACCAGACGTACGTAAAGCGGTGTAAGCATCCGCTGATTGCACCGGGATCTACCCTTAATAACTGGGCGCCACCAGCGGGATAGGGAGGTGAGAAGTTCGGCGGTGGTCCTTGTGGTCCTTGCTGCCCCTGTTGTCCCTGCGTCCCTGGAGGACCGAACCATGGCATGCCAGGATCGGATTGCCACTGTTGATTCCCAGGCGGTGGTCCGAAATCAGGCATCCCTTGCCCAGGCGGAAATCCTGGTGGCGGTCCAAAGTTTGGCATCATAGGCCCCTGTTGGAATCCCATAGGCCCCTGTTGGAATCCCATAGCCTCCTGTTGTTGTCCCATAGGCCCCTGTTGGAATCCCATAGCCTCCTGTTGTTGTCCCATAGGCCCCTGTTGGAATCCCATAGCCTCCTGCTGTTGTCCCATAGGCCCTTGTTGGAATCCCATAGGCTCCTGTTGTTGTCCCATAGGCTCTTGTTGGAATCCCATACCCTCCTGTTGGAACACCATAGGTCCCTGTTGGAATCCCATAGGCCCCTGTTGTTGCCCCATAGCCTCCTGCTGAAATCCTTGTGGTGCGAAGTCGGTCATATTTTGTTCTTGCATTCCATAGCCTTGCATATCCATTCCTGGTGACCATCCAGCGGTTTCATGTTCCGCCATTCTTTGTGCCTGTTGTTTTTCAAATCCTTCAGGTAATTGGGGGTACCATTGTTGCTCTCCGTTATTACCCGGTTGCATATTTACCATCCGTTCACTCCTTCCAAGCGATTCTTCCTATCCTATGCAACAATAGAACAAAGGGCGCGGATTTTAATCACTATCCAGGCTTCGGGCGCCAGTCGCTCGGGTTATGGGTTGTTTCAGCTTTGCGGTAAAGGACGTCGCTTTGTCAAACCATCTTATGCCTGTCGCGTCTGGGCGGCGCCCTGCGCTTTTATTTATTCAAACTTTTTTCGTACATACAGGTCTAATGTATAAGAGGGATGGAGGTGGGGTTTTGACCGATTTAGAATTGGCAGTGAAAGCGATTGCTGGAGATGATGATGCTTTTCTGTTGTTGATGTACGCAACTAAAGATGCTTTATTCAGAACAGCGCTTGCTTACTTGAAAAATGAAGAAGATGCGCTTGAAGCGGTTCAGGAAGTTACTTTTCGAGCATATGAAAAAATTCATTCATTACGAAAACCTGAGTACGCAAAAACATGGCTTATCCGAATTATGATGAATTACTGTCGTGACGTTTTGCATAAACAGAAACAGTTCACATTCAATAAAGAAGCTCTATCACAACACGGAATCAGTGAAAATTATACCTATCTGGAAGTCGAAGAAGCACTCGCACAACTGACGGAGGCTCAACGCGAGCTGGTCCATTTGAAATATTTACACGATGTTAAAATTAAGGATATTGCCGACATGACAGCCACACCAGAAAGTACAGTAAAAACGAGACTTTACAAAGCGCTCAAGTCACTCCGTTCATATTTCGATGAGAAAGGGGAGGTCCGCCGTGTTTAGAGATGAGGAAGAAAAGTTGGAGAAGTGGAAAGATGAAATTGAAAAGAAGGAAGTACCGGATATACGGCTAGAACAAGCGATTAAAGATGGATTCGGACGTGCGAAAAATGTGCAATCAAAGAACAAGCGCAGGTATTATAAACGTAGTGTTTGGTCTGTTGTAGTAGCTGCAATTCTGTTGCTTACTTTCGTTACATCCATTCGCGTCTCCCCTGCTTTTGCAAGTATGATTGCGTCGTTACCCGGTATGGAAAAGATTGTAGATTTAATCCAGGACGATAAAGGTATCTCGAGTGTGGTTGCGAATGAATATTACCAAGAACTGAATAATTCGTCAGAAATCGATGGGGTAACATTCACGCTTCTTGGAGCAATTGCAGATGAGCAGGAAATGACGATTTTCTACAGTATTGCAAATACCGAAGGAGAAGAACGCTTTCGGTTAGCTTCTCTAGATGTGTTGGATGGTGAAGGGAATAGAGTGGCAAGAGATACATCAACAATACCTGGTTCTGATTTTACCAGTAAAGGAAATAATATCGAACAAACAGCAAGAACGAATTTGAAATTTGAAAAAGGTGTCACTGTAAATGAATTTGTATTAAAAGTCACATTACAAGCTGATAAGCGGTCAATCGATTATGAAATTCCTTTTACACTTGCGAAAGAAAAAATGCCGACGATCCGATATCCGATCAATGAAACTGTGTCGATAGAAGGTCAAAACATCACAATTAAACAAATTGAGATCTCTCCGATAAAGGTCAATGTCCATATCGGTTTAGATCCGGCGAATACAAAGAAAATTTTCAGATTTGAGGATTTACGTTTAGTAGACGATAAAGGCGAAACATGGGCAATCATTACGAACGGAATAGCATCCAGCGGTAGTTTAGATGATGATGAAGTTATCTATCATTTAGAAAGTAACTATTTTGAACAAGTTGATGGTTTAAGTCTTGTATTTAACAAGCTGATGGCGCTTGATAAAGTTGAGGCGCATTTATTAATTGATACGGATAAGAGAGTTATCTTGGAGCAACCGGCAGATCAAAGGTATTCAGTTTTACAAATGAAAAAAGGATATTTTGAATTCCTCTTAAAGGCTGAAAAAGGGTACCATACAGGACCATTCAATTCCTTTATTGATGCTGAAGGAAAAGAAATTAATTTTACAAGTGGTGGTTTTTCACGTAGTGAAGATGAAACTGTTGAAATTACTGCAAGTTTTCCGTATGAATCCTTTGTAAATCCGATTAAACTACCTTTATACGGATATCCACAATGGATTGAAGGAGACGTCAAGATTAAAATTAAATAACTGTTAAAAGTTCTGCGGTATTGTAAAATGCCGTGGAACTTTTTTAATGCTTCACTCCGCTAAAACAGTACCTTATTAGCACGGAACAAGTTTTCGGAATTATTGACAAAAAAGCGCTTACATCGTGTACGATAACTGTAGATTACTAAGGAGGGGTTCATTTTGGGAAAAGCATCTGAACGCGTTATCCGGTACCGGGGAACGGAACTGAATACGAAGGGGTGGCAGCAAGAAGCGGCACTTCGTATGCTCATGAATAATTTGGACGCAGAAGTGGCGGAGCATCCAGATGAATTGGTTGTCTATGGTGGAATCGGAAAAGCGGCACGTAATTGGGAGTCGTTTGACGCGATTGTTCGCTCGTTGAAAGAACTTGAAAATGATGAAACATTACTAGTACAATCGGGAAAACCGGTCGCTATTTTCAAATCACATACAGACGCACCGAAAGTACTGATTGCGAACTCGAATCTTGTTCCAGCCTATGCCAACTGGGAGACGTTTCATGAGCTCGATAAAAAAGGTCTCATGATGTACGGTCAAATGACGGCGGGAAGCTGGATTTACATCGGCTCACAAGGAATCGTGCAAGGAACTTATGAAACGTTTGCAGAACTTGCGAAGCAACATTTTGATGAGTCGCTAAAAGGTACAATTACGTTGACAGCAGGGCTTGGCGGAATGGGTGGCGCGCAACCGTTAGCAGTGACAATGACGGGCGGCGTCTGCATCGGTATCGAGGTCGATGAAACGCGTATCGACCGTCGAATTGAGACACGCTACACAGATGTGAAAACCGATTCGCTTGATGAGGCAATTCGTCTTGCGGAAGAAGCAAAAGCAAAAGGGGAAGCCCTGTCAATCGGACTGATTGGCAATGCGGCTGACGTGTTACCAGAAATGATCGCACGCGGATTCATTCCAGATGTCCTCACAGATCAGACATCGGCGCATGATCCATTGAATGGGTATATTCCGTCGGGGATGTCATTGGAAGAGGCAGCAAAACTTCGTGCAGAAAATCCAACTGACTATGTAAAACGATCAAAAGCATCGATGGCAAAACACGTTGAAGCAATGATTGACATGATGGATAAAGGTGCGATTACATTCGATTATGGTAACAACATTCGGCAAGTGGCGAAAGACGAAGGCGTCACTCGCGCATTTGATTTCCCTGGATTTGTTCCGGCTTATATTCGTCCGCAGTTTTGTGAAGGAAAAGGGCCTTTCCGTTGGGTAGCATTGTCGGGAGACCCTGAAGATATTTACAAGACGGATGAAGTCATTTTACGTGAATTCAGCTATAACACGCATTTATGCAACTGGATTCGGATGGCGCAGGAGAAAATCCAATTCCAAGGTTTGCCGTCACGTATTTGTTGGCTGGGCTACGGAGAACGTGCACGGTTCGGAAAAATCATCAATGATATGGTCGCTTCAGGTGAATTAAAAGCGCCGATCGTTATCGGTCGTGATCACCTCGATTCAGGTTCCGTTGCTTCGCCAAACCGCGAAACAGAAGCAATGAAAGACGGTTCTGATGCGGTAGCGGATTGGCCGATTCTAAACGCGATGATCAATGCAGTCGGCGGGGCAACTTGGGTTTCTGTTCACCACGGTGGCGGAGTTGGAATGGGTTACTCCATCCATGCAGGAATGGTTATCGTTGCAGACGGGACGAAAGAAGCGGAAGCGCGTATTGAGCGCGTACTAACGACAGATCCGGGAATGGGCATTGTTCGTCATGTCGACGCAGGGTATGAAATTGCGGAGAAGACGGCACGCGAAAAAGGCGTCAACATCCCGATGATGGCAAAAGAGGCGAATATGGAATGAAAACAATTGTTTGGATCAAACATGCGACGCAACTTATCACGATGGCGCATGGCAACAAAGGACCGCGCATTAAAGAAGCAATGAGCGATTTAGCAATCATTGAAGACGGTAGTGTATGGATTGAAAATGGGATCATCCAAGCTGTTGGAACGACAGCTGAAATCGAAAAACAGTTCAAAGATCGAGTGCACGAAGCCGAAATTACGGATGCGGCAGGCTATCTTGTCACACCCGGACTAGTCGATCCGCATACGCATGTCGCTTATGGTGGAAGCCGTGAGCGTGAATTTGAAATGCGTCTTGAAGGCGCGACCTATATGGAAATCATGAATGCGGGCGGCGGCATTCACGCAACAACCCGAATGACGCGTGAAGCGACGGAAGACCAACTCGTCGAACAAGCGAAAAAGCGCCTCAATTCCTTTCTGAAACATGGTGTTACGACAGTCGAAGGGAAAAGTGGTTATGGTCTAGATGTTGAGACAGAACTGAAACAGCTCCGCGTCATGAAACGATTACAAGAGGAGCATCCGATTGACTTAGTTCCCACATTCATGGGTGCACATGCAGTTCCGACCGACTATAAAGGTCGTGAAGAAGACTATGTCAATCTCATCATCAATGAAATGCTTCCGGCTGTTGCCAATGAAAAACTTGCAGTCTTCAACGATGTGTTCTGTGAAGTGGGTGTGTTTACTCCCGAACAGTCTGAACGGATTTTGGAAGCAGGGAAAAAATATGGCTTGATTCCTAAAATCCATGCAGATGAAATCGAACCCTATCAAGGGGCTGAACTGGCTGCAAAAATCGGTGCGATTTCGGCAGAGCATTTACTGAAGGCATCTGATGAAGGAATCGAAGCAATGGCTGCCGCTGGAACGATTGCGTGTTTACTTCCTGCAACCGCTTTATTCCTTAGAGAACAAGCAGCGCAAGGTCGGAAAATGATTGATGCGGGTGTACCTGTCGCAATTTCGACAGATTGCAATCCGGGTTCATCACCGACAACATCAATGCCGCTTGTCATGAACCTTGCATGCATCTTGATGCGCTTGACGCCAGCGGAAGCACTAACTGCAGCAACGTATAATGCGGCGTGTGCCATTCATATGGAGGAAAAAACTGGCTCACTCGAACCAGGAAAACAAGGGGATGTCGTCCTTTGGGAAATCTCTAACTACCAGGAACTGCAATATTTGTTTGGTGTAAATCATGTGAAATCCGTCTGGAAAAAGGGTGTCAAAGTCGTCGGATAAGCAATTTTGTGAATAAAGGATGGGTGTCATGATCAATTTAACAGGTTCGTCTCTTACACTTGAAATGATAAAGGAAATTCTATATAAAGGGTCCGCTATTTCATTGGACAAAGAAGCATTGGAACGTGTCAAGAAAAGTCGTGCAGCAGTAGAAAGAATTGTACGAGAAGATCGAACGGTTTACGGCATTAATACTGGTTTCGGTAAGTTTAGCGATGTGAAAATCGATGAAAAAGATACGAAAGCATTACAATTACATCTTATTCGATCCCATTCATGTGGCGTCGGGGAACCATTTCCAGAATCAGTTTCAAGGGCAATGGTTGTACTACGGTTGAATGCATTATTGAAAGGATTCTCGGGAATTCGAGTTGAAGTACTTGAACGGTTTGCCTACATGGTGAACAACCGAATCCACCCGGTCATTCCGCAACAGGGATCCCTTGGAGCGTCAGGAGATCTTGCGCCTTTATCGCATCTCGCACTCGTGTTGCTCGGTGAAGGATTTGTTTGGCAGGATGGCAAGCATATTCCGGCGGCGGATATTTGGAAAGAGCATGGAATGGAACCTATTGTGCTTGAAGCGAAAGAAGGGCTTGCGCTCATTAACGGTACCCAAGCAATGACTGCACAAGGTGTCGTCAATTATTTAGAGGCGGAGTCACTCGCTTTTGATAGTGAATGGATTGCGGCAATGACGATGGAAGCATTGTATAGCATCACGGACGCATTCCATCCCGCAATCCATGAAGCACGTGGTTATCCGGAACAAATTGATGTGGCGGTAAGAATGCTAGACTGGTTGGATGGCAGTAATTATACAACCGTACAGGGGGAAAAGCGTGTCCAAGACGCCTATTCAATCCGTTGCATCCCGCAAGTGCATGGTGCAAGCTGGCAAGTGCTTGGCTATGTGAAAGAGAAACTTGAAATTGAGATGAATGCCGCAACAGATAACCCACTCATTTTTGACGATGGCGACACGGTTGTATCAGGTGGAAACTTCCACGGTCAACCGATTGCATTCGCGATGGATTTCTTGAAAATCGGAGTGGCAGAATTGGCCAACATTTCCGAGCGACGCATCGAACGACTCGTTAATCCACAACTGAACGAAGGATTACCACCATTTCTCAGTCCAGAACCCGGATTGCAGTCAGGTGCAATGATTTTACAATATTCGGCGGCAAGTCTTGTCTCTGAGAATAAAACCTTAGCACACCCAGCATCCGTCGATTCTATTCCGTCATCCGGCAACCAGGAAGACCATGTATCGATGGGAACGATTGGCGCAAGGCATGCACATGCAATCATCAAAAACGCGCGCAACGTCCTCGCAATCGAAGCACTCTGTGCGATGACAGGTTGTACGATTCGTGGAGTAGAGGGCATGGCGCCGAAAACGCGGGTTAAGTACGATGAACTGCGTGAAGTTGTTCGTCCAATTGACGAAGACCGTATTTTCACACCGGATATCGAAGGTATTGCTCGGTATTTATTGGGATGATATTGGAAAAAGCTGAAGCCGGAATTTTGGGCTTTAGCTTTTTTTCTGTGTAGGAAAATACATAGTACAAGACGAGGGGAAAGGGCTTTTCTTACAATGCACTATACCCGCATCATATATTCGGCGTATAGTTTATTAATTTTTTCAGGCACTGGTACGCTTAACTCTTCTTGTAACTTTTTCTGAATAGCTTCATAACATTGCATACAAGCTTGTTTTTTATTTTGTCCGATTAAAAATTGCAAGAGCAAAAACATATACTGCTCATTAAATTCATCTAGCTCTAGCATTTTTTGTAGGCAATTTAATTTTAGTAATGGGTTCATATCTTTTGTATCGGTAATATATGTTTCAAGCAAGTGTAAGACATCTTGTTTTAGGCGTATCCGTATTTGAATCGCCCAAGGATATTCTTCCTCTGCTAAAAAATCACCTTCATAGCAATTTAACAGCTGTTGAATCGACTGCTCATTATGTTGCTGTCCTTCTACTAACTGCAAAAGTTCCCGGTAATCACTATCAATCTCACTAGTTAACTGATAGTGATTATTGACGAGTAAAATAGGATACTCACTCCCATTTTGCTTAAGCATTTTTCGTAAATGATAGACAGACGTATGAAGGGTAGTTCCCGCTTTTTCTAACTCTATTTCCGGCCATAAATCTTCCATAATAACCGTATTTAATAAGGGTTTTTTTTGATAAAACCATAAATACAAGAATAGTTCTCTCACTTTTTTTGTACGCCATTTTACAGTGTCCTGTCGCACATCTAGTAGCTGAAAGCTTCCAAATGTATAGGCATACAAGTTCAATTCCTTTTTTGGGGTCTGTGTTTCTTTACCATTTTCATAGATTTTCTGTGCTTTTTTCAACGCTGTTATTAAACGATTCTCTCGGACTGGCTTTAACAAATAATCTGTAGCTTCAACATCAAAAGCATCCACTGCAAACTGTGCATGAGCTGTCACAAAAATAATTTGCACATAAGGGTAGCTCGTTAATAGTTTCTTGGCAACATCCAAGCCGTGAATATCAACCATTTCCATATCCAAAAAAACAATATCAATCCGTTCTTTTTCCAAAAGTGCAAATGCATCCTTGGCATCTGTAAACGTACCTTTAATACAAATTGAAAACTGTGTTAGTTTATTTAAAATAATGCTCAACACATTAATTGCCCACTTTTCATCATCAATGATGACGATGTTCATATGCGTCACCTCCTGGTAATAAAATAATAACCGTTGTCCCTTTTCCTTCTTCACTGTACAAACGAAAACTGGCATTTTTAATGAGCTTAAATTTTTTTAATGGATTCGTAAAACCGATACGCGGATTTTCCTCGTTCACTAATTGCTGCAATTTATCTTCAGGGATGCCTACACCACTATCATCAATTTTAATGCGTACCAACTGACCTTCTCGTTGCACGCTTACTTCAATCGTACCGCCTTCTTTTTTCTTGGATACCCCATGAAAAATTGCATTTTCAACTAACGGCTGAATGGATAATGCAGGAATCATTAAGTCAATCGATTCGTCTATATCATAGATCACTGTAAGGCGATCATCAAAACGCATTTTTTCAATATAAAGATATGCTTTTACAAGTTCAATTTCCTCGTCTAAAGTAACCATACTATTCCGATAATGAACATTCAGCTTGGCACGAAAATAAGTAGATAAATAGTATAGCGCCTCACGCGTATTCTCTATATCTGTATAACTTAACCCGATAATCGTATTAAGGGTGTTGTAAACAAAATGAGGTGTCACCTGTGCATATAAAAAATTCATTTCATCCTCAATTGCATCGACGGAAGATTGACGAACAGCCAGTAGGGATTGGATACGCACTAATAACTCATCCATTGCAATCGGTTTTTGTAAATAATCATTTGCCCCAACCTGTAGGGATAACACTAAATCGGAATGTTGCATAATCGCTGTTAAAACAATAATTGGCAACTCTAGCATATCGTGCTGCTTCCGTACCCTTTTACATAAATCATAGCCTGACATGCCGCCCATCATTAAATCGATTAACATACAATCCACCTTATGCGTTTTTAAATATTCCATCGCATCAAAGCCGTTGTCAACCGCAATAAACGTATAACCCCTTTGTGTTAAAGCATCTGCTAGCACCTTAATATTCACATGATCGTCATCGACAACTAAAATTGTTTTATCATTTCCTTTATGAAAAAGCGGTAGATCTAATTGAAGTACTGTACTATCTGTTCTATGCACACCTGCTCGCTGATGTTTCTCGCTAGCTATTTTTTCCGCATTTACAAGTGGCATTGTGAAGGTGAAAATTGTTCCGACACCGAGTGTACTCTTGACGTAAATTTCACCATTTAATTTTTCTATTATATTCTTCGCAATGCTTAATCCTAAACCGAGGCCTCCACTATCGTATTCTTTCTTCACTTGATAAAAAGAATTAAAAATACGCTCTACATCTTGTGAGGATATGCCAGTTCCTGTATCACTTACTTGTATTTTCATTTGTTCTTCGCAGATATTTGCCATAACGGTGATTTGCCCTTGTGATGTATGCTGTAGCGCATTATATAATAAATTATAAAGCACCTGCTTGAAGCGCAATTCATCTGTATACATCGCTGGTAAATCATGATCGACGGTACTAATAAGCTGTACTGTTGCATCATCAGGCAATAGGCTGTGTATTTCTGCTATGACTTCATTTATAACGGTGATTGGCACAGCACGCTGCGTGACGCGTACTTCCTTCGACATATGATTCGATGAAAATAATAAATCTTCTACTAAATAACCTAAGCGTTGCGTGACGTTATGAATTAAAATAACATTTTCTTGCTGCTCACGCTTTAAAGGACCCTGTGCACCTTCCATTAATGATTTCGATAAATTCAAAATACCATTTAAAGGCGTACGTAATTCATGGGACGTTTTTAATAGAAACTCATCCTTCAATTGATTATGTAACAATAGCTCTTCCGATAATGCTTGTACTTTTTTAAAGGAGGCATTTGCCCTAAAACTGAGAAGTGACGCAAAACTATATAATACGAGAATAAACAATAGTAGTTCACTATAATTCATCGGCACATCAAATAAAAATTTAACTACCATCAATAGTGCATGGCAGCAAAGCGATACTAAGAAAATTAAAATATAATGTGCACCCTCTACATTTTTCATGAGCACGCGTAAAAGGATAAATAAATTATAAAGTACCACCGGAAGTATAGTGACTACAAATACTAGTTGTAACAATAGTAAAGAAGCTGTCCCTATCGCCATACCATTGTTTGTGAATGGATCATAAATTGCATATATGAAAAAAAGTATACCAAGTAAAAAACTAATACTATAGATTGCCTTTTTCTTTATAAATTCGGGATATATATAATAAATAAAGTAGGTTAAACAAGCAATCACAAGTGGTAAAATGCCTAATTGTAAACGAACTTGTCCCGAAGTATCTATCGGGGGCATAATAAGGAAGAACACTTTTTGATTGATGAATGACATGTAAAGACCTAATAATATAGTGAATAAAGCAAGAAATAATTCCTCTTTCCGCTTCCGATTCTGACTGTATGAAATCAAATAAATGAGTCCAAATACCATATAGCCAATTGACACAAAGGCATCTACCAATACTTTCTTACGATAATATTTTTGAATGGATTCCTTTTTACCGAATTCGACGTGGAAGAGAATACCTGCCTTTGAATAATTGCGATTTCCCACATGAATGATTATATCTAGCTCTTTATTTTTACTTTTAGCAAAAACCGTATATTTATCGGCATTTTCAAAACGAAAAGCTTGAAGTGTATCACTTGGATTTCCCACCGCGCCAACATCTTCTCCGTTAATAAATATGCGATTTGCTTGTCGTATTGTCCGAATATATAAGCCGTATTGTCCCTCAACAGGTACCTTCACCGTGATATGATAGGTCCCGATGGAAAGACCTTCCTCATTTGGTTCGACAAAGTCATCCCATTTAGCAGGCACTTCAATGGGAATACGCTGTTGTTCATACGCATCAATCGATGCACTAGGTGGAATCAATACGTTTGGATAAAACGACCACTCTCCGTCCAATTTTAAAATAGACTGTTGCTGTAGTTGTCCATTATCAATGGTCGTGACGCCATCTTGTACAATGGGCCGGCTATCTGTTCGAAAGTACTCTTGATTTCCAAGAAAAAACACAACCGTAAATAGCATGATAATGGTCACAGTAATGCCACTATTCTTTTTCATTATCATACCTCCTTAGTTTTTTTGGGAAAATAAATTTTTATGTATGTAAATTCTATCCCGTGACAACTAAATAAACCACCTACAAAGGCTTTTAAAACAACTTTGCAGGTGGTTTGTTTTATAGGTTCAATGCTCGGTATATAAAGGAGACAAATTGGGCGCGTGTTACGGGTTCATCTGGCTTGAAGTCCCCGTTATCTCCCAATGCAATGCGATTGTCCGCAAGCGTTGAAATATAATCCTTTGCCCAATGCGTTGAAGGCACGTCCCGGAATAAATTTGCACTTGTTCCATTTGACTCTAATCCAAATGCTAACACAAGAACCTTTGCCATTTGCGCACGTGTCATATTCGCATCGGGATTGAATTTACCGTTTGATGCGCCATCGAAAATGCCCGCCTGATAGACTTTGGTGATGGCAGCGTAGTAGAAATGGTTCGTTGGCACGTCGCTAAAGGCAATCGAGTTACGTATTGGTGCTAGCTCAAATGCACGTGTAAACATGATGGCGACATGCCGGCGTTTGATAGGTTCATTTGGTCTAAATGTCCCGTCCGGATATCCTATTATTATACAACGACTAGCGATATCTTCAATCATTTCCTTTGCCCAATGAGTTGAGGTATCCGTAAATCTAATGGTACACATTGGTCCTGTCGATTCTTCTGGTCGCTCTACTTCTTCGGGTGTCTGAACCGGGATTGGCGCTGGTTCTTCATCAGCAGAATGATTCATCGTCCACTTTGCGTACAGTGTGGAATTTTCTGTCACTACATCTGTCGCGAAACGCCATTCATTCGTTAAGGCTGCTTCCTTGTACCATCCCGCAAATTTATGATTTGCTTTTGTTGGAACTATGGGATTCGCTGCTTTTTCGTTATATGCAAGGGTTTGTGCGGCTACAGTTGATCCTCCATTTGTGTTAAAGGTTAATGTATTGGTACTAATGTAACCGCCACCTCCACTGGGAGAATGATTAGTTGTCCACTTTGCATACAGTGCTGTGTTTTCTGTTAATACATCGGATGCAAATTTCCATTCATTCGTTAAAGCTGTTTCCTTGTACCATCCTGCGAATGTATGACCTGCTTTTGTTGGTACTGTGGGCGTTATGGCTTTTTCATTATGCACAATGGTTTGATTTGCTACTGCTGTCCCTCCATTTTCCTCAAAGGAGAGTGTATAGCTATTCGTGTTCCATTTCGCATGCAGCATTGTGGCCGCTGTTACTGTATCTGTCGTGAAAATCCATTCATTCGTTAAAGCCGCTTCCTTGTACCACCCTGCAAATGTATGACCAGATTTTGTTGGCGGTGTGGGCGCTGTCGCTTTTTCATTTTGCATAATGGTTTGATTTGCTACTGCAGTCCCTCCATTTTCCTCAAAGGAGAGCGTATAGCTATTTGTATCCCACTTCGCATGCAGCGTTGTAGCCGCTGTTACTGTATCTGTCGTAAAAATCCATTCAGTCGTTAAGGCCGCTTCCTTGTACCACCCTGCAAATGTGTGTCCTACTTTTGTTGGGGCTACGGGCTCTAGTGCTTTTTCATTAGACGGAATTCTTTGATCTAACACAACTGTTCCACCAGTTGTGTTAAAGGAGATCATATAGCTATACTTCGCATAAATAGTCATTGGCTGGGGGACGGTATTATTCCAATTCGTGCTAAATTCAGGCTCGTTAAACCATTCAATAAATACAGCGGATGGTTTAGTTTGACCTGTGAAGGACGACGGATTAGTAGTTGGTGTACCCTCAAATTTCACATTGTTTAATGTATTTCTATCAAATACCTTTTCTCCAATCCTGGTCACACTACTTGGAATTATCACACTACTCAACTGATTGTTCTCAAATGCAAAATGTTCAATTGTCGTCACGCTGTCAGGTATTGTTACACTTGTTAATAAATTAGAACCAAATGCAGTTTGTCCAATCTCAATCACGCTATTCGGCAATACTATACTTGTTAACTTATTGCCGGAAAATGCAGCTTGTTTTATTAAGGTCACATTACTCGGAAATACAACACTCGATAAATTATTTCCGTTAAAGGAAAAACTTTGAATCGTCGTCACATTATCTGGAATATCCACAGTCTCTAATAGATTAGAAGCAAATGCATATTCTCCAATCGCTGTCACACTGTTTGGTATCACCACACTCGTTAACTTGTTATCACGAAATGCAAGGCGCCCGATTGTCATCAAATCTTCTTGCATCGTTACACTTGTTAACCCTTTACTCTTAAATGCATCGTCCCCGATCCCCGTCACAGTTTTTCCATCTAACATGTTTGGAATAACAACATCCGTCGCTGTATCTGTATAGCCTGTAATTGTTACACTAATACCATCACTGTTCACATCATACTCAAAACCATTTTCACTTAGGGCATAGACAGAAAAACCACTAAATTGCGACATTAGTAAAAAGAAAATAACTAGTAATAGACTACTTTTTCTCAAAAAAACACCCCAAACTTTATCTTTATTTGATACTTATAAAAGAACTATAAATGAGCAAATGCGTTTTCAAAATTTCATAGTATAAGTAAATTGATTATTCCTATGCGGGTTTTCACTCATTTAAGACATAAGTGAAACGAATGCTCCGAACTGTATTAGCTATATCGATCCTTTCTGCCATTGCTATGACTGTTGTAAAAAGCTTATCGTAAGCGGTGTGCTATTTGTTCTCAGCATTTGCTCCTTTTTGTTATAGTAGTTTCATAAATATCAATTCCATCCTATCAGTAGCAGGTTGGACAAAATCTAGACAACTAAAAAAACATGTTTTTCAATCGAGACTAAAAAATGAAATAGTAACAATAGCTGACATTCCTTTTGGGGTTGAATCATAAAGGGGATTATTTTTTCAGGAGAATTGTTGTAACAACCAAGGGTTCGTGGTGTATTATTCCAATAATGAAAATATAAAAAGAGATGATTAATTAATATCTATTACATTTATGTTGAAATCAAAAAAGTTCTATATGCTTAAAGAATACTGCAATTTACGAAATAATATCTTATAAAACTAATCATTTTGCTCGCATTAGTAAATACACTGTCAGTACAGCAAAATGAGGGCAGGCTGAGCTATTGAAATACAGCGATTGGGATTCTTACAAGTCCTGCGGTATCTATGGTAATGCTACAAAAAATACGCTAAACAATAAAAATGAAAGAGTGGTCATAGTGAAAAAATTATTTTTGGTGATTTTAATCTGCTGTTTTATTGGATCAATATTTATTAGTCAAAGAACAAGTGTCGCTATGGAAAAAAGAATCGATACTAATTTTTCTTTGATTGCTCAAAAAATTGATAAAGAACTTGCTTTAGGAACGGGGTTATCTACAAGTTCGGATCCCCATGATTATATTCAGGATGATGTGAACTTTAACGAAATAATCACGCTAGGTAATGATGCACTGCCGCACTTATAAAAAAGGTTATCTCAAAGTGTAAATAGCGGTCTGCAAGAATACATTTTAGCAATCGCAATTGAACGTATCGCAAGGGTAGATCTAAAGAAAAAAGAATCTTCTCAATGGGAAACAGCACAAGAATTTAAATTAAAATGGAAGGAACACTTGGCTTCCATTCCTGCTACTGTTGATGCAATTTCTTCTAGTTCCAAACTAAGCCCCAATGAAAAAGAACAGCTTCTTTTGGAATTAGGGACACCTGCGATACCATTCATCCTAGAAAAAGTTGAATCCGGTAACGAAGAATTATTCCCAACTGTTATTGAATTAACTAAAGGTTCTAAAGTAGAAGCAAAAGAAAGTGTTGAAAATATAAAGGAATGGGTAACCAACAATAAAAACGCTTTTAATGACTTGAAAAAACATGTTCAGGAGCAAAAATAGGGTCAGAGAACTTACAAAGTTAAACTAACTGAACAATCTGTTTTATCTGTGGAGTAGAGGGCATGGCGCCGAAAACACGGGTTAAGTACGATAAACTGCGTGAAGTTGTTCGTCCAATTGACGAAGACCGTATTTTTACACCGGATATCGAAGGTATTGCTCGGTATTTACTCGGTTGACATAAAAAAAGCTAAAGCCGAATTTGGGGCTTTAGCTTTTTTATGTGTAGGAAAATATAAAGTACAAGACGAGGGAAAGGAGCTATTCTATATTCAGACTCCATCATCTTCTATTCAAGATAGGGTAGTAGCTTAGCCAATAATTTATGAACAGTAGTCGCGGGATTCATTTTCGACGGAACGGTAATTTCATCCTCGTAATATCTTTCCAACAGCCGGTCACTCCTCCTACTAGCCTCTTTGGTGAAATCTTTTAAATCATTATAAAAAATACGTTGTTTCTTTGAATAGGTTTCGCTTATAATTCCTTTTTTCGCGTTCATTCTGTCTCATTGGAATTACCCCACATGTTAAATTCCTTCAAAACAGGCACTCCACCATACTTACCCAATAAATAATCCTTATTATAGCTTGCGTCATTTCGAACTTTTCGATCATCATCTAATTTATACTCAGCCAATGAATACAATTCTGCAGTCAAATCTTTCTGTTTTTCAACAAACCAAATCTGATCCCTTCTAAAAACATCCTTTGTCAAAGTGTAATTATCATGCGTCGTATAAATCAATTGCGCATTATGCGGATTCGTCTTTTCATCATGAAACATCGTAATGACATACCTTAGCAACAATGGATGTAGTTTGGTATCAAGCTCATCAATGAAAATAACGGAACCATTTTGCTTTTCAAAAGCGTGGTCAAAAACCACCGTCTTTAGACGGTATACGCTTTAGCCTTATCTTTTAGTTTTTGAGCTTTATTTTTGATTTTTATCTTTAGTGGGCTTTAGCCCAAATAGATTCCACCTACTTTAGTAGGTGGTTGTTCAATATGCTTGATAATGAATTCAATGAAAGCTACAAGTTTGCTCATCTATTCAGTCGTTCTCACCCTTGATTTTTGAAAATTGTTCAAGCAGTTTTATTACTTCTGGTATATTTCCATTCTCTTTAGCCATATAAAATGCGTCATGGCCATCATTATCTTTGATGGTCGGATTAGCTCCAGCCTCTAACAGCATACGAATCATTTCAATATTATGGGGTGGATAAATAGCGCCCATAAGTGGGTAATAACCATAATTATCTTGAATGTTCGGATCTGCTCCGTATTCTAATAGCAAACTCATTATATCTGTTTCCACGTTTGAAGTCGCAGCATATAGGGCTGTTTTTCCATCCCTATCTACTACATTTGGATTCACACCACTTTTAAGTAAAGCTTTGACTTTTTCAAAATCACCGGCATTAGTAGCTTTTATTAATGGTGGATTAGGGTCCTGGCTAGGCGCTCTATCGGCCAACAATCGAGCCATGAACAAAGCGAAATGTTGACGTGAAAGATTATTATTCGGCTTAAATGACCCATCGGAATAGCCTTTTGTAATGTTCTCTGTGGATAATACACTGATATAATCCTTAAAGGAGTTAGTAGCTACAACGTCTGTAAAGTTTACGTCTTCCTTTTTCGATAACTGATAGCCCTTGACGAGAATCTTGGCCATCTGACCACGAGTTACCGGCGATGACGCGTCAAAATATTTGCTGCCATCTTTATTCGTTTTTCCAGAGATAAATCCTAAATCAACGGCCTTTGCTATTATCTCGTAGCCGTGACTCCCAGGCTTTACATCTGTGAAATTCGGATTGGGTGCGCTGTATTCAGTAATCTTTTTTTCTCGTAAGATCATTGTGACAGCTTGAAGACGAGTTAGGTTTTGAGTGGGTTTGAAAGTGCCATCAGGATAGCCTTGTATTATCCCTTTATCGGCTAAGTAAGTAATTTCTTCTTTGTACAAATTAACGTCTGTAAACCCAATTGCATTTACTTGCGTTGGGGATGAAAACGCCAAAACTAGTAGCAACGTAAAACACATGAAAAGACATCTTTTTAACATTTATTTACCTCCTCCTATCTACTAATATGTTACAGTAGCCATATTGGAAAGTCCACGTTATTCAGAATTCCACTTAATTAATCTCTTATTGAACATTTTGAATTTTATAGTTGAAAAGATACATTGAATTTATAGTAGATATAAAATTCAAAAGTAACGCTACGTTAGAGAGAGGAAAAAACACATATGATAGTAGAAGAGCGGATAAGTTACTGGGTAGAGTCATACGATCAAAATGGCTATTTGAATGGTTCCATATTAATCGCTTCTAACGATAAAATCCTTTTAAACAAAGGTTTTGGTATGGCGAATTGGGAATATAATATACCTAATATGCCTACAACTAAATTTCGCATAGGCTCACTTACTAAGGCTTTTACAGCCATGGGGATATTTCAATTACATGAGAAGCAGAAGTTGAACATAAACGATCATGTAGGTAAGTATCTTCCCGATTATCCAAACGGTGATCGAATTACGATATATCATTGCTTAACCAATAGCTCGGGTATTCCCAATTATACAAATTTTGCTGATTTTTGGTCTAGTACAATGAGACTACCTTCAACTTTAAATCAGCTTATTGATTCATTTAAAGAACAGGAATTAGACTTCGAACCGGGAAGTAGTTTTGGGTATTCAAACTCAGGTTACACGTTGTTAACGGCTATTATCGAAAAAGTTACAGGCATGTCTTATACAGATTATATACAAGAGCAAATATGTCATCCGCTGGGCATGTATAATACAGACTGTGATGACGGAATAAAGGTCGTTCCAGGTTTAGCTTCTGGTTATTCATACTGGGAAGAACCGATTCATCCCGCATATGCGGACATGTCATTTCCATTAGGAGCATATGGTTTATATTCTACAACAGAGGATCTATTTATTTGGGATAAGGCATTAAGATCGTCTGAAATACTCTCTAAGGAACTAACGCAGAAAATGTTTACTCCAAATCTAGGTACCTATGCATGTGGTTGGATGATAGCTGAAATAGTGGATAGAAACTGTGTGCATCATTTTGGTGATATCAGTGGTTTTTCTAGCGAATTTCTTAGGTTTGTCGATGATCAAGTTACGATTATCTTTTTAAGTAATATGAATGTTACACCTGTAACCCATCTAAGTCAGGAAATTGCGAAAATCATTTTTGGAGAAAACGTATCATTACCGTTTCCTGCTGTACCTATCCCATTTGCAAAAATAAAATCTATAGAGGGTAAGTATTTAATTGGAAATGAGGAATATAAAGTTCTGGACATTTCCGTGAAAAATGAAGAACTATACCTTACAGCCCCTAAGATGTACGGAGCAATGTATAAATTCAAACTTGTCCCAGTTAGTCACGACTCTGTCAAAACAACTTTTGTAACCGAGATGATTAATGAACAACTTGTATTCTATTATTCACCATCAGGGGCAATAGAATATGTGCAGTATATAGACTGTTATGGAAAAAGGTGTAGGACGAATAAGGCTGGGTAGGTTCTCATAGAGTTCGGAAGATTGTTTATTTTTTGGTGAAGAGTTTAAATCTTCGAATCGTTTTCAATTAATTTTTTTATGCATGATAATTTTATTAGCAATGTGGTTTTTATCTACTCGTACACCGTCATCTTAAGCAACTAAAAAGGGGGGAGCATACATGAAAAGAGTAGATGTTGCCTATGTACTTCTATTGGATGAACAAGGAAAGAATGTACTAATGGTCAAAAATAAAGGTGAAGGGCCTTCTTACTATACACTCCCAGGCGGAGCGGTAGAAAAGGGAGAAACGCTTGAAGAAGCGGCCATTCGTGAAGTGAAAGAAGAAACAGGATTAGAAGTACAAATAGATGGTATTTTTACGGTGAGTGAGGCATTTTTTAAAGAAAGAGGACATCATGCGATCTTTTTTACTTTCAATGGAAAAATAATCGGTGGGGAAATAACTATTTCATTTCCAGAAGAAATTGAGGAAATTACTTGGATGAATGCCCAAGCGGCAGAAAAGTACATACATCTATCAAGTGGATTTGAAGGATTGATAAAAAGTAAAACTACGGTTCCATATATTCTTAGGAAAGCTGGCAGACCTGAATCTTACTAGTGCCAGTTCAACTCCTATAAAAATCAAACTCTTTAACTTCGTAAAATAGCAATACTAAAGAAGACGTATCTCATATTTCTTTTAAAAAATTAAGAGGGAATGATTAGTATTAATCAAATTCGTAGGTATAGGGCCTCTTCACTTTGTATCATTCGGAAGACTGATTCAATATTGTTGGAACAGTTTCCCGACGAGCATGGAGTTATTACATTTCGTCCAGTTGGAGGAACAATTGAATATGGCGAAGACAGTAAATCCGCTGTGATTCGTGAAGTAAAGGAAGAAATCAATCAGGATATTATTGACACGAAACTGTTGGGAATCATTGAAAACATATTCTCTTATAATGGTGAAGTTGGACATGAGTTTGATTTTATTTATGAAGCAAAATTACTCTATACCAATGTTTATGAACAAGACGTTATTCAGGGTGTTGAAGGAGAAAATAAATATATAGCAGTTTGGAAGAGATTAGCTGATTTTAAGGATAACCCAAAATTCAAGCTTGTCCCAGACGGATTATATGAGATGTTAACTAATGAAGGGAAATCGGAAAGCATTAACAACATAAAACACATAAATACCAAAGAGCCCACTTCCTAGGCTTTTTTCAATAGAGTATAGATAGAATCCTAAAACAGAATAGGTTAATAGAGCTACATACACTAAAGGAATCAGTAGGTTGGAAAAGATTAATTTGAAAACAAATTTTATTGAATAGAAGTATTTCATTTCTCGCCTCTGGCAATAATTTCCATACGTTGTTACTATAATTCACTTTTTATGAATTGTCAAAATAATACCTAGATCTGTTTATCTTTGGAGTTTTTTGAACTATACTATAAATAGAGAGGGTGTTCGAAGTGTTCAGGAAGATAAGGAAGGTAGTGTGTATTTTAGCAGAAAAGGCAGGACTAAATTGGAAAATAGCCCTTTAATTCAATGATAACAAGGAAAATATATTTTCGAAGACAAAGAGATTGGAGGAACAAACTTGAAAGTGGATATAACCATTACAGAACGAATTGCAACTATTCAAAGTAATAATCAATTCTCAGGTACGGCATTTATTGAAAATGGGGAAAGACTTTTAGTCGATGTAAGCTATGGTTACGCAAATCGTTCTGAACAATTAAAAAATCAAGCAGCAACTCGGTATGGTATTGCATCGGGATGTAAGCTTTTCACTTCGATAGCAATTTGTCAGCTTGTAGAAGAAGGAAAACTTTCTTTTGACTCTTCTTTGAGCGAATGTCTTGATATAAATTTTCCGTACCTTGACAAAAAAGTAACCATTCATCATTTACTGACGCATACTTCAGGAATACCGGATTATTTTGATGAGGAAGTAATGGATGATTTTGAGGAGCTATGGGTCAAAAATCCAATGTATCACATAAGATGTTTAAGAGATTTCTTACCACTATTTCAAAATGATTGCATGAAATCCGCAGTGGGAGAGCAGTTCCACTACAATAATGCAGGTTATATTTTGCTAGGTTTAGTAGTTGAACAAGCAAGTGGGCTTGACTTTACTGACTACATAGAAGAACGTATTTTCAAAGTAGCTGGAATGATAGATTCAGGGTACTTTGCGTTTGACTCTCTTCCGGAAAGGATAGCGTTAGGGTACATAGATAATTCAGATGGCACATGGAAAACGAATATTTATTCGTTACCCGCGAAAGGCGGTTCAGATGGCGGAGCATTTGTAACAGCTAAAGATATGGTTAGGTTATGGGACGCCCTAATGAACCATCAGCTACTAAATGAAGCATTTACCAACAAGTTACTTACAACTCATACTCTAGTGAAAGAGGATAGCTTTTATGGTTATGGTATCTGGATTAAGAAAAGTGGAAATAATATTCTTAAGTATCATGTAATGGGATACGACCCAGGAGTCAGCTTTCACTCTGCTTTTTTTCCTGATTCATCCCTCAAGGTTGTTGTATGCTCAAATAAGTCGGCGGGAGCATCTGACATTATGAACGGAATTGAAGAGGAATTGACAAAGGTGAGGGCTAATTAATAAATCAAATAAGTAGGCATTTGATATTATATAAGAATTTAAGTTTTACATTTTTGTTGATTCAACATATGCTTGTTTGAAGCGTTTGTTTCAACTATTCAAGTATAAATGGGCCGATGAATCTTTCGTTCAACTTATATAGCGTCATCTATTTCATTGTTGTTTTATATTTTTTCATTCTGTCTTTATTCACACGATATGGAAAAAAGGTTATGGCAAAAAAATTATCGTATTTGCACACACAACGGTACTTATTTTTTTATAGTTATATGGATGATCCCAGTTTTTTTGGAAATGGATGGAGGAAATTACTATGGAAATGAACGAAAAACCGCATTTATTACTTATCGATGGAATGGCTCTATTGTTCCGTTCTTTTTTTGCAACATCGGCAATGGGACACTACTTTCCGAATGCTGAAGGCGTACCAACAAATGGCGTTCAGGGATTTGCACGTCACACAATGACGGCAATGTCCTTATTCAAGCCATCTCATATGGCGGTTTGTTGGGATATGGGGGCGCACACGTTTCGAAATGATTTGTTCGATGGCTACAAGGCGAATCGTCCAGCGCCAGCTCCCGAACTTGTACCGCAGTTTGATATGACGAGAAATCTGTCGGAAATGATTGGCTGGAAGAATTACGGAATTCCCGGCATGGAAGCGGATGATCTTATCGGTTCGATGGTTCGAGAATGGGATGGCAAATCGGAGATCACGATTGTTACCGGAGATAAGGACCTTCTCCAACTACTCAGGCCAGGAGTGCGCATCGCATTCATGAAGAAAGGGTATGCGGTTTATGATTTTTATACATATGACAGATTCGTCGAGGAGTATGGAATTACTCCGAAACAATTCATAGATAAGAAGGCATTCACAGGTGATTCGAGTGATGGCTATCCTGGAGTGAAAGGGATTGGACCTAAAACAGCCCTCAAACTCATTCAAGAATATGGGACTGTAGAAGGTGTAATCGAATCACTGCAAGAACTGGCGCCTGGCGTACGGAAAAAGATTGAAGTCGATATGGACATGCTATTTTTATCAAAAAAACTTGCGGAAATCCATTGTGCTATTGAAATGAATGATCCGATTGATGAATTAAAAATTCCTGTTTATGATCAAGTTATGAGGGGACTAATTGAAGCAGAAGGCTATACTATGATTGTGAAACAGGCGGATTCACTGTTTTTGAAATAAAATAAACGCTCATCGAATTCTACGAGAAGATTCGATAAGCGTTTTTTATTGATGTGTACCGTCGACAGGTTCCATTTTCACAAAGGACAGCACTTGCCGATTCTGCTCATAGGACACATATTGAATTCCACTTTTCCGATTTCTCCCCCCGTTATCATGAACAATAAGCGCTATATCATCACCATTCTCTTCAAAACCAATCACCGGCACCCAATGATAATCAAATTCGTAACGCCCTCGCCAACGGCATGAAAACCATTTATCGAACTTCGCCGCAACCGGTCGTCCCTCTTTAATCTGCCGCTGTACTTCATCAATTCCGCACTTCGCAACAGTCCAGTTTGAACCAAGTACTTTTCGCATAGTATAGATGAAACGCCATTTGAATAAACCAATTTTCGTTCCGCCCATAAGACGATACAAATCATTGATGTTGTAAGGAGATGCATTAGGGAAGAGGTAGCGCATCATGACGAATGCGGTTACAGGGCCACATGCTGATGGTTGATATCGTTCATCAATATCCTTATCGAATTGCGATTTCCCTTTGACATCCAATTGATATTTCATGCAATTACCTCCGGAATACAGAAAAATAGCGTCAACAACTAGAATGGAATCTACCTGTTGACGCTGATTTTTCAGTTATGCTTTCACACCATCAAGAAACTCAGTTACTTGCTGTGGAGATTTAGCGTTAGCACTGTGTAGATGCGCTTGTTTTTCACCATCTTTGAAAATCAGCAAACTAGGAATTCCCATGACATCGTATTTTTCAGCGATTTCAGGCAACACGTCACGGTCTACATCATACCATGTGTACATATCATATTTTTCAATGATCGGACTGATAAACATATCCATCCGTGTACAATCAGGGCACCAACCTGCTTGGAATTTGATAAGTGCTTTGGAGTCCTCGGAAATAATTTTATTGAATTGTTCTGCTGTCGTAATTGATTTCATAAATAATCCACTCCTCTATATGGTCAGTGTACAACGGATTTACTTTCAGCTGCTAGTAAAATGTTCTGATTGAAAGATCAGCTCCGGAAAAAAATTTACGATTTAAATATTGCGAAAACGTGAAGGATGTTCTACACTAAGAGATATAGAAAGCGTTTCTATTTTTTTTGTTCACATAATGAATGAGTATTCATTCAAGAAAAGAAAAGGGAGGTTTCGCTCGTGTCTTATCAAATTAAAAAAGCGGCAGTTTTAGGTTCAGGCGTCATGGGATCAGGTATCGCAGCCCATCTCGCAAATATCGGAATCCCGGTCCTTCTATTGGATATTGTCCCTGGAAAACTAACAGACGATGAAGTAGCGAAGGGTCTCACTATGGAAGACGGTCAAGTAAGGAACAAGATTGCGGCCGGTTCAATACAAAAATTACTTAAACAAAAGCCTGCACCACTAGCATCCAAAAGTAATCTTTCGCTTATTGAAGCAGGAAACTTTGAAGACGACTTGGGGAAACTGAAAGACGTCGATTGGATCATTGAAGTAATCGTTGAAAATCTAGCTGTGAAAAAAGGATTGTATGAAAAAATCGATGCAGTCCGCAAACCGGGTACGATTATTAGCTCGAATACTTCTGGAATAAGTATCGAAGCGATGGCGGAAGGACGTTCTGAAGACTTCCAAAAACATTTTCTTGGAACGCATTTTTTCAACCCACCACGTTATTTAAAACTACTTGAAGTGATCCCAGCAAGTACAACTGCACCTGAAGTTATCGACTTTATGATTACTTTCGGAGAGGACCGTCTGGGAAAAGGCGTCGTCATTGCAAAGGATACACCGAACTTCATCGCAAACCGTATCGGTACGTATGGGCTTCTGATTACCCTTCGTGAAATGGAGAAGCGCGGTTATTCAATCGGGGAAGTCGATTCTGTGACAGGGGCATTGATTGGTCGTCCGAAATCAGCGACATTCCGCACACTTGACGTAGTAGGCCTTGATACGTTCATGCATGTTGCGAAAAACGCTTACGATAAAACAACGGGCGATGAACAAAAAGTATTTGAGTTGCCAGCTTTCATGAAAAAAATGATCGACAATGGATGGATTGGCGCCAAAGCGAAACAAGGATTCTATTTGAAGAAAGATAAAGAGATCCTTGAACTCGATCCAGCGACATTTGAATATGGCCCGGCGAAGAAATTGAAAACGCCTTCAATTGAAATGGCGAAGCAACAAAAAGGTCTTGCCAACAAAGTGAAATCACTTGTCTATGCGAAGGATCGGACAGGAGAAATCCTTTGGAATATCCTTGCACCGACACTGCGTTATTCCGCAGAACTGAATGGTGAGATTGCAGATGATATCGTTGCGCTTGATAATGCCATGAAATGGGGCTTCGGTTGGCAGCAAGGTCCGTTTGAAATTTGGGATGCAATTGGCGTTATGAAATCCGTTACCTTGATGAAAGAAGAAGGGGAAGAAATACCTTCTTTCGTTCAAATTTTGCTCGATAAGGGCTATGAATCTTTTTATAAAGAAGAAGACAGCGAACTTTATTTCTTCGACGGGGAAGGTTACAAGCTGGTTCCTGTAAATGATAAAGCAATTGACTTGAAGCGTTATAAGAAAAAACAGGGTGTCATTAAAAAGAACACAGGTGCCAGCTTGATTGACCTTGGCGATGGCGTGGCGCTTCTTGAATTCCATTCACAATCGAATGCGATTGGTCCTGATATCGTTCAGATGATTAATTTCGCTGTTGATGAAGTGGAGAAGAACTTTAAAGGGCTTGTCGTCGGAAATCAAGGCAAAAACTTCTGTGTAGGTGCTAACCTAGGCATGATTCTAATGGAAGCACAGGACGATAATATTTTCGAACTTGATTTCACGGTCCGTTCATTCCAAAACGCAATGATGAAAATGAAATATTCCACGAAGCCTGTTGTGGCGGCACCATTCGGGATGACACTCGGTGGCGGAGCAGAAGTTTGTCTGCCAGCAGCACATATCCAAGCTTCAATGGAGACTTATTTGGGACTGGTCGAAGCAGGTGTAGGTTTGATACCAGGTGGTGGCGGTAACGTCGGCTTGTATGCAAAGCATCTAAAAGGATTGCCGAACGGTGTCCATGTCGACTATCAATATGTTGCGAACAAAGTGTTTGAAACGATTGCAATGGCGAAGGTGTCAACTTCTGGTGAAGAGGCACGCGAGAATAACTTCCTTGATTTTGCTGATGGTGTCAGTGTGAATGCAGATCACTTGATTTACGATGCGAAACAGGTGGCACTTGCATTGTATAACAATGGCTATAAAGCGCCTAAACGCGAAAAAATCCCTGTTACAGGTGATTCCGGTTATGCAACGATGCTTCTTGGAGCAGAAGGCATGTTCCTCTCAGGTTTCATTAGTGAACATGATCTGAAAATCGCGAGGAAGCTTGCATTTGTTTTATCAGGCGGGAAAGTACCGTACGGAACGCTTGTCGATGAACAATATATGCTTGACCTTGAACGTGAGGCGTTTCTTAGCCTTGTGGCGGAACCAAAGTCACAACAACGTATGCAGCATATGCTTGTGAAGGGTAAACCACTACGCAACTAATCATATATACGAAGAGGAGGAAGACAAATGCGTGAAGCAGTCATAGTAGCCGGTGCTCGGACGCCGGTAGGTAAAGCGGGCAGAGGCTCTCTTGTATCAGTTCGTCCTGATGATTTAGGGGCATTGGCAATTAAAGAAACATTGAAACGTGCTGGAGGGTATGACGGGGCAATTGATGATTTGATTATCGGTTGCGCAATGCCGGAAGCGGAACAAGGAATGAACGTAGCGCGTAATATCGGAGCGCTTGCGGGACTTCCAGATACGACACCTGCAATTACGGTCAACCGATTCTGTTCTTCAGGTCTCCAATCAATCGCATATGCAGCGGAGCGTATTATGCTGGGGCATTCACAAGCGATAATTGCGGGCGGAGTGGAATCGATGAGCATGGTGCCGATGATGGGGAATACAATTAGGCCGAACGCTCATTTAGCAGAAACTGCACCCGAGTACTATATGGGCATGGGGCATACAGCTGAACAGGTTGCTGTGAAATACGGAGTCAGCCGTGAAGATCAGGATGCATTTGCAGTCCGCTCACATGAAAAAGCAGGCGCGGCAATTGCGGCAGGGAAATTCGATGATGAAATCGTACCTGTCGAAGTCGTAAAACGTATCGTGGATGACAACGGTAAGTATAGCGAGAAAAAATTCATGTTCACGATGGATGAAGGTGTCCGTCATGGAACGAGCATGGCAGGACTTGCGAAACTCCGTCCAGTATTTAACGTCCGAGGGAGTGTAACTGCGGGGAACTCGTCACAAACTTCTGACGGGGCAGGAGCGTTACTTGTTATGGATCGTGAAGTAGCAGAGGCACAAGGTCTGAAACCCATCGCGAAATTCCGTTCGTTTGCAGTTGGCGGCGTACCACCTGAAGTGATGGGAATTGGTCCAATCGTGGCTGTTCCGAAGGCTCTTAAACTAGCGGGATTGTCAATCGATGATATCGACCTTTGGGAATTAAACGAAGCATTCGCTTCCCAATCACTGCAAGTTATCCGACACTTAGGCCTTGACATGGACAAAGTAAACGTCAACGGTGGAGCAATTGCTCTCGGGCATCCACTTGGGGCGACAGGTTCCGTTTTGACAATCCGTATGATGAATGAATTAAAACGCCAAGGTAAACAGTTCGGCGTCGTTACAATGTGTATTGGCGGCGGCATGGGTGCAGCTGGTGTGTTTGAAATGCTTTAAAAGAAAAGCCTGAAGTTTAGTAGAGAAAGAGGAGGAAAAAATAATGACTGAATTAATTAAAGGTGGAGCATTCCTAGTTGAAGATATCGAGTTGGATCGTGTATTTACACCAGAGGACTTTTCCGATGAACAAAAAATGATTGCAAAAACGACAGAGGACTATGTGAAAAACGAAGTACTTCCTGTTGTTGAAAATCTTGAAAACCATGAATTTGAGCACTCTGTAAGACTATTGAAATCTGCAGGTGACCTTGGACTTCTTGGTGCGGACGTACCTGAAGAATATGATGGTCTAGGTCTCGATAAAATCTCATCTGCATTGATTGCTGAAAAGATGGCTGTTGCAGGTGGATTCTCGATTACACATGGCGCGCACGTCGGTATCGGTACGTTGCCAATTGTTCTTTTCGGTAATGAAGAACAGAAGAAAAAGTATTTGCCGAACTCCGTATCAGGAGAGAAAATCTCGGCATACGCATTGACTGAGCCAGGATCAGGTTCTGACGCTCTCGGTGCAAAAACAGCTGCTAAACTAAATTCGGCTGGAACACATTATGTCCTTAATGGTGAAAAACAATGGATTACGAACGCAGGATTTGCTGATTTATTTATTGTTTATGCAAAAATTGACGGCGATAAATTCTCAGCTTTCATCGTAGAAAAAGAATTCCCAGGCGTTTCTGTTGGAGCAGAAGAGAAGAAGATGGGTATTAAATCCTCTTCAACTCGTACACTTATCCTTCAAGATGCTGAAGTTCCAGTTGAAAACCTATTAGGTGAAATTGGTCGCGGTCATATCATTGCGTTCAATATTTTGAACATTGGCCGTTACAAATTGGGTGTGGGTACAATTGGCGGATCGAAACGTGCGCTTGAATTGGCGATTACATATGCCAACCAACGTCAACAGTTTAAAACACCCATTTCTTCATTCAACTTGACGAAAGAAAAGTTGTCGACAATGGCATCTAAATTGTATGCGACAGAAAGCTTGATTTACCGTACAGTAGGCTACTTTGAAGAACGTCAAAGTCAAATGACTCCTGAAGAGCAAAAAGACGGTAAAGCAATCGCCGCTGCTATCGCAGAATACGCAATCGAATGCTCTATTAATAAAGTCGTTGGTTCTGAAGTATTGGATTACATCGTCGACGAAGCTGTTCAATTACATGGTGGATATGGCTTCATGCAAGAATACGAAGTCGAGCGCATTTATCGTGATTCACGTATCAACCGCATTTTTGAAGGAACAAATGAAATAAACCGCATGATCGTTCCAGGAACATTCCTGAAAAAAGCGATGAAAGGTGAATTGCCACTTCTTCAACAAGCGCAAGCATTGCAAGACGAGCTTCTAATGATGATGCCTGAAGAAATTGGCGATGAAGCACTTGCACAAGAGAAAGTACTTGTGAAAAATGCTAAGAAAATAGGCCTTCTCGTTGCTGGGCTTGCTGCACAACGTTTTGGCACAAAGCTTGAAACTGAACAAGAAGTACTTGTAAACATCGCGGATATCGCAAATAATGTATTTGCAATGGAATCTGCGCTTCTTCGTACAGAAAAAGCGATTGCACGTAGCGGGGAAGAAAAAGCGCAACAAAAGATTCTCTATACAGAAATCTTCTGCCAAGAAGCATTCGAAGCGATTGAAAAAGACGCGAAAGAAACACTTTTTGCAGCTGTCGACGGCGATAATCAGCGCATGATGCTGTCCGCATTACGCAAATTGACTCGTTCGAATCCGTATAATATTATTATGAAAAAACGTGAAGCTTCAGTGAAATTGATTGAAGCAGAGAAATTTATCGTTTGATTATTGAACATCCGGATGCCTTTGCGGTATTCGGATGTTTTTTTTGTTATACTGGGGAAAATGGAGGTGCTGAAGAAATGGGACTTACATATTACGCATACCCGAAGTGTGGGACATGCAGGAAAGCAAAGAATTGGCTTGAAATGAATGGCGTAGATTTCGAAGAGGTGAATATTACAGAGAACCCTCCGGCAGAAGACGTGCTAAGTGAAATCATCGCCGTGTCTGGGTTGGAATTAAAAAAGTTTTTTAACGTCAGCGGGACGAAATATAGGGAAATGAACTTGAAAGATAAACTGCTAACAATGACAGATGAAGAGAAGATCAGTCTACTTTCATCCGATGGTATGCTGATTAAGAGACCACTTGTCTATGGAGATGGAAAAGTGACTGTTGGATTCAATGAGGAAGATTTCGAGAACGTATGGAAAAACTGATTTCCTGCCTTGTTTTTATACATGAAATGTGCCAAAATTGAATTGAATGAAACTAATTTCTTGGAGGGGTACGGAATGAGCACACCAAAAGACTTGCGTTATTCTGAAGAGCACGAATGGGTAAAAGATGAAGGCGGTAATTATCGCATCGGAATCACACACTTTGCACAATCTGAACTTGGCGATATCGTTTTCGTTGAACTGCCACAAGTTGGCGATGACATTAAAGCGGACGAGCCTTTCGGAAGCGTTGAATCCGTTAAAACGGTTTCTGAACTTTACGCACCAATTAGCGGTAAAGTAATTGAAATGAACGAAGAACTTGAAGACAATCCAGAATTCGTTAACGAATCGCCATATGAAAAAGCATGGATGATTGTTGTTGAGCCTTCTGATAAGTCTGAAGTCGATGCACTCATGACTTCGGAAGCATACGAGAAGATGACTGTCGGAGAATAATTGTTTAAAAAAACGCCGGTATAGCTCCGGCGTTTTTTAAATCTATCAACTAGTATAGTAGACATTGCGAGGTGAAATCCTTGTGAGTGAAGAAAGATTAATTATAGTGGAGGGCGGTTCGGACAGGAAGCGTCTTCGTCGGATACTTGCCGAGTCTGTCGAAATCATTTGTACGAATGGTACGGTAAGCCCATACAGACTTGAAGAATTACTTATGCCGTATGAAGGATGGCATCTTTTCGTTTTTTTGGATGCGGATGCTTCGGGAGAAAAAATTCGTGCTTTATTCAAAAGGGAGTTTCCTACCGCCGTCCATCTGTATACGGAAAAAGTATACAAGGAAGTAGAAACAACTCCATATGAAGTACTTGCAACTATACTACTTGGAGCGGATTTCAAAGTCCGTCCCGAATTTTTACATTGAAGGATGATTTGAATGGAAACATGGACACGTGAAGATTGGGAAACAACTTTGAAAGAGTCTCCCATAGCTGCGTACTATCTATACACACCAATGTGCGGGACATGTGCTGTAGCGTCTAAAATGGTAGAAGTTATTCATACGATGAAGCCGGAACTGCCGATTGGCAAGGCGGATTTGAATTATGTCCAAAGTATCGCGCGAAACTACGAGATAGAAAGCGTCCCTTGCCTACTTATTCAGAAGGACGGAATTATTACCGATAAAATCTATGCATTCCGCTCAGTTCCCTATCTTCTTGAAAAAATAAGTTGACAGACAGGACGTGCATATGATAGGTTGTATTTTACATTAATTAAATAGCTCGCTCTTATTAAGAGAGGTGGAGGGATAGTGCCCTATGAAGCCCGGCAACCGTCACGAAAGTGAAATGGTGCCAAGTCACACAAAGCATATGCTTTGAAAGATGAGAGATCGGATGAACGTTCTTATTTTTGATAACGTCAAGCCTTTCTGCTTATCCGCGGGAAGGCTTTTTATAATGAAAAGCGAAAGGCGCCTGCTCAGCCCCGAAAAGCGCTGGAAGCCCTGAGGAAAAAGGCGTCCTTTGCCTTTATCAACAGGGGTGAAGCGACTCGAGGGGTTGGCGCCTGTAGCTAGACAATAATGAAAAGCGAAAGCGGCCTGCCAAGATGCGACCGGCATAAGACGGACCGGTGAAGCGGCGTCCTTTGCCGCATAACTGGGCTGACTTATGACCCGAGCGTCTGCCGCTGTAGCTAGACAACAATGAAAAGCGAAAGCGGCCTGCCAAGATGCGACCGGCATAAGACGGACCGGTGAAGCGGCGTCCTTTGCCGCATAACTGGGCTGACTTATGACCTGAGCGTCTGGCCGCTGTAGCTAGACAATAATGAAAAGCGAAAGCCGCCCGCTCAGCCCCGAAAAGCGCTGGAAGCCCTGAGGAAAAAGGCGTTCCTTTGCCTTTATCAACAGGGGTGAAGCGACTCGAGGGGTTGGCGCCTGTAGCTAGACAACAATGAAAAGCGAAAGGCGCCCGCTCAAGACAATGAACAGAATGCCCAAGTATTTACTATAAGAGGTGATATAAATGATTCATTTATCGGATGTCAATAAACGATTTGGAATAGGAACAACAAGTATATCGGCAGTCGAGGGCGTATCACTTGAAATTGCCAAGGGTGAAATATTCGGTATCATCGGCTACAGTGGCGCTGGGAAAAGTACCTTGATACGACTCTTGAATGGTCTCGAAATGCCGACATCGGGTAGTGTAAAAATCGGTGGTCGTGAGATATCTGCCATCAGAGGCGGAGAGTTGAGAGAAGCACGTCAAAAAGTGAGTATGATTTTCCAACACTTCAATTTACTATGGTCGCGCACGGTGAAAGAAAATATCGGGTTTCCGCTTGAAATTGCCGGCGTGCGAAAAGTAGAGCGTGAACGGAAAGTGGCTGAACTGATTGAACTTGTTGGATTGAGTGGTCGTGAAAATGCCTATCCTTCTGAATTGTCGGGTGGTCAGAAACAGCGTGTCGGTATCGCCCGCGCACTTGCAAATGACCCAGAAGTGCTCCTTTGCGACGAAGCCACATCTGCACTCGATCCAGAAACGACGGATTCGATACTCAATCTTTTGACCGACATCAACGAACGGCTCGGATTGACAATCGTATTGATCACACATGAAATGCATGTCATACGAAAGATTTGTCATCGAGTTGCTGTTATGGAAGCGGGTAAGGTCGTCGAAATCGGAAATGTGCTAGATGTATTCCAAGCTCCGCGAGAGGCAATCACCAAACGATTCGTCTTACAGGTGACGGAACCGGTGGAAACGAGACAGGCAATTGCGCATATCAAGGAAGAGTACCCTTCCGGCTCTCTGATAAAGCTCATCTTTGTCGGTGAACGGACGGAACAACCGGTACTTGCCAGCCTCATCCGTAAATACGATATCGATGTTAATATCGTACAGGGGAACATATCGCACACGCACGGTGGGGCATACGGAACGCTTCTTCTCCAGCTTGTCGGGGATGCGGATGTTATCGCCAAAGCAATCAATTACCTTCATGAAGAAGATGTTAAGACGGAGGTGATTGGTAGTGATTGAAAACCTTTTCCCACATGTCGATTGGGAGAAAATGTGGGAAGCGACGCAACAGACGTTGTATATGACGGCCGTTTCGACATTTTTTACTTTTGTTATTGGACTTGCACTCGGCGTACTGCTCTTCCTATCAGGACCGCGTCAACTATGGTCAAATAAAATCGTCAACGTGATTATCGGTGCGATTGTCAACGTTTATCGGTCGATTCCATTCATCATTTTAATTATTTTGCTTATCCCATTCACGAAGTTTTTAATTGGTACGATTCGGGGACCTGACGCAGCTTTACCCGCATTGATTATTGGTGCTGCACCGTTTTATGCTCGGATGGTATTGATTGCGCTACAAGAGATTGATAAAGGCGTTATTGAAGCTGCTAAATCGATGGGAGCTAAGACAAGGACTATTATTTTTAAAGTGCTGCTTGCTGAATCAATGCCTGCGCTACTTTCGGGTATCACGGTAACGGCGATTGCACTCGTTGGGTATACGGCAATGGCAGGGGCAATTGGCGCAGGAGGACTTGGCACACTTGCATATTTCGAGGGATTCCAACGAAATCGTAATGACATAACAATAATGGCAACAATCCTCATCTTAATTATTGTTTTCATTATCCAGTTCATTGGGGACGTTTTGATAAAAAGATTCGATAAAAGATAATGAAAAGGTTTTAACTCCAGAGTTTGCCAAAAAAAATATTAAATTTTGCTATTAGAAAAGGAGAGTATATAAGATGAAGAAATTTACATTTGGAATTTTATTGGCTGTAAGTGCACTTGCATTAGTGGCGTGCGGTGGGAAAAGTGGTAGCGACGATAAAATTATCATAGGTGCTTCATATACACCACACACAATCATCCTTGAAAAAGTAAAACCACTATTGAAGGAAAAAGGAATCGAGCTTGTTATCAAGTCATACCCAGATTATAATTTTTTGAATCCGGATCTTGACTCCGGAGAAATTGAAGCGAATTTTTTCCAGCACATTCCGTATTTTGAAGCACAAATTGCAGATCATGGATATAAATTTGCAAATGCAGGTGCTATCCATATTGAGCCAATTGGTCTATATTCGAAAAAATACAAATCGATTGAAGAACTACCTGAAGAAGCAGTAATTCTAATCAGCAACTCGGTAGCTGACCATGGACGAGTCTTAGCAATGCTTGAATCAAAAGGGCTTATTAAACTAGCCGATGGAATAGATAAAGTAAAAGCCGAAGTGAAAGATATCGTCGATAATCCAAAAAACTTGAAATTCGATGCAAACTACGACCCTGCCCTTATGTCACAGCTTTACAAGAATGACGAAGGCGATGCACTATTAATCAATTCGAACTATGCAATTGACGCAGGTTTGAATCCACGCAAAGATTCGATCGCCATCGAAGATACTGACTCGCCCTACGTCAACATCATTGCTGTTAAAGAAGGCGACGAAAACAGCGATGCGATCAAAGCATTAGTCGAAGTGTTGAGGTCAAAAGAAATTCAAGACTTCATCCTAGAAGAGTGGGGCGGCTCGGTTGTTCCTGTAAAATAATAATACTGCCTGCTCCGTCGATTGTTAGTTGATCGTCGGAGTTTTTTTGTCTGCGAGAATCCATTAATTTGTAGTATAAGCGACCGTTTCCACTAGCGAAGCGACCAATTAAGCAATCAAGTGACTGATTCCACTAGCGAAGCGACCAATTAAAAAATCAAGCGACTGATTCCGCTAGCGAAGCGACCAATTAAAAAAGCAAGTGACTGATTCCGCTAGCGAAGCGACCAATCAAGCAAACAAGCGACCGATTCCACTAGCGAAGCGACCAATTAAGCAATCAAGCGACTGATTCCACTAGCGAAGCGACCAATTAAAAAATCAAGCGACCGTTTCCACTAGCGAAGCGACCAATTAAGAAATCAAGCGACTGATTCCGCAAACGAAGCGACCAATTAAAAAATCAAGCGACCGATTCCACTAGCGAAGCGACCAATTAAGAAATCAAGCGACTGATTCCGCTAGCGAAGCGACCAATTAAGAAAACAAGCGACCGATTTCACTAGCTGAGCGACCAATTAAGCAATCAAGCGACTGATTCCACTAGCGAAGCGACCAATTAAAAAATCAAGCGACTGATTCCACTAGCGAAGCGACCAATTAAAAAATCAAGCGACTGATTCCACTAGCGAAGCGACCAATTAAGAAATCAAGCGACTGATTCCACTAGCGAAGCGACCAATTAAGAAATCAAGCGACTGATTCCGCTAGCGAAGCGACCAATTAAGAAAACAAGCGACCGATTTCACTAGCTGAGCGACCAATTAAGCAGACAAGCGACCAATTAAAAAATCAAGTTGTGTTAGGAAATAGATTCACTGAAAAATAAAATTATCATTCACATAGTATATTCATTGTGATAGTGTTGAGTTGTCTCACAAATGAGAAAAGAATCATGAGGAGGATGATGGAATGAAGTTCAAAATCGGCCTCATATGGCGTATTGTAATTGCTATCGCACTGGCAGTCGGACTGGGATTACTTGTGCCGGAGATACATGAAGGGTTCGCAAAAGGATTTGTTAGGTTTTTTGCGACATTCAATATGATTTTTGGTGGATTTCTAAACTTTGTTGTGCCCCTTATTATTATCGCGTTCATCGCACCCGGGATTGCTAAACTCGGAAAAGGATCCGGGAAGCTTCTTGGTCTTGCGACAGTTTTTGCTTACATATCAACAATTACGGCAGGGATTCTTGCATACCTTGCAGCAACAACCTTGTTGCCGAATTTTGTTGGGGGAGTTAAGGATTCAATTGTTGGAAATACAGGAAGGAATCCTGCGCTAACATTTTTCGAATTAGAAATGACTCCGATTATGGGGGTCATGTCAGCGTTATTACTCGCATTTATTTTCGGAATTGGGATGGCTTCCATCGGCAGTAAATCATTACTTGCTGTGTTTGATGAATTTAATGTATTGATTGAAAAAGTGATATCATTTGTTATTATTCCACTTTTACCGTTCCATATCTTCGGAATATTCCTCAACATGACGTACAGTGGTCAGGTTGCAAAAGTTCTTTCCGTATTTGCGATGGTATTCATTATGATTATTGGTCTCCATTTCATTATGTTGCTGATTCAGTATTCGATTGCTGGCTCTATATCCAAACGGAATCCATTTTCTTTAATGAAGACAATGGCTCCTGCTTATATGACGGCAATCGGCACGCAGTCGTCTGCCGCAACGATTCCAGTTACACTAAGGCAGGCTCGTAAAGCGGGTGTATCTGAGAGGGTGTCTGGTTTTACAATTCCGCTTTTTGCGACGATTCACTTATCGGGAAGTACGATTACGCTTATATCTTGTTCAATTGGGGTCATGCTCATGAATGGGGTGCCGATTGAATTCACCAAATTTTTACCGTTCATACTGATGCTTGGCGTTACAATGATAGCGGCACCAGGAGTTCCCGGTGGCGCGGTTATAGCGGCAGTGGGTCTTCTTGCTAAAATGCTCGATTTCGATGAAACAATGATTGCACTTATGATTGCGCTATACATGGCGCAAGATAGTTTTGGCACAGCAACAAACGTGACAGGCGACGGAGCACTTGCAATCGTCGTAGATAGCTTTACAAAAGAAGAAAAGGGTAGTAACCCAAAACTAGAATAAACGAATAAATAAAGGCCGGTACCTTGTGTGCCGGCTTTTACATTGCCTTAATTCTCAATAAGCCAAAGATAATTGAAAATAAATTTAAATTATAGGAAAGGTAGTGAGAAGTATTGGAGTGAGTGCGTTCAGACAAATTTAAGCGATTCTCAATGATTTGCAAGGCACTGTTTAATAAGCTAAGATTAGAATGATACTAATTGAGAATGGATTTCCATTCATCTGTAGCATATTGGAGGTATTGGAATGACAGTTTTAGACATTAAAGGTCTTCATGTCGAAATCGAAGGCAAGGAAATATTGAAAGGCGTCAATTTGACGATCAATACGAATGAGATTCATGCGATCATGGGTCCGAACGGTACAGGTAAATCTACCCTCGCCCAAGCGATTATGGGGCATCCTAAATATGAAGTGACAGCAGGAACGGTTACACTTGACGGTGAAGACGTACTTGAAATGGCTGTGGACGAGCGTGCTCGTGCCGGCATCTTCTTGGGAATGCAATACCCAAGTGAAATTACAGGTGTTACGAATGCTGATTTCTTGCGTTCGGCTATTAATGCACAACGTGAAGAAGGCGATGAAATTCCATTGATGAAATTCATCCGCGAACTTGACAAGAAAATGGAAATACTTGAAATGGACGAAGATATGGCAACGCGTTATTTGAATGAAGGTTTTTCAGGCGGAGAGAAAAAGCGTAACGAAATTCTTCAGCTTACTATGTTAAAACCTAAATTTGCAATCCTAGATGAAATTGACTCTGGTCTCGATATTGATGCATTGAAAATCGTTTCAAAAGGCATCAATGAAATGCGTGGGGAAGACTTTGGCTGCTTGATTATCACGCACTATCAACGTCTTCTTGATTATATTACGCCAGACCATGTACATGTAATGATGCAAGGGAAAGTCGTTAAATCAGGTGGTGCTGAATTAGCACGTAAACTTGAAGAGCAAGGATACGACTGGATTAAAGAAGAACTAGGTATTGAAGACGAGACTGTCGGGCAGGAAGCTTAAGAGAGGGGGACGATTCAAAATGACGGTTGAAACTAAAGTGGCATTGACCGAACAGGACGTCCGCTCCTATTCCGCCAAGATGAACGAAGCAAATTGGATGGCAGATTTTCGTGCTGATGCACTGTTAAAAGTAGAGCAGTTACCATTGCCAAAACCTGATAAAACCAAAATCAACAAATGGAATTTCACGAATTTCCCTATACATGCGGTAGAATCAGCAGTTTATACTTTATTAGATGAACTTCCTGAAGAAGCACGCGCACTTGTTGACTCAGCTCAACAAAAAAACATTTATGTACAGCATAACAACACGCCAGCCTACCTTTCATTAGCAGATGAATTGAAAGCTCAAGGTGTTATCATGACGGATATTTTCACTGCGTCACGCGAACATGGCGACCTTGTGAAAAAATATTTCATGACAGATGGTGTGAAAGTGGATGAGCATAAGTTAACTGCACTTCATGCGGCACTTATGAATGGCGGCGTTTTCGTTTACATTCCGAAAAATGTTGTTGTGGAGGAACCACTTCAAGTCCTCTTTTTACATGATAATGAGCAAGCATCCCTTTTCAACCACGTTCTAATCGTTGCTGAAGCGAATAGTTCAGTGACATATGTAGAAAACTACTTGTCGACTGTGGAAGAAGCGAGCGGCTTAGCAAATATCATTTCTGAAGTGTTCACAGGCGATAACGCACAGATCACTTATGGTGCGGTAGATGTACTTGCGAAAGGATTTACGACTTATGTAAATCGCCGCGGGATTGCTGGGCGAGATAGCCGGCTTGATTGGGCACTCGGCTTGATGAATGATAGTGATACGATTTCTGAAAACATTACACATCTTGTTGGAAATGGTTCACATTGTGATATGAAGACAGTTGTAGTGGGGCGTGGTAAACAACGCCAAAACTTCACGACTGAAATCGTCCATTGGGGACAAGATACAGAAGGTTTCATTTTGAAGCACGGTGTCGTGAAAGATGAAGCATCTTCCATCTTCAACGGTATTGGTAGAATTGCAAAAGGGGCAACAAGATCGAATGCTGTCCAAGAATCACGTGTGCTTATGTTGAGTGAAAAAGCACGTGGGGATGCGAACCCGATTCTTCTCATTGATGAGGATGATGTTACAGCGGGACATGCAGCTTCTGTAGGTCGTGTAGATCCACTGCAATTGTTCTATTTAATGAGCCGCGGCATTTCACAACATGAAGCAGAACGCCTCGTCATCCACGGTTTCCTTGCGCCTGTCGTTAGTAAATTACCAATTGAGGGCGTTAAGAAACAGTTGACGGAGGTCATCGAAAGGAAAGTGCGCTAATGCTCAGTAAAGAGATCCGCAACCATTTTCCGATACTTGACCAGGAGATAAACGGGCATCCACTCGTTTATCTCGATAGTGCCGCAACTTCTCAAAAGCCACGGCAGGTAATAGAAGCAATAAGCAACTATTACAACTTGGATAATTCAAACGTCCACCGTGGTGTGCATACACTTGGAAACCGAGCGACAGAAGCTTATGAAGGCGCTCGCGAGAAAGTGCGTAAATTCATTAACGCGAAGTCTACAGAAGAAATCATATTCATGCGTGGGACGACTACGGCACTCAATATGGTTGCTCAAAGTTACGGACGAGCGAATGTGGGCGAAGGCGATGAAATTGTCATCACCTATATGGAACACCATTCGAATATCATTCCTTGGCAGCAATTAGCGAAGGAAAAGGGGGCAGTGTTGAAATACATCAACCTTGAGGAAGATGGAACACTGTCGCTTGATAAAGTGCGTGAAGTCATTACTGACCGCACGAAAATCGTCGCTATGATGTATGTTTCTAACGTACTTGGCACAATGAACCCAATCAAAGAAATCACAGAAATTGCACATGCCCACGGAGCTGTCATGGTTGTCGATGGTGCTCAAGCTGCACCCCATCTGAAAATAGATGTGCAAAAGCTTAACTGTGACTTTTTTGCTTTCTCTGGGCATAAGATGTGTGGTCCGACCGGTATCGGTGTCCTTTACGGGAAGAAAGAATTGCTTACTGTTATGGAGCCAATTGAGTTCGGCGGCGAGATGATTGACTTCGTCGGCTTGTATGATTCCACATGGAAAGAGCTCCCGTGGAAGTTTGAAGGAGGCACTCCGATTATCGCAGGTGCGGTTGGTCTGGGTGCTGCAATCGATTATCTTGAGGAAATCGGTCTGGATCATATTGAGCGGCATGAACATGAACTTGCTGGGTATGCTATGCAAAGAATGTCAGAAATTGACGGACTGACGATTTACGGTCCACTCGATCCCGAAAAACGTGCGGGGCTTGTCACGTTCAACCTGAATGACGTCCATCCACATGATCTTGCGACTGTACTTGATATGAACGGTATCGCAGTTAGAGCAGGTCACCACTGTGCACAACCGCTCATGAAGTGGCTTGACGTATCAGCTACGGCACGTGCTAGCTTCTATATTTACAATACGGAAGCGGACGTTGATAGCCTCATGGACGGACTCCGCATGGCAAAGGAGTATTTCAACGATGTCTATTAAAAATCTAGATCAATTATATCGCTCGGTTATTATGGATCATTATAAAAATCCGAGAAATAAGGGTATTATCGATGAAAGTAATGTCACAATCGATATGAACAACCCAACATGTGGAGATGTTATTCACTTAACACTTCAAGTAGAAGATGGCATTGTTCACAATGCGAAATTCGAAGGGGAAGGCTGTTCGATTTCCATGGCATCCGCATCGATGATGACGCAGTTGATTAAAGGGCGTACTGTTGAAGAAGCACAGTCTCTTGCCACTGTAATATCTAATATGATGCTGAGTAAAGAATATGATGACTCCATCGACCTTGGGGATATTGAAGCACTAGCCGGTGTTGCCAAATTCCCAGCCCGCATCAAATGCGCGACACTTGCATGGAAAGCGATGGAAAAAGGGGTCGCCAATGACTCCGAACAACTATAGAACGGAGGAATAGTGATGGCTAAAAAAATGCCGGATATCGGCGATTACAAATATGGTTTTGCTGACAAAGACGTATCTGTTTTTCGTTCCAAACGTGGCTTGACGCGTGAAATTGTTGAAACGATTTCACGGATGAAAGAAGAGCCTGAATGGATGTTCAACTACCGTATAAAATCATTGGAAATGTTCTACAAAATGCCAATGCCACAATGGGGTGGAGATCTTAACTCACTCAATTTCGACGAAATTACTTATTATGTAAAACCTTCTGAAGCGACAGAAAAGTCGTGGGATGAAGTTCCGGAAGAAATCAAGCGTACGTTTGATAAACTCGGAATTCCAGAAGCAGAGCAAAAATACCTTGCAGGCGTTTCCGCTCAATATGAATCAGAAGTTGTTTATCATAATATGAAGCAAGAACTTACAGACTTAGGGATTGTCTTCAAGGATACGGATTCGGCACTTAAGGAAAATGAAGAGTTATTCAAAAAGTATTTTGGTACAATCATCCCGAATTCTGATAACAAGTTTTCTGCATTGAACTCGGCTGTTTGGTCGGGTGGATCATTCATTTACGTACCACCAGGCGTAAAAGTAGATACACCATTACAAGCCTATTTCCGCATTAATTCGGAAAACATGGGTCAGTTTGAACGTACACTGATTATTGTCGATGAAGGAGCGAGTGTGCATTACGTCGAAGGATGTACGGCACCTGTTTACACGACAAACTCACTTCATAGTGCGGTTGTAGAAATCATTATCAAAAAAGACGCTTATTGCCGCTATACAACAATCCAAAACTGGGCGAACAACGTCTATAATCTCGTTACGAAGCGTGCAGTATGTGATGCGAATGCAACGATGGAATGGATTGATGGTAACATCGGTTCGAAATTGACGATGAAGTATCCTGCAGTCATCCTTAAAGGGGAAGGCTCACGTGGAATGACATTGTCGATTGCACTTGCTGGAAAAGGGCAACATCAGGACGCGGGTGCGAAAATGATGCACTTGGCTCCGAATACGTCTTCCACAATCGTATCGAAATCGATTTCTCAACATGGTGGAAAAGTGACGTATCGCGGTATCGTTCATTTCGGACGAAAAGCAGACGGCGCACGCGCCAACATCGAGTGCGACACGTTGATCATGGATAATCTGTCGACATCTGATACGATTCCGTATAATGAAATCTTGAATAATAACGTTTCACTTGAGCATGAAGCAAAAGTTTCTAAAGTTTCAGAGGAGCAACTCTTCTATTTAATGAGCCGTGGTGTTCCTGAACTAGAAGCAACTGAAATGATTGTCATGGGCTTCATTGAACCGTTTACAAAAGAATTACCGATGGAATATGCAGTAGAGATGAATCGTCTCATTAAATTCGAGATGGAAGGTTCTATTGGATAAACATTAATAAACCCCGTCACATCAATATTTGTGACGGGGTATTTTCATTCGAAGTATCGATAATGGTAAAACAACTTTGCTATGAAAATAAGTCATCTGTTTATTTATCTCTAAGGTACATATGATATAATAAGCTTAACAATCAAGAGAAGAGGAGGACTTCGAATGTTGAAATTATCAGTAGAATCGAAAGAGTTTCAACAAATTCTGCATAATCTTCGTTTAGAAAATATGTCACTCCCATTAGAACTTCAACATAAAGTCGTTGAGGTGGTTCAAAGTAAACAAAAAATAACGTCTGAATTGATTCAAGGGCTAATTTCAAGATGAGTAAGTATAATACCGAGGATCAAGGAGATTATTTACTAAAGCATAATTTATTTGGTGCTACTTCGCACGAACAATTAGAGCAACTTGAAACAGTTGCTTTTTCTATTCGATCTTCACAACTTGAAGTAGACGGTTTTGAATGGTTACTTCCCCTAAAAACTAAAACTATAAAGCAATTACATTTCTTTTTATTTCAAGATGTATATCCTTTTGCAGGACAAATACGGGATGTTCAATTGATGAAGGGACACACCCGATTTTGCCAAGCTGAGGACATTGAATCTAACTTAAAAGCTTTAACAGAGCAACTCCAAAAAGAACAGAGATGGGAAAGTATCGAACAAGCTGCTGAACGTCTTACATACTACAAAACGGAACTCAATATCATTCATCTGTTTCGAGAAGGAAACGGGAGAACTCTCCGTATCGTGATCAGAGAAGTTGCACGTAGTCACGGATTTGATTGGAATTTTCAAAATATAGACCCACGAATATATATGCAAGCAATGATTCAATCGGTAACAGATGAATCTCTCTTGAAAAAGCTTTTAGAAGACACATTGAATCCTCATTAATGGTTATTTTCTTATACTTTCTCGACAATGATTCTGTGCCTATTTTTTGCCTATTGCGTTTCGCTGTGAATCGTTTGATATCGGTAGTGATTTTTCGGAAACCTTATATTCATCAGTGTTTTCGTACATGAAAATCATTAAATTCGAGATGGAAGGTTCTATTGGATAAAAACATAAAGAAAAACCGACATTTATGGTCGGTTTTTTGTTTGAAATAAATCGGTTGGATTAGTGTCGTGAAGGTTACTGGTAAGGCAATACAGTAATAAATAGTTAGGATTCTTATGCTATGATAGTACTATCATAGCATAAGAAAGGGGGAGTGGGTATGATTCAAATTGGATTGACAGGTTGGGGAGATCATCCGGATGTGTACCATCCATCTTCATCAGCGAAAGAAAAGTTGATTGATTATAGCGCCCACTTTCCAATCGTCGAATTAGATTCTACCTTTTATGCATTGTACACCTGGGTATGGGAGAATGATTACAGCCAAGAGAATGTACCACTTCTGCCATAGTTTGTACCAGCGATTGCCACGAATTGTACCACTCATTGCCAACGTGTTTACCACTGAA
>NZ_JADBEL010000026.1:46981-48625 GCF_014873855.1 Sporosarcina limicola | reverse complement strand
TAGCTTTGACTGAACTTGGGGATTCACGAAATTCAGGAATAAAACTTCGGAAATAATAAACTAGCTAAATGCGACAACTATGTTGACAACTACCGCAGTTCTTTCCACTGTTCTGGTCGGAAGTTTAGTCAGTACAATCGCTTATCCAACCGTTCAAGCGAGTGAAACAGAAGAAAACAACAAAGCTGAAACCAAAAATGTGATTTTCCTCATTGGTGATGGAATGGGAGTTTCCTATACTTCGGCTAAACGAATGCCTCATTTTAGCGTCCTTCATGGCTTCTTCAAAAGCGTCACTTATGTATTGACTCCCTAAATCAGTATGGAAAATAAGGCCTTCATCTGGTTTTTGGATAGTGATTGCGTTGGATAAGGCAGCAAGGACGAGGTTCACAGTAGCATATGTAGAATCAACTAAAGTGTAAAAATTAAATTCAACTTATATAGATTCATGAAGAATACCAAATTGCTAAAACGAAGAAAGTCCGTCAGTACGAAGCGGTTGCTTGATTCGAAGATTAGTCGCTTAGCTTAGGCAGCAAAATTGGTCGCTTGATTCTAGGATTAATCGCTTCGCCGGCAGTATTGTCGCTTAATTCGAAGATCAGTCGCTTCGCCGGCGGGATTGATTGCTTGGTTCGAGGATCAGTCGCTTCGCCTGGAGGGATTGGTCGCTTGATTCAAGGATCAGTCGCTTCGGCAGCGGAAGCGGCCGCTTTATGATAAAAAGTATTAAAACCTCGTGAACCGTGACAGACCCTAAACTTATATTTTCTATTTTCAAAAAAAAACATGACAGACTCCCTCAAACTTAGGAGTCTGTCCTGCTTTCATTCGACCTTAACACGTTGATAGACTTTTTACAGACTGTTTTGTTCTCTAGTTTCCACCCTTCCAAAACGTCCATGATTGCTTGTGCATTTATGTTCATCATCGCAAGGCGCATCTTCTTGCTAACACTTCCGATATGCGGTAGAACAGTAACATTTGGAAACGTAAGAAGAAGATTGTCGAGTGGAATAGGTTCTGTTTCAAACACATCAAGTCCTACTGCCCAAATAGTGCCGCTTTTCAATGCATTGTAAAACGTCGTTTCGTCAACGATTCCACCACGTATGACATTGATTAGAGTTGCTGTGTTTTTCATAAGTTTGAGTTCCCTCTTACCAATCATCCCAACCGTTTCAGCTGTGTAAAGTACTAAGATGACGACGAAATATGCCTCTTTCAATAAAGTATCCAATTCTGCTTAATCGAAACCATATTCGACTTCGATTATGATAGCAATTTGGGACCCAAAACAATTATTAAAGATCCAATGAATAAACCAGTGTGTCCCGCTTAAATAACGGAATACACTGGTTGTGTAGTTTCTTAGTACAAAATTTTAACCGACAAAGGAAATACAAGTAGTAGCACTTTCCCCTTATTAATTAAGTAAACTTCATTCCTCTAGAAGGTAGAACACTATCTTTAGATAATAAAGTATTTCTGATATAGTCCTAGTACAGCTCTGTATAAGTAAATCCATTTGTCAATACAGACATTTGTCCATCAGCGTTCAGAAGTTTGACATCCACACTACCTATACTGTTGCTAACAGGAACTGCAACTCGTAGTAGTGTTTCAGAACGAACATTTATA
>NZ_JADBEL010000026.1:0-46887 GCF_014873855.1 Sporosarcina limicola | reverse complement strand
TGAATCTGCCTTGAAGTTTTTAGCATTTATAAAAATATTTTTAGTTTTCCCTATTGAGATACTATCTTCGGATAACGAAGTGATTTCAGGTGCAGGTGCTAGCCCAGGTTCTGTGTGGGTAAATCCTTTTGTCAATACCGCCATTTGTCCATCAGCGTTCAGAAGTTTGACATCCACACTACCTATAACTTTTGTAGCTTCTTTTGCTGCCGTAAGTCTGTTATCGGCACCCATACTGCCTGACTTATCAACGATTAAGAAAACGTCATTCGATTTTACAAAGGTTGAATCTTTCAGCGCCCCCTTCACAGTAAGCGTTACGTCCGTCGTCTCACCTTTCACAAGGCTGTTTTTACTTACAGTCTTTTTAATATTCATCAAATCGTTACTTATAGCAGTTGCAGCTTCTGTTGAATTTGGAATAGCTATGCCAATAATAAGGATAGCTATTAAAAATATTTGTAAACTTTTAAAAAATTTCATATAAATCAGTCCTTCCTACTCTATTATAGTTCTAGTACTATCATTATATCGACGAGAGGCAAGAATTGTTTAGGAGTTTACTTACAGCTTTTCAAATTCAGTTCCTTTGGTTCGTTTAGTACATTACTTCTCATAATAATTCCTAGATCTTGTGTACGTATTCTGTAATATAGAGTGATAGCTGATTTAACATATCTTCATTGAACGGTTCTTTATAATCTCTAATTATTTTTGTAGAAATATACAGCGTAACGTAAACTCCAGCAGGCAATTCACTAAATTCATATGCCCCTTAATTATCAGCCTTCTCATATTAAATTCCCTATTTTTAAAGGTTAAATTTACCAACTACAATTTATGCTATTTCTATCGATCTAGTTTTCTTTGCATCTAGAGGGAACAAAATAACGTCTGCTCCAACATCTAGTTTAGTTCCAATAAATTCATTATATTGCCACTTGAGATTTCCACTTAGAGAGGCTATGTCACTTTTCGGATCAGAATTTGGTTTTGAACTTGCTATTTGATATCCCATTGTATCAACAATAAATAAAGAATTATATGTACAGGTTAAATGTTCCATCTGGATATCTATTTATTATTCCTGCTTTAATCGCTGAATTAATATATCCAGATGATGATCTGATCTCGAGGACATCTTTAAATTTCGTTTTTGTACGCTTCGCGTCAAGCCCTACCGTTTTTGCTACCATTACCGCAACTTCTTCTCTGTTAACCTATTCATGAATCCCGAACTTTTCTTACAGTTGGATAATGCCCTTCTCCAAAAAAATTACTTCCTTACAATATGCATAGTTTACAGGCACATCTTTAAAACTTTCTTTGGAAGCCTTTGCCTATGGAACTAGTGAAAACGTTAAAACTAAAGTGAAGAGATTTCATAGGAGTTTCCTCATAACATTCCTTATTCTAATTCTCCTATTTTAATAGTTAGGGTTTGTTGTGATTAACATAAAATACATGCATATCTAACCCTTTCGCTCGACGCGCGACCGCTTCACCAATCCTCCCCATGCTAGTAAAGCCCGTCAGTGTCCAATGTGCGTCCAGTTTGATTTCCGCCTGAGTTATTGCGAGCTGCCGCAAAGAGAAGCGTAAAACGCAAGGTCTGCCGTCGTCTCTGTCAGAACACCTCGTGTATTCGTCACAATTATTCCACGTTCTTTCGCAACTTCAATATCAATATTGTTATACCTCACCGCCAGATTAAAAACGTCCTTCAACTTAGGTGCTACTTCCAATACTTTTCGATCCACTGAATCTGTCAAAACCGTCCAAAGCACATCTGTATTAGCCCCTTTCCTTCAATCAAATTTCGAGCTGAACCGATTCACTTTCCGACTCCCACATCCGTACATTGAACTTCTCTTGGAGTGGTTTAACGCTTGTTTATCTAACTTCCGTCTAATGAAGACCCTCAATTTCATCTGGATTTCTCCATTCGTATGATTATCAGTAATGTAGCATAAAAAAACCAAACAAATACACATAGCATTTACAGTAGAAAAGTAACAATTTCACTTCTTCAAGATGCTGGATAATTCTTAGTTGTGTGAGTGACTACGCGTGCTAGCCCAATTCTTCACACACTATTAATATAAATTTACATGTCCTTCATATGAGATTAACAATTCCACATTATAATTACCTTTGATGGAAGAAAAAAATAGGAGGTTTTACATTGGTGAAAAAGAGGTTTTTTAAGAAGGTTATCCCAGTCGCAGTTCTTTCCACTGTTCTGGTCGGAAGTTTAGTCAGTACAATCGCTAATCCAACCGTTCAAGCGAGTGAAACAGAAGAAAACAACAAAGCTGAAATCAAAAATGTGATTTTCCTCATTGGTGATGGAATGGGAGTTTCCTATACTTCGGCTTATCGTTATTTGAAAGACGATCTCACTACACCCTTTGTTGAACAAACAGCGTTTGACAAGTACCTTGTTGGTCAGCAAATGACTTATCCGGACGATCCAGAGCAAACGATAACAGATTCGGCTTCTGCAGCAACTGCAATGTCTGCAGGTGTAAAAACATATAACGCTGCAATCGCTGTAGATAAAAACAAATCTAACGTTAAAACTGTTTTAGAGGCTGCAAAAGAAACAGGGAAATCGACTGGGCTAGTTGCTACCTCAGAAATTACCCATGCAACGCCTGCTGCATTTGGTGCTCACAATGAAAGTCGGAAGAATATGGATGCCATTGCCGATGATTATTATAACGAATTGATCAATGGTAAACATAAAATTGACGTCCTTCTTGGCGGTGGAAAATCAAACTTTGAGCGTAAAGATGTGAATCTTACAGAATCCTTTAAACAAGATGGATTTAGCTATGTAACTACTACAGATGAACTACTAAAGGATAATAACGCTCAAATTCTTGGACTGTTTGCTACTGGCGGTCTTCCTAAAATGATTGATCGTTCAGAAGATATTCCATCACTTGAAGAAATGACTACTTCAGCAATCGATCGCTTAAGTAAAAACGAAAATGGTTTCTTCCTTATGATTGAAGGTAGCCAAATTGACTGGGCTGGCCACGACAATGACATTGTTGGTGCAATGAGCGAAATGGAGGACTTTGAAAAAGCTTTTAAAGTAGCGATTGAGTTTGCGAAAAAAGATAAGCATACACTAGTCGTGGCAACTGCTGACCATTCAACCGGCGGATTATCTATAGGCGCAGATGGTAATTATAACTGGTTCGGTGATGCAATCAAAGCTGCAAAACGTACACCTGCCTTTATGGCAAATGAAATTACAAATGGTGCAGATGTAGAGAAAACTTTAAAAAGCTATATCGATCAAGATTTATTACCACTGACAGAAGTTGAAATCGAATCTGTTAGAGCTGCTGGTGAAAAAGCTAGTGATATCAATAATAAAATCAAACTAATTTTTGACAAGCGTTCTTATACAGGCTGGACAACCAGCGGACATACTGGTGAAGACGTGCCCGTATATGCTTTTGGTCCAACTAAGGATCGTTTTGCAGGGTTATTAGATAATTCGGATCATGCGAAAATTATATTTGAAATTTTAGGTACAAGCAAAAAATAAAGAATAGATCTCGCAAAAAAAAATTAGAACCCGTCGCTCCAAAAAAAGCAACGGGTTCTTTTCTCGTGTGTCGGATGCCAAATTCTCATCCAGTTACTTCAAATCCTACACAAATTGTGGCTGTAAATAATACCGAATGAACTGTTGAGATCAACCTAAGCGTTTTTCCAGTTCTACCTTTAGTTTTTGTACTTGCGCTTTTATCATTACTACAAGCACTTCCTTTTATATATACTCCATTCAACTTCCATTACTGCATAATCTACAATGGCATTTTCACTGTGCCCTTCTTTTTCTCCATCGCTTGAACTCTTTGCCCTCGAATGTGCACGTGTAGACATAAATCTTCTCATGGAGATCCGCAACCTCTTTCACATAACTCATACAGACATACGTCACCCCGTCACCCCTTTTTATTCCCTTGTATTTCGGGTCAGCAATCACGATAATGCCATTGTCTTTCTCATTTAATCGATCCAAAAGTTGTTGCGTGTAGCGGTTATCCCCTATTACAACATGTAAATTCATAATTGCGCTCCCCCATAGTGTCATTTTTACCATACTATTTATTCTGTTTATTATAACAAAATAGTAGTATAATTGCACTATAAAAATAACCGCCCCCATTCCCTTCCTCTCTGCTTGACAGATGGGAAATGGATGGACGCTCCTCTTTTCTCACCAATATAATTCACTTAGCAAAACTGCAATAACTTTCTCCTGTTCCTCTGCCGTCATATTAGACCCCGATGAAAGGAAAATCCCTCTATAAATATACACTTGTAGGTAGTTCTTTTCTCAATCACACGCTTGTATTGCTAAAAAGTGTCTATGACTCAATGCATCACTGGAAACAAGAGGTTGGTACAAAAAAAGTCCCCTGACCAATTTTCAGTCAAGGGGCTTTTTCTGTCAATACCACAAGGCAGTCACTCACACAACGAAATTGAATGAACGATATAGAAAAAGCCCCCGGTTTAGGAGGATCTTCCATTCTATAAATTTTATAAAATCCAAGTGTTAGTGAACCAAATACTTTTTAAAAAAAGAGACGCCTTCCGTCTGATCAAACAGAAAGCGTCCCAATAAATATCACACTCTAAAAAATCCTGCATCCATTCTTTATCTCACTATGATTTCTCGATTAAATAAAGCATAGTTCCCTTGCAAACCTTGAACAGGTGAATGATTGTCTTGAACAAGTTTGACTCTTAAACTTGTTACATAATTGGCATTCAAATTGACTAGAACTGAATTCGTTGCATCATACCTATAAGTTGAAGAATCTACAACTTCAAGGAGTAAGTCTCCTGTATCATACCTTGAGTTACCATTCGTGTCCAAGTAAATGACATCTCTAGTTCTTCCATCAATCCAAACATCGTTACCGACAGAGGCGTTGATACTTGTGACAAATGTATTTGAATTTGTATTTGAATTTGTATTAGAACGGTAAATGGCAGCAATTGAACTTGTCTTTAGAAGGTGACCATTAAGTGTAATTTCGAAATCGCTTGCATCTAAAGAGTGAATTGCCTCACTGAAACCAAGTATGAGTGAAGTGTTGTCATAATCAATTTTAGCATAATTGAATTCTGGTTGGTTGTAGTTTTGGTAGTTGCTAACAAATGTAACCTCACCCGCTCCGGCAGATGCAATGGTGTTACCTGCGTTATCTCGAAGGTTATTGACAGTAAATGTCGCTGTTTTGGTAGTTGGTACACTAGCAGATGGTACATGTACGGTTACGGCAACAGATGTAGCTTTATCTGCGGATCCAGTGATAACTGTTGTTACATAAGACCCTAGAGGTAATGCTTTTCCATCCCAAGTATAGTTATTGATGTCTTGAACGGCAGCTAGGTTAACCCCACTATCAGCATCAGTCACTGTATAAATAGCCGTTTGTTCAACTCTTCCATTCGCTACAGGATAGTTTGTAACAGCACTAACTACAGGGCGTGTAGTATCCGATGATATTACATTTTGAACAATAAACGTTTGTGTTGCAATCGCATTTGGATTAGGCGTGCCTGCTTTATCAACGACGGTGTTAGCTGGTAGGCGCAATTGATAAGTGCCATTTGGCAAAGCGTGAGCGATTGTTAGTGTATTGTTAGCAATCACTGCATTCTGCGCACTGTAATAATTAAGGTAAACTGAAGTTGCAACACCTGTCGTTTGATCAATGACTGTAATTGCATTGTTTCCAGCCGTTGCAATATCTTCAGTGAAATTCGCTACAATTTTACCGTCTTTAAATTCAACAGTTGTTAATGCTGGAGCAATAGTATCCTTGTATAAAGTAACGCTAGATGAATATAGAGCTGCACTGTTTCCAACAGTATCTTTCACGTCAGCATCAACAAATAGAATGGCATTATAAGTATCATTGAAAAATAATCCTGCTCCTGTTAGGACAACGGTTTTCTCATTAGTACCGGCCGAAGCTGTAAGATGCGTCACAGTTCCATTCGCTTGTACTATACGAGCCTTTCCTGTGAATGACGCGATGTTCATATTTTTATCGTACGTCATTTCTACTCTGTTTTCTCCTATAACCTTTACATTTAACACAGTTGGAGCAACTGTATCAGCAGTAATTGTAAGTGTAGTTTCTACAGGATTTGGAGATGTGAAGTTGTTATTATAATCTTTTACATTCGTTAATTTAATTGTTGCGGTAGTGCCCGCTATAACTTGTGTGTTAGCAGTGACATCCAAACGATTAGGATTCGTAGAATTGTTAGAAACAGTCGCTGCCACATCATTTACATACGCGATAACTCCAGCAGCATTAACAGGCTCATCGAAAAGTAGGGCAAACGAATTAGTATATGTTTTCGCAGCAGCTGATCCTGAAACGAATTTTGGTGCAACTTTATCATTCGCCTTTACAATAGCTGTATACTCCTCGAACTTTTCACCTGTTACTGATTTAATTTCAGCCGTTGATTTGAAAGCATACTCGCCATCAAAGACCCCATTTGCAGTAATCGTTAACGTTTTACCATCTTCAGATAATGAGCCTTTAAGTTGACCTGGGTTTACAGTCGCACTAGTGACCATCGTAAATGTCATATTTTGAACTTCATTCGAAGCGTTTAGTACTGTTGTTTTAACAATAGGTGTTGCAAATTTAACTTCAACTTGTTTCGCATTAATCGCTTTCACTTCAGTAACAAAACGATCGCCCGCTGCAAAGTCAAATGTTACAGCAATCGTTTTATCTACTTTCGCTTCACCTTTTGTAAGTGTAATTATATAATTGCCAGCAGTAGTGCCTGTAGCGGCTTTTACGACAACACCTTTTTCAGTGACAAGTGAAGTGACATACGTTTGTACCGCAACAAGTTTGTTTTCATTAGTTGCATCGTTTCCGCGTGAAACAGTTACTGCACCAGCTTTTAGTTGGTTGGCTGCTGCTTCTACCGCTACCTTATCTTCATCAACTGGTTTTGGTTTTGGTTCTAGTTCTGGTTTTGGTTCTGGTTTCGGCACTTTTGTTATTGCTTCACTTCTAAAGACGAATGAAGCCATTTGTCCGCGCGTCACGAGCGCGTTAGGCGAGAATTTTGTAGGTGTCGTACCAGTTGTAATTTTTTTAGAATAAAGTGTCCGGACATATTCAACATGCCATTGCTTAGCATTGATATCGCTAAACGGAAGTTTTACAGATCCCTTTTCTACGAATTCAAAGCCGAGTACAATTATTTTCGCCATTTGTGCCCTTGACAGACTACCATCAGGCTTGAATGTATTATCTTCATAACCCGAAATGATTCCTGCTTCAACAAGGGCTGCAATATACCCGTAGTTTGGGCTCGTTTTGCTAACATCTTTAAATCCTGGATTCTTGACGTTTACCGTATCCAAGCCTAACGAAAGAGCTAAGAGTTTTGCAGCATCCTGGCGAGTAATGTTTTTATTTGGTTTGAATGATCCATCAGAATACCCACTAATCATGCCTCTTGCGGAAAAGTCCGTGACAGCTTCATAAAAATGCTGACCTGGGATATCCTTGACATCAGAAAATGTAGACTTCGCCGCCATCGTATTTACAGGTGCAGCGGCAACAAAAACCCCTGTCGCGACTGTTGTTGCCAACATAGCTTTGAATATTTTTTCATAGTTTGATTTTTTCATCTTCAATCCTCCATATAGTTTAGTAGAATCCCCAGTATACCCTCCAATGTTACACATTGTTAGTACTATAGTAGATGCTATCAATCAAAATCTACATTTCTTTCACCGATCACGAGACTTGAAAAATACAAATTATTACTACTAACAGTATAATTTAACTAGAATTTTAGTGCAACTATACCGCTAGTTCATATCGTAGTTCTGAGCGTGCCTGGTCCAATAGATTAGCATCATCGGAAACAAATAGCAGGAACTATTCCCCCTCTTTATATCATTTGGTATTATCCCCTACAATTAAGCTATCCTATGATTAATACCTCATAACGAGGTGATTGATAATGACAACAACACTACTAATGACAGTTTTACTACTTGTTTTAACATGGTTTTTGGAGATTTTAAAGGTTCTACTTATTTACTGGTTCAAAACGTTAATTGAATGATGGCATAAAAAGTAAATTTGGATGACTAGCGGGCGGTGCCGATTGGCAAATCGGTGCAGCTACTTAAATAAGAATGCAGAAAATGATTATCCATAATGAACCTAGATAATCGCTTTCTTTTCACCATATTCCGGGAGACTCTCTTAGGGCTGCGGGAAACATAATACTACGCTCAATGCCAGGAGAATTGCTTTAACAACCCAGTTACCAAGTACGCATTCCACTTTTCCAACATATTGTTTCAGCATAGGCATTCCCCCTTTAAGGACGCGACTCTTTGAAAAGTCACAAGATAATACAGCAGAAAGGAAATCAATTCTTGATACTATCACCAATAACAGTTCTCCCGCACTCCTAAAGAAGTCTCAATTTTAATACTTCGTTATATGCTTTACTTGCATATGGACGTATGCTATTTGGCTCGGAATTGTAATTCAAATTGCTTGCCCCTAAGATAAGCCCTGCCTCTGCAATGGGAATTAGGGCTTGATGATTGTAATCCGGGTTATACGATAGGGTTGAAGAAGTGATTGATAATTGAGATAGGGGAGGGCGACTAACCTCCATTTGTCCCTCTCACACCACCCTACGTATGGTGGATTTGGAGAGGTTTTTTCAATAAAAGCATACTTTTTGAACACGCTCAGTTAGACAGTTTAAATATTCTTAATCTCAGGGTGGGACTATCTTATCAATCGAAATATTTCTTTATTATTAAGTATTGTAACACAACTATACCCCTCTAAATTCACATGTTCTTGAACATCAGCTATGTGAGAATTAAGACAAGCAAGATAGATATTTGGTTCAATTCCTGCATTTTTCTTTAAACTTTCAAAAATACTTTTAGCATAATCCCACTTCTTTAACTTCCCAGGTTTTAAATCGCTCATTGGTACTCCGACCTGAACTGAACCATCTATAGTTGCTTTACATTCAATGTAATCAGGAATTGAAGATGTAATTCCATTACTGTCATGATAAGTGAAATCAAAGTCAGAGTTATTTATACCAAGTATATTATTTTCTGTTTCGTATGAGATAATCGCTTCTAAACACCTTACAGTATCAGCCGAGATTGCAAAATTTTTCGGGCCATATTTATAAATAATAGCCTCAAGTACTTTCCCTCTAATATCACCAATAGATTGACTACTCATAGAGTATAGACTGTTTAACAATTGAATAAGTTCTTTAGTTTTTTCAGTGTTATCCTTGATTTCTGGATACCGAATGACAATATCCTCCAGGTCTCTATTCCGTACATATTGACTTGACGAATCATTATCTGGATTTTTATAGCGTTCTAATATATTAGCAATAACGAGAAAGTATTGATTGCTTTTTTCTATAATTTCTAAAAGACCCACAATAAAATCATTAATTTCATAGTTATCCCATGTTATACCTTTTTTCGGCTTATACAATATGTACTGAGTATGTGTCGTTGTCGTCATTAATACTCACTTAACCCTTAATACTGGTAAAAGCAAAGGTGGTAATCCCATTCTCATTGTTAAATTACTTACTAATTCTCTAGCAAAAGGCCAAACGTTAACGGGGACATTATTCTGTGTAAATAAATCAAAATATTGATTTTCAAAGTTATACTGTTTATCTAATTTATAAACCACTTCTAAAGTAAAGTGAATCGAAAATATATCTTGACTACTTCCAGTCCCATTTACAACAAACTCCGTCAATACTTTAAATAAATCCCCTTCTCTTCTATAGTCAGAAATACTATGTTCTGTTGATATTTGAATGTTCTCTTGGAGTAATTCGGAAGGATTATTAACTGCAAGATTTCTAAGGATAATTTCATCTATATCTATATCATTTATTAGGTCTTGATATTTTTTCGAATTTAACTCCATAATACTCCCCTCCCTATGCACAAATTGGTTCTTTAATATCTAATTTGCATCCTTCCTTTTCTAATTCAACATGACTATAATCAATTCCAGTTGCTTTTGTTTGAGGTTTAGTACTTTTAATATTAAATAAATTATTTAATTCAAGTGTAAATTGCAAATCATCTAATAGTCCATGTATTCCAGTCACTATTCTTTCAACTTGGTAAAGTTGATTTTCCATTTCCGTTTTGTAACTTCTATTTATTACACTCATATATGATTCAACAATCTCAGTGAATCTTTCATAAGTTGACTCCGAAAAAAGTGTTCCATAGATTATTTCCTCAGTTTTTGTTTTGAATCTATTCTCAATATATAATTCACAATTATGCACCTTGAATTTAATCTCTTCATATTCACCTGTTCCGTCATCAGGTATAGTGATATGCAAATCAACAGCAAATTTAAAAGCTTCTTCAGCCTTAATAAAAAGATTTTTAAGTTCTACTTTAACATTTAGGGAAGTAAGAAGATACTTACTATATTCATTTTCAAATGTCTTTTCTGGTTCACTGACCCATTCATATCTTTTTTTAATTCTCGTATTGAAGCGATAACTCATCAAAATCACTCCTTTTAACATATATTTATCAACTCCTACTTTATCATAGTTTAGTCCTTAAAGTAATTATTTCGATTATCAACACTAAACTTATATTAACAGTCGCACCAACTATCACGGGAACATTTGGAATCTTATTCATAATCAACACACCTGAAGTGTTTTTAAATATTATCGGGAAAAACGGACTACTTTATACATTATTCTCACATTCCGCACCCTTAGACAACCCTTAGACAACCCTTAAAGGTATTTTAGCCCGGCCTATCGAATAGTAATTTATCCACTTATTCGAACGGAAGGAATGAACCACATGACCATAAAAATTGATTATATTTATTAAGAATGCTACTTAAATCCACTGGGCACAATTATCAAACAACCTCGAATTCCGTAGACGCTCAATGTCTAACACCCCCGGGCGATACTGTACATTTGATACTTTTAGGTATATTGGCAACACCAATTTGGAGGGTTGCTCACCTATAAACAGAAAAAGGTGCTTAGTTATTTAGGATTGGATGAATCTGCTTACCTGTAAAACGAGGAAATAATAGAGCAGTGGGTTCTGGCGAAAAACTAGGCGACCGATAGCTGTTTGTCTTGGATACGGATCCTAAAAAAAAATAAAGGGGTGAAATTCAACTTTGGGAGAGGGCGAAATGTGAGTTATTGACATACTGGATCCTAAAGCATTGTAGATACGACTGTGGATGTGATAACAGACTAATAGCGAAAACCTAGAACTATTTCCTCTATATCAAAGTGTGATAGGTTACGTGGTTTTAACAATATTTCAAGTGTCTAAAGGTTTATATTATTGGTATAATATGCGCCTACACTCGGAGAAATTACTTCTTTTCTAATAACCCACTTGTTCGTTTTAATGAGGAGAGCGAGGTTATTCAAACTTAACCAAATTATTTCTAGATTGCTAATGCTACTTTCAAAGGTCCGATTGTTGATGGCGTTACCTGTCCAAAGCTTGACGGATATACTTACCATAAGAGCCTATAGAAAGAAAAAATCCCCCTGACCAAGCAAATCGGTCAAGGGGCTTTTTCTGTATCAACTGTTTTTTCAATCATCAAGCCCCACTTCATCAATTGATGGACCTGAAAATCGACTATACATTCAAACAGTTATTCGGAAGTGAAAAGAAAAGTTCAAATTGACAGATGTCATGGAATTTCATTTTATCGAAATGGCGAAGCTCATACGGGATTGGAATGTCTGAGTTGCGTGAGTGACCGGCACGTGTTTGTAAGAAAGTAGCCATCGCTTTTCCATAATGAAAATGCTAAACTAAGAACAGCAGTTGCATAAAGCGGATGGCGGTTGACACTCCCTTGAGAAAGGGGGTGTTATATATTATGATAACTTATGAGGCTATGATGAGTATACTATTACAATTTGGTTTATTCCTTGCTACAGCGTTAACAACTGTTGTGGCAATTATAGTTGCGATTGTTATCATGAATAAAAAAGAGTAACCACCCATTACCTTTACCGAGGTCGTAAATTGGGGGGTACTCTTTTTCAACACCTTCAATACAATCGGTCAACCGCACTTCATGCGGTATGTTACTTGCTACTAGCTACTAGCTGGACGTTTCGTAGACGTTCAGCTTTTCTTATTATATGTTGATTATACCATATTCATACGAAAAGAATACTAAAAGTTCGATTCGTTATGATTGTTTAACTTTAGGCGAGTGGATAGCCCGACTGACTCAAAACTCTCCTAGAAAGTAGCCTTCGCTTTTCCGCAATGACAATGCTAAACTAAGAACAGCAGTTGCATAAAGCGTGTGGGCGGTTAACACTCCCTTTTAAGAAAGGGGGTGTTTATACATGATGGTAACTTATGAGGCAATGAATATGCTATTCCAAGCTTTTATAGCATTCGCAACAATGGCAACAGCTATTATTGCATTGATTGTTCTCCTTACCAACAAAAAGAAGTAACCGCCCATTCCTACCACAGGAACCAAATGGGGGTTACTCTTTTTTTAAACACTCTTTTGATACACTTGGTTAGCCGCACTTCAAGCGGAATGTTAATTGCTACTAGCTGGACGTTTCGTAGACGTTCAGCTTTTCTTATTATATGTTGATTATACCATATTCATACGAAAAGAATACCAAAAAATTTGGCTTGTTATGATTTGGTTTTAATCTTGCCGACTTTAAAAAGTATCGGTAATTGGCATGCGATGTTACCTTAATCGTTAGTTGTTCTAATCGAATGACAGAGATTGTATTGGCGGTTGCAAAATCCACAATTTCACGGCTTACTTTATGGTCTTGATTTTGCATCCATCTTTGTTCTTTATCATCAAGTTGGCGAATGGCATTTACTTTATTTTGTTTCCCTAACTTTTTTCGGATACTACGAAATTTACGTTTCATATAATTGTTTAGTCTCCAGTTCCCAAAGAAGCGAGCCTTGTCATCGTCTATGATGACCGCCGCAGGTACTTTTAAACCTAAATCCACATATACAACATCTTTTTCGGACGCATCGGGACAACGCCCAGATTCCAGCGTCCGATAAAGGTTTTTCCCCTGAAGGACGAGCCAAAAGATGAATTGAATGAGAATAAGCGCTGAGATACCTCTCTCCTACCGAATATTGGATTGGTGTAAAAAATCGAGATTTTGGGTGGTCATGTTGAATTGAATCTGGTAAAATGGAAGACATAGAAAACATCCTTTCTTTGGCTGGTGTCGAACCTTTATTTCACCAAAGAAATCGGATGTTTTCTATATTTCCCGTTCAACAACAGGTCGTAAACCTTGTTTTAATGCGTTTTCAATAGGGTTAATCAACTCCGAAAGTTGAGTGATAACCATTGCTACTATAATTGCCACAACAGCTGTTAATGCTGTAGCAAGGAATATACCGAATTGTAACAGTATATTCGTCATAGCTTCATAAGTTATCATTCTATAACACCCCCTTTCTCAAGGGAGTGTCAACCGCCCATCCGCTTTATGCAACTGCTGTTCTTAGTTTAGCGTTTTCATTATGGAAACGCGATGGCTACTTTCTAGACAACATTTTGGGACAGTCACGCCAAGCACCTACCTAATGTCAAACAATCATAACGAACCGACCTTTTTGGTATTCTTTTCGTATGAATATGGTATAATCAACATATAATAAGAAAAGCTGAACGTCTGAGAAACGTCCAGCTAGTAGCAAGTAACATACCGCTTGAAGTGCGATTGACCAGTTGTAACAAAAGAGTGTTCAAAAAAGAGTACCCCCCATTTGTATCCTGGTGAAAGGTAATGGGCGGTTACTCTTTTTTAGTCATGATAACAATCGCTACTATAATTGCCACAACAGCTGTTAATGCTGTAGCAAGGAATATACCGAATTGTAACAGTATATTCGTCATAGCTTCATAAGTTATCATTCTATAACACCCCCTTTCTCAAGGGAGTGTCAACCGCCCATCCGCTTTATGCAACTGCTGTTCTTAGTTTAGCATTTTCATTATGGAAAAGCGATGACTACTTTCTAATACCGCGTGCCAGTCTCTCACACAGTTTAATCCGTTGGTATATCTAGCTTCTTCCTCATTAACGGGATTAATAGTCCCATCAGAATTCAGCGAAACGGGAGTTTTCTAATCAAAAGCTGCCAATTTAAAGCTTTTTGTTCCATTTTATAACATATCTATTTCAAATATAAGAATAGTATGATTTCATCACAAAAAAACCACCCACTTCATGCCTGCATAACAGACTGAAAATGGGTGGACCTTCTTTTTCATCGATTCAATTCACTTAGCAAAACAGCAATAACTCTCTCCTGCTCCTCCACCGTCATATTCGAACCCGACGGCAAACAAATGCCCTGTTCAAACAACCGCTCACTAACAACTGACTCTTCATCATGCCCATAAAACCTACACCCTTCAAACAGCGGCTGCAGATGCAACGGCTTCCATACAGGTCTTGCCTCCATGTTCTCCGCTTCAAGGACATCCATCAGCTCATAAGGCGTTATCTTGACAATATTCGGATCCAATGTCAAAGTTGTAAGCCAACGGTTTGAAAACGTGCCCTCAAGCTCCGGCATGAAGTGAACGCCTTCGATCCCACCTAACGCCTCAACATATCTATCAAACACATCACGTTTTGCCTTCACTCGCTCATCCAACACCTCAAGTTGTGCACGTCCGACACCTGCAAGAATGTTACTCATGCGGTAGTTATAGCCGACCGTACTATGTTGATAATGGGGTGCTGCGTCCCGTGCTTGGGTTGCCAAGAACCGCGACCGTGCCAGTGCATCAACATCGTTCGAAACAAGCATACCGCCACCAGAAGTTGTAATAATTTTATTTCCGTTAAATGAATAAATACCATAGTGGCCCAACGAGCCGCTCTTCTTTCCTTTATAAAGAGAGCCAAGCGATTCTGCTGCATCCTCGATAACTGGAACGCCGTACCCATCGCAAATCGTCATCAGTTCATCCATCTTTGCACTTTGGCCATACAAATTCACTACGATAACAGCTTTCGGAAGTTTCCCGGTGGCCTTTGCTTCTTCCATAGCACGTGTCAAAGCAACCGGAGACATATTCCAGGTCTCTTCTTCCGAATCAATGAACACCGGATCCGCACCCAGATATAGAATCGGATTCGCACTTGCGACGAACGTTAGACTCGAACAAAAGACGGAGTCCCCTCGTTCAACCCCAAGGAGTTCCAGCGCTAAATGTATTGCAGCTGTACCAGATGAAGTAGCCGCCGCCCCCTGAGTCTCTGTATAAGTAGCTAGCTCTTCTTCAAACGCATTCACATTGGGTCCCAGTGGAGCAATCCAGTTTGTTTCGAATGCTTCATTTATGTATTTCTGTTCGTTCCCACTCATGTGAGGGGACGAGAGGAATATTCTTTTAGTCAATTATAACCCTTCTCTCTTAACTACTCTTGCTGGCATACCAACAACTGTCACATTATCTTCAATATCCGAGACAACGACAGCACCCGCACCGACAATCGACCAGGTACCGACTTTCTTTAAAGGTATTATTGAAGCCGATGCACCAATATGTGTCCCTTCACCGGTACTAACACCACCAGTCAAGACTGCATTAGGTGAAATATGACTGTAATCTCCGACGACACAATCATGCTCCACAACACTTCCACTATTCACAATAACGTGATTTCCAATCTTTGCATCCGCATTTACAACAGCACCAGGCATAACAACAGTACCATTACCAATTTCCGCACTCGGACTAACAATGGCATCACAATGGATTGCACTTACATACATCTCCGAAGGAAGCTTCAAGTTCGAAACAATTTTCTTTCGGACGATATTCGATCCTATTCCAATCACAATACGGATCTTAGAGTCACTTCCAATCAATTCAAACAGATGATTGACAGGGCCCTTCAAAAGTTCACCTTCTACGAAAACCTCTTGATACTTATCATCCAGTCTAGCATACACCATCATGTCATCGTTTGAATTCACAACATCAGCAATAACCTTAGCATGGCCACTATCCCCGATGATTACAATTTTCCTCACAGCACATCACCCTCACTTGAAGAAGCTGTATTCCCCTCAAACTTCGTCATTGTCGCCTGTCCATCCTGACTTATGCCTTCCGACTTGAACACCTTCAACACCGTCATGCATAAAATCTTGATATCCAACCAAAACGACCGATTCTCCACATACCATACATCCAACTCAAACCTTTCTTCCCACGAAATCGCATTCCGGCCATTCACCTGCGCCCAACCTGTAATGCCCGGACGCACATCATGCCGTCTTACTTGTCGCTCACTATACAATGGTAAGTACTCCATTAACAACGGTCTCGGCCCGACAAAACTCATTTCGCCCTTTAACACATTCCACAGCTGTGGCAGTTCGTCCAAACTCAATTTCCGGACCGCCTTACCAAACGAAGTCAACCGCATATCGTCGGACAACAACTCGCCAAACGTATCCCTCTCATCCGTCATGGATCGGAACTTATAGACATAGAAAGACATACCTCCAAGTCCAGGACGTTGTTGTTTGAATAAAACCGGTGAACCGATTTTCAAACGAATTAGTAAAGCTGTCACACCAACAACTAGAGATAAAAGAACAATGGCTAGTAAACTCACAATAAAATCGAATAATCTTTTCATAACGATGACCGCTTTTCTAAACTATATTTGATAACCAGGAGCTTTCACTTCATACTTCTTTATGAGTTATGGGATTTTCAACAAATTCTATTAAGACGCTCTTGATTTTACTCTTTCATTATTTAGGATTTTGACTAATCATTTTAATAGAAAACAGATAAGTTAATAACACTACTAGCAGCACAAGTATACCGTCTGCAAATAAAGATATTATATTTTCATCAAAATCTGTTAGATAAATCATGCATACCCTTAACCAGTAATAAACTACTATCCCACTTCCTAAAATAATTATAGAGGTAAGGAAAAACCTATTTACTAACAACTTAGAACCTACCATTATAGTCATTAGAAAAAAGCTTATGGTAATAGACATATCAAACAAAAGTTCGCTTTTCATTACAATTGATACTGTCTGTGTTATAACTAATGTCAGCACTCCGAGAAATATTGCTAACCATATTTCTTTGTTTTTCTTTTCAACTAATCTAACCCTTACTATAATAGATATCAGACCTACAAGAGGTATAACCAAATAAATAGATTTAAGTAGTAATGAAGTCTGATTCACGCTACGGTAAGTAAACTCCCCCCTGAAAAATAAAGTTTCAACAATGTTATGGGCATTTAAATAAGTGAATATAGAAATTAAACCTAGGGAAATCAGTAAAAAATGTGTCAATCGATTAGTAAGTTTATATAATTCCTTTATTTTTTTCCCTTTTTCCATCTTTGAGAACTCAGGAAAAACCACAGTTAAAAGTGTCAATAATACAATCGACAATGGGAAATTCATTATTTTATATGCATAATTTATAGAGCTAACTTTTCCATCAACTCCTAAGAAATATGCCATTAGTTTGGTGATTGAGAAAATAATTTCAACTATCCCTAAGGAAATAACCGCGACAAAAAGATTTTTCGAATAATTATTTTCAACTTTCTTAACCCTTACAAATTTGATTTTTTGTTTTGAAAAATATATTGATATAAATAATACTTCAAATATTAATGCAAGACATAATGATACTAACAACAAAATACTACTACTAATAACCCCAAAACCAAATATAATTATTGTAATAGAAAGAATGAATTGAATCGCCGAACCATAATAGCCTATATAAAACTCTTTGGTAGATTGAAAGATATACGTAAAAGCAACTTGAATAAAATATAAAACCGAAATAGAAGTCAATAATATATATTTAAATATTATTTGATTTCCGTTACCAACTATAGCCATTATAAAAACATTCATTAAAAGTATTGTAGTTAAAATAAAACTAATAAACTTTATATCTGAATTTGATATAGGAAAGTGAAAAGTTTTTTTTCCTTTTATTTGTTGAAAATTATCATCATTAAAATTAATCATTTTCGTAATTATTAGAATTCCGAGTCCCGGCATTAAAACATTAAGAATAAAATTAGGTATCGTCATTAATAATAAATATTCATCCAAGACTTTACTTGTTCCATAATACTTTGCTATTAAAATTTCTTTAAAGAATCCCATTACTTTTGTTATTATAGAGAGTAGTCCAAGAATTATTGTAGTAATAATAATTTTTTTCATTCAATTAGTTCCAATCCAGTAAATAGTTTTATATATTGTATAATTAATCCTTGAAAAAGTTGTTCCCCCTAAAAACGATCTTAAAAATCACATCATATAGTGATCCAATTAACCATATACGTACCATAAGTAGCCATTGGAATTCTTTTGGGGCGAATTATTGTATAAGTTAAAAAGGGATATCTACCTCTTATTCATGTATATTTGAAACTAATAAATCAAATATACCTGTTGGATAACTATAAAAGATTTAAAATTCTGCTTATACACTATCATAAGTTGAGTTTAAGTTCTCACTTTCTAGAATACTCTACACACGTGTTTTACTTATTCGATTCAAGTGTACAGTTACAATTGGACAGGAATTCTTCGTTCAACTTATATAGATGAAAAAGACCAATACATTTTTTCACCACCCTTTCAAATACCTCTATCATTTTTATCCATCGCTAAGCTTGGTTTTCCTTTTTTATTTAGATGGTAAATTACAAAAACTGAATTCAAATAAAACCAATAAAAGATTGACGGATTAGTATTACTCATCGGTACATTCACATTAAAATCTATTATCCATTGAACTATTAATATAAGGATATAGTAAAGCAAGTTTGGATTTCTATTTCTGATTGCTTTACTTTTTATAGTTTTTAATAATAAATAAAATACATTTAATAAAACTGCCAGCAGCGATAATAATAGTAATATACCACCCATGTCCAATAATTCTATATACTGATTGTGTGCTGTAACACCATCTTGATCAAAATAAAGGTTTCCGAATATAAGTTTTAAGGTATTGAAGTCTGTAAAAACAGACAACCAAATATCCGTTCTCCCACTAAAGTTTTTAACCCCTTCAATATTAGAAAATCTACCTAGGACTAGCTCGGGGTCAAAATAATAAACTAGTGCTATAAGGAATAAAAATAAAAATACAGTAATTCCTATTTTTTGTATTAGTTTAAACTTAAAAACAATCGCAATTACTATCATAACTGCAAAAGATAAAATTGCTCCTCGAACTTGCCAACTCAATAAATACAATAAATACACACCTATATATATATAAAATAAATACTTATACCTTTTCATTATATATGGCAGACTCATGAAGAGAATCGTGTTGATGATAAATGGATAATAAACATGGGTTTGGTAAATATCTATTATGCCCAAAGAAGGTTGTAATCCTCGTCCAAAACTCGCTAAGCCCACTTGGCTAAAGGAATACAAGTAATTCAAGATTATTATGATAAAATACAAAATTCCTAATTTACCGAAAAACTTTTCAACATTTAAACGCTTATACTCAAATAGATACCAAGAAATAAATAAGCCTACAAATCCTGTTAGCATTTGGATATATCTAATGTATACTGATATATCAGAATGAACTATTACCCCTGCTGAAGAGATAAAAAGTCCTACCATGGCTAATATAAGTAGATTGAACTTGATTTCGGAAGAAATTATTCTTAAAGAACCATTTAAAATAAATGACTTCAATAAAAGAAAAAAAATAAATATGCCTATAAAAAAGTATATCGGGAATACAAAACCACTATCTCCTAAATGCAAATAGTCGGCAGTAACAAAACTTTGATACAAACCTCTAGGCGTGAAAAAAAGGGGTAAAAAGAACAATGTATACCAATACTTTTCTTTATCTTTCTCAATATAATTCATCGATTACCTTCCTAATATCATAATATAATTAACCTAATCTAAGCAGAGTATATTAAATACCTTTAAGTTTTACTTGACCATAATATCTATTATCGCAGTTCTGTTTAAGAATAGATATGGTCACGATACAATAATCTTAAAATATAAAACTTACAATTTTATAAGTAAAATTTCATTAATAAAGAGTAGCTTATATATTTCAGACACTTTAATTTAGACCTACTCTTTTTTATCTTTGTTCCATATAACATTATTCACAATTTCTGTGTAACTCTGCACAATTTTAACAACCTTAATCGAAACATTTTCATCCTTATAATCAGTAGCAATATACTTCTTCTCTTCATTCTCCCACATAGCCCGGCTCAAATCGACCGCCTGTACAATCTCTTTCTCCGTAATGCCGCCAATCACAACAGTACCTTTATCAAGCACTTCTGGCCTTTCCGTAGATGTCCTAATCAGCACCCCCGGAAAATCAAGGATAGCCGACTCTTCCGATAATGTTCCGCTATCAGACAATACAACAAACGAATTTAACTGAAGATGGTTATAATCAACAAAACCGAAAGGCTTCAGCTGTCTAACCAGCGAATGGAATTTGAATCCTCTTTTTTCAATTATATTCCAACTTCGTGGATGTGTAGAATAAATGACAGGTATTTGGTATTGTTTAGCAATGTTGTTAATAGCTTTCATGAGTGAAAGGAAATTCTCTTCATTATCTATGTTCTCCTCACGATGTGCAGAAACAAGAATATATTTTCCTTTTTCTAGTTCTAATTCTTCAAGAATCTTACTATTGTTTATTTTAACCATATTCTTATTCAATACTTCTGTCATAGGAGAGCCCGTCACAAAGATATGCTCTTTACGAATTCCTTCTGATAAGAGGTATCTGCGGCTGTGTTCAGTGTAAGGTAAATTAATATCTGAAATATGATCTACGATTTTACGATTGATTTCTTCTGGAACGTTTTGATCGAAGCAACGATTTCCTGCTTCCATGTGGAAAATAGGTATTTTAAGACGTTTTGCAGGTATAGCTGCTAGACAACTATTTGTATCTCCCAATATCAGTAATGCATCCGGCTTCTCTTTTACCAGTACTTCATATGCTTTTGAGACAATGTTCCCCATCGTTTCCCCAAGATTACCACCCGCTGCATTTAAATAATGATTTGGCTCACGCAATCCAAGTTCTTCAAAAAAGATTTGGTTCAGTGTGTAATCATAATTCTGTCCAGTATGAACTAATACTTGTTCAAAATAGCGATCGCATGCTTTTATTGTTTCTGATAACCTAATTATTTCAGGTCTTGTCCCTACAATTGTCATTATTTTCAACTTACTCATTTTGTTAATACCTCCAAAAATATTGTGTCTGGTTTGTCGGGATTAAAGCATTCATTTACCCACATCACTGTTACTAAATCAGTTTCACCAACATTTACAATACTATGGGTGTAACCCGTAGGTATATCCACGACTGTAAGGTTGTTCCCATTCACTTTATATTCAATAATATCCTCAGTATCAATTTTCCTAAACCTGATAAGACCTTCTCCACTAACTACTAAAAATTTTTCATTTTTAGTGTGGTGCCAGTGGTTCCCTTTTGTAATTCCTGGTTTAGATACATTAACTGATACTTGTCCTCTTTCAGGTGTTCGAATAAACTCCGTGAAAGATCCCCTGTTGTCCACATTCATCTTTAAATCATACGAAAACTGATCTTCTGGTAAAAAACTTAAATAAGTACTATATAATTTTTTAGTTAAAGCATCTTCCATATTCGGGATACTCAAAGTGCTTCTGCTATCTTTAAAGCCTTTGATTAATTCTGCCAATTTACCTAGCTTAATTGAATATAACGTTTGAACAGTACAGTAATTATCTGATTTAGTTGGAGATCCCTTTAGTGCATTCACGAATTCTTCTAAAACATCGTCTATATAACATAAAGTAAGTTCTGCCTCTGGATTAGTAACCTGAATATCTAAATCTCTTGCAATACTATGACAATACGTTGCAACAACCGTATTATAGTTAGGTTTACTCCACTTTCCAAATAAATTTGGCAGTCTATATACGTATACCTTTACACCTGTTTCCTTTGAATAATCTAATATTAGGTCTTCTCCAGCTTTTTTGCTTTTTCCGTATAGATTGTCTCTTTCAGCCTGGATAGAAGAAGTAATAAGTATAGGTGATTCATTATTATGTTTTTTTAATAGGTTCAATAATTCAGATGTAAAACCATAGTTTCCGTCCATGAACTCTTCTTTATTTCTTGGCCTATTCACTCCAGCTAAGTGATATACAAAGTCGCATTTCTTTGTGTACTCTTCTAAATCTTTTAAAGTTTGGCTTCTTGTATACAAAAGTAAATCTTCATACCCTTGATTTTTTAGCTCTGCAACTAAGTTTTTACCAAGGAATCCTCCTGCACCTGTTACCAGAATCTTCACTGATGATTCCATCCTTTCAATTCATGCTGGATGTAAGGAAGTTCTAAAAGCTTTGCTTTGATTTGTTCTATTGTTAGTCGCTCTGTGTTATGCGAGTTATATTCGTCGTCATTCGAAAGCTTTTTATCGCCTTCTTCAAAATACTTCCCGTAATTAAGGTCTCGATTATCTGCTGGTACTCTGTAAAAGCCTTCTAGGTCATCTGCAACGATGTGTTCCTCTCTAGTAAGGAGAGTCTCGAATAACTTCTCCCCATGCCGTGTGCCTATAAGTTTCACTTCATTATCAGCATTGAAAACTTCTTTTACTGCTTGTGCTAAATCTGCGATTGTAGAAGCAGGGGATTTTTGAACCATAATATCTCCAGCTTCAGCATTTTTAAATGCAAAGACTACAAGCTCGACAGCTTCTTCAAGACTCATTAAGAATCGTGTCATATTCGGATTTGTAATTGTGAGCGGCTTTCCTGCTTTAATTTGCTCCACGAAAAGTGGAATCACTGACCCACGAGAAGCCATAACGTTTCCGTATCTTGTCCCACAAACAAGTGTTTTGTCTGGAGAGACTGTTTTTGCTTTAGCAACGAATACTTTTTCCATCATCGCTTTAGAAATCCCCATTGCATTGATTGGATAAGCTGCTTTATCTGTTGAAAGACAAATGACTTTTTTTACACTATATTCAATAGAGGCATTTAATACGTTTTCAGTACCAATGACATTTGTCTTGACTGCTTCCATCGGAAAGAATTCACATGATGGAACCTGTTTAAGCGCAGCTGCATGAAATACATAATCCACATCATTCATAGCATACTTCACACTGGCCAGATCACGTACGTCACCGATGTAAAACTTTAGCTTATCATTATTATAAACTTTACGCATATCGTCTTGTTTCTTCTCATCGCGTGAAAAGATACGGACTTCTTTAATGTCTGTATGTAAGAATCTCTCCATAACTGCATTTCCAAATGATCCGGTTCCTCCGGTTATAAGCAATGTTTTATTTTTAAACATATAATCTCATCCTATCTATCAAAATGCTTCATTATTATCTCATATGATATGGAGACATGAAAATTACTTTCTAAATATTTACGTCCATTATCCCCCAGATTAAGTAGATTACTTCTTTCCTTTTTTATAATTTCAACTGTTTTTTTAAATAATTGTTCATCTCCAGCTGGAGTGTAATATCCACAATTCGCTTCTTTTATAATTTCCTTCAAATCTGTATTTACATCCGTTACCGCTAACACTGGTTTTGAGTTATTCATATAAGCTGTTAATCTTGAAGGGATGTTTGGTATAGTGAATCGTTTATCCAGATAAATCATCCCAATATCTGCCGCCCTTACTAATTCATCATATTGATCTTTTGGCATATAACTTTCTAGTCGAATATTAGTTGGTTTATTTGAACCTATATACTGTTGGATTCTATTGTATTCAGTTCCAGAACCGACAATTAAAAAATAAACATCGTCTTGATTTTTATATAGATTCAGTGATTTAATGAGGAAATCAATCCCTTGGGGTTTACCCAAATTTCCACCATAAATGAAGAGAAGGGCCTCGTGAGGTATATTTAAGGATTCTCTTATATCCCCTTTACTTGTATCAGTTATTATCACTGTAGGAACTATCGTATTTGGATTCACTTCAACTTTTCGCTCATCGATTTCAGGATGATGTTTGAGTAAATACTGTTTATTCGCTTCTGACATACAACCAATAAAATCGCTAATATCATAAAGGGACTTTTCTTTTTTCTCAAAATACTTATGGATTATACTATTTTCTTTTACTAGACCGATATCAACAGCATTCTGGGGAAATATATCTTTCAATAATAAATAGGTTGTAACATTTTGTGTGTCTTTAAAATACTTAATCACTTTCTCAAAAGTAATAGGTGGTGTGGAATATAATACAAGATCAAACTTTTTGTTGACAAAGTGTTTTTTAATTGCTTTAAGAAACTTATATTCCAATTGAAGTGTACTAATACCTTTTTCAATCCTATTTGTTTTTGTCACATTTCCAGTCCGAACTCTTAAAACAGGTATTGAGCAGTGTGAAATTAGTTCTGTCGGTTTGTTATTCCTTTTTTCTCTTTGACATACTACTGTCACATCATGCCCGTTCTTCTTGAACTCTGACATTAAATCAGTATATAAATTTGTTTGAGCTTCATTTTCTGGATATGCTAATGTGACTAATAGAATGTTCATAATAAAAAAGTCTCACCTCGTTTCGCGTATAATACGATAATATCCTCTTTTTCTACACACTCTTCCGGCTCCATCATCTGAAAAATAATCATCAACTCTTTGCCAACAATCTCCCACAGATTACTAATTACACTCTCAAGCATAGCTTTTTCAATGTAAAAACTTCTTATTATAAACTTAAAAAAATATCAAACAGGCGTCATCCCACTTTTCCCTTCAGGCACTTTCCGATTAGCAAATCCAATCAAGGTTGTTTTCACTTCATCGATTGGCATTGTAGTCAATTGCCCCAACGTGTAGTCCATTTCCATTTTCGAAATAGGCGTCGCTTTTCCAATATGTATTTTTGGGAAGACATGGCTACTTTGAATTTCATTTTCATTAAGCAGTTCCTCAAATAATTTCTCTCCTGGACGGATGCCACTAAATTCGATTCGAATTTCATCTTCCGTGTAACCGGATAATTTGATGAGGTTTTTGGCAAGATCAACAATCTTCACAGGCTCTCCCATGTCGAGGACAAACACTTCACCGCCAGCTGCCAATGTCCCGGCTTGGATAACCAGTCGTGAGGCTTCTGGAATGGTCATGAAATACCTTGTCATTTCTGGATCAGTCACCGTAATAGGTCCACCATTGGCGATTTGTTGTTTGAATAGGGGGACCACGCTACCTCGCGAACCAAGGACGTTGCCAAATCGGACTGCCGCGAATTTAGTTTTACTTTCTTTTGCTAGATTCTGGACAATCATTTCAGCAAAACGTTTGGTCGCACCCATGACGTTGGGTGGGTTGACAGCTTTATCGGTTGATATCATCACGAAATGTGGAACACCAAATGTATCTGCGGCTTCTGCAATGTTTTTAGTGCCATAGATGTTATTCTTTACGGCTTCCATTGGGTTCGCTTCCATAAGCGGGACATGCTTATGGGCTGCAGCATGGTAGATAACGTCAGGTTTCGTTGCACTTACAATGTCAAAGATACGTTCGCGATCTTTGACATCTGCGATGATGGGAATAATTTCAATATCCTTTAAGTTTCTTTGTTTCAGTTCCATATCTATCGTGTATATCGAACTTTCCCCATGTCCTAACAAGAGCAATCGTTTTGGCCTGAATTCGCTTACTTGTCGGCAAATTTCAGAGCCTATTGAACCACCGGCACCCGTGACAAGGATTGTTTTTCCAGTAAGTTTGTCTGCAATGGCTTTTAAATCCAGCACGACTGTTTCACGGCCAAGAAGGTCTTCAATGTTCACTTCACGCATATCATTGACGGATATTTCCCCCGTCATGACGTCTTCGATACTCGGCATGATTTTCACTCTCGCCCCGGTTTTCGCACACCTTTCATAAATATTGCGAATTCCTATTCTTCCTAGCGAAGGAATTGCGATGATGATATCGTCAATTCCTTTGGATTCGACAAGTCGTTGAATGTCCTTTGTCTTTCCTTGTACAGTGAGATTCATGATTTTCAAATGTTGTTTCCGAGGATCGTCATCGATAAAAGCAACAGGAAGTAATTCAGGGCTGGTCGCACGCTGTAGATTACGAGCAAGCATCGTACCTGCTTGCCCAGCACCTATGATGAGTACCCGTCTCATGTTCGCCGGATTTACGAAAGATTCACGGTCTTTAATCAGACGTAACAGGAAGCGAGATCCGCCGATCATAATGATGTGCAGCATCCAGGTAATCGCCATAATACGGAAATAGATATCCTGTTTGACGACATATTGGAGGGCACTTGCAGAAGCAACCGATATCGTCACTGCGATACCTATCGTCAGCAATTCTCTTACGGATGCAACACTCCAAACACGGTCGTACAAATGGAAGAAATAAGCGACAATATGATGACTGATAAGTAGCGTTATAGCACTCAGGATAATCATCTTATCCGAATAGCCATTGATTGTTGGGTGCAATAGATAATAACTCATAAAGATCGCGGAAAGTACGATTGCCGAGTCAAGTATGAAAAATGTAATGTAGCGCAATCTGTAGCTCATATCCCGGACCTTCCTTCACTAATTTTACTTTGTAGATGCTGAATTTTTCCAGTACTGACGGAAAAATATGAATCCGAGACCCGCCATAAGACCGATGATCATTGCAATAGCAACATTCAACACTTTATTTGGTGCAACTGGTTTTTCGGGAATTGTTGGTTCGATAATTGTCCGGATGAATGGATCTGGACGAAAACTGTCAAGACCTGTTTTGACCGATTGATACTTATCCAGTACGCGTTGATATTCTGCTGACTTCGACGTAATTTGTGCTTTCATCTGCATTAGTTCGTTATGGAGTGCCCCGTTCACTTTTGCAAGTGCTGTGAGTTGATCGTCACTTACGGTCAAAATGATTTGCGAGTTGACCAACGTTTGCATAATTAGAATTTCAGGTAATTTGTTAAACACGACTACATTATTATATTGCTCAATTAGCGTTTCGATTTCAGCTGATAGCTGACTAGATTCTGATGTATAGGTTTTTTCAAGTTCATTCAACGTACTTTTAACAGATGTATTCATGCGTTCTTTCGTTTTGTCAATGAAGAGCGTGAGGTGTTCATTGGCCACTTTAGCACTTGTGCTCTTGTATGAGAGATCAACAAGGTCTGTGCCTACTTGGATAGACGTTGAAAGATTCTTAGGGTTGAACTTCTTAGCAACACCCACTTCTTGTAATGCTTCGTTCATATGCACTTCATTTTTGAAGCGTTGGGAGAATACAATCGGTGTAAACTCCGCCGCAACATAACTCGACATAATCCCCGTATCTTGCACTTCACTCGCGACTTGCACAGTCGCTTTCGATTCATATTGCTCAGGCAAGACGAACCAACTGAGGATTGCAGCTGCAAACATGAACAATGCTGTCAATCCAGCGATGATCCACTTCCCTTTCCATACCGTTTCAATTAGCTCACGTAATTCAATTGTTTCTTCCATCAGTAATCTCCTCACCTTCTTTATTTCTCACCATAAATGCCATCAGCATCCCTGCAAGAACCCACATCGGTGCTGCAGTTCCTGGAAGCGTGTCGTTAAATAGTGCTTGGATAAGGAAAGCTAGCCACCCTACGGCAAATACTACAGCGATAGCCTGTTTTCTCGTAAAGATTGCTCCGAACGCTACTAACGCTGTAATGATTGCTAATCCCATAAAACCGATAAAACCAATGATACCCGTCCCATAGAAGATACCAACGTACATACTATGGGGTTTATCCACAATTGTATCTTCCGACCACATGCCTGCACGTGACTCGATATTATTATGTGGGAAATAATACATCAGCGTATCCAGTCCGAACCCGAATAACGGGCGATCCATTGTCAGGTCAATGGTTTTCAACCAGATGTATGCTCGTCCAGAACCTGCCGCAATTTTGCGTTCAGGTAGTACCGGTAACTCGAACTTATTCTCTGCGGCATACGCTTTGTTTTCAAGTGATATCTTGAAGTCCGTTGGCATCAGTGCCGCAGGTTGTTCATGTATATATGGATTTTTCTTGATGAAGAACCCGATTGATTCATTCCACACACGCGGGTCTTTGTCCGCAAGTATATGCAGCACTGGTACACTTAGTATGAAAAATACAACAAGTGCTAGTATCGCCTTTTTCCGGTCAAGTGATTTGAATGCTAAAAAGATAAGGAATGGTGTGATTAGGATAATTGTCAAGAAACCACTCGTTGAGATGGACATAAGCATAATTGCTAGCGATACGAGGGCCACAATTATGTTACTATAGCCTCTAATTTTATGTGTATCGATAATCGCCCATGCAAGGTACATAGCCGTCATGATTGCGAACATCCCACTCATGAAATTCCACTGGTTGAGCGTCCCGAGTAGGAACGATCCTTCTCCGAGTGAAGCTCCTTGAGGTAGGAATACTGACATCATCTTTTGGACTATGGGATACGTCATCGCGTCCCGTCCATAGAAATTCATGATAATAAGGATGAAGTTGATGAGTATGAAGGGATAAAGTGAATACATCACATAATGTAATGCTCTTTTCGGGTAGTCAATATTCATGGCTACGAAGAATAAAGCAAGATAACATATGTATGAAATTGCACCATCTGATCTGTCATATTGACCCCAAAGTGCAATTGAAATGCTTGGAGATAGGATTGTAGAGAGTACGATAGCAAAAGTAAAAATACCGACAAACAAATTCAGTTTTGTCTTTCGGATTTTCCCTTCCATAAATAATACTTTAGCGAGGAATAGGACAACCACAATGACTGTAATGATCAAAAGTGCAATTGCTTTATAATGGGTGAAAATATCTCCTTTGGCTCCCGAAGAAATAAGATCGAGGTTCGTAATGTGCGGACTAACAACCTCTTTTACATATCCTCCGACGAGAAGTGGCACGAATGCAACCGCTAGTAACAAGAGTCCGAATAGCCATCTGTCTGCCTTTTCTCGTGACAGCCGATCTTCAGCTTCATCTCTATGAATCGTTGTTTTTGCATTGTAATATGAAGTCATTTATTTGAACCTTCCTTTTTAAGATTGAGTAGCAAGTTGTTGTTGGAGTTGAGCAACTCTTTCTTGATATTCCGGATAATCTTCCGGGATTGGTAATGTAGCACATCTATCCAATACCAGCACTGCCTCATCTTTTTGTTCTGCCATAACAAAAAACTCTGCATATTGAAGCATGAACATGGCGTCCTCAACTCTATGCGGATTACGATCCAGTGTTCTTTGCATATGCTTCAAGCTTTTTTCAATTTCGCCTGAATTCGCCGCTGCGAGCGCAATAAGGTAGTTCACTTGTTCTGAGGAGCCTTGACGGGTTTCTAATGCGCTGGATGCTTCAAGTGCACCTGCGTAATTCCCTTCTTGTAATTGTTGGACGGCATGGCTGTACTCAGTATCATCTAATTGAAAAGCTGTATTCTGTTTCTTCCCCATGATGGATGCAGTAATCAGTCCAATCATAACAAACAAAGATAGTCCAATCACGATATACTTTCTTGATGAATCACTTAAATTCATATTCTACTTCAGCCCTTCTACTATATCATTATATAAATCTACATTCTTATGTAGTATACACCATATATCAGCAAAAGTCATAGTCGTATTGGTTGCGATTTACAGTATCAAGCAACAAAAGCAGAAGTCTTCTTTCGAATGAGTACTAAAACATCTCCACCATTCGTTTCATGAAGGCTTTCGCCGCTTTGCTTAGGTATCTATCATTGCGGTAGACGATATCCAGTTCACGTGTTGGCGCGTTTTCAATTGGAATGGAACGGATGCCGAGCGAATGAAAGTTTTCAATGAGCTGGCTCGGTTGGATGGTGGCCCCAATATCTTCTCGGACGAGCTGAAACAGTGAGGTAGCTGAGCCGGTTTCCATCACACTATCGATTGTGATACCTTGCTTTACACACCATTTATCAATTAAGTCGCGACCGCATTTCCCTTGTGGGTACATGACGAGTGGAATTTCTGCCAACTCGGCCGCTGTGATACATTTCTTTTGAGCGTAGTCATGCTGTTCATGCACAAATAAGCTATATGTTTCCGTGTAGAATGGAATACGTTCCAAACGGCTATCCGCCTCCACTTTTAAACCCACGCCAATATCTACATCATTGTCCAACACCCTCGTCAAACTTTCAATGGTCGGGAATACCTGCACTTTCGTATTGGGGAATTCCTTCCGAAAATCGATTAAAATCTCCGTTAAGCGATAATCGAGATCGGAGGGCAATACCGCGATGCGTAAACGTCCAGTGTGCAAATCGTTCAAATCAGCAATTGCTTTCTTGGCATTATCCAGTTGCTGAACGACTTGCAATGCATAGCATTCAAGTAGCTCGCCCGCCTCTGTTTTCGCAGTCTTTTTACCCATTCGATCAAATAGAGGAACGCCTAATTCATCCTCCAGTACGCGTATCTGTTGACTTAACGTCGGTTGTGAAATTCCGATTTTAAAAGCTGCTTCAGAAAAGTGTAATTCTTTACAGAGCATAAGAAAATAATGCAGTTGTCTAATTTCCATTTCAGCTTACCTCTTATCTATAGCCTGTAGCTATTATCGTAATAGAAAAAACGGTATTGAACTATCATATAGTTGATTCTACAATGAAAGTAACGATAAAGATAGGAATTATATACAGAATTTCTGGAGAAACTTATCGTATAATCATCCATTTGAAAAGGGGTTTATAATATGAGGAACAATTATATTGAAATGATGGAAAAGCGACGTTCAATTTACGCCCTCGGTAATACTATAGAACACACGGAAAAGGCACTACAGGAAACGATTATGGCGGCCGTTAAGCATAGTCCAAGCGCTTTCAATTCACAAACTTCGCGAGTAGTGATTTTATTTAACGAACACCATCCTAAATTATGGGACATCGTCGAAGAGAAATTACGCGCAATTGTACCAGCTGAACATTTCACGTCAACTGAAGAGAAACTAGCGTCTTTCCGCGCTGGATTTGCTTCCATTCTATTTTTTGAAGATCAGAACATCGTTAAACAGTTACAAGATCAATTCTCTTTATACGCAGAACAATTTCCTACTTGGTCTGAACAAGCAACTGGTATTGCGCAACATTCTGTATGGACAGCCTTAGCACAAGAGGGAATCGGTGCGTCACTGCAGCACTATAATCCGCTCATCGATCAAGCCGTGAGAGACGAATGGCAATTGCCTGATGCATGGAAGTTGACTGCTCAAATGCCTTTCGGAAGTATCGAAGTAGCCCCAGGAGAAAAAGAATTTATGGCAGATGAAGATCGCTTTAAAGTGTTCCACTGATTGTCCTGATAGCCGCATTAAAATTCCCAACTATTGACAGCAATTACGCATGCTTATTTCACAGCGCTATTATATGTGCTCATCATCGGCTTTTCGTTCATATTTAAAAAATAAAGCCTCATCGTCGCCACTCCGTTTGACACTCTGGCATATCGTTTTACGATTGCTTTGATCATTGCCAATGCGATAAAGTTAAAACACCTTTATCCAATCCCCAGTGGGTGGATAAAGGTGTTTTAGGTTTTCATTTATTTCCCCTACTGGCAACTATTCATCTGTATTCGTCTTTGAAAACCTTAAAGAAAACTACTCTTGTACGGGACAAATCTTGCATGGACTACTGATACTCACACAACAAGATGACCTCTCTTGACAAGCTAATCATCCTTCTTTAGTATTAAACCCACTATGCACATATGAATTATATAAAAAAGGAGTGATACTATGATTGATTTATTTATAAAGACAGAACGCCAAAAAAAATGGCTGTCTGAATTACAATTACTCGAAACAAAGTTCAAAGATTCCTCAGCTGAAACAGACGAACAGGCCCTCTTCCCTGCTGAAAACATCCGTGACCTACAAAGAATCGGCTATACAAGCATCACACTTTCGGAAACTTACGGCGGGGAAGGATTGGGCATCTACGATATGATTCTCCTTCAAGAAACACTCGCTAGTTACGATAGCAATACCGCCCTGTCCGTTGGGTGGAATCTCGGAGTTGTCGGTGAACTCTACGATAAGAAACCTTGGACCAATGAAGCCCTAAAAACATTCGCCAAGGAAGTACTGGACGGTACTTTGGTCAATCGATCGGTGAGTGAAGCACAAACAGGTAGTCCGACAAGGGGCGGGCGTCCAGGAACCAATGCATTTAACCAGGACGGATTATGGATTTTGAATGGTCGTAAAACATTCACAACCGGGTCTCCAGTGTTAACTTATTTCCTGACATCTGCATGGATTGAGGATAAACAACAAGTGGGATTCTTCCTTCTCCACAAAGACTTGAAGGGCCTACACATCGAAGAGACATGGGATGTCATTTCCATGCGGGGCACCGCAAGCCATGACCTAGTTCTTCTAGATGTCAAAGTCGAGAACTCTAAACTTGTTGAGCTTCCAGAAAAACGAAACGGTGCTCTATTCAGCGGTTGGTTACTGCATATTCCTGCTTGCTACCTTGGAATTGCACAAGCGGCCCGTGACTATGCCGTTCATTTCGCCAACAATCACAAACCGAACAGTTTAAACGGACCCATCAACCAATTACCGAATATCCAACAATTGATAGGTGAAATCGATTTGGCATTAATTCAGGCAAGACATCTGATTTATAGTGTAGCGGAAGCCTGTGATGACAAAGTGCGGCGGGATCAGCTAACAAATGAAGTCGCCGTTGCAAAACATACTGTCACCAATTCTGCCATCACGATTGTTGATAAAGCGATGCGAATCGTAGGGGCGAAAAGTCTCCAGCGCAGTAATCCATTGCAACGCCATTACCGCGATGTCCGAGCAGGGTTGCATAATCCACCGATGGACGATATGACAATAAAAAGATTAGCTATATCAGCGATTGAAGAACAACAAAAAAAAAACTGACCATAAAAAGCTGGTAACTCAAACATCATTAATTCAATTAACTCAAGTCTCTCTACATATAGTCTCATTCACTACCATCCCTGAGTTGCCGACTATTGAAATGGGAGACTTCTGCTGAATGAAGTTAAAATACAATACAAAGAAGCATCCCACTCATTTAAAATCAATGTTTGAGATGCTTCTTTTATTATATCATTCCCCAGCAAATCCAGTAGTTACATTTGCAATATCTAAGCTGATTTCGATTCTTTCTCTGTTTCGAAAATACACTTTCCAACGATTGCCGCTAATGCACCACCGATAATAGGAGCTACTATAAATAACCAAAGTTGGCTAAGTGCTTCTCCTCCTGCAAATAACGCGGGTCCAAAGCTACGCGCCGGGTTGACAGAAGTCCCTGTAAGTGGGATTCCTAATAAGTGAATGAGTACGAGTGTGAAACCGATAACAAGGCCTGCAAATTGAACATTCCCTTTTTTTCCTGTAACTATGATAATAACTAAAATAAATACAAATGTTAAAATTAATTCTACTAAAAATGCGCCTGTAACTGTTAATGCACCGAATCCGTTTTGGCCTAAATTAGTAATCGCCAAATTGGAACTGGTCAAAATGTACTTTAATACCAGCGTTCCAAGAGTCGCTCCCGCAAATTGGCCGACTAAATAATGTACAAGCTCAGCTGCAGTAATTCGTTTGTTCACAAACATTGCAATTGATACTGCTGGGTTAACATGACTACCTGAAACAGTTCCGATGGTATAAGCCATTGCGATAATCGACAAACCAAATGCCATGGCAATCCCTAATGCCCCAATTCCTTCAATCCCATTACCTAGCACGGCAGTCCCTGTTCCAAATAGGACTAAGACAAATGTCCCAATGGCTTCTGCAATTCCTTTTTTCATTTCTCATTCCTCCTTCTATGGTTTTAAACTATACTTTTAGTATACTATTCAACAATATACTTGGATTATTCATAGATGCGTCACTATTTTTGTATAAATGTAGAAGCTCCCTCTAATCCAGCATATAAAGCGATAAAAGCTTCATACACTTCTCCTTACAACAATTCTAATAATCTTGTATGGATATTGCACAAAAAGCAATCCTGCATTATGCAGAATCGCACTCGAGTAAAGTGTAGATAATAGCCCATTCATTACCTGTTGCTAACATAGCGTAACTTGTACAATGCGAAACTCTCCCGCAGATTTAGGAAAATGCGGGAGGGTTTTTCTGATATGCTATTTTATGATTTTACATTATCGCAGCTGAATAGAAGCTGTCAGCACGTTATTACCAGAGCCTAGGCGTAATCTTATATTTGCTTGTGAAGCAGTAATAGCAGGATTGAGGCGCATCATCACCTGTTTGCTTGCGACACCGCTTGCATCAGCAGTGAGTGTTCCGATATTGAAGTATCCGTAGCTTGATGGCCAACTTTTATCAGCATTTTGGATTTGAGAGACACTTGTACCGCCAGCTAAATAAATTTGTATTTGCGCATTCATAACGGTTGCACCCGCAGCTAATCCACCGATTTGAACTTTAACAGGGAATGCTTCCCCCAGCGATGGAAGAGCTTGTGGGAGGCTTATCTGATACTGTCCATTTTCAACTATCTGCATGGCTTCCTCTGGCTCCGCCACGACTTCACCAAGGACAACAGCTTTTGTAATTAAGTTATTCCCGTTGCTATCCTTTAGGCGAATAGAAGCTGACGTTGCAGTAACTGAAGGATTTAAGCTCATCGTAATCGTCTTTTGTGCTACACCATTGTTGTCTGCCGTTAACGCACCGATGTCTTGATAACCGTATGAGGATGGCCAGGAACCATTGCTATTTTGAATTTGTGAAATCGCTGTGCCACCATCAAGGTATACCTGCATTTTTAAGCCACTAATAGATTGGTTTGGTTGTAAGTTCTCCACTTTAAGCGTTACCGTAAAGGGATTACCACTATGGTCTAAAACTGGTGGTGTTTGTAGCGTATACATAAATGTTGCAGGAGGTGATACAGTTGAACCGTATGAGCCTGCTGCAAATGTTGATTGGTCGTACCATAGATAGCCTGCATTTGGAGTTCGCCATGGTTCACCAAGAATTTCTGTGGAGTTTTGTGGAAGCTCCATTGATAGAAGTGGTGTCACACTATCGAGCGTAATACTAGTTTCAGTAAATTTATCGTAATTTTCTTCCGTAGCTAACCAATTAATAATGTTAACTAGCAGCTCTCCGTTGAAATCAGCAGTAAAGCCATCATACGTGCGTTTTTTCGAACCCGTTTCTTCGTTTAAATACTTTGGTGTAGCATCTTCTACAGGAGAAGAGTCACCTATAAACGCTGCTTTACCATCTAATTTTTTACTAATAGCTACAAAAGGGCCTTCATCAATACCGCCCCCAGCATACACACCTTGATCGACAGAATTGCTCCATTTATTTGCAACTGCTGTTAAACCAGTAGGAAGGTATACAATGCCTTTAGCAACTTCTGGGTTAGTAATTGCTAGAGTTGATCCTGCATGGATAGAAACTTTATTAACATTTTCTGTAATACCGAATGATTCATTAAGAGAAACAATTTGGTTTGCGACAGTATTATCAAGTGCATTATAGCGGAATTGTACGCCGAACTCATTACTTAACCAATTCGAACTAACGACACCAGTTAAAGCAAGTGCTTCGGTAGTAGACATACCTAACGTAGGATTGTTATACGCACCACGACGCCAACCATTCATGATTTCGTTGGAATCCCAACGGTTTAAATTGCGATCAGCATTATAATGATCGGCAATAAAGAACACACCACCACCTTGTTCAGCAAAAGAAGCAATCACATTTTGCTCTGTTGCTTTAAAAGGAATTTGAGCTTCTGGAATAACGAAAACATCATAACCTATTAAATCGGCTGAGGTTAAAGGGCTATGGCTTCGAAATTCCTCAACACTATAACCTTCCGCAACAAGTGCTTCAGCAAAATCAGAAAAGGCACCATCGATAACCCAGTCAGATTGGCCAGCAGTTTGCCCATGACTGTTATCAAATAATACTTTTTTCCCATTCGGATTACTTGGATGATAAATCGGAGCCGAATCGTTTGGTCCTTCCGCTAAAGATACATTGACATGAGTGAAAGAAAAACTAATAACAGTAGCGAGTAAAACGAATAGTAGTTTAATATTTCTCATGTGTTACCTCCAATTAGTTTTTTCCATTGGCGAAGGGTTAGTGACAGGGCAAGTGTACTTTTTTCTATAATTACCCCCTTACATGCTTTGTACGAATTTTGTTGGATATATATTCAACCATTAAAATGAGCACAATGAGCCCAATTAAAATGGAACCAACCTCAGACCATTTATATGCATTCATTGCGAAAATAAGTGGGGCACCAATACCTCCAGCCCCTACTAAGCCAAGTACAGCGGCATCACGCAGATTCATGTCAAATCGATAGATGACGATGGATAAAAACATTGCAGAGAGTTGTGGGAAAATACCGAAGCGGATTTTCTCTACTGTTGTACAGCCAATAGATTCCATGGACTCTAATACCTTCGTATCTAAATCTTCAATGACATCTACATACAGCTTTGAAAGCATGCCAATCGACGTGAGTGACATCGTGAGCACACCAGCAAACGGACCAGGCCCTGTTACACGAATAAACATGAGTCCGTACACGATCGCTGGAATCGTACGAACAAGAATTAACAGCAATCGCACGATAAACGCGATCGGCTTTGGCACGATAGTAGAGGCTGACAAGAAAGCGAGTGGAATCGCTAAAAAAGCCCCGACGATGGTTCCTAAAAAGGCGATTGCCATCGTTTCTACTAATAAGTAGGGCACGCCTCCCGTTGTGAAGTTAATCAGTAGATTCCAATCCGGATTGACTAGTCCTAGTAAAATGTTTTTCGCAATCGTCAGACCGTTTGCAGTTAGATTGTCTAAGCTAAACGCAGAAATAGACCAAAGTAGAAGAACAATGATTACCATTCCTGTAAAAATATTTACTAGACGGTGGTTCGGCTCTAGTTGTATTTGTTTTTCGATCGCATTCATAGCATCTCTCCTACATTAATTTCTTTCGGAAATGTTCACTGATTATCTCTATGATAAAAACAGTACATGCTAAGAGTAATAAAATGATGCCGACATTCGCATAATTGCGCCAGCCGAGACTTTCATTTAGCAGTAAACCAATACCACCCGCACCGACATAGCCTAAAATCGATGCATAACGGACATTTCCTTCAAAGCAGAAGAGCGTAGTAGATAAATAGTTAGGTAACACCTGTGGGAAAATAGCATACCGAAATGATTGCATAGTAGAGAGCCCAATGGAGTGCATGGCTTCATAAGCTCCCATATCTGCATTTTCGATTTGCTCATAGAGCAGCTTCCCTACATAGGCAATCGTAAATAGAAAGATTGCCATTGTACCTGCCATCGTGCCAAGTCCAAAGATAAAAGTCGCAACCAGTGCAACGATTAAGGTTGGTAATGTGCGTAGTAAGCTTAAAACGAGTTTACTAACAGCTGTGAGAAATCGATTTTTCGTAATATTCGATGCTGCAAGTATAGCAAGTGGAAGGGCGCAAATTGCCCCTAGGATTGAGCCAAGTAGCGACATTTTGATGGTGTCCAATAATGGATCCCATAGCTTTGAGGAGTAGCTCCAATTTGGCGGAATCATATTCTGCAAAATAACGAAAAACTGATGCATTCGTTCGAAAATAATCGTTAAGCTAAACCCCGTTACACGGACAGACAGATAGGTAAAAATAAGTCCAGCAAACAATATAAATGGCGTGTTTGAGCGTTTTACAATGACTTCCTTACCATTAGATAGAGTGATTTTGCTTTCAGGCAGAGGATTCATTCGCATTCGCTTCCTGCTCCTTTCCTTGCTTTTGACCACTGTAAATTAAATCTAGCACCTGCCCGTCTACATCTGCTACGTTCCCATCAAAGACAATTACGCCACTGCGTATGCCAATAATGCGTGTTGCATACGCTAAGGCAAGCTCCACATGGTGAATATTCATGATGATAGTCATATTCAAATCATGATTAATACGCTGGAAATCCTCCATGACCAGCTTTGCTGTGACAGGATCAAGGGAGGCAACTGGTTCGTCTGCTAATATTATTTCTGGCTTCTGTGCAAGTGTTCGCGCTAGTGCAACACGCTGCTGCTGTCCACCAGATAATTGATCTACGCGTACGAAGGCTTTGTCTAAAATACCGACTTGGTCTAACGCCGTTAGTGTTATTCGCTTTTCCTCTTTTGTAAAAATGCCCAAGACCTTACGCCAAAAAGGCATTTCCGGCACAAATGAAACAAGGACATTTTTTAGTACGGTTACACGCGTGACGAGATTATAGGATTGGAAAATCATCCCGATATTTCGGCGTAGCTTGCGTATGCCACTTCCTTTTAGCTTGTGCACTTCTACCCCATTTACTTGCAATGAACCGTCTGTAATATCATGCATACGGTTAATACAGCGAAGTAATGTCGATTTACCCGCGCCAGATAGACCGATGATGGCGACATATTCTCCCTGTTCAATTTGTAAGTTAATATTGTTTAACGCTAAAAATCCATTTGGATATTGTTTTTGAACGTTTTTGAATTCAATCATACGGACGCTCCCATCATTTTAAAAAATGAGAACATCAATAGTGCGTTCTCATTTTCCACCTCTATTTAGTTAGAGCTAACTTCTTGAACTAGCTGTTGTGCCTTACGTTCCTCGTCGTAATCAGAGTCCTTCGCATCTTGGTAGCCTTCATGGCTATAAATCGCAATGACCTCTTTACCTTTATCTGACTGACCAATATTAATAAAGGCTTTTTTAAGAGCTACTTTTAAATCATCGTCCATAATTTTAGCGTTTTTGCTTACACTGATTGTGTCATTGTAAATAGTAGACATAACACCGATTAAGTCGGTCTCCTCCCAAATAGAAGTTGAGCGACCAAATTCAGTTGTCCAGCGTTCCTCGTAATCACGACGTGCATCGGCATACGTAACTAGTAAGTCTGTTTGTCCAGCAGCTAGGCGAGCGAATGCACTACCATATGAATCAGCTTGTACGACCTTAGATAATTCAGGGATCGTTTTACCGTATTTTTCGTTTAACCAAAGTGCAGGATAGATATAACCTGCTGGTGAAGAAGGGGACATAACATTCCAATTTGCACCGTTTAAATCCTCAAATGTAAGCTTCTCACCGTCATTAACTTTTTTAGCTAAGGCCTTTCCTTTTTCAGATGGACCTGCAACTAAAATGGCACGATAAGAAGTTGTTTGTTCTGTTGTTGCTTCCGTAGGTTCATTTTTATTCCAATCAATTGGGTTATCAGAATTGTTGCTTAAGCCGGACCGAGTCGCTGTTAAAATAACCTCTGCACCGTCATCATAGAGGACATATGTACCGCCAGGAATTAGTCCGATATCTATCGTGCCAGCTGATAGGGCTTCACCGACAGCTTCAAAGTTCGTGCCAACTGTAATTTCGACATTTTCTACATCATAGCCAAGACCTGCAAGCTCTTCCTTCAGTAACACCTTCAGTGGCTCCGTTGCTGTAATAATTTCACCTGGATCACGTGAAGGTACAAAGCCTATGGATAGCTTTTCTACCTTTTTGTTCGTTTCCGTATTCTCATTTCCTATTTTTGCTCCCGTTGATGTGTCAGAATCGTCCTTGCCACAAGCAAATAAAACAACTGAGAGCAATAAGGTCATTACAAATAGTACAATCTTCTTCATACAATAAAGCCTCCTTTAATTTGTCGTGCATTTCCATTGTAAACCAATAAACTGTCAATAATGTTAATTTACTGTTAACATTTTGTAAACTCTTTGTATATTCCGTTTTATTTTTGTGAAGTTGTCTTGATGCGCAGTCATTTTTTGTATAATAGAAGGAAAGTTCGATAGGGGGCAGCTATTATGAACAAAAAGCACATACACGTTTTAGCGACAAGTGATATTCACGGATATGTGATGCCGACAAAATTTGCTCCGCAGACAAACGAGGCACTTGGCTTAGCAAAAGTCGCCACACTTATTAAAAAAAAGCGATTGCAAGCACCAATGATTTTAATAGATAATGGTGACTTTATTCAAGGTAGCCCTATGACGTACTATCAGCAGAAATACGCAAAGAAAGAGAAAAACACCATGATTGAGACGGCCAATGCACTGCACTATGACGCGCTCGTTTTTGGTAATCATGAATTCAATTATGGAATGGAAGTGTTACAGCAGGCTATACAACAATCGAAATTTCCGTGGCTTGCGGCGAATATACAAAATGAGCAGGGAGAAGTGTTTACAAAACCTTATCTAATCAAAGAGATTGAAGGTATTCGTTTGGCTATTTTAGGTGTGACAACACACTTTGTACCTATTTGGGAGGTGCCTAAGCACATTGAAGGTATTCATTTTCAAGACGCCTTTGAGGCAACTCGTCGATGGACAAATTATATTCGTCAGTATGAAAAAGTGGATATACTCATCGTTTCCTATCACGGTGGGTTTGAACGAGATTTTGAAACAGGTGAATTAGTAGAGGAAGATACAGGTGAGAACCAGGGCTACCGTATATGTAAAGAAATTGACGGTATTGATGTTTTCATTTCTGGTCATCAACATAGAGAAATTGCAACAAAGTTATTTGGAAAATCTATCGTTCAGTCAGGTACGAAGGGTGTTTGCTTAGCTTCTGTTGAACTTACGATAGAGCTAAACGATCAACAGCAAATTACTTCTATTACTCATGAGCCTTCCCTAATATATGTAGAAGAAGAAACAGCTGTCGACGCGACAATTGCTCGATTGACTGCCCCTATCTATCATCGAACAGAGAAGTGGCTAGATGAAACGATGGGGACAATAAAGGGTGATATTCGTTTGGAGAATGCCTTTGATGCCCGTGTTCATGAACACCCCTATGTCGAATTCATCAATCGAATTCAAATGGACGTATCGGGTGCTCCTATATCGACTACGTCACTCTTCCATGATGAGGGTGGAGGGCTGCCAAATGAAGTGACAATGCGCGATATTGTGACGAACTATATTTATCCGAATACGTTAAAAGTGCTAAGAGTAAGCGGATATGATATTTTGCAGGCACTTGAGCAATGTGCATCATACTTTACAATAGAGGACGAACAGCTTGCTGTATCGTCATCCTTTAAATATCCGAAGGCACAGCCATATAACTACGATATGTGGGAGGGCATCGAATATACCTATAACATTTCGATGCCAGTAGGCGAGCGTGTAACGAGATTAACGAGAAATGGTCAGCCAATCGATCTACAGGCGAAGTTTGACGTTGTGATGAACAGCTATCGCGCAACAGGGGCAGGTCACTTTGATATGTTTAAGAACCGTCCAGTTATAAAGGATATTCAAACAGATATGACGGAGATTATTGCCGACTACTTCCAGCAGCATCCTGTGATTGAGGCGACGTGTAATCATAATTGGGAAGTGATTTACTAGGGACCTGCCTCAGAGAGAGAGAAAGTATCGGATCTATTTTGTTATGCAAAATTACCCAATCGTGCATAGCGTGATATGAAGTTCGTATTACTCAGACCGGAGTTTTGCCGCTTGCTTCCTTTAATATATTCAAATTATTCAAATAATCACATTTATCATTTTGTGCTTTCAGTTTCTCGTCTTCTTCCACGCTAGTTATCACCCTCTCTTATAGATAACAATTGAGCAGCTTAAAAGGAATTAAAAAATGAAAATTTAATTAAGCGGGTACCCGCATACACAAGAAAACCATCCTAAGCCGTAGCTAAAGGATGGTTTTCTTGTGTAAATGAGCATGAACTTAGAATCGTTCACCTGCTGTGTAGCTGACTTCCCTGCATAGATTTTTCATGACAAAGTAACCATTCTTTTCTCCATACTCCACCTGCATAGCCAGTCAATGTTCCATTTGACCCGATTACCCTATGACAAGGAATAACAATACTCAACTTATTTTTTCCGTTCGCACTTCCTATTGCCCTACTTGCTTTTTCATTCCCTATTACTTTTCCAATATCTTTATACGAGCAAGTATCCGCATAATTGATTGTTGTTAAGGCATTCCAAACTGTTTTTTGAAAGTCAGTGCCATCAAAAATAAAAGGAAAAGTGAATTCCTGGCATATGCCCTTAAAATAATCATCTATTTGATTAAAACAATCCTTCAAAACCATCGGCGTATCCTCCTGGACATGGTTCTCCGGCTCCTCTCGATCACTAAACAGAATGGAATAGACCGCTTCATTTGTAGCAATTATCTCTATAACGCCGATTGGTGAATCATAATCAATTTGATAGAACTTATTCATACAAACATCCTTTCGAATACTAATTTGTGAAATCCTTTATATTAATCCATCCTCTTACGGAAATGAATTCACTCTATCAAAAAAAGAACCGGCAACACCGTCAGTATTTGGCCATGTCGGGTATGAAACCAGCACCTATTTCTTCAACAAAGGGAGTCATTAATCCCCGCCATTATTCTTCTTTTCTATTATATTTTTACTACCACTGTATAATCCCGATGCTGATAGTCCCAACATCAATCCAATAATTATGCCCTCTTTTATGCTTCCTGGCAAATAAAAAATACTGAAAAGCAGGCCGCAAGCAACGGCAACAAATGACGAATATTTGGCTGGCACCCCCCCTCTCTTAAACACCTCAACGACTCCAATAATCAATGGAATAATCGCAACATCATACAATGCAAACATATTTTCACCCCCTGGTGTATAGTACGCATTGACTTGTCCCCCAACAACGGCGGATTAACTAACTTGCATAGTATGATTCTAATTATTGTGGCAAATTAGTTATTTTTAAAAGAAAAAAGACCTCGAAAGGTCTTTTTTCTATATTTTCCAATTAACGGAATTGAATTGTGGTAAAATAGAATTGCAACTAGATATTGTGAGGGTGATAGGTTGTCATGCTTCTTTCTTTAGGGAAAGGAGGTGATAATCATGGAAACATTTCTTGAATTTCTACGTGAAATCATGAAAGGGATTGTGCGTGAAACTAGCGCCTTTCACTTTCGAAAAAACGTTTTAGAAAACAAGAAAACCACCCCTCGCGTTCGAAAGCTTAAGGGTGGTTCTCAAAAAAGAAAAAGTAATTGACAACTGCCACCCTTACGGTAAAAGTTGCACGGAGAAGCGCACTAACGCTTCTCCCTTTTTAATATACTCTCATTATACACGATTTAGACGTTGGGATAAAGAGAAGACCTATCATATGGCAAACAGTTCTTTTCAAAACACCTATTTTTACTTCATTTTTCGAATTCTATCATACGGTTTCAGTATCTTTTATATAAAGAAGTTTTTCACTCTAAACACATTTCCAATTCAGCAACATTCCCACTGACAATCTCTTGAATTTCCGAACCATCCAGTGTTTCCTGTTGAAATAATGCCTCCACCAATTGCTCAAATTCCGATGCATGCTCGGTAATGAGACTTTCTGTTTTATGAAGCGCTTCTTCAAAAAGAACTTGCATTTTCGCTTCTTTTTCTGCTTTATTAAAAGTAAGTGTGAAGCCGTCTTGAAGCAATCCTGTATCGACCATTCTCTCGATAATTTCCTTCGCTTGTTGCACATCCCCACTTACGCCGATGCTATGCTCGCCAAGGTATAGGCGTTCCGCGACTCCACCCGCAAGAATCATACTGACTTGGTCCAGTAATTCACTTGCTGTTTGCAAATGAAGCTCCTTCTGAATCGGCGCGACATAACCCAGTGCTTGCCCACGAGGAATAATCGTTGCTTTTCTTATCGAATTCGGTTTTGTCAGTGCAGCGATAAGCGCATGGCCAGATTCATGAATGGTTACTCTTCGCTTCGTCTCCGGATCATTTAGCGCACGGGAAGTATTTCCAAGTATTGTCCGGTCAATCGCAAAATCAAGATCGCTTTTATCAATTTGTTTACGTCCATCTCGAATCGCCCTTCTGCTAGCCGTTTCGAAAAGTGAACTTAACTCAGCACCGGAAAAACCTGAAGTACTTTCAGCTAAGACATCCAAGGAGGCCACAACATCAGCTGCCATCAACTTGCCCCTCGTATGGATGTCAATAATTTCTCTTCTTCCAGTCGTATCAGGCAAAGGTACTTGGAAGGAAAAATCGATACGGCCTGGGCGGAGGAAAGCATCATCTAACATATCTTTCCGATTCGTTGCTGCAATGAAAAGCACACCCTCGTTATCATTCCCGCCATCTAACTGCACAAGCAATTCCGTTAATGTTTTTTCCGCTTCTTCACCACCATGTGCTTTCCGTTTACCCGCCAGTGCATCCACTTCATCAATAAAAATGACTGCTGGCTGATGCTTTCTTGCATTTTGAAATAGTGAACGTACGCGGGAAGCTCCCACACCCACAAAGAGTTCAGTGAATGCAGCACCGCTCAATGAAAAGAAAGTTGCACCAATTTCATGTGCAATGGCCTGTGCAAGTAACGTCTTCCCTGTTCCAGGTGGTCCATATAATAAAATCCCATTCGGTGGTTTAATGCCGATTTGCGCCGAGTTCTTCGGATTTTTTACAATGGATAACGTCTGATAAATCTCTTCCTTCATTTCATCCGGAAGCCCGCCGATATCCTTTAACGTTATATTTGGTAAAGGTGTCGCTATGGACGCACTATTTTTCATGGAAGAAACTCCGATGCCAATCTTCCCCTTTTTATGAAGTACAAACAATGTAATCACTAGCAAGATCAACAACCCACCAATAAACAAACCACCTACTAGGCCTTGATCGGAATAGCTATATGAAATAGTATATTTTTTGACCAATTGTTCAACTAACTGACTTTGCGGTCGGACTTGCGTCACGTAAAGCTCGGTATTCGTCTTCAAATACAATGTCCCATTAGACGTTTCTTTGAGAGACATGGATTGACCGTTTTGGGTTTGAATCGTTTTTTCCAGTTCGGAAAACGAAACTTCAATTCCTTTATTTGCATCAAAGAAGTACCATCCGACACTTGCTGCTGTTCCAATGACTAAGAGGACTAGAACGACAATCTTTGTTGCAAACTTCGAAATAGGCTTCAAGCCATCCCCAACTCCTTTTAGAATATACATCTATTATAGAGAATTAGAGGCTATATTGATATGTAATATGAATGGATTAATTAACACATCCATCCATCCATCCATCCATTCATTCAACTGGTTATCGACTTTTAATCATGAAACTTTTATAATTAAATGATAAGCTACTTTTCGAAAGGAGAATCTAAAGTGAAGGTTACTGAATTACGAAAGATAGTTAAAGAGCAATCGAGGGAGGAATTAGAAACACTTCTCGTTGAAATCTACAAATTAATTCCGAAAAAAGTTCGAGAGGAAAAAGATATTGATGCATTAATTGAGAACCCACAGCACTATAAAATCAGTCAAATGAGGGGAGGTAAAAAAGAAAAAGTACTCATTGATTTTGAAGTCGTGAAATGTGAAACAATAGATTTTATTAAATATGCGTACGCTCACTATTATATTGCGCCTAACCAAACAATTCCAAAGAAAGAACGTGCAAAATGGCGCTTCACTGCTAAAAAACTTTATGATCAATTATCTACTTCTGCCAATCAGCCAGAGCACACACGGGAAGCTGTTAATCTATTAGAACAGCTTTACAAACTACTTTGTTATGCATCAGGGCATTACGTTTTCGCAAGTGAAGAACCATTTTATACAATTAAAGTTTCTCAACCTGATTTTTTAAGTCATATTATTTCCTTGAAAAAGCATATAGATGAACCCGAAAAATGGATTCGTGAATCGCTGTTACTCATTTTAATAAATGATCGTGATCAGGATGTACTCCATAGTGAATTGCGGGTAATTCTTCTTGACCATCTCAATGCTGCTTCACTAAAGAATGAGGCCATTCACATTTGCGAAGAATTACTTAGCGAAAAGATCAGTGCACAGGCTATTATAAAATCCAATAAAAGCGCCTTTAATTCATCATCTAATTACGAAAAAGAACGGTATAGGAATAATCTCGTTGGTATGCTATTTATTTGCCAAAGTTCTTTAAATGAGTATGAAAAGGCTGTTCAAACCTTTAAATAGTACCATGTTGAATCCACAGAAGAGGTTAGCTTATATGTGTTGTTGTCATGGATACTGTCTTATCAACGCGTTCAGGACTGGATAAAAGAATATGAGTCGGCCGTTCAAAATGGAGTCCAACCGAGAGAACGTCTTCAAAAAATATATAAGGGTATTTGCCGAACAGGGGAACTTCCATCCAATATGTATTAAGGAAACACATTATATTGCGGCCTTTAGGTGTGTAATGAAAGTGATTAACTATTCAATACTTTCATATGGTAAAATAAAGTAGCAACCAGATATTGTGAGGGTGGTGGGTGTCATGCTTCTTTCCTTTTGGGAAAGGAGGTGATAATCATGGAAACATTTCTTGATTTTCTACGTGAAATCATGAAAGGGATTGTCCGTGAAACAAGCGCATATCACTTTCGGAAAAACGTTTTAGAAAACAAGAAAACCACCCCGCGCCGTAGGAAGCAAAAGGGTGGTTCTCAAAAACCAAATAAATAAATGACAACCACCACTCT
>NZ_JADBEL010000025.1 GCF_014873855.1 Sporosarcina limicola | reverse complement strand
ACATAAGGAGCAAGCTCCTTATGTTCCGCTCGACTTGCATGTATTAGGCACGCCGCCAGCGTTCGTCCTGAGCCAGGATCAAACTCTCCATAATACTGGCTAGTCGATACGCAGCGCATTGCGTTGTCGATTTCACTCGATCAGTCAGTCACGTACCTAAGTACGCTCCTTTCTTCTCTCGCTCATCTCCTAGCACTGCACTACGTCTCGACCGCCAGTGGAAGAAAATGATTGCTCATTTCTTTTTGCTGGCATTAAGTAAGAAAGATATATTTCAATCTCTCGTTAATGTCAATTTTGAATCCGAAGATTCGATTGTGTTTGTTCCACCGGCAGAACCGGTTTCCCAAACTGTATTTCGTTGACGTTTTGCTGTTCAGTTTTCAAGGTTCATTAGAAGGGGAAAATCTTATCCCATTTCTCATTCGCTTTAACAGCGACTTTATTAATATAACACTTCTTCCTATTCGAGTCAACAACTATTTTGAATTTCTTTTTTCGTCGTTGTGTTTCTCTCTCAGAGGACATTTACTAATATACAACATAACGCATAGATAAATCAAGTCTTTTTTAAAAATAATTTTATTCCCTATGCATTCTTATCTATACCGACCAGTATTACCCCCGCTATGACAATGTTTCTACTTATAAATAAGAATGCATCTAACAGCACTTAGAGCACTTAGAGCACTTAGAGCACTTAGAGCACTTCCAGCTTAAAGTAAATCATCGTTAGGATAGCATTCCTGCTCACTCATTTGAGTCATAAGTAGAAGAATGCACGGCTAAATAGATTTATAATCAAGTTTCGCATTCTGGACTGCAACTTATCAAGTCCAGAATAATGTCCAACCGACTCGACTCTCCTTTTAAGTATACCTAAAAACATTGCAAATACGCTTATCGAGCAATCCGCAAACGTATATTATAGTAGAAGTTCTTTTTTTTCGTTTAAAACATTTCTATTTCGAAAGGCTTTCCAGGTTTCATTTTTATTGTTTAAGGCAATTTAAACAATAACGGGCATACTACTATTAATTTAGAAAGAAGATTAGAATGTTCAAGGGGGACGATGATGGATTGGCTATTAAATGAAGCAATGTATCCTGATGTATTGATTAAAATCACGATTGCTTTGATATTAAGTTTAGTCATCGGTGTAGAGAGGGAAATGAAAAAGAAACCTATTGGATTGAAGACGAGTGCGGTCATCGCTACTTTTAGCTGCCTTTTGACAATTGTTTCTATTGAATCAGCGTATCTTGTTCCGTCGAGAAATGATATAAATGTTACAATGGATCCTCTTCGTTTGGCAGCGCAGGTTGTGAGCGGCATCGGTTTTCTTGGTGCAGGCGCGATTTTGAGGCGAGATAATGACAGCATTAGCGGCTTGACCACAGCAGCGATGATTTGGGGAGCGGCAAGTATCGGAATTGCTGTCGGTGCAGGTTTTTACATCGAAGCTGCATTCGCTGTCCTTAGCGTCATGGTTGTTATTGAAGTTCTCGCTCCCTTGCTTGGCAAATTCGGACCGAAACGTCTTCGGACAAAGGACGTTTCTCTCATTTTCATAATAGTGGAGATGTCGAAGATTGAGGCTCTTATCTTTTATTTAAAATCGGAAGGAATGTCAATTGAAAATTTACGTATTTGTAAAATTGTTGAACCCAATCAATCTTTAAAACACAAACTGGATATCCGCCTCACTTTATTACCTAAAAAACAGACATCACAGCTATACATCGAATTATCAGAGCTTCCTTATATCGAATCAGTAGAAATTGAAATCTTCACATGACGGAGGGTACTTATGTCGGACTTACTGAAACTATTAAAAGGTGGCAATAAACCATCCTTACTCGCAGCAATCGTTAATACAGTTATTGCAGGTCTTAAAGCGGGTGCTTTCTTCCTTACTGGCAACGTTGCCATGTTTGCAGAAATGTTGCACTCCCTCGGAGATGCCGCGAATCAGTTTTTTGTCTATATCGGTTCAGCATTATCGAAAAAAGCCCCAACTCCGAAATACCCGAATGGATTTGGTCGGGTCGTCAACTTAGTTTGCCTTGGCGCTGTCATTGTCGTTGCTATCATGTCTTATGAAGCAATCATTGGGGGATGGCATCATATCATGAATCCCGTCGCATCCGGTGGTTTAATTATTAACCTTTCCGTTCTAGGCATCGGAATAGTTTTAGAGTTCGTTGTTTTTTACAAAGCAGGGAAAGAAGTTCTCCATGAAGCAGGGATCAATCAAGGGGGATTTGCCCCTCTTACGACGAGTTTTCGTCACCTAAATCGTGCGAAGCCACCAACAAAACTTGTGTTCATGGAAGATTTAGTTGCAACATGCGGAGGAATTCTCGCTTTTGTCGCGGTTCTTCTCGCTCACTTTCTCGGGTTGCTCGCTGCAGAGGGTATCGCTTCCATCTTGATTGGAATGATGATGTTTTACGTTGTGGGAAAAGTATTCCTTGAAAATGCACGCGGTGCCATTGGGGAAACTGATGAGGAAATGCTCAATCATATCGCTCATCTAGTTGCAGAGGATCCTGATGTAAGAGATATTCAACGTGTTGAGGTGATCAAGGAAGGCGAATTCCTTCATGTTGAAGTTGTTGTAGAAGTCAATCCAAATCATACAGTCGCTTATGTTGACGATGTACGTGATCGACTTATGGCTATTATTCTTAATCAAAAAGGCGTACAAGACGTTATTATTTCTTTCGATGAAGACGATGGCATTCTAACATGGCAAAGATCTAACCCTACCGAAAAAGATCAACAATTTAATTCAAAGCTTCCCGAATAATAAAAAGCGTCGCACCGAGTGTAAACACACTCTGGCGCGACGCTTTCTCATTTTATAATGATGCCTTCAAAATCGAAAGTACCGCTTCTTTATTCAACGAATTGAATCCTCCAAACGGACCGTTCACGCTTGCTTTTTCTACCATCAATTCAAGTTTGGAATCATCGATGTCGTAATATGCAAGTGTTTCGGGCGCCCCAAGTGATGTCCAGAAAGATCTAAGGTTATCTATACCTTCGAATGCAATCTCTTCCGCTGTCTTCCCTTCCGACTCTACCCCGAATACGTTTACCGCAAGTTTCGCGAATCTCGCAGGATTGACGTGGACGTTATAGCGCATCCAGTTGGGGAATAATGCCGCAAGTCCTCCGGCATGTGGGATATCGTAGACTGCTGAAACGGCGTGTTCGATACCATGTGTGGCCCAGTCTCCGTTGCTGCCCATTCCGAGAAAACCATTCAATCCCATTGTGCCTGCAAATAAGATTGTCTCACGTAAATCATAGTTGTCTAAGTCTTCGACGAGTTTCGGACCAGCTTCCATAATTGCACGTAAGACCCCTTCACGCATTCCATCCTGCACGGGTGTATTTGTTGCATCGTTGAAATATTGTTCAAATATATGGGACATCATATCGACAATACCGTAAATCGTATGGTCTTTTGGAACAGTTAGCGTATATGTGGGATCTAGGATAGAGAATTTCGGGTAATTCAATGGGCCGCCCCATCCATATTTCTCTTCCGTTTCTTCATTTGTAATAACAGAACCTGCATTCATTTCAGATCCGGTTGCCGCCAACGTCAAAACTGTTCCAAATGGTAGTGCTTCGGATGCGAACGCTTTGCGTGTCACTAAATCCCATGCATCACCGTCGTATTTTGCTGCTGATGCGATGAGTTTCGTACAATCAATGACAGATCCACCGCCAACTGCAAGGATGAGGTCAATTCCGTTTTCCTTACAAATAGTAGCGCCTCTACGGGCCGTTGAGACACGAGGATTCGGTTCTACCCCTGAAAGTTCATGCACTTCTATTCCGTTATCATTCAAAATCGTCATGACTTCATCATATAAGCCACTTCTTTTTATACTGCCACCCCCATAAACAACGAGAACCTTTTTACCATAGCCCACCAGTTCTTTGGGCAATTCTTGCAACTGTCCTTTTCCGAAAATAAGCTTGACCGGGTTTTGAAATACGAAATCATTCATTAATAAAAGCCTCCCTTATTTCCTTTCATTATCCGAAAAACAATCCCCTTTTGCAAAAATAAAGGCCTATGTATTTTTTAAAAAATCATGGGAATAATAAGTTAAGGAGGTGTTTGCTAATGAATAAAGTTCATAAAATAGCACTTGCAATAACGATTATTGGTGCTCTTAACTGGGGAGTGGCAGGAATCTTCCGTTTTGATGTTGTAGCTCAAATGGCTGGCGGCTCTGCGGAACCGTTGGCACGTTTTGTTTATCTGGTGATCGGAATTTCTGGACTTTTTAATCTTGGAATATTATTTAAAAACTGGCGTGAAGAAGAGAAAGTTAGAATTCCGAGACCTAAAGAAGCATAAAGTTATTCTTCAATTAGTAGGGGGTTCCTCATCCCCACTGATTGTTAGTTTAACCATTCGGGATTTAAAGCGGAATTGGATTTTATTCCGCAGCACTGGGGTGCAGTTAATCCCCCACTTAGTCTTCTTGTTTCCTTGAAGACTTGAAGTGGGGTCTTACTGCCCGTTAATGCGGGATAAAAGGCATCTCCCTATTAAAAACAGGAGATGCCTTTTGTATTTAGATTATGCCCAACCACGGAACCTTGAGGCTTCTGCAGTTTTACGGACACCAATCATATATGCCGCAAGACGCATATCAATGTTACGCGTCGATGCTACTGTGTATACATTCTCGAATGCATCCACCATTTTTTTAGTCATTTTTTCGCGAACTTCTTCTTCTGTCCAATAATAACCCATGTTATTCTGAACCCATTCGAAGTAAGATACTGTTACGCCACCCGCACTTGCGAGTACGTCTGGAACAAGAAGGATTCCACGTTCCGTAAGAATTCTAGTACCTTCGGTTGTAGTTGGTCCATTCGCTGCTTCAACAACAATTTTAGCTTTGATGTTGTGCGCATTTTTTTCCGTGATTTGGTTTGCAATTGCAGCTGGAACAAGAATATCACAATCAAGCTCAAGTAATTCTTGGTTTGTAATTGTGTTATCGAAAAGTGTAGTTACCGTTCCAAAGCTATCACGACGATCTAAAAGATAGTCAATATCAAGACCTGCCGGATCATGAAGCGCACCATAAGCATCAGAAATACCAATAACTTTAGCACCTGCATCATGAAGGAACTTGGATAGGAAGCTTCCTGCATTTCCGAATCCTTGAATTACGATACGTGCACCTTTCATATCAATTCCACGACGTTTCGCCGCTTCCTCAATGATGATTGTTACACCTTCCGCAGTTGCACGGTCTCGTCCTTGCGATCCACCTAGAACAATCGGTTTACCTGTAATGAAACCAGGTGAGTTAAATTCGTCAATACGACTATATTCATCCATCATCCACGCCATAATTTGAGCGTTTGTGAAGACGTCAGGAGCTGGGATGTCTTTTGCGGGTCCCATTACTTGGCTTAGCGCACGTACATAACCGCGGCTCAGACTTTCGAGTTCTCCCATGGACATTTCTCGTGGGTCACAGATGATTGCGCCTTTACCTCCGCCATACGGAAGATCTACGATACCAGCTTTCAATGTCATCCACATGGATAATGCTAATACTTCTTCCCTTGTTACTTCAGGGTGAAAACGTACGCCGCCTTTTGTCGGTCCAACAGCATCATTATGTTGTGCACGGAATCCCTTGAACACTTTAACTTTACCATCATCCATACGGACTGGAATTCGTACTTCTACCATACGAAGTGGTTCTTTTAATAGCTCGAACATCCCTTCATCGTAGCCTAGTTTGTCAAGTGCATCCTTTATGACAGCTTGTGTAGACGTGAATAGATTCAGGTTTTCAGTCATTTAATGTTTCGCCTCTTTGATTCATAATGTCTTCTTTGCAAATATTATAACATATTAGAGAACAATTTTGGCTATTTATTTTATTTCATAAAAACTTTGTTGATTTTTTCGATTGCCCAATCCAATTCTTCCTTGCTGATAATAAGTGGTGGCGCAAATCGGATAACGGTATCATGCGTTTCTTTGCATAGTAAACCAAGTTCTTTCAACTTTTCACAATATGGACGTGCTTCTTCAGTTAACTCAATTCCGATGAACAGACCGCGTCCACGAACATCTTTAATCGATGGATGTTGAATTTTCCTTAGCTCGTCCATGAAGTAATTCCCAAGCTCAAGAGAATTTTTAGCTAGCTCTTCTTCTTCCAATACTTCTAGGGAAGCAATCGATACTGCACATGCCATCGGGTTTCCACCAAATGTCGAACCGTGTGATCCAGGATTGAAGACACCTAAAACTTCTTTGTCTGCAACTACGCATGAGATTGGGAAAACTCCGCCGCCCAGTGCTTTACCCAGAATATACATGTCAGGCTCCATATCTTCCCACTCACATGCGAACATTTTACCCGTACGGCATAGACCCGCTTGGATTTCATCTGCAATGAATAGGACGTTATGTTTTTTACATAGTTCTCTTGCAGCTTTCATGAAGCCCACAGGAGGAATGATAATACCCGCTTCACCTTGAATCGGCTCGATTAGGAAAGCTGCCGTATTTGGAGTGATTGCCTCTTCAAGCGCTTTAATATCACCGTAAGGAATTAGGTTAATACCCGGAAGCATAGGACCAAATCCGCGTTTATATTCTGCGTCAGATGATAATGAGACCGCTGTCATCGTACGACCGTGGAAATTTCCTTCACAGCCAATAATTTCAGCTTGTTCTTCTGCAACTCCTTTTACGTCATAGGCCCATCGACGAGCTGCTTTAATCGCAGTCTCAACAGCTTCTGCACCTGTGTTCATTGGGAGAGCCATTTCTTTTCCAGATAGCTCACAAATTTTTTCATACCACGGACCCAGTTGGTCGTTATGGAATGCACGTGAAGTTAATGTCACTTTGTCAGCCTGGTCTTTCAAAGCTTGAATGATTTTAGGATGACGATGCCCTTGGTTTACAGCAGAATATGCGGATAGCATATCCATAAATTTATTTCCCTCTGGATCTTGAACCCAAACCCCTTGAGCTTCTGAAATAACGATTGGTAGTGGGTGATAATTGTTCGCACCGTATTTATCCGTTTGTGTAATAATTTTTTCTGATACTGACATGCATTTCCCTCCTTGTATGTTATGTAATGGGCAGACCCACCAAGTTGATGGGTCTACTTTTATTATTGCAGGTTGTTCAAATCAAAACGTTTCAGACGTTGTTTTACCTTGCATGTGTAGTTGCAAGTAATCAGGTCCGCCCGCTTTTGAATCTGTACCGGACATGTTGAATCCACCAAATGGTTGGTATCCTACGATTGCGCCTGTGCACCCGCGGTTGAAGTAAAGGTTACCTGCATGGAAATCTTCACGTGCTTGTTCGATGTGAGCACGGTTGTTAGTAATGACTGCGCCTGTCAAACCATAATCCGTGTTGTTTGCAATTTCAATTGCTTCGTCAAAGCTCTTCGCTTTTGAAATTCCGACAACTGGGCCGAAGACTTCTTCTTGCATAACACGAGCTTTAGGATCCAAATCAACAATAACAGTTGGAGCAACGAAGAATCCTTTTGAACTATCGCCAGTTCCGCCTGCAACAATACGTCCTTCTTTTTTACCAATTTCAATGTAGCTCATAATTTTATCATATGATGCTTGATCGATAACCGGACCAGTGAAGTTCGCTTGGTCTGCTGGATCACCGTATGTCAATTCTTTTGTCAATTCTTCGATACGCGCAACAACTTGATCGTAAACGTCTGCGTGAATCACTGCACGTGAACATGCAGAACATTTTTGTCCACTAAAACCAAATGCCGATTTAACGATTGATTGTGCTGCAAGTTCAAGATCTGCATCGTTGTCAACGACCATTGTATCTTTACCGCCCATTTCAGCGATTACACGTTTCAACCAGATTTGGCCTTTGTTCACTACTGCCGCACGCTCGTAAATGCGTGTTCCAATTTCACGTGAACCTGTGAATGAGATGAATCGTGTTCTTGGGTGATCGACAAGATAATCTCCTACTTCAGCACCTGATCCAGGGATGAAGTTAACAACGCCAGCAGGCATGCCGGCTTCTTCAAGAACTTCGATAAACTTGTATGCCACAACTGGTGTTGTAGATGCTGGTTTCAGAAGTACTGTGTTTCCTGTAACAAGTGCAGCAGCAGTTGTTCCAGCCATGATTGCAAATGCAAAGTTCCATGGTGAAATAACAACGCCTACACCAAGGGGGATATAGTCGAAACGGTTGAATTCGCCTGGGCGACTTTCAACAGGCATACCGTCTTTCAATGTAAGCATTTGACGTGCGTAAAATTCAAGGAAGTCAATTGCTTCGGCTGTATCAGCGTCCGCTTCATTCCAAGGTTTTCCTGCTTCTTTTGTAAGAAGTGCTGAGAATTCGTGTTTACGACGGCGAATAATCGCTGAAGCTTTAAAAAGAACATCTGCACGGAATTCAGGCGTTACTTTTCTCCATGTATTGAAAGTTGCGTCTGCTACTTTCATAGCTTTCTCAGCAAGGTCTTTGCTTGCTTTAGAAACGCGACCGATAACTTCTTCTTTGTTTGCTGGGTTTGTTGAAACTAATTTTTCTTCAGTTGTAACTCGTTCCCCACCGATAATTAAAGGATAATCTTGTCCAAGATAGCCCTCTACTGTCTTCATGCCCTCTAAGAAAGCTTGTTTGTTCTCTTCTAGCGTGAAATCTGTGAATGGCTCATGTTTGTATGGAATCATGTTTGTTCCTCCTTTTTTAATTGAGACGCAAAATAAATTTGCACTTAGTAATTGATTACATATATAATAATGCAAAAGATTGTTGCGGATTTCAAGTATTATTCATTAATTTTCAAAAAAATTTATTTGGATGGTGTTAATTTTGAATAAAATCGATGAATCACTCTTCCCTTTTCATGAATTTGCAGTCAATCATGTCGAGGTTGGTATCCATGCTGTTGATAAAAACGGGCAAACCGTTATTTATAATGAAAAAATGAAAGTAATTGAAGGTCTTGCGCTTGAAGATGTCGGCGATCGATCGATTTTGGAGCTATTCAATTTTGAACAGGAAGAGAGTACGCTGTTAAAAGTGTTGCAAAGCGAAATCATACAATTAAACGTAAAACAGACCTACTGGAACCGGAATGGTACAGAAATCACGACGATAAATGACACATTTCCAATTTACCATGACGGCGAATTAATCGGAGCTATGGAACTAGCTCGTGATGTAACCGCACTTGAGAAGTATGTCTTACAGCCATTCAGAAAGAACAGTGATCCCGTCACATTCAATCGGATCATCGCAGATTCTTCATCGATGAAAGCCGTTATTTCAACTGCAAAAAAAGCGGCACGGGCAAAATTGCCTGTCCTGTTAATAGGGGAAACCGGAACAGGAAAAGATCTTATCGCAGAAAGTATCCACAATGAATTTTCACCTTCCAACGGCCTCTTTTATACACTTTTCTGCCATAGCTCAGATCCCTTGCTTATCGATCGTTTAATCGATGACTTATCAGATATAGATTCGGTTACATTATTTTGTGAGCGTGTTGATTTGCTATCGATTCCTCTTCAGCAGGAATTACTTTCAATACTCGTAAAGTTAGGCGCACGTGATAGGCAATTCATGGCAAGCATCGGGGATGACCCTGTTGAATTAATAGCCTCAGGGGCATTACTGAAAGACTTATACTATTTCTTTTCCTCTTTCACAATCCGAGTCCCACCATTGCGAAAACGTAAGGAAGATATTTCGCCCTTTATTTCCACTTATTTAGTTGGCAGGAGTGATCGATTCGGATCCGCATTACAAGGGATTACTACTGAGGTTGAGCAACTTTTCCTTGGGTATCATTGGCCTGGAAATGTAAGAGAGCTCGAGTTTCTTCTCAATGAGGTCACCTCACTTGCTACGACCGAAATCGTTATTACATATGATATGTTGCCCCTTCATTTTCGGATGAAGAGTGGAGATATGACTGACGAGACAATCCAAGCTGCTGATTTCATCATCCAGCCCGATAAAGAATTGCTCCCTCTTGATCAATTTTTGCACGAAGCAGAAGTGTATTATTTACATAAAGCGATGAAGTTACATAATGATAATGTGACGAAAACCGCCAATACACTTGGGATGAGTCGTCAAAATTTGCAATACCGGCTTCGAAAAATTAAAAAGTGAGGAGAAGGCCTAATCGCCTTGTCCTCACTTTCGTTTGAGCCTACAGGATGTAGGTCATGCAACAAGGAGGGATTGAACTTCATCCCTCCTTGTTGCCGCAGGACGAATAGGACTACGTATCATAGGCCGCTTCGGCGAACTTAGACTGCGTTCCTCTTATTGTCCAGACTCCAGTGGCCAGATGCTCGGGTCACAAGAGGGTTTACTATGAGGCTGAGGTGCGCCTCTCCGCAAACCGTCTTGTGCCTGTCGCATCTAGACGGCCACTTCCGCTTGGGCCTACAGGATGTAGGTCATGCAGTTGTTGCCGCAGGACGCGGCGAACTTAGACTGCGTTCCTCTTATTGTCCAGATTTCTCAATCCAACCTTGCAACTTTTCTTTTAATGAGTTGAATCCATCCGCGTCGCGTTCGTTAACGCGGGCTTGCAATGATTTGCGTGGACGATCTTCTCTCTTTGTAGATGGTGGTGCTTCTTGAAGCGCGCGAATCGACAGGCTAATTTTCCCTGCACCATCGTCAATTTCTAAAACTTTCACTTCGACTTCTTGCCCAATGGAAAGAAAATCATTGATGTCTTTCACGAATCCATATGTTATTTCAGAAATGTGGACAAGGCCTTGTGTTTCTTCGTCAAGCGCAACAAATGCACCGTATGGTTGAATTCCCGTTACTTTGCCGGAAAGCTCTTCTCCCACTTCATATTTCCTTGCCATTTGAAACAGCTCCCAATCTATTTTTGGTATCGTATGTGCCAATAAGGCCGTCTAAAATTATACCATGCATATCGGTCTTGGGCAAAAAAGTGTATGAAAAAGGTTGTAGCCCAATAGGAATATAACTTTTTCCATAAAAACCGAATTCTGATGTAGCTATTTTTCTCTTTTAAAAATCATTGTTTCTTTCAAGTCGTCATAATCGAATGTATCCAAGCTTACGGAAGCTGTATCCCGCGTTCCCGATTATTCCCCCACTAATTTCTTTGCTCCTTGTATGTAATAAGAAAATATACAAATGTTACAAAGGTGTTTAGGATTGATACTGACTCATGTACAATAAATAAGTCTTTATCATAGAAATGAGTGATTTGTTAATGAAACAACGCGATCAATGGTCCTCAAAAATCGGATTCGTTCTCGCTGCTGCGGGCAGTTCAATCGGACTCGGTGCAATATGGAAGTTCCCTTATATGGCAGGAACAAATGGCGGGAGCGTCTTTGTTATCCTGTTCATCATCAGTACATTTGCGATTGGTCTTCCGATTTTATTGGCGGAGTTTGTTGTTGGGCGAATGGGGCAGGCAGATGCTGTTACAGCACTAAAACGACTCGCTCTTGGACGCAAATGGCATCTAGTAGGTTGGCTAGGTCTTGCGATGTCATTTATTATTTTGTCATTCTATAGCGTCATCGGGGGTTGGATTCTCTCTTACCTTGCTCGTGCGCTGTTCTTCAAACTTGATGTTGCCGAGCATGGAAAGCTTTTCGATTTAATCATCGCAAATCCGTTCGAAGTACTGTTCGCACAGGCGGTATTCATGCTGTTGTCCATCTGGATTGTACAAAGCGGGATTCGCGGCGGAATTGAACGGGCGAGCCGTTGGATGATGCCGCTGTTATTCATCTTCTTTATCATCCTAGCCATCCGTTCGTTGACATTGGATGGCGCGATGGAGGGTGTCCGCTTCCTATTTGTGCCCGATTGGTCCCAGTTGACAGGTTCGACAGTTCTCCTTGCTCTCGGACAAGCATTCTTCTCGTTAAGTGTCGGTGTGACGGCCATGATGACGTATGCTTCCTATTTACCGAAGGAGGAACGGCTCGGTCAGTCAGCCTTAAATGTGTCGTTACTCAATATTGTTATCTCAATTTTGGCCGGGCTGGTCATTTTTCCAGCGGTGTTCGCTCTTGGTCAATCCCCTGATGAAGGGCCAGGATTAATTTTCGTCATATTGCCAGCTATATTTAGCCAAATTCCATTCGGGAATGTGTTCATGATTATCTTCTTCATTCTGATGCTATTCGCGACGCTCACTTCATCGATTGCGATGCTTGAGATTGTTGTGTCCTCCGGTATTCGAACGAAACACGATCGAAGAAAGCGTGCTTCGTGGGTATTCGGACTACTTATTTTCATCGTCGGGATTCCGAGCGCACTATCATTCGGGATACTTTCTGATGTTCGTATTTTCGGTGGAACAATCTTCGACTTTGCAGACTTGTTGACAAGCCGGATTGGTATGCCGCTCGGTGCGCTTTTAATCTCACTCTTTGCGGGCTTTATTTTAACGAAATCCCAAACAGACGATGAGCTTCGTATGCACCCTGTGATGAACAGTTTATGGAAGTTTCTCGTACGATTTATAGCACCTGTGGCCATTATTATAATTTTCATCGTTTGGATCATTGAACTCCGGTCCTAGAATCAAGAAAGCTGTACCCGCATTTACATGGGTACAGCTTTTTTGATTGTCTAAACTCCGGACACCAGATGTTCTGCGCTTTACTTCAGACGATGCACTTCGCTTCGTATTTTATTGCCAACAACTTATAAGATATTTGTACGCAGTTCTCGATTGGAATCCACAGCTCATAGGAATGTTCGTAAATTTCCCGAATCCGTTTTGCAAGATCCGTCGGATGATCAAGGCGATGCAATTCTGTTACGACATCGACGATTTCCAGTTCATATGCTTTTTTCCCCTCATGGAATGGATCCCATTCTTCCAAAAGGATAACAGCTTTTTTATTCATTTCAATGGTTTGCACGATAAGTCACCTTATTTTTCTTTAGTCTCATTTATGATAGCATAGTAGAGAAAAAAGGAAAGAGGGGATATTCGTGAGTGTATTTGATCATGTGATTGAAAGACGGAAAACCCGTTCAGTGAAATGGGACCGAATGGAAGTAGTCTATGGGATTGAGGACGCTTCAGATATCTTGCCAATGTGGGTTGCAGATATGGATTTCGCCGCTCCAGAAGTGGTAGTTGACGCGATAAGGGAAACGCTTGAGCAGTCGGTATTCGGATACTCCTACATTTGTGAAGGCTGTAAAGATTCAGTCCGTTCATGGCTGGCTGAGCGTCAGGGGTGGGAAACTAAAAATGAATGGATGTTATTCAATCATGGGGTAGTACCAGCAATCGCGTCGGTTATAGAAACTTTTACAACCAAGGGGGATGGAATTCTTATAACACCACCAGTCTATCCACCGTTCTTCCAAATCCCTGGCCTTCAAGAACGTAAAATTGTCGAATGTGTCATGAAAGAAAAGAACGGTACATATTCAATTGACTTCGAGGAATTTGAAAACTGTCTACAACAAGATGTGAAACTTTTCATCTTATGTAATCCACATAATCCCGGGGGAATTGTCTGGAATGAAGACGAACTGAAAGAAATAATAAGATTATGTACAAAATATAATATTTTTATTTTATCGGATGAAATCCATGCCGATCTTGTTTTCCCAGACTATAAGCATATCCCACTAGCACTGCTTGCAGGCGAAGAAGCGGGCCGTATCATCACTTGTGTTGCGCCGACGAAAACATTCAATCTTGCTGGTGTTCAAGTGGCGATAATGATTGCGACGGACGAAGGTGTACGGGAAAAACTCACGTTGAATGCGATGTCACATGGACAGATGGAACTAAGTCCTTTCGCAGCTGCCGCTTTGAATGCGGCTTATAAGGATGGAGGTCCTTGGCTTGCAGAATTGCTTGAAGTCATCTCCGCCAATATGGACTACGTAATCCGTGAACTTCCGGCTGCTGTGCCGAGTCTTAAAATTAATAAACCACACGGAACATATTTGCTGTGGATTGACTACAGAGATACGGGATTGACTGAAGATGAGATAATGGACAAACTATTGAATAAAGGGAGACTCGCACTAGAGCCTGGTACGAAATACGGCGAGGCAGGCCGCGGGTTCCTCCGTATGAACGTTGCGACGCCACGTTCACTTGTAGAAGATGGAGTCAAACGATTCATCACAGCGTTGAACGGTTGATTTACAAAAAGAAAAACAGCACCCTCAATTTTGAGGGTGCTGTTTTTCTTTTGCTACGCGGCGTTCATGTAAAATACGTTCTTCCAATTCTCTTGTCTCTTCTTCTTGTTTCTTCGAATTACGTTTAATCCACATAAAGGTGAGAACAAGTAAAACCATGAAGAATACAAATGATATCGCGGCCGGAATATATTCTGCTTTATCTTCAGGAAAGTAAAGGAACGGCATTAGAATTACGTTCATTTACAACCACATCCTCACTTCGTTAATTTCACAAGGCTGGAATTATTTTTGCAGGATTTCGATTGACTCGATTTTCACATCTTCAACTGGTTTGGTTCCTTTTGCTTTTACAGACACAATTTTATCGACCGTATCCATACCCTCGATAACCTGACCGAATACTGTATGTGCTTGATCCAGATGGGGTGTTCCGCCTATTTCGCCATAAGCTTCTTTGATTTCTTTTGGTAACCAGGCTTTCATTCCACCAGTCGATTGTGGTGCTTGTACAATGAAGAATTGGCTACCATTCGTTCCAGGACCCGCGTTAGCCATAGAAAGCGCACCGCGTAAGTTGAACAATTCTTTCGAAAATTCATCTTCAAACGTTTTACCGTAAATGCTTTCTCCACCCATCCCTGTTCCAGTCGGATCGCCACCTTGAATCATGAAATCTTCAATCACACGGTGGAAGATGATGCCATCATAATAGCCATTTTCGGCATGTGTTAAAAAGTTTTCAACCGTTTTTGGTGCTTGTTCCGGGAATAGCTTGATTTTAATAGGGCCGAGTGTTGTGTTCATCACGACAAGTGCCTCGTTTGCTGCTACTTCTTTCGATAACTGTGGATACATTGTTGTTTCCTCCTCTTGTCCATTCACACTATTTTTGTCCACTGAAGAATTTTCAGTGGCTCCCCCTTTTTTCTGATCCTGATTATCCGTTACTCCTTTTCCGCAAGCGGCGAGTATAACGACTAAAAAGAGAGTCACAATAGAGATTAAGGTTTTTCTCATATTCATTCACCCCGAATTAGTTTACCATATCAAGTCACCCATTTCGAAGATTAAGCACGATACTTCCTTCGTGTCTCGAACTGTTTTATAATGAATGTAGCGCACGATAAGAAAGTAGGTTTTTATATGGACGTGCAAAAACGGAATTTCATCATCATTTGGGTTGCTAACTTCCTTGTAGCAGGAACGATGACAATGATTATGCCCTTCCTATCCCTTTATATCGGAACGTTCGGGGATCATTCCGATGCATATGTCCAAAAATGGTCTGGTCTTATTTTCGGAGCTACATTCGTCACCGCTTTCATCATGTCACCTATTTGGGGAAGGGTCGCTGATAAATACGGATTTAAACCCATTCTGCTCATTAACGGATTTGGTATTGCGATATCCGTCCTTTTGATGGGTTTCGTTAATTCTGTCGAAACATTTTTCCTTTTACGTCTCGTTAATGGTATTGTTACAGGATTCATCCCCACATCGCTTGCATTTGTTTCCGCGAATACAGCGAAAAAGGAAGCGGGTAAAATGCTAGGCACATTGCAGATGGGTAGTGTGACCGGTACATTATTCGGCCCTGTTTTAGGTGGGTTATTGGCAGATGCATTCGGATTTCAATATACATTCATCATCACTTCCATTTCGGTTACACTCGCCGCGATTATTGTCCTAATTGGTATTAAGGAACAGAAGAGAGTGAAAAACGCGAGGGCTATCCACTATTCGCGAAGAACGATTTTAAGTGGCCTCTTGCATCACCGTCTGATGTTAAACGTCATGATTGTTACCACACTTATTCAAATTGGAAATTTCGCTGTCCAGCCACTCCTGTCTTTATATGTAGCCGAACTAACGAATGCGAAAGATGTTGCATTTCTAGCCGGCATTACGTTTAGCGTAGCTGGTATTGGGAATCTTTTATTTGCTCGTCGCTGGGGGAAATTGGGGGATGATATTGGCTATGAAAAAGTGTTGTCTATTCTCCTTATTCTGTCGTTCCTCTTTATCATTCCACAAGCGTTCGTAACAGAGCTTTGGCAACTAATTGTCTGTCGACTATTGTTCGGAATCGCGGTGGGTGGCATGATCCCGATTACCACTGCCCTCGTTAGACGTGAAGCGCCAATAAACATTCAAGGAGAAGTCATGGGCTATAATACGAGCTTCCGTTTTCTCGGGAATATTGTCGGCCCGATGCTCGGTGGAATTGTCAGTGGATTTATCGGCATATCGTCTGTCTTCATCGCTACAGCTACACTGTTCCTTATCGCTTTCGGTTTCCTCTATTATGCAAAACGTAAACCCATTCAAAATTTCGAGGATTTTCTTGAGGCAGAAGAACAACATACACAAAATTAAATAATATAGCACACTTCATATATGGAAGTGTGCTATATTTTTTTCATACCCTATTTTTGAATGGAGGCTCGGTGTTGAAACAAGTCATCGGTTGTGTCTTTATCCTATTTACAATTCCTATCCTTTTTATTGTCCAAGACGCAATCGCCACCGAATTAAACAGTGCTGGTTCTTTCAAAGAACAAATGAGCGATTTCATCGAACTTACATCGCTGCCTGTCAGCCTGCCTGTAGCGATGAAAGATCGGAATGGCCTTGTTTTTTCGGAAGAATACGTAGAGTGGCGCGAACCTCTTTCACTCTCTTCTATTCCACTTATTGCACGTCAACTCTTTCTTGAGAGTGAAGATACTGGATTTTTTGAGCATCGGGGATATGATCTTGCAGCAATCGTCCGTGCATTCGCCGTTAACTCAGCAACTGATGATGTTAAACAAGGTGGATCCACAATTACACAACAAGTCGTACGAATGCGGTTTTTATCACCCGAAAAAACCTATGAACGGAAATTGACTGAACTATTTTATGCGGCTGAGCTTGAAAAACAGTCGACGAAAAACGAAATTCTTGAAATGTATTTGAATGAAATGTATTTCGGTAATCAAGTATATGGTATCGGGGCAGCCGCGACGTATTACTTCAGTAGGCCGATTGGTGAACTAGATGTGGCGGAGCTAGCTTTCCTCGCAGCAATCCCGAACAATCCCTCTTTATATGATCCCTTAAGACATTTCGATTATACAAAAAAGAGACAGGAGCGCCTTCTTTCGATACTTATACGAAATGGAGTCTTGACAGCTAAAGAGGCCAATTTGCAAATGAAGATAGAGATTAAATTAAAAGTTAAAAAGAAAGAAAACAACTACCCCACATACAGTACCTATGTCCTTTCTGAACTTGAACAACTAATTGCAAAATCAGAAGGCTTAAACGAAAAGATTGCTCATGTGGGAGATGAATCTGAAAAGAATGTGTTGAAAATGAGGATAAAGCAGCGGACATCCGAAATCTTGGCTGAGGGGCCCATCATCGAAACAGCACTTGAGCCCATAAAACAACAGCGGGACGAACGAATGATCTCTTCACTTTTAAATTCAGAAGGATTGCAAGCGGGAGCAGCCGTTATCGACAATGATACCCGGGAAATCGTCAGCCTATACGGTGGAAAAGGATATAGAAAAGCTGATTTCCACCGGGCTTATCAAGCAGTTAGGCAACCCGGCTCAGCCATCAAGCCGATTCTTGTCTACGCACCCCTCTTCGAAAGCACGACTTATAGGGAAAACACGCCCATCAACAGTGGAAACATCTGTATTGGTTCCTATTGTCCTACAAATATCGGCGGTTCCATCTACGGTACTGTTACAGTGGAAGAAGCGTTTAGACGTAGCCACAATACAGCCGCCGTCCGCCTGTTGCGGATGATAGGAATCGAGGAAGCGTTTGAATTTATAGAACCTTTCAAATTTAAGTCGATTTCAAAAAAAGATCGAAACTATGCCGCCGCACTGGGGGGATTTTCAAGGGGAGTCACTCCACTTGAACTCGCTGGGGCTTATTCCGGTTTCATAGATGGTACCTATAAATCTGTTCACGCCATACGTTCAGTAAAGGACAGGAATGGCAATGTACTTTACGATTGGCAGGATGAAAAGATTGACGTCTGGTCCTCCGCTACCGTATCAATCATGCGAAGTTTGCTGGAAGATGTTGTTGTAAATGGTACCGGACGCGGAATCTCATATACAACATCTTATACGGGGGCAAAAACAGGAACGACGGACCATTACAAAGACATATGGACCGCCGGACTGAACGACCGCTATACAACCGCTGTCTGGATTGGTACTGATCATCCACAATCAATACAATGGGTGAGTGATCAAAAAATCCATTTAAAAATATTCTCTACACTTCTAACAGACTAGTCAATCATATTGATGGCTAGTCTGTTTTATTTTCCATGAAAGGCAAGCTCGCGACTACGCCATTATAAAGCTTTAATAATATATAGACGATGATGGAAATAAGCACACTCCAAACCATAATCTCAAATACGATGAGACCAATCGTACTTTCGGTAGTCATGAATCTACTTAACTTATAAACGACATAGACGAAGTAAATAAAGGTCGTCAATAAGAAGATTGTTACCAGGATTTTAATGGAGTAGATGCCGACTGCGGAGGCAAATGCACCGAAAAAGTAGATAACATTTCCTCCTCGCGCCTGGCTATACGATTTACCCTCTACGTCTTTTGAAAAGAATAACATCGCTGTTTCGTGAATCGTCTCCGCAATCAGTTTCAAAGCCGAAAAAACCATAAAGAAAAGAAGTGCATAGATAACAAGCAGGAAAATCCGTAGCTGTATATCCGTTAAGAACTCACGCATGCCTGCATACAAACCAATTTCTTTGAACAACTCCACGGATACACTTACTGTGTACACTCCGAATGTCAAACTAAAAAGGGAGATGGTTACAAAAGGAATATAACCAAATAAATAAGGATTTTTCATTCGACACCTCAAAAAGTATTTTTTTCTTATTCCCATAGTATATGAAGGGAGTTAGACTTTGCAACAAAGGCAACAACTAGTCTATGCAAAAGTGGCTTAATTACGTTATACTTTTAACCAACACTTAGAATAATGTTACATTCACTTGGAAGGAGGATTCTCTTGGGATTCGTACTATTGATTTTTCTACCGATTGTGGCTGCCCTTTTCATTCCGCTACTTTTCAAGTATCTGAAAGGCATACATACAGGATGGTTCGTGTTATTCGTACCCATCGCCTTATTCATCTATTATGCAGGATTTATCACGACAACAATGGACGGCGGGCATAAGGTATCAGAACTGCAATGGATTCCGTCCCTCGGCATTTCGTTCGTCTCCTATATAGATGGACTTAGTCTCTTGTTTACATTGCTCATTACCGGTATAGGTGCACTTGTTGTCCTCTATTCCATTTTTTATCTCGATAAAGATCGGGAAAAACTAAATAATTTTTACATTTACTTACTTATTTTCATGAGTGCGATGTTAGGCGTTGTGCAGTCGGATAATGTCATCTCCCTCTATCTATTCTGGGAACTCACATCTATCTCCTCATTTCTCCTCATTGGCTACTGGAATACACGCGACCGTTCACGATTTGGCGCATTAAAGTCTATGATGATTACTGTTTTCGGCGGACTTATGATGCTCGGGGGATTTGTTCTACTCGGCATTATGGGAGATTCGTTCTCTATTCGTGAACTCATTGCGAATTCTTCATCCTTTATAGGACATGAATTCTTTACACTTGCGCTTATTCTAGTATTACTTGGCGCATTTACGAAGTCTGCACAATTCCCTTTCTATATCTGGTTGCCAGATGCAATGGAAGCGCCTACACCAGTTAGTGCCTATCTTCACTCCGCAACGATGGTGAAAGCAGGGCTTTACCTTGTCGCTCGGTTCACACCTATATTTGCAGTTTCTGAAGTGTGGATTTGGCTAGTGACGGGAATCGGACTTCTAACCTTGTTCTGGGGCTCCCTCTTTGCGGTGAAACAGACTGATTTGAAGGCGATACTTGCCTTTTCCACAGTGAGTCAGCTTGGACTAATCATGTCTCTACTTGGCGCTAGTGCCGTCGCGTATCATTCGGATGATGCAATTTTTAAATTTGCCGCATTCGCTGCGATTTTCCATCTGATCAACCATGCAACTTTCAAAGGTAGTTTATTCATGATTGCAGGAATTATTGACCATGAAACCGGGACGCGTGATATCCGAAAGCTAGGCGGTTTGATGAGCATTATGCCTGTCAGCTTTACCGTTGCATTTATCGGCTCGATGTCAATGGCAGGACTTCCACCATTCAACGGATTTCTCAGTAAAGAAATGTTCTTTCAATCGATGTTGGCACTTCGGAACTTTGAACTGTTCAACTTCGCTACATGGGGTATCTTGTTCCCTGTAATCGCATGGGTTGCAAGTGTATTTACATTTATCTACAGTTTCTATTTTGTGTTCAAGACATTTACTGGGCGTAACAAAGTGGACAAGCTTCCGAAAAAACCACATGAAGCGCCTGTTGGAATGCTAGTAGCACCCGTTATTCTTGCTACATTAGTGGTTGGGATATTCTTCATCCCTAACCTGGTTGGGAAATGGCTCGTAAAACCAGCCGTGATGGCTATCCAACCTGGATTGTATAGTCACCCTTCTGAAGTAGATGTACATGTTGCCGCCTGGCATGATTTCGCCTCACCGGAATTATGGATGACGATTGCACTTGTTGGTCTCGGTGTCGTTTTGTACTTAACAATGACAAAGTGGCGAAAACTTTACGATATCCAGCCACACTATTTGTCGTTGAATGTATTGTATGATTCGATGATGATGCTAAGTGAAAATGGCATGAATCGCCTCTCTCGCTTCTATATGACAGGTTTAATTCGCACGTATTTGATGTATATGTTTGCATTCATCGCATCCATTACGACTGCGACACTATTCCTCAAAAATGCTTTTATTGTAGATATGGATAGTTTCACAGCTGTGAGTGTTTACGGTATCATGACTGCAATCATTCTTGTTGCAGCTGTTGTAATGGTTATTCTGGCGAAAACAAGATTAGCAGCTATCATCGCGCTCGGTGCTGTTGGTTATTCTGTCTCATTGTTCTTCGTCATTTTCAAAGCACCGGATTTAGCCCTTACGCAGTTGGTTATTGAAACAGTTTCGGTGGCTTTGTTCTTATTGGCATTCCAACGTTTGCCGGCGCTCAAAACGCATGGTGAAACAAAACGCAATCGACTTGGCAATGCGATTATTGCTGCCGCTGTTGGCATAACGGTGACATTGGTTGCTTTGTCCGCACATTCGCAAAAGATGATTCCATCTATTTCACAATATTATAAGGATACAGTAGCAACAGAGGCCGGTGGCGGAAATATCGTCAATGTAATTCTAGTAGATTACCGGGGCTTTGATACATTATTTGAAATTGCTGTTCTCGCGGTAGCAGGAATCGGTGTACTTGCTATGATTCGTCTTCAGTTGGCGAGAAAGGAGGCTAAGGATGAAAACAAATGATGTAATTCTACAGACGACAACGAAAGTCGTATTTTTCATCATCTTCCTTTTTTCAATCCATATCTTCTTTGCGGGACATTATTCGCCCGGTGGAGGTTTTGTTGGAGGATTGCTTACTACGGGAGCCATTGTCCTACTGCTCCTTGCGTTCGATTTAAAAACGGTTCAAAAAGCCCTACCATTCAATTTCACGATTATGACGGGTATCGGTTTGCTACTCGCTCTTGGGACTGCTTCAGGTTCGATTTTTTTCGATGTTCCTTTCTTCACTCACGCATTTAGCCATTTCAATTTACCACTGTTCGGAGAAACTTCTTTACATACTGCAATGATTTTCGATGCAGGTGTATATCTTGTGGTTGTTGGGGCGGCAATTACAATGATTCAAACGATTGGGGGAGATACATAATGGAACTTCTCATGGCGATTGTCATTGGTATTCTTTTCATGGCCGCAGTCTATTTGATACTTTCCAGAAGCCTTCTCAAAATTATTCTTGGAACAGGTCTGCTAAGTCATGGTGCCCACCTACTCATCCTGACGATGGGCGGTCTTGGTGGTACTTCACCACCTGTACTTGCTGATGGTGTGACTGATTATGCAGACCCATTGCCTCAGGCGCTTATTTTGACGGCAATTGTTATTAGTTTCGGTGTAACAGCATTCATCCTCGTCCTCGCTTACCGGACTTATGCTGAGCATAAGACAGACGATATGAATCTCATGAGAGGGGATGACGAGCATGATTAATCTTCTTTTATTTCCGATCATTTTGCCTTTCTTTTTCGCAATCGTACTCCTCTTTTTCAAAGAGAATATCCGAGTACAACGTTCGCTAACAGTTATCGGCCTACTTGCCGCCCTGACTTCATCGTTGTTCCTTATCTCTAAAGTGAAAGCGGATGGCGTTCAAGCAATTACACTCGGAAGTTGGCCAGCACCCTTCGGTATTTCCATGGTCTCGGATATGTTTTCAGCGTTACTCGTCACAACAACAATTATCATCACGCTATTTGTCGTCGTTTACAGCTTCAGTTCCATCGGTAAAGAGCGTGAACGCTTCTTTTATTACCCAGCAATTCTATTCATGATAACGGGTGTCAATGGCGCATTTACAACTGGCGATATTTTCAATATGTTCGTATTCTTCGAAGTGCTACTCATCGCATCTTATCTCTTAATCGTTTTAGGTGGCGAGAAAAGGCAGCTCCGCGAATCAATCAAGTACATACTTGTCAATGTCATTTCATCTGCTTTATTCGTCATTACCGTTGCATATCTTTACTCCGTTATCGGAACGTTGAATATGGCCGATATTTCAGTGAAGATTGCAGAAATCGGACAACCTGGAATCATCACGGTAATTGCAGTCCTTTTTCTTATCGTGTTTGGTGTGAAAGGTTCTCTTTTCCCGCTCTATTTCTGGTTACCCGGATCTTATGCAGCTCCTCCGATACCCGTGCTTGCACTATTCGGAGCGTTATTAACGAAAGTCGGTGTCTATGCAATCATCCGAACGTACACATTGTTCTTCGTTCATGACATTGGGTTCACTCATGAACTGTTACTCGTATTATCGATCCTGACTATCATTGCGGGCTGTATCGGTGCACTTGCTTACTTCGATTTGAAACAGATTATCATTTATAATATTGTCATTGCAATTGGGGTCATACTGTTCGGTGTTTCACAAATGAATGAATCCGGACTATCAGGCGCGATTTTCTACTTGGTGCATGACATGCTTATCAAGGGTGCTTTATTCTTGCTAATCGGGATTATCATCTATGTGACCGGCACTTCTAACTTGAGGAAAATGGGCGGATTAATGAAAACCCATGCTCCACTTGGTTGGGTGTATTTAATCGCAGCATTCGGACTTGCAGGTATTCCGCCACTTAGCGGTTTCGTTGGAAAAATGCTGATTGTAAAAGGTGCATTCGAGGCTGGAAACGTAGTAGGTAGCATCATTATTCTTGCATCGAGCCTAGTTGTCTTATTATCCGTCATGCGCATTTTCATCTACGCATTCTGGGGGAAACCAGTCGAACTACCCAAGACAGATCGTCGTCCATACCGCAGTATGATGATTCCCTCCGTCGTGTTAGTCGTCCTGTCCGTGCTATATGGCGTCGGTACTGAATGGCTCATCCCTTATATGTCGGATGCCACAGACGTATTACTACAACCATCCATCTATATAGATGCGGTGTTAAAGGAGTAGATAACGATGGCTTTCCAAATATTATTGAACTTTTTCATCGCTTCCGTTTGGATGTTCATGAGTTCTTCGATGAATGCTAGGACGTTCATCGTCGGCTACTTGATCGGATTCCTGCTTATCTTTATGATGAGACGTTTTTTCAAACAAAGACTTTACATCGAAAGACTATGGGCAACTATTAAATTGACACTGCTCTTCTTTAAGGAGTTAACACTGTCAAATATTTCAGTACTGCTTCTCGTGTTACGTCCCAATCTAAATATCCAACCTATGATTTTTGCATTGCCGACGGATCTTGAGCATGATTGGGAAATCACTTTGTTAGCTAGTCTAATCACTTTGACACCGGGAACGATTGTCCTTTATGTTTCAGATGATCAACGGACGCTCTATATTCATGCAATTGATGTTGACGATGTGGATGACGCCATTGATTCCATCAAGAATTCATTTGAAAAAGCGATCAAGGAGGTGAGCCGCCCATGATAACATTTATATGGATTTGTTTAGTACTTGTCATCTTATCGATGATGGGCCTACTCTATCGTGTGTTCTGCGGCCCTTCCATTCCTGACCGACTTATCGCGCTTGATGCGATTGGGGTCATGATTATTTCTGCTACCGCTTTATTATCGATTTTATTCGCTACGAGGTTTTTCATCGAGGTTATTTTATTGATTGCTATCATCTCGTTCATCGGGACCGTATCATTCTCCAAATTCATTGAGAAAGGGGAGATAATCGAACGTGACCGTACTAGCAAATAGTCTTATCGTCTTGACGATCGTTGTCGGTGTCATTTTCACCCTTGTCACAGTCATTGGTATTTTACGCTTCCCTGATGTCTACACAAGAGCACATGCTGCTTCTAAAAGTGCTACGTTGGGTGTGCTTAGCATTCTTTTAGGTGTTTTTTTTCACTTCTGGTTCAATGAAGGGCACTTTAGTATACAACTCATTCTAGGGATCGTATTCCTGTTCATCACTTCTCCAATTGGGGGACACCTAATGAGCCGAGCTGCCTATTTATCCGGTGTAAAACCGACAGTGCTAACTGTTGGTGACGACCTTGCTGAAGTTGTAAAAAAGGCGAGACAAAACCAACTACCTCCACGGGAAGATGAATAAAAACACGCATGGCAACCGGGAATCTGGTTGCCATGCGTGTTTTCTTTTTTAATACCCATAATACCCGTATGGTGGATATCCATAGGGTGGGTAAGCATAGTAAGGGTATCCTCCATAGGATGGGTACCCTCCCGGATAACCACCATATCCATACGATGGAAACAGTGTACTCCCAAGAAGGCTTCCAACGAATCCCCCTAGAAACGGGCCGCCTATTCCACCAAATCCGAAACCACGTCCAAAACCATCAAAACCACGCCCGAAGCCGCGATGACCATCAAAATGTCGAGGCATAGTCATCCCCCTTTCCCACTTAGCCTATTCATACCTAGCTGTTGGGATAGGGGCAATCGCCTAGTTCACTTTTATATCTTCATCCGCCATACGCTCGACGAATGTCGCCAATGTACGTACCATAACGCCCGTTCCACCTGTCGGCCCTAAATCATGCGCAGAAGCAGCGTCAGACGTGCCTGCGATGTCTAAATGGATCCAAGGTGTATCTCCTACAAATTCTCCCACAAAACCCCCACCGAAGATCATATGACCATCACGGCCTGGTGAGTTATTCAAATCTGCGACATCACTTTTACGAATCCTCTTCTTATCGTTTTCCGTCAACGGCAGTCTCCAAACAAATTCACCCGTTTCCATAGACGCATGCATGAATTCTTCAAAGAATCCTTCATTATTCGTAAGCGCACCTGTCTTATCCTTACCAAGTGCGACTATGACGCCACCTGTAAGTGTTGCAACGTCAATCAAGTAGTCAGCACCGGACTGTTTAGCATAGGTAACTGCATCCGCAAGAACGAGACGTCCTTCTGCGTCCGTATTGAGTATTTCAATTGTCTTGCCACTTAGGGACGTGATAACATCATCCGGTTTGAAGGCTTCGCCTGAAACCATGTTATCTGTCGACGCTATGACCGCAATGACATTTTTCGCTGGACGAAGTTCCCCGATGATTCTCATTGCGCCAAGAACGGCAGCAGCTCCACCCATGTCACCCTTCATGCCGACCATTCCATCTTTCGGTTTCAATGAATACCCGCCAGTATCGTATGTAATCCCTTTTCCGACAAGGCCGACAACATCTTCCCATTTGTCTGTTGCAGCATATTTCAAGACGATTAATCTCGGCTCTTCTACTGACCCTTTATTGACAGCAAGAATGGCACCCATTCCGAGTTCTTCCATCTCTTTTTTACCAAGCACTTCGATTTCGAAATCATATTGTTCTGCAAGTTCACGTGCGTAATCCGCCATTTTCGTTGCCGTCAAAATATTCGGTGGCATGTTGACAAGATTCCGTGCTTCATTGACAGCATGCGCATGCACTTTCCCTACTTCGAATGCCGCCTTCAATTCATCCTCATCGGCATTTGAAAGGAAATATACTGTTTCGAGTGTGACATCCTTGTCGTTTGAATTCGTTTTATACCCTTCATAACGATAAATACCCATTCCGATACCTTCGGATGCTGCGAAGGTAACGTCTCCGCATGACAGTTTGTCATTTCTAAAAGGAGCTGTCCAAATTGCTACGGTAGAAGATTTACCAGTTGCAAGCTCTTTACCGATTGCCGCGAAGACTTGACGTAGTCGTTCTTCAGTCAATGCTTTCTGTGCGCCAAGGCCAATGAAAATAACGCGGTTATATCCTTTTTCATCAATTGCAGGCATTTTCACAATTTCTTTAAATCCTGTTTTTACATCCCCAGACTTGATCCATTCCGGCAAACGTGCACTGAAAGAACTGACAAACCCATCCCAGCCTTTCACATTTTCAGGATGTTCGGGAACGCCGATGATAAGGACATCCGCTTCAATGTTGTTGAAATTCGGTTCCGATATAATTGTTTTCATTTGACTACCTCCATTTTTTCATACAACTTCATTATAACCGAAAATTTCAGTCGTTAGGAGGAATTCGTTCGGAATCCGAAATTTCAAGTTTACAAAAACGGAAGAAATTCAGTGATCATGACCGTGTTCATGATTTTTCTCTTTATTTTGTGGTACTTCTTTAATGGAATTCAACTCTTCTTCAGATACATCGCCGACAATTACTACTGTTTTAGGCATGACATGTATGTCACGAGCCGTAACATGGGCTTGCACATAGTATACGCCATTATCTTGAAATGTTTTTTTGATAGAGTATACGCCATCTTTTTCGTGCTGTGCTTTACTCATTTCACTAGGGTCCTTACCACTTACCCTCCATATTTCGAACTGCACATCATCTGCATCTTCCACATTCTCTTGTCCCTGGGTTATTTGCACCTTCAATTCAGTTGCCTGATTTGGAGAAATTTCTTCATTCAACAAAATCTCCACCCCGACTAATTGAGCTGTATTAGATGGATTAGTCGTATTGGCTGTACAAGCCGACATAACTAGCAACATGAAAATCATTACACTACTTCCTAGTAACTTATTCACTTTATTTCCCCCAATGTCTTAGCTTAGCCAAGTTTTTAATGATTTTATTTTTGATAAAATGAAACGATCTACAATAAATACAAATAGAATAGAAATACCAACTAAGGGCATCAGAATTCCCATCGCCAACATAATACAGAACACAATTCTAGTTACCTTCTCATCTTTTGGTTTAGCAGGTGCTCCTAACTTCCCTTTAGGTTTTCTTTTACTCCACATAATAATCGAACTAATTACCAACCCGATTAACCCCAGACAAACAAGTAGCCCGATGATTTGATTGGCTAGTCCAAACAACCGTCCTTCATGCAAAGCAATTCCCATCGTAATGCCTTTCCCCATAATCCCATAATCGGCAAAGCGGACGTCACTTAAAACGGAACCCGTATATTGGTCTACATGCAACGTTGCGTTATCTCCTGGTTTTGTATGAGATGTAGCAATCGTATAAACACCTTGTTCACCTTTTGGCATAGATAATGTATAAGGTTTCCCTATTTCCTCGTTTTTGGCAATGAAAGTAACATCTTCGAGAGATAAAGGCAGATAGTCATTACTACTAGAGGCAGGAACCGTTAAATTCTCTGTCGCCCAAGGAACATTTTCTGCTACATCTTTTGTTTTAATAATGGACTCTGGTTTTTCTCCAAAACTATGCGCGAACGGTGGATAGCCAGTATTGGTTGAAGTTGCAAGTCGTTTTATTTGTTCGCCCATAACTCCTGACCAAGGAAGTCCAGTTGCAATTAAGATTAAAATAAACAGCGACAACCAAAATGCTGGTACGGCGTGCATATCTCGCCAAAAAGTTCTCCCCTTCTTGTTAAACCTCGGTAAAATGGTCCCCCAAATTGAGGATCTATTTCTCGGCCACCAGATATACAGACCCGTTATAAGCAAGATGACAGCCCAACATGCAGCTAGTTCTACTAATCGATTAGCAACAGTACCGCCAACAATTAATTCACTATGGAGCTTCTTGAAAATCTCTGTGAATTTCTCCTCTTTTTTCAATGAACCCATTACTTCCCCGCTATAGGGATTTACAAAAACTGAGGATGTTTGGCCATTTTCCATTAAACTGATTTCAGTTGTTCTAGTCGGATCATCATGGAATGTTAACGATGTTACTATGCCTTCTGGATAGATTCCCTTTACATTCGCTACTTGAGCGCTAGGATTTGAGGTTGATGAACCTTCTTCTTGTATATAATATAAGTCCTTATAAAGCGTTGACTCAATTTGAGGTTTAAATAAATACACTGATCCACTAACAGCAAGAATGATAAGAAACGGGGCAAAAATAAGACCTGCGTAAAAATGCCATCTCCAAACGATTTGAAAAAGTGAAACTTTCACCTGCTTTTTACTCTGTTTTTCCTTCTGTTCATTTTTATCAGCCTTAACTACTTCCATATAAACTTCTCTCCCTCGTTCTCTTGAATAATCTAATCTATTAGCTGTCTCAGAAACACACTAAATCTCTTTACGAACCTTTATTATTAAGATGTGTAAAAAACTTTGAACTATTTCAAGATTAGATACTTAAATTACCATTCAAATGTGAGAGAAGAATGAAGGCCATTTTTTATATTTTTTAAAAAATCATATAGTAGATTTTCATAATACCTGGGTATGATATACTTGAAGCATACAATTCATGGTTTAGAAAAGGAGTGGATTAAACATGGCCATACTTCAAAACACCCCGCTCCTTGCGGCATTATTCGGGATTACTTTTGCACAACTTGTTAAAATCCCTATCCATTACTTTCTTAATGGCAAGCTTGACTGGAAACTATCGACATCGACAGGCGGGATGCCAAGCTCGCATTCAGCTGCAGTCACCGCCCTTACAACAGCAATCGCCTACGAATCCGGTCTTAATTCCCCATTGTTCGCCATCTCTGCCATTTTCGCTGTTATCGTCATGTTCGATGCGACTGGAATCCGTTATCAAGCGGGGCAACAAGCTTTAATCATCAATCAAATGCGTTTGGATTTCCAGACGTTCATACAAGAAGCGAAAGGATGGCAACAGAAGGATGGTCAGCAAAAAATCCAGGAACTCAAAACATTGCTCGGCCATAAACCAAGTGAAGTGTTTGCGGGTGCGGTAACCGGAATCATCATCTCCGTTATCATCTATTCGTTCATCGTGTAAATAAGAAAAACGCAAGGCGCCCGTCCAGCCCCGACAGGCATAAGACGGTTTGCAGGGAAGCGTACTTCAGCAAAACAGCAAAACGGCTTATGACCCGAGGGGTTGGCGCCTGGAGTCTAGACACCAATCCAAGTAGAAAAAACTTATACTTTTGTGTCTTTTAAAAAAAGGTCTGTTCAAGCATATGTAAATGCTTGAACAGACCCTTTTATCAAAACATCTGGTACCCTTGTTTCCTTAATATCTTACTGACAACCCCCGAAATGATTGCACCAACGAGCCCGCTTGCCAAAATGACTACATCCACAGTATGGAGTGCCATGATTTTTTCGCCAAGAAGTTGGAATGCATATTTCGGCTTTGTAAAGTATTCGTATAGCCTCACTTCGTCGATAATGAGGATGACTACAACCGGATAGATGATAGCCATCAGCCAAGTCATGCGAAGAAGCATATTCAATAGAAATCCGATCCCAAAAAACATAACAATGAAAATAAGTATGGATAAGACGATTTCCGTCAATGAAATAGTTTGCAATATGACTACCTCCACTTTCCATTCATTATTTTACATGAACAAATAAAAGCTTTCAATAGAACAAGACCAATTCGGAAATTTGTCGAATTTGCTAAAGCGGATGATTGTTCTATCTATGCCCTACTTTTTGAAAAACATTTTATAGGCTGTATAACCGAATTGGTCACCAGGGTTGATATTTACGATTTCTGCGAATCCCGACTCAATCACTTTTTCAGCAATTTCGTAAAGTAAGGTTGAAACATCTTTATCTACCTTCAACTCGGCTGGTGTTTTCCATGCTACCTCAGCTATTTCCCTTTGATCGGCTACAAAAACTTGCCCTTCTACCGTTGGAACAAGATGAAATATTGCCATGTTATCACTAATTTCACCATTCAAAACGCCCGTACGAAAGCCGATCATTCCTTCTAATCGACAATCGATACCTGTTTCCTCTTTTACTTCACGGATGGCTGCACAATCCGCTGTCTCGCCCCCATCAACGAAGCCCGCCGGAATGGACCACATCCCTTTAAGGCCACCATACGTTTTGCGCACAACGAGCCACTGCCCTTCGCTGTTAATAACAAGACCTGAAGCACCAAGCCATATATCACCACGCTTATTATCAGACATGGATTCGACCTCCTAAAAAGCACCTACCGTCGTCAATGGACAGGCAGGTGCTTGAAAAATGTTTTATTTAAGCAGGTTGAATTTACCTTTTTTCAACGTAAGACCAACTCCGCCAATAAGGAAGAGAGCACGGTTATCAACCATTTTCTTCATGAATGAAGCTTTTTTACCTGTCATCTTTTTACCAAATGCAACACCAATTGCATCATCATCACCAAGTGAACAGATGCTACCTTTTAAATCAGGAGTGAACACAGAGGTTGGTTCACCTTTCAAAAGAGCAACGATATTATTCGCACACATATCACCTTGTTGCATTGCGATTTGTGCAGTTGGAGGATATGGACGATTCACTTCTTCATTAATCATAAGCGCACAGTCTCCAACGATGAACACATCAGAATGGCCTGGTGCACGAAGATCTTTGTCGACTTTAACACGCGCACGCATGTTTTCAATGCCCGATTCCTCAATCAGACGGTTTCCACGGACTCCAGCAGCCCAAACAACCGTGCGAGCTTTGATGAATTCAAACTCATCTTCACCTTTTTTAATGTTAACACCTTCAGGAGTTGCTTCAACAACAGGCGTACCTATTGAGAATTCGATTCCTTTAGCTTTCAATTGTCTTACTGCATAATCTACCAGTTCAGGATCGAACCCTGGAAGAACCATTGGGGCAGCTTCTACGCAAAGGACACGTACTTTTTCAGCTGGCACATCGTATTCTTTACAAAGTTCAGGCACACGGTTACCCAGTTCGCCGAGGAACTCGATTCCAGTAAATCCTGCGCCACCCACAATAAGTGTTAGACGGCTGTCGTCTTTTTCCTCTTCAAGAGACCAAGTAGCGAATTGATATTCGATATGCTCACGGATTTGACGTGCAGCTTTAACATTTGCCATCGATAATGCATATTTATCAAGTCCCGGAATACCGAATGTTTCTCCTTCAAAACCTAGCGAAATAACTAGATAATCGTATGTATGAGTACCGACATCTGTCGTTACGACTTTCTCTTTAACGTCAATTCCTGTAACTTCTGCTTGTATGAATTTCACTTTCTCTCCATTGATGACGCTTTTGATATCATAACGCACCGATTCAGGAGACATTGTTCCAGCAGCAGCTTCATGCAGCCATGTTGATTCGTAGTGATATTCATTTTTATTGATAAGAACGATGTCAGCAACGTCCGTACCAAGAGATTTTTGCAAATTTACGACTGTCGATAACCCGCCGTAACCCGCACCTAATACTACTATTGTCGGTCTTTTCACGAAGATCGAAACCACCTTTGATTTTTTATGTGCCGGGCCCACATGAAATCGGTTTCACCGACGATTTACACAGTCCTGGCCTTTGTCAATTTTTCAGACAAACTTCTATATCTAATAGTAGCCCTTTCGGTACGGTATTTCAATACTATAATTGAATTAGTAAATATCTGAAGATACTGATTTAATCAAAGCGTCCAATCGACACATTAAATACCCCTCCTAGCTATGTTCTAGGAGAGGTTTATCAATCAATCACATTGAGCAGGCGTCCCTACTTTTTTAGCAGTTCTAAATGATGTCCCACCAGCCCTGAAGAGTAAAAATTCTTCGGAATAATAGTTGGAAAAAGCGGAACCGATAATGTCCTAATTACGGTATAATATAACTACGCAAAGGTAGTTATATTGCACATTTTAAGGGGGAATTCATCATGACGACCAGAAAAGAAAAAGGGGAACGTGAAAAAGAGACAAACTATTTTTTCGAGTTTGCGAAAATCCAGCAACTTTTTTAAGGACATAAAAAAGAAATTAACAGGCGTAAAAGATCCAAGAAATCAAAGCTATATAACCTACAGCTGCGATATGCTTCTGTTGATGGTGATTTTGAAAAACGTATGTAATTCGGAAACTATGCGTGGTATGACCAATCAATTTAACAAAGAAGTGTGTATTAGTAACTTTCAAACCGTGTTGGGCTTGAAGAACCTGGAAGAACTTCCCCATTACGATACAATCAATAACTTCTTATCCGAATTAAATCTAGTGGAAGTAGAAAATATTCGAACGTACATGATTAAGGAATTATTTAAGAAAAGATGTTTTGATAATCACAAGATAAACGGCAAAGATTGGGGCGTTATTGTGGACGGTACCGGTCTTTTTTGTTTTGATAAAAAGCATTGTGAACACTGCTTGAAACGTGTATTTAGAAATAAAGAAACCGGCGAAGTGGAATATATGCACCACGTGCTGGAGGCGAAGCTGGTTGTGGGAAATATGGTGTTGAGTATAGGCTCTGAGTTCATTGAAAATGAATCGGAGGATTTTGATAAGCAGGACTGTGAGTTAAACGCATTTCATAGATTAGCGGAGAAAATAAAAAAAACGTACAACCGCTTACCTATCTGCCTATTGGCTGATAGTCTTTACGCATGTGAACCTGTATTTAAACGGTGTGATCAGTATAAATGGAACTATATGATTCGTTTCAAAGAAGGAAGTATACCAAGCATTGCGAGGGAATTTGAGGCATTAAAGAAGATTGAAAAAGAAAATCAAAGTGAGACGATTTGTTGGGTGAATGAAATTGCATACAAGGATCGAAAATTAAACGTACTGGAATATCGTCTTCTGCCTAAATGGGTAAATAAACTTGCTACACTTACACGTTCAACTTGCACCAGTATTTGTAAGCGTGTTACACTGTATCAGGCAACTGATTATTCAGTTATTAAAACAACAGAGCAGATTACTTCAACTAACCCTAAATTAAGTTATAAAAGGAGCGCTTAAAATGAATGGACATATAAAATTCCCTAATTTAGAAACAGACAGGTTGATTTTGCGAAATGTAGGCAATGCGGATATTGACTTTATTTATCGACTATTCAGCAACGAAAAAGTATGTGAATTTTTATATGACGAAGAATTATTTTCGACTAGAAATGATTCGATAGAATTTGTTGAATGTAACTCAAAGCCAGAAGAAAAAGGATACAATCGATGGGTATTAGTCAAAAAAGATGATAACCAACAACAAATCGGAACGTGTGGATTTGATTATTGGGACAGAACAAACAATATAGCGGAGATAGGCTATGATTTATGGCACGAATATTGGGGACAGGGATATATGAAAGAGGCATTGATAAGCGCAATTGAAAGTGGCTTTAATAATATGGGACTGAATAGAATTAACGGATATGTCGCTTTGAAAAATATTAACTCTGTAAACTTATTAGAAAAGCTCGGATTTAAGAATGAAGGGATTTATAGAGATAAACATTTATTTAGGGGTAAGTATTATGACCACTACTCTTTTTCTTTATTAAAAAGAGACTGGAATCAATTCTAAGGGTAATTCAACCGTTCGACTAACGATTACATTTTATTTGTGAAAAAATACACTTAAACTATCGAGTACTTTAGCTTAATAGGACTAGAACTTGCGTGCATGATTAAACTCCATGTATGCAAGTCCTTTTGTTATGCTCTCAACGCTCAAATGCTAGTGGTTGAATCGAATCAACCTGTTTAGCCATAAAGGCAATACAAGCTCCTGCGAAGCACTTGAAGGCTCTTGGAATACGCTAAACAGTTCCTCACAATGTTCCAGATACATATCAGCTAAAGGCTCTCTATGCTCCATAGCGATTGCTTTAGCTTCTAAATGACCTCATAGCATTAAATCCTCTTGTAGCTTTCACATCGGGCTTCTCACCTGCGGTAACAGTGATTGATTTTTGATACTGATTCACATTAAAAAGCGACAGGATGATGACCTATCGCCTGTTAACCCCTTCACATTGAAGGACTTAGAAATACTGGACTAAAAGAGTCTGCCGAATTTTCGGCAACCCCCTTTAAACTCCACTCCACCTATTTTTTTGATGTATATATGCCCCTCATAACGAACTGCGTCATGTTTCAAGTAGTTGATATAATCACGAAAAATTTGAGGCGTTAGCTCGTCAACCGTTTCAATCTCATAGTTCTTCACTAACCAATTTACAAAGTACCGCCAATTATTCTTATAGTCCTTTAAAGTGCGTGGTCTAACACCTTCCGCACTTTTGTCAGAAACCACAAGGTCAATCGCTTGCTCAAAGTTAATCTTCGGATAGTCCTTCTCCATTGCTATTTTACCAACATCTGTTCGTTTTCTCTTTTTCAAAACCATACAAAAAAGCCTCCTCAATTTGTTATGTTTTGCAACATACAAATCAAAAAGGCTCGGTATCTACAACCCCAAATACATCATTTTAGGGTTGTGTTTACACTATTTCGGGATTGTGTAAACATCAATTTCTACTGTTATTCATAATCCTGATTCAACATTTCAACAAAGCTGACTTCATCAGCAATCAGCCGGAGTTCCAGCTTTTTTCGCCGTTCTGAATGATGTCCCACACCCACAAGATGCGATGGCATTGGGATTATTTATCGTAAACCCTCCGCCCATTAGAGACTCTTTATAGTCCACTTGCGTCCCCTCAAGAATGCCGGCATCTTCCTTCGAAACAAGAATTTGAAGGTCATGCTGGATGAATAACAAATCATCCTCCGATTTTTCGGATTCAAACCCCATCCCGTAAGTCAATCCACTGCATCCGCCACCGTTCACAGCGACACGTAGGAATGAACCTTCTTCCTCGTTATGGCTCATCATTTCTTTTACGTGAAATACTGCTGCTTCTGTAATTTCAACAACCTGTTCCATTCGCGTTCACCATCCCTTTTTCCATTTTATATATCATATCAATGATATCAATCGCAACGCAATCATAATTACTCATTTTTCATAGCATTTAAGTTATACTACTAATAGTGGTACGAAAGGAAGATGAAAATGGAAATTACACCGTTTTATGATAAAAATATGGATTGCATTAATTGCAAGAAAAAGTTCACTTCTACTAAAGTTCGTTCAAGATTCGTTCGGGTGTCATCACATGAGAGTGACTTCAAACCTGTTTATTCAAACCAACATGTAAATCCACTCTATTATAATGTGGCAGTCTGTCCTCATTGTGGTTTTTCTTACACGGATGATTTCACTCCTTATTTTGCACCTGGAACAAAAGAAGTGATAGCCAAACAAATTACAGCGAAATGGAATGGAAGATCCTTCGGCTCCGAGCGGGATGTTAATGAAGCAATCGAAACGTATAAACTAGCCTACTTAAGTGCTAGTTTCAAAAAAGAGAAGGTACTTTCTATTGCAGGGATCACTTTACGAATTGCTTGGTTATACCGTGAAAAAGGTGATAAAAAAGAAGAGCAGCGTTTTCTGAAAATCGCAAGGGACTCCTATACTCAATCATATTCCGAAGGTGATTATGTAGGTACACAAATGTCGGAATCAAGAGTTCTGTATTTAATCGCGGAACTGTCTTGGAAAATAGGTGACAGAGAGGAAGCTATACGGAGTCTTTCACGTGTCATTGAAGGTCAACGTACATCGACCGAGCCGCATATTATCAATATAGCAAGAGATCGTTGGCAGGAAATAAAAAAAATAAAGTAAACAGCGGGCCGTAAATTCGGCCCGCTTTCATTTGGTCCAATCAAATACGTCAAAGCATATTTGCGCCCAGATTTTTTTCAAGTTTGCTCGATAAATTCCTCTGACAAATCCCATGTCTCCGCCGGAAGCATTGGGCCAACAGGATGTTGGTTACCCAGGAAAGAGGGATTGAACTTCATCCCTCTTTGTTGCCGGGGCCAGCAGGAACCTAGTCATGTATCCGTTGCCGCGCGATGCGGCGGATTTAGGATACCTATCCTTCCGGCAATCTTAACCAGAGTTCTACAGTATCTAGCCGGCGTTTGAACCCCCACTGAATTGTCTACATATTTTGCATTCATCTCCCCACTTATAGAAGTGGAAGACTTCTGCTGAATTAAGTTAAAATACTTGCTCTACCTCTACAACACCCGGTACTTCTTCAAGAAGAGCACGTTCAATCCCTGCTTTAAGTGTGATTGTCGAGCTTGGGCATGTGCCACATGCACCGAGTAGGCGGAGTTTGACGATACCATCCTCGATATCTACAAGTTCACAGTCGCCTCCATCACGCAGGAGGAATGGGCGTAATTTATCTAATACTTCTTGTACGGATTCTGTCATCGTTGTATCTGTCATTGTTTTTAAACTCTCCTTTCCTTATACTTATTATAAACAGGAAGAAAGAAAAAATCCAATAATCAATCGGAAGGGGAAATTTAAATTGAAGAATAACAAAGTATACATTGAAATATACGGAGCAGATATCGTCTGTGCTAGCTGCGTAAATGCGCCTTCATCCAAAGATACGTATGAATGGTTGCAAGCCGCCATCGATCGGAAATATCCTAATCAGCCTTACCAAATTGACTATATCAATATCGATTCGGACCTTTCAGATGACAGACAGCAAAGCATTGCAGAGCAGGTGCGTAATGATGAATTTTTCTACCCACTTGTTATGATTGAGGGCGAAATGGTCGGCGAAGGTTATATTCAATTAAAGCCTGTTTTTGCAGAACTTGAAAAGCATGGATTTGTACCGACAGCATAATGTGTTTTTTTCAGATACAGTGATTAAGACAATTATGTATTCCTTCGATGATAACAATTTCTAGTAATCGAGAAAGAAAACAGCCCTAATTTGCACTTGCAAATTAGGGCTGTTTTTCATCCGTTATGCCATTTATAAGTGTGGTAGAATGTGAAGCAATTCGTCTACTCATGAACGGTCTTGAAATACAGGTCTACCATTGGTATATCAACTGCATCTTACACGTTCACTAGTGATGTTTTTTGACTCCGTGTGAAACTAATGTGACTTTCTGTGTGACATTTTTCATTTCAACAGGGTTTACTTATTTTAGAAGAAACTCAAAAACAGCCACCTTCTCATTCGAGTGGTGGCTGTTTCATGTTCATTTTTTATTCTTCAGCTTTTCGAGTAAATCACCCACTTTTGATTTCATTTCATTTGTTTCAGTTTCCAATAAAGTGATTTCGAATCCTGATTCACTTCCATTAGATTCAACAGAAACGATGTCACCTTCTTTTATCTCGAAAGAAAAACTTTCAACTGGCAGCAACTCCGCAATAGTCTCATCTTCTTTGGACAGTAATTTCACTTGGTCGTTTTCAATAGACTCTACTGTGTATTTTCCTGTTCTAATCATTCGCACGCCCACCCTTCTTTATCTCTGTCCATTTTCGATTGATACGCCGGATGACCTTGTGGCACGCCGCTTGGATACACAGTTCTTAAATCTGTACAATTTTTAAAATTCGTGCGTGTTGAAGATGCTGGCTTTGGTTTAATGGCTGGTTTTGGTTTAATGACTGGTTTAGGCACAGGCTTTGGTATCGTTTTAACTGCCGGCTTTGGAGCTGGTTTAACAACAGGTTTTACCACTGCACCTTTACAACTACTTGCAACAGCATGTTTTATACCATCAGTAGTTACAGTAATATCGCAGTCTATTGGTGTCTTGTACACCTTAGCACCAACGTTTTTCAAACGACTTTCCACGGCTGAGTGTGGATGTCCGTATGAATTGTTTTTGCCATAACTAAGTATTGCGGTTTGCGGCTTTACAGCACTGATAAACGCCGCTGAACTGCCTGTATCTGATCCGTGGTCACGAATCATACTTAATCTAATGTATCTAATTTCCCTCTTATATATTTCGCCCACGCTTCAATAAAATCCAATATATACTTCGGTTCCTTATCAAATAAATGGATATCGTCTTTTTTATAAGGATCTTTTTGAATATAAGACCTTATCAAATCATGCATACCTTGTATTTTCGGCTTCAAATAGTCTACAGTAAATTGGTTGCTTAAAATAACTTCTAGCAAGTTTTTGTATTGACGTCGAAATGTTTTCACATCGAGAATCCTTGCGGTTAGCGTATTAAATCCTTCTATTCGTAAATAGTCTTCCTCCATCACTTCCCCGTTTACATCCCTTCCCCATGTTGCATCGTAATCCCACGGGATGACTTCAAATAGCCCCGTTTCCCCATTCTGGTAAAGTACGTAGTTGTGAACAAAGCCATCAAAGTTTTGGGTGAAAACTACACCAGCCAACCAGCAAAGATACTTTTCAACATTCACATACTTGACGATTTCACTTTCAAAATCTTCCCTTGAAAGTGTATTAATTTTTAGTATCATCTCATGTAAATTATATTTATCCTGATCTGTTCCAAATTTTTGTTCGTATCCAAACTTTAGCGATTTTTTCACTTCTTTATCAAGTTAACTCATTAACGAAAAATTGGCATCCCCATCCACTGCATAAAAAACAGGTCCTATAGGTAATTGCCGATTAGCAAGGAAAAATTCATCTACTGACTCTAATTCCAGATATAGTCCATCGTTTTTACCGTTTAACTTCAAAAAAACAAATTGAGACTTTGGAGATAGACAACCAATTTCATTAAAAAAATCAAAAGATAATTTATTTCTTAACAGTGATGGATCCTTATATTCTGCGTTTAAATGAATTACTTTTACCTTTCTATACGTACACGGTTTATAAAACGATACTTGAAATGATTTTTTCGAAAATCACGAATATGGGAACCGCGATAGGCTATATCAATATCAAACTTTTTTTCGTTAATTGTAAGCTTTGCTGGAACTGAATCATCAATCCAAATGTCTTTCCTAATTTCGCTTAAATCTAGAGGATGGATAAATAGCTGATATTTAGGTATTTTCATGCCCTTATTCATGTGAATCCTTCCCTTCATAGTTATCCAATTCCTATCAATCAAAATACAAGATGTTTCCAATAAATAATAATTTTTTTAAATTGTATGCGCTTGTCTCTATCCATTTCGGTACAACGACGTACCTTGAGGGGGAAGGGAAGGAAAATACAACAAATTCGAAATGCTTCAATTAATGATTATTTCGATTTCCTTTCTCTAATTAAAGAAGAAGGGAGGTATAGATATGTCACTCTTTAATATGGATGAAATAGAAAAAGCGGTTGATAAAGCGAATCGCTTGGGGTTAGATGATTTCATGTTTCAGGATCCTCATAGTAACAAACATCGAACTAGTAGGGGGAACCAACGACGGACTAGCAGAATTCGGTTCACGTCTCGCAATCGAAGACGAACTGTCAGAAACAGACGCACTTCCGGGAACCAACGACGGACTAACAGAATTCGATGTACGTCTCGCAATCGAAGACGAACCGTCAGCAACAGACGCACTTCTGGGAACCAACGACGGACTAGCAGAATTCGATGTACGTCTCCCAATCGAAGACGAACCGTCAGAAACAGACGCACTTCCGGGAACCAACGACGGACTAGCAGAATTCGATGTACGTCTCCCAATCGAAGACGAACCGTCAGAAACATGCACACTTTTGCAAACCAAATGATTCAACGAGGTAATGTCATTAACAAACGGCTTACTGGCAGAAATCGATTCACTTCCCGCAACCGAAGAACTAACGTCATAAATAGGAGCACTTTTGGTAACCAACGACGGACTAGCGCGAGTCGGTGCACTTCGCGGAACCGACGACGCACAAATAGGATTTGTTGTACTTTCAATAACCGCAGGAATCGTTGTACTTTCGGTAATCGACGCTGTTCTAGAAGGAACTCCTTTAATTTGGAATAACTTCTTATTTTTGTAAAATTACGAGACGATTTTTAGCTATCTGAAGAGTATGTCACTTTATGTTCTTTAATGAACTATTGAGTGCGTCCGTATTATAAAGTTAACTAGTTCTTACTAGTTAACTTTATTCGGGTTATTCCTATCGAAATCCAAGGTTAAAAGAAATATGAAAGGTCAGCTGGGGACGAGTTTCATCTGATTTTTTCTGGTATTTTTATTCTTCTGGATGAATTGTTATTGTTGTGTATTACACAGTATCTATCAGAATTGTCTAAATCACTGTAGCCCATCCACTTTTCTCGTTCAAACTGAGAATTTAAAAAAGGATTTCTTGAACGGCGTGAACCGTCACGAGATCCTCCTATTCCTATTTATCTTTGAAAACCGGGGAAGAATTGGTTTTCAAAGCCAGGAAACCTTTGGTGCCTTCATTTAAATGCATTGGATTTACCACTTTTCAACTCACTTCATAGGTTATAGTATAGACTATGAATAATTAATGAAGAGACTTAGACTAAGACCTATGTTTGGGATCTTTATATGGAACAATTTTGGATTGTTCCACAAATCGCCACCTATACAGCCACTCTCCAATTGGTATCTAAAACCAATTATTCATTACCTTAATGGGGTGTTATATCTACTAAACAGGAATATAGAATACAGGTTGAAATTCATCATCCAAAGAATAGATATAGCCCCTTTTGAAAAAAGGACAAACCACTAAAATTTCCTTCTCTAGGGAAGAAACAATAATAGGATAGAAATTACTGCATGAATTAACTTATTAAACCTCTTTCACTATAGCTCTAAACAAATATTTATTGTTTACACATTCCTACGTGCTACCTTCCTATCAATTGTCATCCTTTTCATAATGAATGGATGTGATGGTGAACCGTTTCATACGTAATCAGGCTACTTCAGAAGATATTGAGGAATTAAGGATGCTGCTAGATGAGCGAAGAGAGTCATTGAAATCAGCCCCTCTCGATTGAGTAGGGCTTTTCTTTTCCTTAATTCTTAGTAAGAAATTCCCTATCAATCGCCACGAACAAAATCCCAATCGCTTGGGAATCTGTAAGCGTTCCCGATTCAAGGTTCTTGCGATGGACGTCCGAAATCGGATTAGTTTCTTGTTTTTCAAGACGGCTCAACACACGGGCTGTTAATTCTATCACCGCTTTTGACTCCGGATTATATAAATTTGGCACTTTGATTTCCTCCTCTTTTGGTGGCGTAATCAATGATGTAAGCACTTTTTCATTAGCTGCCATCGTAACTCTCCCAGCCACCTCATCCGCACCAAGCTTGTTTTTCTTTTGAAAATCCAATACAACTTTTGCTAATCCGTCACCATACAAACCATCCACCGCCACTTTGTACCGATTTGATTGAGTGTTGTCTGTGAATGTCGGACATCTTGATCATCGATGTGGAGTGCTGGATTGATATGCGTGACGTATTTATTCGACCATTTACCTTTCGAGATTTCAAAATGCAGGTGAACGCCAGTCGAGTTACCCGTCGTGCCTTTCATGTCGATTTTTTGGCCATGTTTAACTTTCTGCCTAGGACTGACATTAATCACTGACAAATGGGCATACAGAGTTTCCCAACCGTTTCCATGCGTTATGATGATGTATTTCCCGAATCCTGTACCGCTATTGACCGGAAGGCGTACCTTGCTGTAGGCAGCCGCGACAATCGTATTGTCGGTATTACTTCCATAGTCTATCCACCAATGCGGACGCACGAAACTTGCTTGCTGAAATAGATTAAAACGAGGAGGTGATTCATGTGAAGTGTAAGCAGCTTGATAGTGGAGTTTGGGAATGTGTTGCGGACGGGTCAAGAGATTCAGTTACAAACAAGCGGAATCAAGTCAGGTGAAGGGGAAAACCAAAAACAATTGCAAGGAAAAAAGTAAAGGATGAGGTTGCGAGGCAGGAGGAATACGGCGTTGATAACAAGAAAAGTAAAAAGTTAACGTTTGAAAAAATCGCGTTCGAATGGTTTGACGTATCTGCATTGACCGGCGTGAAGGATAGCACGCTGTGTAACAGGCGTTCATCCATTAAAGTGTTACTACGCAATCCCGCATTGTTGAAATCGACACAAGGTCCTTACAAGGCATCTTTGTGGATCTCCATAAGTTAGGTTTATCGAAGTCGTTAATGGAAAACGCGAAAGTAACGGCCAATTTTATTTTTACGTTTGCCATTCAACACAAAATACGTGTGGATAATCCTGTGTTAGCTGTCGTTATCCCTAAAAAGATATTAACTGTTGAAGAAATCGAAAATATGACCGTAGAAGAACAGTACTTTGAGCGCTACGAATTGGATGCGTTTTTACGTATGACGTTATCTAACGGGTTGCCATTGGATAAAGAGTGGTTTTATTTACTGGCATTCACCGGAATGCGCGTCGGGGAAATGTGTGCGCTGAAATGGACTGACATATTTCACGATTCAAATGAATTGCGAATTACAAAAACAGTGGACATACCGGATCATAACATGCGGAAATTTAAAATCATGCCGCCAAAAACAAAAGCGTCCATTCGAACGATTGATATTGACGAAGATATCTTGAACATGCTCAAAAGGCACAAAATCATGCAAAATAAAATCAGATTAAGCACTCGAAAAGATGTTGAGGATTTTTATGATGGTAATTTCGTTTTTTGTAGACAAAATGGTTATCCGTATTCCAGCCGCTTTATTTACGATCGAATCATCCGACTTATAAAAAAGACGTCTATCACTAAAATTGAAGGGCCTCACATTTTACGACATACTCCTATTACTATGTTGACAGAAACAGGTGTTGATTTAAAAACAATCATGGATCGAGTTGGTCATGAAGATTCTAAAACTACGATGGATATCTACACACACATGACCGAAAAAATGAAAGAAGATGCCACCGCAAAGATTAAAAATCGATACGGCGACATCTTGAATTTAACAAACCCAAAGGGGAATGTGATAGAAATGTGACATTTCATTTTTATAAAGGATTTCCAAGCCCCGAAAACGTTGATACAACAACGTTTGTTGGTTAATTCATCCGTTATGCCATTTATACATCCAGAGCACGCCAGACTTTAATAATCTTGCGATACGTCCTGTTACAGTACGATCTGCGAGATAAGCAAATCCTTGTTTTTTACCTAGTGATCCAAGGAAACCTTTTAGCTTGATTTCCGGCATTTTTTCGGGTAGTAGTTCGCCATTCCATACGTGGCGTAGCACCCGTACAATTTGTTCTGCCTGTTCTTCAGCAACTTGTGCACTTGGCGCGTAAGGAAGCGCAGCACAGTCTCCCACCACGTATACATCTTCAAAATCGGGTAACTGGTGATATATATTCAATACAACACGACCTGATTTGTCTTTTTCCGTGTCGATGTTATCCACAGGTGCGACAGGACGAATTCCAGCTGTCCATACAACGGCGTCAACCGGTATCGTTTCTTCATGATTGTAAAGTACGTTTGGCCCTACTCCTGTAATGTTTGAATTTGAAACAACAACGACATTGTGTTTGTCAAACCATCCCTTTACAAAGTTACTAAGTCGTTCAGGAAAGTCTCTCAATATACGAGGACTTCGATCAAACAATTTAATGTTCAAATCTGGTCTACTTTCCCGCAATTCGCTGGCTAATTCGATTCCACTAAGCCCAGCGCCTACAATGCCGACTGTCGCTCCGCCACTTAAACCGAGAAGTTTCTCGTATGTAACTCTCGATTTTCCAATTGTCTGGATGCTGTATGTAGACTCCGCCGCTCCCGGTACATCGTGATAATTATCTTCGCATCCAAGACCGATGACAAGTTCATCATAATTGATTTGCACACCATCAGAGAGATATACACACTTCTCATCCGGTCTGATTTCAATAATTTCACCGCCAATAACAGTTAGCCTGTCATGTGTAGGAAGTGGCACACGTACAATCGAATCTGACACAGTTCCGGCCGCAAGCGCATAGAATTCAGTTTTCAAACTATGAAAAGGGGTTCTATCAACAAGCGTTATTTCAACATCGTCTGGAAGGTCTTTATTTAGCAAACGTAGCAAAATGCGCATATTCCCATATCCAGCACCAAGCAGTACAAGTTTTCTCATAATTTTTCTCCTTCGTAAAGCAATATTCCGTTATTTTCTCACATACAATTATATCAGTTTGTGAGATGTTTCACAATGAGTTGGGGGAATTGACGTCCAAGGAAAAAAGTAGTAGGATTCCTAATAGGTGAGGTGATCATCGTGAATCCGATTGTCGAGTTTTGCATTAGTAATATTGTAAACGGTTCACAGAAAACGTTTGAAACATTAGAAAAAGATCCAAATTTGGATGTCCTTGAATATGGCTGTCTTAGCTATTGCACAAAGTGTGCCGAATCTTTCTACGCAATTGTAAATGGAGAAATTGTGGAAGCTGATACGCCAGACGAACTAACAGAACGTATCTATCAATTCATTGAAGATAATCCGCTCTTTTGAGCATTATGACTAACCGCCTTATAGGAGCGGTTAGTTTTTATTTTAAAATAAGAAAATATAAGCTTTTATCACTATCCAGTTCCGGGCGTCTGAAAGGCGCCCGGAGCTTTTCTTTTTATGTACCTTACTTCATTTATTCTTCGGTAAAAAAGCAGAGACTGGTCCAAGCTCGTTTTCAAGATAGTATCGGACGTTATCCGGAAATTCTTGTAGTTCCTCCAGATTTTCATATAGTACAAGACTAATTTTTTGGGCATCCACTTTTGTGAACTCACGCACAATCATTTTTCTAAGTTCGATAACCTGTTTCAATGGACCAGCCATTTCAGAAGAAATGACATGTTCGTCCTCCATGATATCGATAATGTCTTCATAGCTGCCAGGATCTCGCATGATGAATCCATCAATCATCGAGTTGCCTACGTCAATAATCGACTCAATGATGACATGCGCAATCCGTTCCAACGCTAACGAACGGATTTCATCCTCAGCCCATCTACTCCCACTTTCGTACAATGCAAGCAAACCTTCCATATGTTCAAGCGTTTCATTAATTTGATTTCGGTCGATAAAATACATTGCCAATCCCCCCTGAATGATATATACCTTCTCCATAATACCATAACTCCCACCACGAAAAAAAAGCCCCACGCAAATCGGAGATGATTCGCATGGGAACTTATTATTCTTCCGTAATTGGACTTGCTATTTCTTTTTTTACACGACTTGCTTTTTTCAAAACGAAGTAAGCACAGCCAAAATTACAGTACTCGTACAGATAATCTTGAAGTGTGCTGATTTTCGTCTCATACGTCGCTTTCTGGTTCCGGTCATCAAAAAAACCCTTTAGACGCAGTTGTCCATATCCCCAGTCGCCCAGTATATAGTCGTATTTGAGGAGAACATCACTATATCTTGCAAGTAGTGCATCTTCGTTGAAGCCTTCACGGAAATCTATAATAAGCTCAAACTCCCAATCATCAATGAGTATCATTCTGCTTTCACCGCCATATCATAAGGGTTCAAAAAAAGGAGGACAAAAAGAGCCGTGAAGTACTGGCAAGCTGACAACGTAATTATTGAGCTCTTTTTCCCGGACCTCTTGAACATCCACCTTTAACTTTGCAGTGTTGTTTCGAGTTGCGCATCACCTTGAAGTTGTCTTTCCTTTGCTGCTGCATTCACTTGCTCATCAGCATGATAACTTGAACGGACAAGTGGACCCGCTTCGCAGTGTGAAAACCCTTTAGACATTGCAATTTTTCTTAACTCTCCAAATTCCTGAGGCGAGTAATATTTCTGTACTATTAAATGTTTCTTTGTCGGCTGTAAGTACTGACCAATCGTCATAATATCTACTTTATGTGCTCGGAGATCGTCCATCGTTTCAAGGATTTCCTCATGCGTTTCACCAAGACCTAGCATCAAAGAAGATTTCGTCGGTATGGACGGCTGCATCTCTTTTGCACGAAGTAAAAATTCGAGCGAACGGTCATACGTTGCACGCGCACGGACTCTAGGGGTAAGGCGACGTACCGTTTCAATGTTGTGATTCAGGATATCCGGCTTGGCGTCCATAAGACGTTTCAAGTTATCATAATCTCCACCCATATCCGACGGTAGCACTTCCACTGTTGTAAACGGATTTTTTCTACGAATTGCTCGAATCGTTTCAGCAAAAATTGCCGACCCACCGTCTTTCTGATCATCACGCGCTACAGCTGTAACAACTGTATGTTTGAGATTCATAAGTGCAACAGAATCTGCAACACGTTCAGGTTCAGCGGTATCTAATTCATTCGGCAATCCAGTTTTAACTGCGCAGAATCGACATGCACGCGTGCAGATTGCGCCAAGAATCATAAATGTTGCAGTACGTCTTTCTCCCCAACATTCATGGATATTCGGACAGCGGGCTTCTTCACAAACCGTGTTAAGATTGTTCTCCCGCATCATTTTCTTTAGTTCTGTATAATTGTCATTCGTATTGAGCTTGATTTTCAGCCAATCCGGTTTTCTAATATGCTCTGTTTTATTTCCTGTTTTTGGTCTACATGACACGGCAATCAACTCTCCATTCGAACAGACTATTAAAGCGTTTCCTTTACTGATGTCAATGTATCATAAATTCAGACTTCAAACAACCTTCAGCCCAAAGAATACCATGTGTACAGACATGTAGATTATGAACTTTGAAAACTATTTATTCTATAATAAAGAAGCGGCGAAATTTCACCGCTTCCACTCGTCTTCTCTTATACTGACAATTGTTCCGCTTCTTTTTTCATTCTAATGGTCCAAATTGCAAACAATACAATAAGAATAATTATAACTGTAGAAAGTCCCAACAAAATTGAACCGGTAAATCCTAATACGACATAACCGGCTGCTGCAATCGCCGCACTAATCAGCGCATAGGGCAACTGAGTCGAAACGTGATCAATATGATTACATCCTGCTCCCGTAGAAGATAGAATCGTCGTATCAGAAATCGGTGAACAATGATCTCCGAAAACCGCTCCTGCAAGAACTGCTGCCAGTGCTGGCAATAACATTTCCGGTGCTGCATCCAACATGATTGTTCCAGCAATCGGTAGAAGTATACCAAAAGACCCCCATGAAGTTCCTGTTGAAAACGCCATCAGTCCTGCAAGAATGAACATAATAACTGGCAAGAAAGCAACTGGTAAATTCGCTTTCGCAACAACCTCAGACAAATAAAGTCCCGTCTTCAATAGGTCGATAAGGTATGTCAGTGCCCATGCAAAAACCAAGATGGAAACCGCAGGCATCATCGCCTTTAAGCCACCTACAAAAGCACGCCCCATAAGAGATACACTGACCGTATCATTTTTCTTCCGCTGGGATAAATAAAGCAATCCTGCAAGTACAGTCCCCGCGATACCTCCTGTCAGCAATGATAACGGTACATCCGTGTTTTCAAAGATAGCCCAAATACTTAATGATCCACCCTCCAAATATCCCGTCCAGATCATCATGCTAAATGTCACCACCACAAGCGTAACGATAGGTGCTACAAGATCACGTACACGACCATGTGCATGTATAGGGAAATCTTCTTTCAACTGTCCCGGGATTTCCTTTTTCGGATCAAATAACTGACCTGTTTGAGTGGCTCGTTGTTCCTGTTTCTTCATTTCAAATAAATCAAAATCGGTCCATGCAAGGAAGAATACCATCGCAAGTGTCGCAACGACATAAAAATTCATCGGCGCCATCATGATAAAAGCGGAGAGAGGTGAATAACTGATTGCTGCAGCACCTCCAAAGATGATTGCAAGTTGCCCAATCAAAAAAGCGCCCCAGCTTGAAATCGGAGAAATAACACAAATCGGAGCGGAAGTTGAGTCGATGAAATATGCCAATTTCGCCCTTGAAATCTTATGTTGATCTGTAATTGGACGTGCAATCTGCCCAACTGCCAATGCGTTAAAATAGTCATCTACAAAAATTGCGATGCCTAGAAACACCGTTAGTAATTTCGCTCCACGCTTTGTTTTAATACGAAGTACCGCCCACTCAGCGAATGCTCTGCTACCGCCAGAAAGGCTTACGAATGCAGTAATAACACCAAGTAACAACACAAATAGAATGATGAAGATATTGTACGTATTCAGTGCACCATCGGCCCAAAAGGAGACAGTTATCGCCGTCCAGAGATTAACTACAGATGCACCAGGTGCAAAGGAGGCAACCAGGAGTGCAGCAGCAACTATACCTGCTCCAAGTGAGAGTAATACACGCCTTGTAACCAATACCATAACAATGGCAATCAGTGGTGGTAAAATCGATACCCATGTTCCTATCATTGTCCATTCCTCCATTTCGTTGGGGTAAGGCTCTCTTTAGGTATTTTCAAAAGGTTTTTTTGCTGTCCCCTCTGAACAACCAATAAGGAGAAATAAAAAGCCAACTACCATCCACACTTTGTTAAGTGCATCAGCAGTCGACTTTATCTACGTTTCGTTTGTTGGATAATTGATAGTACTTATCTAACTTGCGATCTGTAGCTCATCAGACGCCTAAAAAAGACGTATGACAGTGCCATCCCTATTCGGAATGACCCCAGCCTGATGGAATTGACAACCCCATCAAACTTCGGCAAAGCTTCCTTTTACACACGGTCATCAATGTCAATCTTGCGTGTGCGACTCATAAGCAATGCAGCCTCTACCCTATCGATATTCTTATACCTTACTAGCCTATCAATAATGCAATACATTTTCAAGCGCCTTTTTACTCATCATCCGTTATAGAGAACGGGATTTCAATCTGAGGTGGGTTATCACCACCTTTATTGAAAATTTTAGGTATCGGACTTGAGATTAAACCCATTGCAACAGGAATTTTTTGTTCCACAACACTCGTTCGTGTCGCAAGAGGCACGATAATTTGCACATTCACCTTTAACAAAATATTCACTTCAACATAGGCATTATTAATACCGAATTCCTTAATTTCCGTCTGAACAGTTGCACTTACATCCCCGATTACGTGAAAACGGATTGGGATTTTCGGTCCTAAATTCCCTAGTAACGGTATATTTGTTGCCTGCCCAATAGGTACAAAAAATACAACGCCTCCTTTATTCTCCATTTCCTCCGGTTTGTATTCGATATCTTTTTGCATTGGAAACATATCGAGATTGCCCGCTTCCGCCTGTTCCAGATGGGCCTCGACAAGACCGTGAATCTCCGCCATGGCCCTGTTAATGATTTCAGTATTGAATTTCACCATTCCTGCCGGCTCATTCGGATTAGTAACGATTATTTCGTTAATGTCCAGGACTTCAGATGACCGTGAATTGATTGCTTTACTGATAACATGTGCAGCAATTTTTTTTGTTTGAACCTCTGCATATTCGACATAGATTGGAGTAAGTCTCATATTAACGAAATAGAAAAAGAGTGCAATTGCAATAAGGAATCCTGGAAGTAGGAGTGGAAGTAGTCTGCGCTTCTTTTTCCTGGTTTTTCGTTTAACTTGCCCATGAAATCTCAAGACGACTCCTCCTGCTGTTACGTTATGCAAGAAGCGAACCGTTCATTCTATAAAATATGTAATTCCGTATTAATCTCGAAATTCATACATCAACCAAAAACGCCTTCAATAATGGATCTAACACCAAGTATTAGAAAGATAATTCGTAACGCTACCACAAGTGTTTCCGATTTCATCTTCTGATTCAATTTCGCTCCAAGTTTTGCACCTATGTATGCTGCTGGAACAACAGGTATCGCGTAAAGCCATGGCACATTGCCTAGTGAGATATGTGTAATTGAGTTGACGATAGCTGATAGGAAAACCATGAACATGGAAGTTCCTACAGCAATATGTGGTGGAAATAAAAATAATAAAATCATTGCAGGTACAATGATAGAGCCTCCACCCATACCGAAAAGGCCCGATGCGAAACCAATACCAAAAGTTAAAAGTAATGCAAACCATAAAGGATAACCAAATACATGCGTTTCGCCCATCTTATCAGTGAACGTTCTCTGTTTCCCACGGTCAACGAACCAATGAACCGGCTTTAAATACTTCCTTACAAGTAGAAGTGTCGATAAAAGAATGAGTAGTATGCCAAAATATAAATTGAAGGATGATAAATCAAGTCCTTTATTCACGAAGGCACCGAGCACTGTCCCCGGAACACTACCTGCAAAAAATATGTAACCACTACGATAATCGACCATCTTCGCTTTCATATAAGATAACGTCGATGCAAGTCCAATAAAAATCATCATAATAACAGAAAGACCTACAACACTTTGCGGCGTAATGCCGTCAATCAACCCCAGATTTACACCCATAAAAAGTGTCGCTGGAACGAGTATAATCCCTCCACCAAGGCCGACGAGTGCACCTATAATTCCTGACGCTAGCCCGATAACGGCCAATAGGATATACGCCATCGCCATCACCATTCCCCCTCGAAAAAGTCGAGCTGTTTCGGCGCCAGATTTTCAAAATTGATAGAAAGCATCTTTTGAAACCGTTTCGCATTTTGCGCGGCATGTCCACCCGAATTGTTGCTCAATATTTCCATTATATCAAAGGGTTTCTGTCATGGCTTTTCTTTTTCATAAAAATAGGGAAGTTTTCATTAACCATAAAAACCCTGTAATTAATTAGGTTTATAATGTAGAAAAAACGACAGACTGGACCTTATTTCGGCCCATATGGCTGCCCACAGAAGTAAAAAGGCCCGTTCCCAGTTAAGGAGACGAGACCAAAAAAGCTTGAATACATTGTTTGAATCAGTGTTTACAAGGGGTACGAGATTTTGACGGAGGCACTGAAACAAACGCGTCAAACAAGCATATGTAGAATCAACTAAAGTGTAAAAATTAAATTCAACTTATATACATATATTCTACGCATTTAGATTAAAAAATGAAGGTGGGTTGGTGAAAGGAAAATAAATAGAATTATTAATTTTTTAAAGTATGAAACAGGTTCTAAATTCTTGGTCTTGTTTATGGTGTTCTTATTTCATTAACGTACTCATTATTTTTTAAAATCATGCAACGTTATTGGTGGTCTTAATTTTTAAAAGTAGACTTTTAAAAAAATATCTAATTGTGTTAAATGATTTTTGAAAGAACTTTGTTAATCTATAGTGAGGAGCATTTTTCTTATAGAGGTGAGGGCGTGTTATGAAAGGTGAAGACGATTGAAGACTACATATTAATTAGAAAGATAAAGGCTGGTGATACTGAAGCTTGGGAGAAACTAGTAAATAAATACTATAATCAAATCTTTTCATTTTGTGTGCGAAGGTGTTTGGGCGATTGGGTTTTAGCTTTAGATTTAACCCAAGATATCTTTCTAAAAGTCATTGAAAACATCGAGAAATACAAATTTAGTGGGAAGTTCCTTAATTACTTATTTACGATTACTGTGAATGTATGTAACAACTACTATAACAAAAAGAAATTCACGCAATTTGAATTGGTTGAAAATTTTTTAAATCTTGGTTCTGCTAAAGGCATTGTTAGTAATTTAATTACGCAGGAAAATGTAAATCAAATATAACTCGTATTAAATACTCTTCCTGATATTCAAAAAGAAGATTTAATTTTGAAATATTACCATGATTTAAAAGTGAAAGACATTGCCTAAATTAATGGGACAAGTGTTGCTACATCCCAATCAAGGATTAATCAAGGTATAAAAAAACTAAGTAAATTGTTAGATAGAGAGGAGTTTATGAATGAATAAAAAAACGATAAAAATGATGAAAGCCTACGAAGTTAAAATTGATGAAATTCAGAGACTAGAGGTAATTAATTTAGGCAAGCAAAAAATCATTAAAAATCAACTTTGCAGATATTCTCTTTTTGACCTTTTTCGTTCGTCTATTCGGTTCACTAGACTCCATACTTGGCTTATTCAATTTGCTCTCCTCACCATGACTATTTTATTAATCACTAGAGTTATTGACAATGAGACATTCATCATTCAAAGCTTAACGGTTACAGTTATTTTTTCCGTTTTTTTCTTTATTGATGAATTATTTCGCAGTTTTACATCTGGAATGTGGGAATTAGAGCAAACACTAAAATATGATTTGCGTCAACATATCATAATAAAATTACTTATTTTTGGATTAACCGATTTATTATTAATTAGTTGTCTAGCTTTTATTTGCCAAGGTGTGATTGCAATTTCCTTTTGGAAAATAATCTTATATTTACTAGTCCCTTTTAACATTACTTGTATAGTCCTGTTTTCACTTTTCACGATTTGGAGAAATACTTTCTCTTCCGTTATTTTTTGGATTAGTTCAGGGATAGTACTTACGTGTGTCATGATTTTAGTCAATTTATTCAATATTTATGAATTCGAGATAAAGTATTGGGCAGCAGGATACATTTTATCAATAATATTTTTAGGATTTATCGTAATGAATATCCTTAAAGAGAAAAAATGGGAGGCGTTTTACCAATGCTATTAGAATTAAATAATATTACAAAAAAATATGACGATACTGTTGTCCTTAATATTGTCTCATTTAGTTTAAAACCTGGAGTTTACGGACTTTTAGGTTCAAACGGATCAGGAAAATCAACTTTATTTAGAATCATTAGTGGTGTGATAAAACAAAATGCGGGCACAGTTAAATATAATCATGACGATGTACGAACCAATTCAGATGCCTTTCGCTCAGTGTTAGGCTTTTTACCACAAGATTTCAGTTATTATCCCGATTTCACCGGGATGAAGTTCATGTTATATATCGCTGCTCTTAAAGGTATCAATAAAAATTTCGCCAAAAAAAGATGTGTTGAACTTTTAAAACTAGTCGAATTAGAAGATGTGAAGAATAAAAAAATAAAAAAATAAAAAAATACTCTGGAGGAATGAAACAACGGTTAGGGATTGCACAAGCAATGATAAATGATCCAGAAGTATTGATCTTGGATGAATCGACAGTTGGTTTGGATCCAAAAGAACGAGTTCGATTTAGGAATTTAATTAGCTCTTTTTCTGGAAATAAAATCGTCATACTTTCAACACACATCGTTTCAGATATTGAGTATATTGCAGACGAAATACTTGTTCTGAATCAAGGGACACTTGAAAACAGAGGTGCTGCCTCCGAACTAGTCAAAACCATTAACGGATGTGTTTGGGAGTCTATAGTTGAAACCGGTAAACTTGATGAGATGTTAGCAAAACACATTATTAGCAACCAAAAGAACGAAAAAAATGGAACAGTACTAAGAATTATTTCAAAAGAAAAATCTACTCATAATGCTCAACAAGTTCAACCTACATTGGAGGATTTATATCTATACTATTTCAGAGAGGATGCTGAAAATGAGAACAATCGTACAATGTGAAATTGACAAAATCATAAAAAATAAGACTTTTATAGGCGCTTTGATTGTATCATTATTTGTTTTAGCGGGTATATTGTTCCTTGGTTTTTATTATTCACAACTTCAGGGACATTACAAAGGAGAAGTGGATCTTTACCATAAAAATGTTGAGGAGCATACGGGAGATTTTACAGATCAAAAAGTAAGGGAAATTCTTATAAATTATATAGATAGACGCCAAAGTACTGATGCTGATAACAGACCTTCTGATTTATTCTCTTGGGAAATTGCAGATACATTTTTTCCAATAGATGAAGATATCACTTTAAAAATGAATGCTGCAAATGAAATGTACCATTCTTGACATAGTTTTCACCACTGAATGACAGACTGTTGTTTACCACTTCATACCTTCTGGATGATCAAAGATAAGAAACTATATTTTGGAAACAATAATGTTATAGATATTTGACTGATTTTCAGATATTCCTATACAATAGAAAATAGCTACAAAGAGTAGATTCAAGATTTCACAAGGATACGGAACACATAGAGAAATATGGTCAGGTGATTTCTTAGAGAAAAATATAAAGATATTAAAGGAAATTTTCGTTGATATAAATTCAGAAAGATAGATTGTGTAACAAATGCAAACTAAACAATTACTAAGAATTGTTTAGTTTACATAATAAATATTAAAGAAAAATGTTACGTACAAATAAAAAATGTAAGATATTTAAAATATTTTAATAAGATTAAGGAGTAGTTTATGAAAAACAGTATATCAGTAGTACAAAAAGTCAAAATAAATGGAATGGATCAATATATATTTATATCAAGTAATGATATCAACAATCCATTGTTATTGGTATTACATGGGGGACCAGGTGATACCTGTCAACCATTGATGAAAAAATATAATAAAAAGTTGGAAGAATGTTATACTGTTGTTGTTTTAGAACAAAGAGGATACGGAAAATCATACTATAAATTTGAAAAAGAAGATAATATTAACATTGATATGTATGTTAATGATATTTATGAACTTTCAAAACTTCTTTTAGCGCAATTTAAAAAGAAAAAGTTATATGTCATGGGACATTCTTGGGGCAGTGTATTAGGTTTGAAATTTATAATGACTTATCCAGAATTAATAAAAAAGTATATTGGGTGTGGGCAAGTCGTTAACATGGAAAAGGTATGTAAAGAAAGTTATAATTTTGCATTAGAAAAAAATACAGAAAAAGGAAATAAAAAAATAATAGAAAAAATTAAAGATATAGATTGTACTTATTCAGATGATAATTGGTTTAACAACTTATTGTTTATTACGAAACAAGTTGTGAAGCACGGTGGATCGATATATAACGAAAGTAGCTATAATAAGTTTATATTTACGTTTCTAAAATCATATGATTATAGTTTTAAAGATACAATTAAGAGACAAAAAGGGAGTATTCAAGGAATAAAATATTTATGGCCTGAATTAATGCATGTTAATTTTGAAGCTATAGATTCATTTGATGTACCTGTAATTTTTATTGAAGGACGCCATGATTATCATGCTTCTTCAAAGGAAGTTGAAAAGTATTATCAAACCATAAAATCTGAAAAAGAATTGTATTGGTTTGAGTATTCAGCTCACTTTCCACAGTGGGATGAGGCTAAAAAATTCAATAAAATAATGTGTTCATTAGTAAAATAACATAGTTATATCTTTTCACTTGTTCCTTTATTGTGTTCTTGAAATCTTTAAATAAACGATATTGGTTATCCAGGACAGCAATATAATTTGAGCCACTTAAAAAGTCTGTTGGAACAGTTGCCGAAGTGAGGTTCACAACTTCGCCTCTTCGTAATCCTGCAAAAATTTGAAGAGCAATTCCAAAAGCTATGTCAGGAGATACCCTTCGTGCCTCTTCTATGAACTCATAAACTAACCTGTTTCTTTTTTCAGGATTGTCCCCAAAATCTTTAAGTTTGTTCCTAACTGGATCATCAGTAGAAGGGTATTGTGTATCAAATCTTGGATGATCAAAAGGGGTAATAATTACTTCTTCCCCTCGTCTATTTACATATGTATCAAATTCTATGTCTTCACCCAGTAGTTCCATCTTAATTAAGTAGTCATAGAAATGTATGAGATATCTTTCAATTGAAGCTTTAACATACTTATATGCCAGCTTTTTTTCTGCACAATAAGTAATATAACGGGCAGCGTGAATAAGTTGGAATCCTCTAAACCCTTTCTCTGCTATAATTTGAAATTCAGGCTTTCCAAGAGTTATTTGTTTGTTGGTAAAGTTTAAAAACTTCACTATTTCTCTAGCCGGATTCAATTGAGAACTTAAAGATTTACCTGTGAATTGATATTTTTGTCTAATAAAATGTGTAATGGGGTGAGGAACTTGAAAATCGTTGTTTATATCTTTAATCCCAATAGTAACCACTGTTTTCTCTTCTAGCTGGCCGTTACCTAGCAAATGCTCTATTTTTGTTTCTGTAGCAAACCATTTAAAATTCTCTAATCCCATATGATCTATACACCCTCTCCTATGTCACTTACTAATACCATATGAGCCTTAGATATCCATACCATTATTTGTACAAGTGTTTCCCCTATATATCTGTATAAATTTCTTTCTGTTATTTAAGTTCTGCGAAGTCCTATCCTCGGATCGAGTCTTTGTCCTCCTACCAATAAATAAAATACTACCCATATATCCAGTATTTAAATCTCACATTATTCTAAAATGGGATAAAAGTAAAACCCTTGTATAAGTTAATATATCAAAGGTTTATCACTACTTTTTCTATTTTGTTTGTTTTTCTCCTGATTACAGCCAATGAAATGTACCACTCGTGACATGTTTTTTACCACCAAGTGACATAGATTGTACCAGTGAGTGACAAAGCCCTTACCACTTCA
>NZ_JADBEL010000024.1 GCF_014873855.1 Sporosarcina limicola | reverse complement strand
AATCGGTCGAGGACTTAACCAAATTTAAAAAGAGCACGGTTGGCTCTTGATTCTGTTCAATACAATGTCTGTTTTATCCGGTTTTGAGCGAACAAGCTCAAACTAGTCTGGTGACGATGGCGAAGAGGTCACACCCGTTCCCATCCCGAACACGGAAGTTAAGCTCTTCAGCGCCGATGGTAGTTGGGGGTTTCCCCCTGCAAGAGTAGGACGTCGCCAGGCACCAAGGTCATTACCAATAGGTAATGGCTTTTTATTTTCTGAAATTAACTTAAACAAAATCATTATAAACTAAGAATATGTTAGTTTACTAATGAAAAACGCCAAGATTCGAATTCGAATCTTGGCGTTTTTCTTGATTAAAGGGAAACGTTAAGAATGCCAGAGTTGGCGTTAAGATCCGAAAGTTGACGTTAGAATCGTGAAGTTGACGTTAGCAACCCTTATAATAGATAGAAGCAAAGGAAGCATGGTTTACCCAATAAAAAGAGGAGGTATCTCACGCGATGAAAATACTTGTAGTAGACGATGATCCAAATATTTTAGAGCTTGTAAATATAAACTTATCGCAGGCAGGATACACGGTGATGAAAGCACTTGATGGTTTTGAGGCGTTAAAGCTGTTGGAGGAAGATATGCCAGATTTGGCGGTTGTTGATGTGATGATGCCGGGGATGGATGGGTATACGTTGACGAAGAAGCTAAGAACTGAGTTGGACATTCCGGTTTTATTGCTGACAGCGAAGGGAGAACTTGAAGATAAAGAAAAAGGCTTTCTTGCGGGATCGGATGATTATGTTGTGAAGCCGTTTGAGCCGAAAGAATTGTTGTTTCGGATTAATGCAATATTGCGTAGATATGATAAAGCAGTGGATGTTTTCATTCAGGCAGGTCCGATGAAAATAAACCGGCAGAGCTATGAGGTGTCTGTCGGGAAGAAAGTGTTGCTTCTTCCGTTAAAGGAGTTTGAGTTGCTTTCGGTGTTGGCTTCAAGGTTGAATCACGTATTTACGAGGGAAATTCTTATCGAACGTATTTGGGGTTATGATTACCAAGGAGACGAACAGACGTTGAATGTTCATATAAAAAGATTGCGGGATAAGCTTGAAAAATTGACGGAAAGCGTGATGATTTCAACTGTACGAGGGGTAGGTTATAAGCTCGAGGTTTCGACGTTATGAGGTCGCTTTATGGGAAATTCATTGCGTTCACGGTTGGTATTATGCTGGCGAGTACGGTTATCGCATTTCTTGCAGTGAATACATATTACCATCAACAGCTGAAGGGCCAAAATGATGAGAAGAATATGAGCATTGCCGAGAGTATCGCTTCATATATTGAATCAGCAAGTAGCGTGGATCTTGAGAAATATCTTGAAGCGCAATCTGCAACTGGCTATAAGTTATATGTCATCAATGCCCAACGAGAGGCTACAGATTATGGCGTACCGTTCCGTGTTGAAAATCTTGCACAAGCGTCTATAGATCAGGTACTGAAAGGTGAAAGATATCACGGGATGAGGGACCTACCAGGTGAAACGTTTGTTACTGGTTTTTTCTCGGATGAGCTTGCAAATACGGTAGGTGTTCCGTTTGAATATGAAGGAAAGGCCTATGCGCTCTTCCTTCGCCCAGATATTAAATTGCTCTTCACGGAGGTACATTATATCCTTGGTGGAATGGTGTTAGTGATGGCGATATTCAGCCTACTCTCCATGTTGATAGTCGCTAAAAAGTTGATTGAGCCGATTACTAAATTGACGGCCGCTACGAAAATGGTTGGAGAAGAACAGTTTTCTGGAACGCTTGAAATTAATAGGCAAGATGAAATCGGGCAGCTGGCGCAAAGTTTCCAACGGATGACGGAGAGACTAGGTGAAAATGATCGCATTCGAAAAGAGTTCATTAGTGATGTTTCTCATGATTTTCAATCGCCATTGCTTAATATTAAAGGGTATGCAGAACTTCTGATGGATAGCGGACTCCCAGAGGATTCTCGGAAAAGTTATGCGCAAGTCATACAATCTGAAACGGAGCGCCTGTCTTCATTGACGAAACAGCTGTTACTTTTAACGTCGCTTGACCAACTGACGGCTCCGCTTCAAGTTAAGGCATTCAGGTTGGATGAACAATTGAAAGAGATTATTCGAAAATACAGGTGGTTGCTTGTGGAGAAGGACATGTCACTTTCGATGGAAATTGATGAAGTTCGAATGCAAGGCGATCCGGCGTTTCTTGAAAAGGTTTGGGAAAATCTACTGTCCAATGCGTTGAAATATACGGAGGTTGGTGGATCAATCGAAATTGAGTTAACAGAGCAGGTAGATCATGTGACAGTGGTGTTCTGTGATAATGGAGTCGGACTAGATGAGAAAGATATCGGGCGTATTTTTGACCGCTTCTACCGAGCTGATGATTCAAGAACACAGGGAGTCGGGGGTACGGGCCTTGGGCTCTCCATTGTGCAGCAGGTTGTCAAACTGCATGGCGGAACGATTGAAGTGATGAGAAATGAAGCGAAAGGGATAACATTCATTGTCAAACTACCGAAATTGTAACCTCTAGTTAATGTTGCGTTCATGTTGGGTGCTTAAGATAAGGGTATAACTTGAACAACACAGGAGGAATTTACGATGCAGGAAAAATGGAGTTTACGACTTATTCGTGTTGCAGCACTATTTGGTTTGGTTGGAACAGTATTAGGTTCTCATATGGCTGGGTCGGGTTCTTACGCATTCCGTCCGATTCACGCACATATTCTACTGGTCGGTTGGCTGTCGATGTTTTCATGGGGCGTCTTTTATCGAATCTATAAAGTACGTGCTAAAAAGCTTGTGGCTGTACAGGGTTGGACGGCTATCATTGGAGCAGTCGGTCTGACAACGGGAATGTGGCTACAATTTATGAAGCCATTTGATATCAATCCAACCGTATCACTCATTCTTTACATCGTCGGTGGAACGATCTTACTAATCAGCTTCGCATTGTTCGTTGTTGTCACTTTCTTAGTTGACAAAGAAGGCAAGAAGTAATGGAAGCGGGGAAATTAAAAGGTAAACGCTTATGGTGGTTATCCGTTAGTATCTGGATTGCGCTTACTGTTATTTTGTCAGGGGTCGCACCTGGGGCAAAAGAGTTCGTCGTTTCGAATAAAGATGCTGGACTTCCCGCAGATGTGGAGGCAATCATTGCAGAACGGCAGTTAGAGAAGCATTTTCCACAAGATGGGGGTATGCCACTGTTTGCTGTTTTCCATAAGGAAGAGGGCTTAACGGAAGAAGAAATTCTCGGATTTGCGGAAGCCCTTGAATCACTGGGGACAGATCCTGCTCTTAGTAAAGTGGATGTTATTCCGTTGACACAACTGAAGCCAGAACAACGCGCTTCTTTTGTGTCGGAAAATAAACAGACATTTTTTGTGCCGCTAACGTTACCTAAAGGGTTAGAGGGAAAAGACTTACATGAACTGGTTGTATTAATTAAAGAGGGTATGAGTAAAAAAATTGAAAGTGGAGTCGAGTTGTCATGGACGGGGCCAGCGGGAATTGCATCTGATGCGGTCGAGTTGTTCAGTCAAGCGGATGTCGTTTTATTGTTATCGACAGTCGGACTCATTTTGATTTTGTTGCTTCTTATCTACAGATCTCCACTGCTAACATTGATTCCACTTGTTGGCGCTGCGATTGTCTATGCGGTTGTTGACCGTGTGATTGGACTGTCTGCTTCGGCAGGATGGTTCAATGCAGAGAGTCAGGCGCTCTCTATTATGACCATTTTACTGTTCGCGGTTGTGACAGATTATTCATTGCTCATTTTTTCACGCTATCGTGAAGAATTGAAGACACATGAGTCTACAGATGCTGCGATGCGGGAAACGATACGTCACGTGAAAGAACCTATTTTCTTTAGTGGTAGCACCATTGTTCTAGGTGTCGCTACGCTAGGCTTTGCCTTATATGAGCCATACCGCAACTTTGCACCTGTGTTTGCAATTGCGGCGGTAGCGATGCTTATTGCAGGGCTTACATTATTGCCAGCATTATTTGCATTGATTGGCAGAAAAGCGTTCTGGCCAATTATTCCGAAATATGGTGAAAAGTCCATAGAGAAGAAAACATTTTGGGGTAAAGTTGCACAAGTAGTTACGAAGAAACCGTTGTTGTTCATGGTTCCGATTATGCTGTTGCTGTTACTCGGGGCATGGAATGTCACGAATATGAAGCAATCGTATGACTTGATAGAGTCGTTTCCGGATGATTTATCGTCTCGTGTTGGTTATGATCGTCTTGGCGAGTCTTTTTCGCAAGGAAGTTTGGCACCAGGCACGTTGTTGTTCGTTTCTGAGCAGGAACTTGGCAAGGAAGAACTTCAAGATGTTATTAAAAAGATTGAAAGTAAGCCGGGAATCGATAAGGTGACGATGCAAAGCAATCCAATCACGGAAGATGGAAAAAGTGCAAAATTTTCTGTGACGTTTGAAGGAAATCCTTATGATGAAGAAGCTTTTGAAACTGTTCTGGAACTTCGGGATGAAAGCGGAAAAATGCTGAAGGATGCCGGACTTGCAGATACAAAACTCTTTATCGCAGGGGAAAGTGCGAAGTATACGGATTTACGGGATATCAACGCCCGTGACACATGGCTCGTCATGATTGCCATGACGATCCTTATCACGATTATGCTTGGCGTACAAACACGTTCTATCGTTGCGCCAATCTATATGATGGGTACAATTTTGTTATCCTACGCGGCGACGCTTGGATTATCCTTGTTCTTGTTTGATGTATTTTTAGGACTTGATGCGATTAGCTATAGGCTGCCATTGTATGCATTTGTATTCCTTGTGGCACTCGGGGTCGACTATTCAATCATGCTTATTGCACGGATACGGGAAGAGATGAAGTCGATGCCTTTCGACGATGCTGTACGGAGAGGGCTTGAAAGAACTGGGGGCGTCATCAGTTCAGCTGGGCTAGTCCTAGCGGCGACGTTCATGGTACTTACAACGATGCCGATTTACGAACTAAAACTGTTCGGTTTCATCATGGCACTCGGAATCCTGATTGACACATTCATCGTCCGTCCATTGCTGATTCCAGCGATTTTGATGTTGCTTGGTAAATGGAGTTTCTGGCCGAGGAAAATGAAATAAAGAATAATAAAAGGACTGTCCTATTTAAAGGACAGTCCTTTTCAGTTTGTACAATCTTACTGTAATTCAATAGCTATCTACAACATATAATCTGTATAAGATTTTTCAATTTAAAGAGTATTGACACTATAATGACCACATGCTAATATAAGTTAATTAAATTAATTAACTAGTAATTGGAATAACCAATCAGTAATATGAAAGGTATATTGCGTATTTGAACTTTGAATTGAATGTATGTATGCGCTTACTATAATGCATAGGTAAAATAAAGTAGGCTTTAATATCAGAAAAATTAAAGTTTAAAAAATGAAGAATATAAGCAAATGGAAAGGAGCTGATTTAAAAACCATAAAATAAGAAGAGATGCTGTCGTTAAATTAGAGAATTAGTAATTGGAAGTACTGTTATAAAACCACATATTAATTTTAGGAGGAAAAAAATGAAGAAAAATTTAAGTTTAATCGTCTCCCTTATTCTTTTATCTGCATTACTGTTAGTTGGGTGCCAAAAAGAAGATGGAAAAACAGGTGAAACTGATAAAGATATAGTGACACTGGATCTTTGGAATAATATTGCTGCTGGAAGAACCTATTTCCCAATACTCATTGAGGAATTTGAAAAAAATAATTCAGGCATTAAAATTAAGTTAAATAACGTGAATGTGGAATCTAGTGAAGCAGAGTACCAGGCTGCTATATCAGACAATAATCTTCCGGATATGTTTACTACAGATGCGTATACGATTAACGAATTTGTAGAGCTTGGTCTTGTACATGAATTAAACGACCTCTTCCCTGAAAAAGTTCGTGAAGAATATACAGATGGCGTTTTTGATGTGGGAAATACGATGGTAGGCGATGACGTATATTTGTTTCCAATTTATAAAGGTGGAACATATATGATGTTCTATAATAAAGAAGTTTATGAAGAGTTAGGAATTGAAACTGTTCCGAAAACATGGGAAGAAGTAATGACTGTCGGAAAAGAAATTTATGAAAAATCCGGCGGAGCATCACATGGCTTACTATTTGGAGGCCAATCTGGGTGGTTAGTGAATGGTGTAGTGCAACTAATGGCTACAGAAGCATCACCAGAGGCTGGTTATGATTACGCAAATGGTGAGTATAACTTTGCGACTGTGGGTCACGTAGAAACGATGGAGTTTTTTAAAAATCTATTAGATAATAACGCATTATCTCCATTGTCGCTGGAAAACGATTCGACTGTTGCTAGAGAGCTGTTTACTAGTGGAAAAGCTGCATTCCTTTTGGATGGTAACTGGACTGGTCAATTGTTGCATGAAAGTGAGTTTGAAAACTGGGGTGTAGTACCTCTACCTACGAAAGATGCTAACGGGAAACAGTATGGAGAATTCCGTTTAGGCAGTAATGATGGAATGTACGTCTCTAAAGAAACAAAAAATTGGAATGAAGTAAAAATATTTATGGAGTTTCTAAGAGAAAATATTTATGGTGAAATTCTAAAAGATGGTGAACCTTTAATTGCCAAGGATTCTGCTGCAATAAAGGTTGAACTACCATTTGAAGAAGTGAATGACATAGCAGATATCTTTTTGAATATGTCGATTAGGGTTCCAAATCCTATCGTTCTTAATCCGCACACACAAGAAGTTCGAACAGAGTTCCTTAAAAATGCACCTGATGAAAGTATTGGCTCAGTAACAATGGGTTATTTAACTGGCCAAGTTAAAGATTTAAAAGGAACTCTTCAGAAGTATACGGATGATTATAATGCCGAATTTACAAAAGCGATTGATGGAAATGAACATGTAACGAAGGAAGACTATAAGTTTCCAAACTGGGTTCCATATCAGTCTTACACTGAAGAAAATTATAAGGAACTGAATAGATAAGTTAATTGATGTCATGTTATATGTAATCTGTAATCTGGATTAGCTATGGCAGCTTTCATTTGTATAAACAACTAGAAACCTAACTTCAATTATGGAAAGGTTGTAGCTAGTCCTATTTAATATACGTACGTTAAATGGTTCTCGAAGGAGGGAGATTTGATGAAGGTGGGAAAAAGGAGAAAAGTCAATAAACAAACTAGGAACCGTTATATTTGGGCGTACATATTTATTTTACCGCAATTCATCGTGTTTTTTGGCTTATCACTATACCCAATTATAATGAGCTATGTCTATTCATTTTATGATTGGACAGGGATAGGGCCACTAAATAAATTTGTGGGATTCTCAAACTATATAAGTGTTTTCAAGGAAGAAAAGTTTTGGAATGCATTTAAAAACACATTTATTTATACGGCAGGCTTTACGATGGTCTCAGTCTCAGCTGCCTTAGTATTAGCTTTAATACTAAATAACCCTAAGTTAAAAGGGATAGGAATTTACCGAACAATCTACTTTCTACCTGTCGTTACAACCACCGCAATTATCGGTATTATAATGAAAAATATATTTGGAAATCAAGGCTTGATCAACGAAGCACTGAAAATAATAGGTGTAATAGATCAAGCGGTGCCGTGGCTTATAAATCCTGTAACTGCGATGATTGTCCTAATTATAGTTGGTTCATGGAAAGAAATAGGGATAATCATGATTTACTGGTTAACTGGTCTGCAGATGATACCAAGAGAGTTGTATGAAGCGGCACATATAGATGGTGCAGGATACTGGCAAACATTGCGACATATCACATTACCGCTACTCGCTCCAATCGGGGCAACAATTATCTTGCTCACCACCGTAAGTAGTATGCACGTATTCGATCTAGTAAAAACACTAACTGGCGGCGGGCCTTATTATTCAACCGAAACCCTTGAATTGTATATTTATCGATTTGCATTTGCATCAGATGGGATTTCGCAAGTTGGTTATGCTTCAACTGTCGGTGTCATTTTGGGGCTGACTGTATTCATAATCAGTTTAGGCCTTGGTTGGGTTGTAATGAGAGTAAATAAAAGTAGAGCTGATGCGGGGGTACAGGGGTAATGAATACTAAAGTAGGGAAAATTATTACTCATGTCTGTTTGATTGTAATAGGTATAGTTTGGATATACCCTTTTATTTGGATGATCTCCTCCTCACTTAAGACCAATAAAACCTATTTAACATCTGGCATAAATCCGATTCCAGAAAAATTAAACTGGGAAAACTATACAAGAGCGTGGGAAGTTGCTAACTTTTCAACTTACTTTATTAACTCTGTCCTAATCACGCTAGGCACAGTGATTATTGTTGTTACTTTAAGTTGTTTAACAGGCTATGCCCTTGGGCGAGTAGATTTTCCAGGTAGAAAAGTTGTTATTGTTTGTATAGGTGCGCTAATGTTTATTCCAAGTGGATACACGATTATTCCACTTTATCAATTCATGAAGTTTTTAGGATTATCAAATTCGATCTATGGTGTAATTTTGGCAGAGTCCAGCGGTGCGCATGTGTTATTCATCCTGTTATTTGCAGCATTTTTCTCCCGGATTCCAAAAGAAATGGAAGAGTCGGCTGCGATGGATGGGTGTGGATTCCTAGGAACTTTCTTCAGGGTCATTCTTCCAACGGCAAAGCCAGTAATTGCTACTGCTATTATAATGCAATTTATATGGACATGGAGTTCTTTCTTGGTCCCGCTTGTCTTAACGTTGAATAATCCTGAATTGAGAACGTTGGCAGTTGGAATGCTTTCATTTGTCGGGAAGTATCAAACAGACTGGACAGGAATGGCAGCAGGTGCAACGATTTCATTGCTTCCTGTAATTATCGTCTTTATACTAATGCAACGTTACTTTATAGAAGGAATATCAGGCTCTGTGAAATAAATAATACGTACCACTATAACAAATACAGGAGAGAATACGCATGAACTTCGACTTGAAACATATACCGTTTAGTCGTTATGGATCCTATCTTTCTATTTCCTATCTACCTGCAAGAGAGAACTTTGAAGAAGGAATATACTTGCGAAACATTAGAGGCGGTGATAATGAAGATGGGGCTGTTTTCAAACTAGATGTAACGCAAGATGGGAAGTGTGTTCCCTTTAAATCAATTGGACACCCAACCTATTTACAATTAGAGGCAGAAGATGGCTATGTAAAAATTGTGATGTCTGAAGCGGGAACTATGCATGTATTTGGGGGAAATGCTGGCTTACGAATGACAATGGTTACACAAGCATATGACAATGCATTTCCTCATAAAGAGGAGAGTTGGCAAATAAATATTTTCTCTAAAAAAATAAGATTTATGTTAACACCCCAAATTGGTTCACTAGTGGTAGATGCTCCTTGGCATGTGAATCGTTGTTCTCATGTAATTGCAGAGTTCATTCCAGAAGAAAAAACCAAGGAATTCACTTGTACTATAGAAGAGTTTATTACCGTGTACATAAAACAACCTCGCTATAATGATTTTGAAACATGCCAGCAAATTGTAGCAAAGGAATACGAAGAGTGGAAGGATAATGTACTGCCTTCACCGAATAAATACGAAGAGGGTAGGAAACTTGCCTCTTATATTACATGGTCCTGTATTGTGAATCCTGAGGGCAATCTTACACGGCCTGCGATGTACATGTCGAAAAATTGGATGACCAACATTTGGAGTTGGGATCATTGCTTTAATGCAATGGCATTAGCTGAGAATAATCCTGCACTAGCTTGGGATCAGTTTATGATCTTTTTTGACAAACAAGATCCATCGGGTTTATTACCTGACTATATGAATGATCAATATGCCTATTGGAACTGCAGTAAACCACCAATTCATGGCTGGACCTTGTCGTGGATGTTAAAGAGGTCTACTAAAATCTCAAAAGATCATTTAAAGGAAGTCTATGGTCCACTATCTAAATGGACGACATGGTATTTAGAACATCGGGATGATAATGCGAATGGATTCCCGGAATACCACCATGGAAATGACAGTGGGTGGGATAATAGTACAGTTTTTCATGAGGGGATACCGGTGGAAAGCCCTGACCTATGTGCTTTTTTAATTTTACAGATGGAAACATTAGCTGACATAGCCGAAACTTTGAATTTGAATGAAGAGGCAAGAACGTGGAAGGAAGCAGCCGATAAATTGTTGCACGATATGATTGAGCACTTCTGGGTCGGTGATCGGTTTGTTGCTCACTACTTAAATGAACAAGGGGAAACTGGGGATAGTTTATTATTATTCATGCCGATTATTTTAGGGAAACGACTTCCGTTAGAAATCCGCACAAAACTTATTGATGGATTGAAAGATAAATCACGCTTTTTCACAGCACATGGATTAGCAACTGAGAGTATAAAAAGTCCTTATTATATTCCAGATGGCTATTGGCGTGGTCCTATTTGGGCTCCATCAACGATGTTATTGATAGATGGACTCGTTGCCTCTGGAGAAGTAGATTTTGCTCAAGATCTTGCTCGTAGATATTGTGAAATGGCAACAAAAAATGGCATGGCTGAAAATTTCGATGCGTTGACAGGAGAAGGATTAAGGGATCGAGCTTTCACATGGACATCAAGTGTTTTTCTTGTTTTATCGAATGAATACTGTTGAAAATAGAAAAGTGTGTCGACTCAATGGAATCCTGTATAATGGTAGTTACTACAGAACCCTCAATCAGGTTATGTCATAGAAACAATAGGGTAGGCGGCCTTTTATAGATGATACTAGTTAGAAATGCCGCTTTTAATATAATGGAGGTGTAAGTATGCGACAGGGCACGTTCCAGTGGATGAAATCCGTTAATAGGTCAATTATACTCAATAAAATCCGCACAGATGCACCTATTTCTAGAGCGCAAATTGCTAAAGAAACAAAATTAACCCCACCAACAGTAAGCAGTAATGTGAAAGAATTAATTGAGCAAGGAATTGTAAGGGAAAGTGAACTTGGAGAATCCCGAGGTGGACGTAAACCCACGATGCTCTTAATTAATAATAAAGGGTTTTATGTTATTGGGGTGGACGTGGGTCCGAAAATGATAGAGTGTATTATTGCAGATTTAGCGGGAAATATTGTTACAAGAACTTCAAGTAAGTTAACGGTACCTATAACAAATGCCCAATTCCTAACTATATTAAAGGAAGGTATTCGCACTGTTATACAGGATGCGTCCATCAACCCGGAAAAGTTTATTGGTATTGGAGTAGCGATGCATGGTGTCGTAGAAGTGGAGACGGGTATATCTTTATTTGCACCCAATCTGGGTCTTACTAATATTCCAATTAAAGAGGAACTTGAAAAGGAGTTTGAGTTAGCAGTAAAAGTCGAGAATGACGCACGGGTAATGGCATTAGGTGAGTCGTGGTTTGGTAATCATGGAAAACTAGATAGCATGTTAGCAGTGAACCTTGGCCGTGGTGTTGGTGCAGGCATTGTTATTAATGGAAAGTTATATCATGGCGCACAAGATATTGCCGGCGAAGTGGGTCATATGACCATTGATGTAAATGGTGAGATTTGTGAATGTGGTAATCGCGGATGTTTGCAAACATTTGCAACAGGGTCTGCCATTGCCAAAAAGGCAAAAAAGATGCTGAAAGAATGCTCGGAACAACAAGTTGATCAATCATCAATTACAGGGAAAAAGGTGTATGAATTAGCACTCGCGGGCAATGAGGATTGCGTGAAAGTATTAGTGGAGACAGGCATAATTATTGGGATAGGTCTAACAAATTTAATTCATATCATTAACCCTAGTAAAATCGTTTTAGCTGGAGGGGTAACAAAGTCAAGTAAGTTTATTTTACCTGCTATTTGCGAGTCGATTGAGCAACGGGCGTTAACGCCAAGAGCAAAACAAACAGAAGTAATCATCTCCGAACTTGGCGATGATGCGACAATCATTGGTGCGATTGCCTTACTTTTGGTTGATCTTTTTGATCCGCTTTAAGTTACTACCATGAAATGAATAAGTGATTGAGCTGTGGGTTCTAGTAAAAAACTGGGATACTGACAGTTTTTTGTCTTGCGTATAAATATATATAAACACAGCAATGATAAATATCCCCCGTAACAAAATCTTATGTAAGCGTCAAATAGGTTTTTTCCAGAGTTAGTTGAATTTACGGGATTCAAGCAATAATAGTTTATTCCGCAGAAGTTCAAAACTGTTTCTGCCATACATGATGCGTTTGATGGTTTTCAACTTATTTACGCTGCCTTCGGTTAATCCATTATTATAGGGAGGCGTACATGCATTTTCAACCGCATCTATATCTTTTTTTATTCCATTGAGAAAACTAGTCAATTCATTTAATTCGAGGGCTGCTGCCTCTGAAATCCATGTATGTAACAACTCTTTTTCACCCGATTGAAGAATCTCTTTGAAGCGCCAAACCAAGCGAAGTAATGTACCGAATAATGGATACTTCTCGACAACGTTTTTTACTTGTTCTTGGGAAATTGCTTTCACATTATTTAGTGGCTTGTAAAGTAACTTTACCAACCATTTTCTTTCCACAATCTCCGTGGAACCAGCGGTTACATCGTCTTCCAAATCACCTTGTAACCTTTTTTCTTTTGCTATGAATTGTCTAATCGCAGCTTCTGAGCCTGTGTATCCTTTCTTACAAATGGAAGTATAAATCTCTTTATAAGTTGTTCCTTTCGAGCGCAAGGCAATCACTTCATTTCTAAAAGGGGACAGTTTTCCAGGACGCTGTACACCATATTGACCATGAATCGGATTGAAATCGGGAGATAAATAATTTTTTATTGTCTTCTTTGTATAGCCTGTCTCATCAGCTATTTTCCTAATACTATATCCTTTTTCCTGTAAAGATTTCACTTCTTTTGCTTTATCCGTAATGTTCTGGATTGCTTCTTTATGTTCACGGCCACGCTGATCATCTGAATCTTTAGGGATGTCTTCTTCTTGCATTCTAATGTATTTTCGAATAGTTTGAGGGCTACATTTCGTTTGCAATCGGATATCTTGTATGGTGCGACCTTGGGATGCCAAGGACTTGACCCAAAGGATTTTAGTACGTCGTGAAGGGTTACTAGTTAGCAGTTCGTTCATTGCGTTCTGTTCATTGGTTAATGGAATAACAATTCGTCCTGGTAAAACTCTATACATACAGAGTGTAATCGCGTCCGTCAAATTTTTCACTAAGTGAAATCGATCACTGATATGATGGGCTTCGGGATGAGCTTCTCGAATCGCAGCGGCATAGGTAAGAGATCCATCTCTCGAGACATATTTTATATTGGGAAATAGAGAAAGCCAGGTAACCACGTCCTCTTTTTCTCTCGATTCTATGAGATCAATGACCCTACCATCGGCTAGATCCACCATGATGGTGCCGTAACTCCTTCTCTTTTTCATCGCAAAATCATCGATACAAATAGCTTCGATATTCTCTTTATCTATTACCAGTATGCTTTTTTTTTTGATAATTACAGATTGTACTCTTTTTAACGTCGACTACGTGTTTCGATAGATAGAGCGCAGCAGAGACAGAACTTTGTGTCAGTGAAACTTCCAAAATAGTTTCCTTCAATCGTTTGGTTTTCTTCGCTTTATTGTCTATAAAAGAAAATGTTTCGGCAAATGTCGTCCGATGACAGGATGGATTATCACAAAATATTTTCCGATTAGATAGCGTAATAACTACCTTTTTATCTTGAATCGGCAAATCTTGAAAGTTTCGGTTATAGTGAGAGTGGACTCGGGAAGATACACTTTGACAGGAAGGGCACACACATTCTTTTCGAGTAGATGTCACAAAGAAATAAATAAAATCTGAAGATATGTCCGTACCTGTACAAATCAAATTTTCGTCAAGTAATGTGATGAGTTCATCCATAGAGCAATTCCTCCTATACTCTTTTTCACTTTATTATAACAGAGTATAACGCCAATTCAACCAACGATGGAAAGAACCTATTTGACGCTTACATATAAAACGAAAAAAGACCAGGTACTCACTGTGATATGGGCACCTGGTCCTTAGCTTATTTATTATTACATCTACTAGAGAGTATTCGCACTTGCATAAAAAAATAAATCAATTATTATGCAATATTAACCAATTTATATTCTTTACATTTTTCCACCGAAACTTAATATTTGAGTTTGTTTAGTATTTGTTACAATTATATATCTTCCAGTACCTTTTATTGTGAATTTCCTTTGTGCAACATTCTTACCGCTCTCTGGTGTATCTACAACGGTAAAGGTACTATTAGAAGCTTTAATGCCCCATGTTGTTTCATGCATCGCAAGGGATGAATTTACATATTTTATTAGATTTGTTGCTCCGACTTTTTTTCCATGTTTACCGTAGTGATGGTCTCACTTGCTACTTTAGTAGGGAATGTCCCTTTGTGCCATGAACTTAAATCACTTTCAGTTTAGCTCCAGGTGGTATTACCTACAGTTGATATTTTACCGCCATCAGTGTTAAGGACTGTGACAGTGTATTTCATAGTCGGAGATATCATTGAGATTTTAAAATCAAAATCTGCCCCTATCACCGGCATTACCTTTGTTTTTGTTTTTGTTTGTTGACTATAGCCAGTTGCTGTTACATTAATAGTCACTGAATCTAAAGGATCCAAACCGGCATTACCTATTGATACTCTGAAATTATCACCAGTAGCTACAAGTTTAATAGGGACCATGTTCGGTAATCGAGGTTCACCTACATTAGTATACTCATCTTGAATTAATGTAGGAACAACCTCTAAATCTTCCCCATCTGCAAATGGTATAACTTCAATTGCTTCAACAGAAACTAAACCAAAAGGAATAAGAGTTAAAATCAATGAAAAAATTAAAATACACTTAATTAAGTTACCTTTGAAAAAATTCATTCCATTCTCTCCTTAAATCTTTATATGAATTAGAGTAAGTTAGATAGAGGTGTTTGTCAATACTATGTAACTTACCTAATAATTTCTAAGTTTAATATACAATTTCAAATTAAACAGTATTTTTTCATCTAATTCTTTCATTTTATATACCTACATGATATAAATAATACTCTCCTCCACTTAATTGTTTAGAAAAATTAATAATCTTTTCAAGCTTCTCTATAGTATAATCTCTATCAAAACTCATATTATCCTCTACTGAATACATAAGCTTTCTAATCTCACTAGGGCCGTTCTTAAATAGATCTCTCCAAGCAGTAAAAATAGAGCATAAAGAAGACGCTGAATTCTCATCAAATAGGGTTAGCCCAGTCGTGTTAAATCCTATGTCTTTTGGCCTTCCCGGAAATGCAGGATTCGCACTTGGAATCCATATTAGAGAATCAAAAATATAATCATATACGTTGACGTCAAGTGTAGTGTAATCAATAATTATATCTTTGTAATTGTCTCTATCCCTATAAAAATATTGAAAAAAACTGTCATCTTGTGTTTCTGTCTTTTTTATCAAATAAAGTTCATGCATAAAAATCCTCCTGTATAAGTTAATAACTTATATTTCTTAGTAAAAGCCTAATCTCACTATTCAAGTGTTAACTATTACCATTTAAATAATAGTCTTTAAATAACCTAAAGTAAATACCACTAATGATAATCGGTTACTGGATAGACCAACATGAAGATTAAAGACACCTATAAGTATACTCGCACTTGTAAGTACACTTATGCACTGTCCATGATTGATCCTCCTTTTCTGCAATAAAAAATCCCCTCGGCAATTAAGCCAGGGGCGTCTATTTAGAAACTGATAGTGAGATTCATATTTGGTTCGATACCGCCGACAATCAATTGGTAGCGGACATATGGTTGAAACTGAGCAAATAAAACGCCATGATGCGGATCCGGTATGGGGAAAGTACCAATCTCATTGAACTCCAAGCCGTCCTCCGATTCCTCAAATTTAATTGATAGGGTAGCGTCACCCTCCAAGCCTTCCGTGTCGATGCGGACATTGCACTGCCGTTCGGTTAATAGATGCAACGGCTGCCCCGTTCTATTTCCGGTAACAGCTACTTCTTTCCGTGAATTTTTAACATCTCGCATTCGATAAAATAAATCATTTAGCATTCTCGTTTACTGCCTTCTCAAAAGATCGTTACGCTTCAAACCGGCACGACTACGTTCGACCGCTTGGCGTGTCTGTTCCTTTCGAACGAGGGACGAATATAACGCTCTTGATGAAGATGTTTAACCATGTTCCGAGAGTGTTACTTTACGGTATATAGACATCACACAGGACGATATGGATGCAGCTGTGCAAGCCCTGTACCTTTCGCAGATGCCATAAACGCTGTCGCCATAAGGGATTTCGACAGCGAAAACGCCCGACAGACGCCAAGCGTTTACTCTGAAATGGTTCGTTTATCTAAGCATGAATTACATGAAATTGTGCATGTGGCAGTTAAGAATGCCATTGAGGAGGAAAGAGAAGCAATGCTCTCGTCCTTTGAGAATAAATTGAATGATGTTGTTGAAAAAAGAGATAGGATTCTAACCCAGCAGATGAAACGCTCGCTTGAAGAACAACGTGAACAACATCTCTTAGAGGTTGCTGCAACACAAGAAGAAACAAGATCGTCATGGTGGAGCAAACTTCTTAAAAAGAAAGGGTAGCATTTAGCTGCTCTTTCTTTTTTGTTGTCACACCAGCGTGACAAAATAAACTTCGTCGAAAACGAAAAGGTTATCGTAAAACGAAGGCGAACCATGTCGCTGAGAACATATTAAATCGTGAATTTAAAGCAGATAAGCCAAACAAAAAATAGTGTACGGATGTGACGGAGTTCAAATATGGCATTGGGAAAAAGGCTTATTTAAGTGCGATTATCGATTTATATGATGGATCGATTGTTAGCTATCGATTTGGTAGTTCAAACAATAATCCACTTGTGTTTGAGACGATGATACCAGCCATTCAATCATTGCCATTTGGTGCTCATCCGCTCATTCATAGCGATCGTGGCTATCAGTACACATCAAAAGGATTTAAACGAATAATAGACAAAGCAAACATGGCGCATAGTATGTCTCGTCCTGGTCGTAGTCTAGATAATGCGCCAATCGAAGGATTTTGGGGCTCTTTGAAATGTGAAATGTATTATTTGAGCAAATTCCTCACGTACGAAGAATTGGAAAAAGTCATTGCATTGTATATTCATTTCTACAACACTAGTCGCTACCAAAAACGACTAAACGGCTTAAGCCCTCTAGAATACAGAGCTCAAGCCGCTTAACGTATTTTTATTATTTCCACTGTCTACTTGACAGGGAGCAGTTCATACTACAGGTACGCTTTTTTTTTGATAATTACAGAGTGTACTCTTTTTAACATCGACTACGTGTTTCGATAGATAGACTACGGCGGAGACAGAACTCTGTGTCAGTGAAACTTCCAGAATGGTTTCTTTCAATCGTTTGGATTTCTTCGCTTTATTGTCTATAAAAGAAAAAATTTCGGCAAATGTCGTCCGATGACACGATGGATTATCACAAAACATTTTTCGATTAGATAGCGTAATAACTACCTTTTTATCTTGAATCGGCAAATCTTGAAAGTTTCGGTTATAGTGTGAGTGGACTCGGGAAGATACACTTTGACAGGAAGGGCACGCACATTCTTTTCGAGTAGATGTCACAAAGAAATAAATAAAATCTGAAGATATGTTCGTACCTGTACAAATCAAATGTTCGTCAAGTAATGTGATGAGTTCATCCATAGAGCAATCCCTCCTATACTCTTTTACGCTTACAATCATATGGTGAACAATATTGAACATTCCCTCAAAGTATAGTACACTCTACTTAGTTAATTTAATTAATAAACAATTATAGACATGTGAAAACCTAAATCACACAGGAGGTAATAAACATTGATTACTTCAAAATTACTTCAACAATTTCAATCAATCTATACGACAGTCCAAAAGCCAAGACTATTTTTTGCACCTGGACGAATTAATCTGATTGGTGAACATACAGATTATAATGGGGGTCATGTATTCCCTGCATCTATCTCATTTGGGACATACGCATTTGGCCAAACACGTGGTGACCAAAAGGTACGCTTTTACTCGCTAAACTTTCCTGATACGGGAATCATTGAATGTGATCTATCGAATCTAACATATAATAAAGCACATGATTGGGCGAATTTTCCGAAAGGGATGATTAAATTCATGAGGGAAAGTGGATTGGAAATAGCGACTGGGATGGATATCCTCTTTTATGGAGACATTCCAGGCAGTGCAGGACTCTCTTCTTCTGCTTCTATTGAAATGGTAACGGGTGTACTTTTAGAAGGATTGTATGATTTGAAGATCAATCGTGTCAAGATGATTCAGCTTGGCCAGAAAGTAGAAAATGTATATATCGGTGTCAATAGTGGGATTATGGATCAATTTGCGATTGGAAAAGGTAAAAAAGATCATGCCATTCTATTAAATTGCCTAACCTTAGCGCATAAATTTGCATCTATTGAGCTTGATGATCATGTGATTATGATCATTCATACGAATAAACAACGGACATTGGCTGGTTCAAAATATAATGAACGTCGCGCGCAATGTGAGCAAGCTTTGGCGGATTTACAAACAGAACTTCAAATCAAGAGCCTTGGTGATTTAACGAAGGAACAATTTGAACAATATAAGCATCTCATTAAGGATGAAGTAAACCAAAAACGTGCAAAACATGCCGTTTATGAAAATGAACGGACACTCGAAGCATTTCAACAGCTAGAGCAAGGGAATCTGGAAGAATTCGGTGTATTAATGAATGAGTCACATTTATCCCTTCAACAAGATTATGAAGTTACAGGATTTGAACTTGATACAATTGTTCAAGCCGCGTGGGAGCAAGCCGGTGTTGTCGGTGCCCGCATGACAGGTGCTGGTTTTGGCGGTTGTGCGATTGCGATTGTTGGAAAGGATAAAGTTGAGAGCTTTAAGGAAAATGTAAACAGAATCTATCATGCAACAATTGGCTATGATGCATCGTTTTACACTGCTGCAATTGATGATGGTGCAAGAGAGATTACTGAAGGGGTGTACTAAATGAGCGTATTGGTTTTAGGTGGGGCTGGCTATATTGGTTCACATGCGGTCTATCAGTTAATCGACCTAATGTCGGAAGTAGTCGTTATTGATAATCTCCAAACCGGACACAGAGAAGCCGTCCACCCTGCTGCAACATTTTACGAAGGTGATATTCGGGACATCTCGTTTATGCGTAAGGTATTTGAACAAGAAACAATTGGCACTGTAGTGCATTTTGCCGCAAGTTCGCTAGTTGGCGAATCAATGGAAAAACCACTTGCATACTTCGATAACAATGTTTATGGTACGCAGGTTTTGCTACAAGTTATGTCGGAATATGACGTAAAAAAAATTGTCTTCTCATCAACAGCTGCAACATATGGTGAGCCGGAATCGATTCCAATTACAGAAGATATGGAAACAAACCCGACAAATGCATATGGAGAAACGAAGTTAGCAATGGAAAAAATGATGAAATGGTGTGAACAAGCCTATGGGATTCAGTATGTATCCTTACGCTATTTCAATGTTGCGGGTGCAAGAGAATCTGGAGAAATCGGTGAAGACCATTACCCAGAAACACATCTCATTCCAATCGTTCTCGAAGCCGCACTTCAACAACGTTCACATATAACCATTTTCGGGGAAGATTATGACACTGCTGATGGGACGTGTATCCGTGATTATATTCACGTGGAAGACCTTATCAATGCACATCTTTTAGCACTTGATTACTTAACTAACGGTGGAAAAAGTGATATTTTCAATCTCGGCAGCAGTCAGGGGTTTTCTGTGAAAGAAATAATCGATGCAGCACGTACAGTTACGGGCAGGGAAATTCCTGAAAGGTCAGGTGGGCGGCGTGCGGGTGACCCAAGTGCCCTTGTCGCAAGCTCAACTAAGGCGGTCACGGTATTGGGTTGGCAGCCAACACGAACTTCGATTGAAAAAATCATCCAAGATGCTTGGAATTGGCATGTTTATCATCCTAATGGTTATCAAAAGGACGTGGTAAATAAGTGATTTACCAGCATATTAAAGGGCTTATTCAAAAAGCGATTAATGCGGAGCTCATTGGTAATTTAGATCGAACTTATGTATACAATCAAATCCTTGCCCTTCTTAAACTCGAATCTCTCTCAGAAACAAATAAACCAATACTAGATGACTCGATTCCAAATCTGCTTGAAAAGATAATTGCGTATGCTGTGAAAAATAACGTGATTGAAAATGTTTTTGATGATAAAGAAATACTATCGGCAACGATTATGAATTGCTTTGTTGCAAGACCTTCTGTTATCAATACAATCTTTCAAGACAAATATGCTAACTCACCAAAGGAAGCAACAGATTACTTTTTTGAATTAAGTAAAAACAGTAATTATATTCAGATGAACCGAATCAAGAAAAACATTCATTTCAAGGCTGAAACAATCTACGGGAAAATGGATATTACCATTAATATGTCGAAACCTGAGATAGATCCAGAACAGATTAAAAGCGAGTGGAATTTGAAGCAGGATGTTGATTATCCCAAATGCGTATTATGCATTGAAAACGAAGGATATGTAGGTCGAATAGGTTATCCAGCTAGAGCAAATCATCGCCTTATTCAAATACCACTTGTAAATGAAAATTGGTATCTGCAATATTCACCCTATGTTTATTATACTGAACACAGCATTTTACTTTCAGAAGAACATCGAGATATGAAAATTGAGAAAGAAACTTTTGAAAGATTACTTGCATTTATAGAAAAGTTCCCACATTACTTTATTGGTTCAAATGCAGATTTACCCATTGTCGGGGGATCGATTTTAAATCACGATCATTACCAAACGGGAAGATATGAATTCCCAATAACATATGCAACAAAGTTATTTTCATTTGAACTAGATAACTTTACCGACGTATCTGCTTCAGTTCTGGAATGGCCTTTAACAACCATTCGATTGCAGTGTGAAGAAATAGAGACATTGATTCAAGCAGCTAATCATATACTCACAACATGGAAAAATTATAGTGATGAAAAAGCGGATGTTAGCGCTTTTAGTGGGGATACGCCACATAATACAATCACGCCTATTGCGCGAAGACGCGGTGAAAAGTTTGAACTCGATCTCGTCTTGCGGAATAATCGAACAACTAATGAGCATCCACTTGGGATTTTTCATCCGCATACAGATGTACATCATATAAAGAAGGAAAATATCGGTCTCATAGAAGTAATGGGACTAGCGGTTTTACCAGCGCGTCTTAAGGATGAATTGGCTGAAGTTAAAAAGTTCTTACTAAATCAACCAAATGATGTGTCCGCTTATCATCAAGAGTGGGCAAATCAGATAAAAGGTAAATATGAGGAGTTCTCAGACCTAGAACAAGTTGAAGCTATTTTGGAGAAAGAACTTGGGGATAAATTCGCAAAAGTGCTTGGAGATGCTGGCGTTTTTAAAGGAAAAAAAGATTGCGAGCGATTTATAACGTCATTAAACAAATAGGTGGCCAGTTGAATGAAGATAGAGGTGCAAAATATAGCTGACAAATGGCAGCTATACACATTAACAAATAATAATGATATGAGTGTAAGTATTTTGGATTTTGGCGGAATCATTACTGAGATTAACGTTCCGGATCGAAAAAACAACATAGAGAATATAGTACTTAGTTATAAAGATTACACTGATTATGAAAAAAATCCTGAATTTTTAGGCGCGATTATTGGTCGTATTGCCGGAAGAATTAAAGATGCTACATTTGTACTCGAAGGAAAAAAACATTTTTTAGAAGCAAATGAGGGGACTCATCACATACATGGGGGGTTAAAAGGGTTTCATCAAGTCATTTGGAAGGTTACACCCTTTCAAACAGACGATACAGTTGGTGTGAAAATGACCCATACAACTCCAGATGGTGAAGGTGGATACCCTGGTAATGTGAAGGTTTCTGTTACTTATACACTGAATAATAAAAATGAACTCATCCTTGATTATTTAGCAGTAACCGATAAAATAACGGTGCTCACAATGACAAATCACTCTTATTTTAATTTAAGTGGAAATGCAGCTGAAACCATACACAGTCACCATGTAACGATTGATAGTAATGAGTTTATAGAACTTGATAGAGAACTATTTCCGACCGGCAAAAAGATCAATGTAGTGAATACGCCATTCGATTTTCAGAATGGGAGAAAATTAGCTGACGTTATTAGCTCCACATCAGCACAAAATTTAGTTGCTGACTATGGATATGATCACTACTTTATTTTAAATCATAAGAAACAAGAAAGTATTATCGTTAAAGATGAAAAAAGTGGACGCAGAATGACCATTAAAACCAATCAACCAGGCGTAGTTATGTACACATCGAATACCCTAGATGAAGATCTTGATTTAGCAGAAGGAACAGCAAGACCTTATTTAGGTGTCTGCTTTGAAACCCAAGCATCTCCGGCATCATTGCATTATGAGGACTTTCCAACGGTTATTCTGAAAGCTAATGAAACATACAACAAGCAGACCGTGTTTTCATTCGGCATAGAGAAATAAATGGCTATGTGAAAGTTAAATATGAATTCTCTACGAATAAGGGAGGGGCACCAAATGAAATATTCGATTGGCGTTGACATTGGTGGAACAAATATTGCGATTGCGATTGTCAATCAACATGGCATAATCATCAATGAAACCGTTATTCCAACTGATTTATCAATCAAACCTAGAGAAATGATTGATAGAGTATGTGAAGAAATAAAGAATAGTATTAAAAAATCTACTATTAAAAAAGCGGAAATAATAGGAATCGGAATTGGTGCACCCGCTCCATTGGATAATGAAAATGGAGTCATTATGGGTCCGACGAATTTAAAATCGTGGGTTGATATTCCAATCTGTGAATTAGTCGAACAATCTTTTTCCCTGCCAGTTACATTAGAAAATGATGCGAATGCTGCTGCATTTGCTGAAAAGTGGATTGGTGCTGCGAAAGAAAATGATAATTTTACATATATCACGATTAGTACAGGGATTGGAGCAGGGATTTTTGTTGAAGGAAAACTTCTTAGTGGTTTTAAAGGGAACGCCGGTGAGATAGGACATACAGTCATTGATCCGTCGTTTGGTCAATGTTCATGTGGGCAAAAGGGTTGTTTAGAATCGATTGCATCAGGCACAGCGATTGCAAAAGAAGGTTCGAAGATTATGGGCGTGGAGTTATCGACTAAAGAAATATTTCACTTATATGCAGAACGAAATCCGAAAATAGTTCACTATATAGAAGACGTTTTTAAAGTGATTGGAATAGCTTGTGTCAATCTAATCAATACCTTTGATCCGGAGAAAGTTGTTATTGGGGGCGGTGTCTCCAAAGTAGGTGATCCCCTGTTTGAATCGATTCGAGCATATGTCAGTCAATATGCATTTAGCCAAACCGGAAGAGAGACTGAGATTGTGCCGGCGAAATTAAATCAAGGTTCAGGTGTAATCGGTGCTGCCGCGCTTTGTTTTGTACCACGAGTAGTTCATAGCGCACTATCCCCTACTTAATCGATTTATTGGAGGTCGTTCTTGTGACATGGAAAGTTGAAGCAGAAAAGTGGCTAAATCAAGAGGATTTAGAAGTCGCACTAAAACAGCAACTTATGATTGAAGAAAATAACAAAGAATTAATGGAAGATAGTTTTTATAAAAACCTCTCTTTCGGCACAGCAGGTCTGCGCGGGGAACTTGGGTTTGGCACGAATCGGATGAATATTTACACAGTAAGAAAAGCTGCGCAAGGGCTTGCTGCATACATCGCAAGCTGTGGTGAAGACGCGAAAAAGAGAGGCGTAGCAATCGCCTATGATTCAAGGCACTACTCTCCGGAATTTGGGCTAGAAGTCGCAAAAGTTTTAGGACATAATGCGATACGTTCTTTTTTATTCGATGAACTTCAACCGACTCCATTGCTATCCTTTGCAGTACGAGAATTAAATACATTTGCGGGGGTTGTGATTACCGCAAGTCACAACCCAGCTGAATATAACGGACTGAAGGTGTACGGAGAAGATGGTGGGCAAGTCACATTAGAAGCTGCAACTGCGATTACTACTCATACGGAGAATATCGAGGATCTATTTTCAGTGAAAGTTGCAGAAGAGGCCTATCTCTTAGAAGCTGGACTACTTACCTACTTAGCAGATGAAATGAGCGAGCGTTATATAAGGCGTTTGGATGGAATTTTAGTAGACGGAAAGCTCGCTAAGAGTCTATCGATTGTTTATTCCCCACTTCACGGGGCGGGTGGTAAGTTGGTGTGTAGAGGGCTGAGGGAAGCTGGTTTCTCGAACGTAATTATCGTCGCGAAACAGGGAATTCCTGATCCTGATTTTACGACTGTCAAATCGCCAAATCCTGAAGAGTCAAAATCTTTTGAACTAGCACTTGTATACGGTCATAAAACAGCAGCAGATTTACTGATAGCCACGGATCCAGATGCAGACAGAATGGGGGTTGCAGTTCGAGATTTAAAAGGTCAATATGTTTTTTTAACTGGCAATCAGATTGGCGCGTTACTAGTAAATGCATTGTTGGAAGACAAGTCGAACCGTCATGCACTACCGGAGGATGGTATGGTTATTAAAACAATTGTCACATCAGAGCTTGGTAAGGCAATTGCCAATAAGTACGGTGTGAAAATAATGGATGTACTTACGGGATTTAAGTATATAAGTGAAAAGGTGTTGGAATTCGAAAAAACAACAGAGTCAACTTTCCTATTTGGATATGAGGAGAGCTACGGTTACTTAATAGGTGATTTCGTACGGGATAAAGATGCAGTCCAAGCCTCAGTATTGATTGCTGAAGTGGCAGAACGTTACAAGAAAAAAGGACAAACGTTATTGGAAGGCCTATATGAATTATATGAAGAGCATGGCTATTATCAAGAAGCTTTGGAATCTATAACGCTAAAAGGTCAGATCGGAATGACGAAAATGGAGAGGATTATTAATTATTTCAGGTCAGACTCATTTGCAAGAGAGTTTCCACAGCCACTTGCTTCCGTCGAAGATTACGCAGTGGGTCATTCTACTTCCGTTGAAACAGGGGAACAGTGCTCACTCAATCTACCTATTGCGGATGTTCTGAAATTTAAATTGACGGATGCTACATGGTTTGCCTTACGTCCATCTGGAACAGAGCCGAAGATCAAGTTTTACTTTGGGGTCAAGGGTGAGACGAAAGTTGAAAGTGATGAGCTTTTATTGAAGTTAAAGGAAGCTGTTATGACTGTTGTAGAAAAGATAATTTCTAACTCATAAGGATGAAGTTAATTAGGAATGAGGAATGGAGAAATGGTACTACCTATAACACTAAATCAGTCACTTATAATGACAAATGAGCTTGAGAACCTTTTTGTGGAACAAGTGAAAACGATTCACAGCGAAATGGATAAGGGGACGTCTAAAGGCGCTGCTTTTTTGGGATGGCGAAATCTCCCGAATGAGATTTCAGCGGGTGAACTAGAAAGTATCTTAGCAGTAGCTGGGAAGTTACGGAAAGCGGCAGAGTTGGTTGTTGTTATTGGCGTCGGAGGTTCTTATTTAGGTGCAAAAGCAGTACAAGACGCACTTTCGCCGTATTTTGAAAGGAAATCAGAAGATCCCGAAGTTATCTATGCCGGCCAGAATTTAAGTGGAACGTATATAAAACAACTATTGAATTATATCGATGGAAAAGAAGTTGCCGTAATTGTCATTTCAAAATCTGGAACAACAACAGAACCTGCAATCGCTTTTCGGATATTGCTTGAATACATGCAATGTCGTTACGGGTCTTCGGTAACTGAAAGAATTGTTGCAATTACCGACAAATCGGAGGGTGCCTTGAGGGAAATGGCGATACACTTAGGATTTACATCGTTCATTGTACCGGATACTATTGGTGGTCGGTATTCTGTCCTTACACCAGTGGGACTCCTTCCACTTGCAGTTGCAGGAATCGATATTAAGGAGTTACTTGCAGGAGCGAAAGATGCTATGCGTGCGTATTCGACAGCGGATATCGGTTCGAATCAGGCATATGAGTATGCAGCATTACGAAATTTTCTTTTAGTTGAAGGTTACAACATAGAGATTTTGGCTAGTTTCTCTCCGCGTTTTGCAACTTTTCATGAATGGTGGAAGCAGCTCTTCGGTGAAAGTGAAGGCAAGGATGGGAAGGGGATCTTCCCAGCAGCTGTCGCATATCCAACTGATTTACACTCCCTTGGACAATATGTGCAAGAGGGACAACGAATGCTGTTCGAAACGTTTGTACAATTTGAAAAGACGGAGGATGATTGTGCGATACCCTTTTCAACTGATAATTTAGACGGACTGAATTACCTTTCCGATAAAACAATGAATGAAATTAATGAAGTAACCTTGCGTGCAACAATGCAAGCGCATGATGATGGCGGTGTACCCCTCATTCATCTTACGGTGGGCAAGCATGATGCTTACCATATAGGCTATCTAATTTACTTCTTTGAGCTTTCTTGTACGATGAGTGCATACTTACTCGATGTAAATCCTTTTGACCAGCCGGGGGTTGAGAAGTATAAGAAAAATATATCTAAATTGTTGGAAAAACCAGGATCAGTTGTATAAGTGTTTTTCCCTTTATTTAGTGAATTCTAATAATATCGAATTGACACTAATTAAATTGCGTGTTAATTCGATTCTAGTTAATTAATTTAATTAATTAACTAGAAAACCTATAGGAATTTGAATCACAAAATGCTTATTTAGAACGAGAAATTAGGAGTAAAGTAATTACAAGTAAAGAAGGGAAGTAAGTAAATGAATTATGAAAAATTAGTAGGACTGAAAGATAAAGTTGCAGTTGTGACGGGGGCGGCATCAGGAATTGGATTCGCAACTTCTCAGTTACTCTCAAAAGCCGGTTGCCATGTAGTTTTACTGGATATTAATACGGAAGCGGGCAATGAAAAGACGAATGAGATTAACGAACAAGGTGGTAAAGCAACATTCTTCACATGCGATGTAACATCGCATGAAGCATGTAAAGCGGTTATTCAAAAAATTGAAAGCGATTTCAAAAGAATTGATGTTCTCTTTAATAATGCGGGCGTTATTCGTAGAAAAAACATCGTTGAACATAGTGAAGAAGAATGGGATTTAGTTATAAATGTTTCTCTAAAGAGTGTCTTCTTATTATCTAAATATGCGATTCCGGTTATGGTGAAAAATGGTGGTGGAAGCATTATCAATACAGGATCTGGTTGGGGTTTAAAAGGTGGAGATAATGCCGCGTCTTATTGCGCTGCCAAAGCTGGCGTAGTAAACGTAACGAAAGCAATGGCAATTGATCATGGGAAAGATAATATTCGCGTAAACTGTATTTCCCCTGGCGATACTGATACACCCCTTTTAAGAGGAGAAGCTGAACAATTAAAACTAGATACGGAGCAATTTTTAAAGTCGTCAGGTGTCGATCGTCCACTTCGACGAATCGGAACGCCAGAAGATATTGCGAAAGGTGTGTTATTCCTGGCCAGTGATTTATCTTCGTGGGTAACAGGAACAAGCCTTGTTGTTGATGGTGGCGGGTTAGCTTAGTAGATGAACATGCAGGAGAATACCAGAATTTTCTTAAATAAAGGAGAGAGTAAAATGGTAAATAAAAGTATAGGTCGTGCACACCCTTATATTCCAAATACAGTGCCAGAAGTAAAGGAAGAAATGCTTCGCATAATCGGTGTCGATACAATCGGTGAACTCTTTAAAGGAATCCCAGAGGACCTTCAATATAAAGGGAAGCTGAATATCCCTGAAGTTTTAGATGAGTTTGAACTTCGTAAGAATGTAGGCAAAACGATTAATAAGAATGTTAGTACAGATGAAGTCATTAGCTTTTTGGGCGGTGGCTGTTGGGAGCATTTCATTCCAGCGGTTTGCGATGAAATCAATCAACGGGCAGAGTTTGTAACTGCATATGCTGGTGATGCCTATGAAGATCACGGCAGATATCAAGCAATGTTTGAATATCAAAGTTTAATGGCTGAATTAGTCGATATGGATGTTGTGAACGTTCCTACATTTGACTGGGCACAAGCGGCAGCTACAGCGATTCGAATGGCCTCTCGTATAAAAGATCGCTACGAAGTATTAATTCCAAAAGCGATATCACCAGAACGATTAAAGGTAATTAAAAACTATTGTTCTCCACATATAACTTGCATCATGGTCGATTATTGTGAAAAGACAGGGCAATTAGATCTGGAAGATTTAAAGAATAAAATATCATCAAATACAGCGGCAATTTACTTTGAAAACCCTAGTTATCTTGGCTTTATAGAAACTGCTGGAGAGCAAATTAGTGAGATTGCTAGGGAACATGAAGCAATTACAATTGTCGGTGTTGACCCATCTTCATTAGGGGTTCTTGAGCCCCCGGTTCGTTATGGAGCTGATATTGTTTGCGGGGAATTACAACCTTTAGGCGTGCATATGAGTTACGGCGGCGGGTTGTCTGGTTTTATCGCAACGAAAGATAAGGTTGAATACGTGCAGGAGTATCCTTCTAGACTATTTGGTCTCGCGCCAACAGTTAAAGAAGGGGAATACGGTTTTGGCGATGTGTTATATGACCGCACATCATTTGCACAAAGGGAAAACGGGAAAGAATCGGTGGGTACCCAAACATCCATGTGGGGGCTTACGGCCGGTGTTTACTTAGCGTTGATGGGTCCTAAAGGAATGTACGAGTTAGGCCAAACAATCATGCAGCGATCACAATATGCAATAAAAGAGTTAGGGAAGGTTGAAGGAATTACAGCTTCACGCTTTGGAAACGTAAACTTTAAAGAATTTGTTGTTGATTTTAATGAAACAGGTAAAACGGTAGAAGAAATCAATAAACAGCTTCGGGCAAAAGGTATTTTCGGCGGAATTGATTTGTCGAAAAACTTCCCGGAATTGGGAGAGTGCGCGCTGTACTGTGTAACAGAAGTTCATACAAAAGAAGAAATTGATACGCTTGTCAGCTCAATTCGTAGTTGCAAGTAAACTAGAATAAAAAGAAATGAGGGGTAATTTTGAAAAAAATTAAAAGAGAGCATAAAGTACGCGATTTCCATCAAGCAAAATGGGATGAACCTATTATCTTCGAACTTCATAAGGAAGGTGAAAGAGGCGTAAGACCTCCTTCTGTAGAGCAAGAAGTCATTGACTCAGTTGGAGATGGTGTATCAATTCTTCCAGTAGGAATGAGGCGAACAGAAGAGCCGAACTTACCGGAGATCTCACAAAACAGGGTGCTCCGCCATTATTTACGACTTTCCCAGGAAACATTAGGTGCAGGGCTCAACGTTGAAATTGGGCAAGGGACATGTACGATGAAATATTCACCAGTTATTAATGAAGCATTTGCATCTTCACCTAAAATGACTGCCTTACATCCATCACAAGATGAAGAGACTGTGCAAGGAATGTTAGAAGTAACGCATAATCTCGACCTTTACATGAGAGAAATATCTGGAATGGATAACTTTTCATTTCAACCAGGGTCAGGAACACAAGCACTCTTCGCTATGGCATCGATTGTAAGGGAGTACCATGATACAAATGGTGAGGGTAATCAGAGGGATGAAATTATTACGACGATATTCTCGCATCCATCACAAGCATCAACAGCGGCAGTAAAAGGGTATAAAATCATTACTTTATATCCAGATGAAAATGGATATCCAGATATTGACAAATTAAAAGAAGTTGTCTCGGAAAGAACAGCTGGATTTGTTGTAGCTAACCCTGAAGATACGGGTATTTTTAACTCTAAAATAAAAGAGTTCACTAAAATTGTCCATGATGCAGGCGGTATTTGTTACTATGACCAGGCCAATGCAAATGGATTATTGGGAATCACAAGAGCGAAAGAGGCTGGGTTTGACATGTGCTTCTTCAATCTTCATAAAACATTTTCAACTCCGCATGCATCTGGAGGTCCAGCTGCCGGTGCACTAGGTGTGACAGAAAAGTTGAAACCGTTCCTACCGACCCCATTAGTGGAATTTGATGGCGCAAAATATAGTTTAAACTATGATTTAGCAAATAGTATTGGTAATGTTCGCTCATTCCATGGAGTACCACAAAATATACTAAGAGCGTATGCATGGATTCGTGGATTAGGCGCTGAAGGGCTACGAGATGTAGCGGAAATTGCAGTTCTTAATAATAACTACTTATACAATCAAATTTTGAAGATAAAAGGAGCAAGTGCCCCTTATATTAAAGGTGAACGCTTAGAACAGGTTCGTTATAGCTGGGAACAGTTAACAAAGGAAACGGGTGTTACAACGGATGATATCTCACGTAGAATGGCGGATTTTGGTCATCAATATTGGACCAGCCATCATCCATATGTAGTACCAGAGCCATTTACACTTGAACCAACCGAGTCCTACTCGAAAGAGGATTTGGATGAATATGTAGCTTCATTAACGTATATCGCTAACGAAGCTTATTCAAATCCTGAAATGGTGAAAAATGCACCTTATAACAGTACAATTCATCAAGTTGTTGATGAAGACTGGTTTGAAAATCCGGAAAAATGGTCAATTACATGGAGAATGTACTTAAGGAAATTAGAAAAGCAGAGTGTGAAAGTCTAAGAACTCAAGTCGTGAGCTGTTATAAAGTTGTCAACCAATCGAAACAGAATATGTATTCATAGGGGGGATAATGTATGAGAAAGTGGCTATTGTCTTTACTGGTGCTCATAGTAATTGTATCCGGTTGTTCCAATGATGCAGAGAAAGGTGAAACGGGAAAAGGAATAGAAGACCCGGGTGAAGTCGCAGGAAAGATCACTGTTTGGGGTTGGGACGTTGCAGCAGAAACATTAAAGTTATCAGTCGATAAATTTAAAGAAGAATATCCCGACGTAGAAGTCGAAGTTGAAGATTTTAATAGTGGGGATTTATACGAAAAGTTAACAGTTGGGCTTGTTTCTAAAGGTTCTGGAATGCCTGATGTCATCTTGATGGAAGATGAAAGAATTCCAGGGTATGTTAATCAGTTCCCAGAGGGTTTTCTAAACTTATCCGAGATGGGCTATGACAAACATAAGGCCCTATTTAGTGAAGCGAAGTTGGAAAATGTCATGCATGAAGATTCTATTGTCGCAGCACCATGGGATATTGGACCAACAGGCGTTTTCTACCGTGTTGATTTATTTGAAGAAGCAGGAGTAAATGCTGAAGATATCGTCACATGGGATGATTATGTGAAGGCAGGAATTCAGATTAAAGATAAGTTAGGTATCAAAATGCTTCCAATTGATATTGCAAAATATGATGGTGTGTTTAGCCAGATGATGCAACAGCAAGGAACATCCTATTTTAATGAAAACGATGAGATTGATTTAACATCTGAAGAAGCTGTAAGATCGATGGAAATGGTTAAAAAGCTTTATGACAATGATTTAGTTCTTAATAATAGTGGTTGGGATGGTATTGTAACTGCAACGGTTAATGGTGAAGTTGCTACTGTTCCTTATGGAGCATGGTACACAGGAACAATAATGGACCAAGCACCTGACCTTAAAGGGAAATGGGATATGTTCTATCTACCTCAGTTTAGTGAAGGTGGAACAAGATATGGCAACGTAGGAGGATCTGCAATCCTTGTTTCAGCTTATTCAAAGAATAAAAATGCTGCCTATGCATTTACGGAATTCTTCACTACAGATGTAGATACGCAATTGCTAGGCTTTGAAAAGTATGGTTTATTTCCTTCATTGAAAAGCACATATGATTCACCGATTCTTACGGGTAACAGTGCGTATTTCAACAATAAGCCAATCTTTAAAAACTTTGCTGATATCGTTTCCGAAGTTCCGAAAGTAAATATGAATAAGTATAACGCACAAGCATCTCAAATAATGGCGAATGCACAAGCATCGGTTTTACTCGAGGGAACTCCAGTACAGGAAGCACTAGAAAAAGCTGAAAAACAATTAGTGAATGAAATTAGAGAATAACAATGAGTGATTATGGAAGAAGAAATCAACCATTTCTTCTTCCTATTTTCAGCTAAATAGAGGTGAATATAGGATGGGAGAAATGAAAACAAATCCAAACGACGCTAGCAGTACAGTAAAATCCAAAGGTAAAAAGACGAAAAGGGTATACATTACGCCCAAAACAGCACCTTACTACTTTCTAGCACCCTCAATGCTACTACTTGTAATCTTTACATTGTATCCCGTTATATCTTCATTTATTTTAAGCTTTCAGAGTATGAAAGGCAGTGACAAGTATTTTATTGGGATGGCGAACTATGTAAGGCTGTTTAAAGATCCCGTTTTATATAAGTCACTCAGTAATACATTCCAACTCTTAATCGTTCAAGTACCGATTATGCTTAGCATAGCAATCGTTATAGCGGTAGCACTGAACTCTGCATCATTACGGTATAAAGGATTTTTTAGAACGGTCTATTTCTTACCAGCAATTACGGCGCTTGTAGCTGCCTCCTTAGTGTTTATGATTATGTTAGATGAAAACTATGGATTGGCCAATTACGCTCTATCATTAATTGGGGTTGAGCCAATAAGTTGGTTAAGTCATCCGTTTTGGTCGAAAGTATCGATCATTACTGTTATGACATGGAGATGGACAGGATATAATATGGTTATTTTTTTAGCCGGTTTGCAAACGATTTCACCGGATCTTTATGAAGCTTCGGATATTGACGGCGCAGGACCCATTAAGCAGTTCTTCTATATAACATTGCCTCAATTAAAACCGGTATTTATCTTTACGGTTGTCATGTCTACAATTGGAACACTCCAATTATTTGATGAGGTGTACATACTTACAGGTGGAGGACCTAATAACGTGACAATGACAATTACCCTTTATTTGTATGAAACGGGTTTTAAATATTTTGACTTTGGCTATGCCTCTGCCATAGCTTATGTGTTGGTAGTTATTATTGCGGTAATTTCCTGGATACAAATGAAGTTAGTAGGTGATTCCGATTGAAGAATAAGGAAAATACAACAAGAAAAATTAATATGTATGTCTTATTATTGATAGGAGTAGTCATATCGTTGTTCCCTTTTTACTGGATGGTTGTAGGTTCAACGCTTCCATCTGGGAAAATATTTAGCGTGCCACCGAAATTAATACCAGGTAACCACTTGCTTGAGAATGCTAAAACATTAAATGAGTCACTCGATTTTGCAAGGGTTATGTGGAACTCTTTATTTATAGCGATTATATATACAGTTATTAGTGTATTATTATGTACAATGGCAGGCTATGCTTTCGCTAAGTTTCAGTTTAAAGGAAAAAAGTTTTTGTTTTTCTTAATTCTTTGTACGTTAATGATTCCATTTCAAGTGACACTTATTCCGTTATTTGAAATTATGGTCACTTTAGATTGGCTTAATACGTACCAAGCGATTATTTTACCATCGATTGCCTCTCCATTCGCAATTTTTTTAATGAGGCAAAACATGATAACCATACCGGATTCAATGCTTGAGGCCGCTCGCATTGATGGAGCTGGAGAGTTTAAAATATTCTTTTCAATCATTATGCCAACAATGAAACCCGCATTGGCAGCAGTATCTATTTTTCTATTTATGTCTCAGTGGAATAATTTGCTCTGGCCACTCATCACATTAAATTCAAAGGATATGTTTACACTGCCGGTTGCTTTATCGAGCTTAATTGGTATGGCACGAATTGATTATGGTCAAGTAATGCTAGGAACCACGCTTTCTGTTATCCCAATTCTAATCTTCTTTTTGATATTCCAAAAGAACTTTATTGCAGGAATCTTGGGGGGATCTGTTAAAGGATAATTGTAATTTATCATCTAAATAGAGGAGAGTCATCATGAGAGAATGTAAAGTTTGGGAAGATATTTCAATTACAGATATCAATAGGATGAATGCAAGAGCATCTTTTTACTCCTATCCGAATAAACAATCTGCACTTTACAATGAGCCCATCTATACGCATAATTTAAAGAGTTTAAATGGGAGCTGGAAATTTTTATTCATGGAAGCGCCGGAATATTCACCGCTGAATTTTGAACAAGCTAATTTTGATGTGGGCGATTGGGACACGATTACTGTTCCGAGTAACTGGCAAATCGAAGGCTATGGCAATATGCACTATTCGGATCTTTGGTATAACTTCCCGATTAGGCCGCCATATGTACCTACGGATAATCCAACAGCCATCTATAAGCGCACATTTACAATTGGTGAGAATTGGTTAGATGAAGATGTAATTCTGCGTTTTCAAGGAGTGGATTCTGCTTTTCATCTGTGGATTAATGGACGCGAAGTTGGGTACAGTAAAGGCGCGCGAATGACAACTGAGTTTGATATTAGTTCATACGTTACACCGGGAGAAAATGAAGTAACTGTGCGTGTTTATCAATGGTCAGATGGAACCTACCTAGAAGATCAGGATATGTGGTGGCTTAGTGGTATTTTTAGAGATGTCGAGTTATACACGCAACCAAAAGCAGGTATTGATGATTTTAAAGTGGATACGATTTTAAAAGATTCATATATGACAGGTGAACTAACCGTTGCCGGGAAAGTACGTGGCGGTAGAGAAGGTCTTACCCTGTCTTATGAATTGCTAGATGACAGGCTTGAAACAGTCATTTCTGGAGAACAGAAAATGATAGACCAGTTTTCATTCGCGGAAAAAATTGACCAGCCAAAGCTTTGGAGTGCAGAACGTCCAAATCTGTATACATTGTTATTAACGGTTAAACAAGGTGAGGAAATTATTGAAGTCATTCCGCAAGTTGTCGGGTTCCGTCATATCGAACCGCAAGGGAAAGCGTTTACAGTAAATGGTGTTGCGATAAAATTCAAAGGGGTTAACCGTCACGATTACCATCCTGCTACAGGGCGAGTTGTTTCAAAAGAAGCTATCAGGAAAGACATTCATTTAATGAAACAGCATAATATTAACGCAATCCGTACAGCGCATTACCCAAACTCTCCTTATTTGTATGAGCTTTGCGATCTATACGGTATGTATGTAATCGATGAAGCGGATATTGAGTGTCATGGGTTTGAACTAACGAATAATTACAATTGGGTTGCCGATGATCCAGCATGGGAGAAAGTGCATGTGGACCGTCTTGTGCGCATGGTCGAAAGAGATAAAAACCATCCGTCGATTATTATGTGGTCATTAGGAAATGAATCAGGCTTTGGCCACAACTTTAGAAAGATGGCTGAAGTTTGTAATGAACTAGATTCGAGTCGTCTCGTTCATTATGAGGGTGATTCTAAAACAGAAGTAACAGATGTATATTCCACGATGTATACATGGTTAGAGAATCAACCTGAAGGCAGAATTTCAATGCAAGACATTATTGATAAGACAGAGAAGCCGCATATTCATTGTGAATATGGTCATGCGATGGGGAATGGTCCTGGTGGTTTGAAAGAATATCAGGAGCTTATTTATAAGCATGAACAGTTACAAGGCGGATTCATTTGGGAATGGTATGATCATGGAATCGAAACGACTGACGAAAATGGCAATGTCTATTATCGTTATGGCGGCGATTACGGAGACGATCCTACCAATGGGAACTTCTGTATTGATGGATTGCTAATGCCGGACAGGACTCCTTCTCCAGCGTTAATCGAGTATAAGAAAATTATTGAACCAGTTCATACACATGCTGTTGATTTAGCGCAAGGTAAGATTCAAGTGGAGAATAAATATGATTTCATCAACTTAGATGACTTAACTTTACATTATTCGATTGAAAAAGACGGTAAAATAGTGCAAACGGGAACCGCTGCGCTAACAGGGATATCTGCACGGACAACAAAAGAAGTTCTGTTAGATTATGATTTAACTTTTCCTAAAGAGTTAGGAACTGATTACTATTTAACGATATCGTACGTAACAAACCGTGATTTTAACTGGGGAAAACAGGGTCAACAATTAGCAACTGCACAGTTTAAGTTGCCGATTGAGACAGAAGCACTGATCATTTCACCAACAGGAACATTACAAGTCGAAAAATCACATACCAAACTAGTAATTAGTGGTGAAGAGACGGAGATTACATTTGATACGGTAAAAGGGCAAATGACATCGTGGAAGAAAAACGGCGTTGAGGTCGTTGAACAAGGGCCTAAGCTACAGTTCTGGAGAGCACCTATCGATAATGATATGTATTTATTAAAAGACTATAAAGAAAAATACTTTATGCATCTATGGCATGAAATGGTTGACTCAGTGGACTATGAGCAAACAGAGGACTATGTAACAATAACAGTGAAAACGGTTAATGGAACAACGAATTCCGCTTGGTATTACCGTTGTAGCTATGAGTATCGCATTTATCCAAATGGAGATATTCTATTTGAAGTGACTGGCACGCCAGATGGAATGATTGAAAATGCTCCGAAAATGATTCCGAGAATTGGTGTGGAAATGCGAATAAATAAAAACTGTGAGAATGCTCGTTGGTATGGAACAGGGCCAGGCGAATCCTATAGTGATTCCAAACAAGCAAACTTAACAGGTGTTTATGAAAAGACTGTTGAAGAAATGTTTACAAACTATGTTCATCCGCAAGAAAATGGGAATCGCACGGACACTCATTGGGCGCGTTTAGTTAATCGGTATGGTGTAGGAATAATGGCTGTGGCCAATAATTCTACATTTGATTTTGGAGCTACTTATTATGAAACTACTGATTTGGAAGCAGCTAAACATACGATTGATTTACAAAAAAGAGATTATATTGTCTTGCATTTGGACTATAAACAGAACGGTTTAGGTTCAAATTCATGTGGACAGAGCCAACTAGAGAAGTATCGTTGTAAGTTTGAAGCTTTTACACTGAAAACAAAGCTGTCTGTTTACTCTACTAAAGAAATTAGTGATAGTATAAAAGCCAAAGAACAATTGGTGTGATTGTGTAGATTTTAAGTGTTTAACAAGCATCTGCTATAGCGGTTTTCCTATATAGAAACAGGGGATATAGAGTTTCATCTTTTATTCCCCTGTTATATCAGGAAAAACTGCTTTAACTGAAGAACTCCCCAAAATGAGGTGTTTCTATGATCAATCAATTGCGTAAAATCTATCCTTCACTCCTTGTATATAAAGAAGGATGTGATCATCTTGATCGTGCATATAAATGGTTTGTGACGGATGATAATAAGATTATTGGTATTCGTGAAGAAGAATTAACCTGCAAAGACGTTGCATTATTAGTCACCTTTTTAAATCCGTATACGACTGATTTACCTGTTCTTACAGTTGAAGAACAAAAGTGGAGAAAAGTAATCCAGATGGCTGAATTAAGTCCTACCTCTGAATTTAAATTAGAAAACCCTTACCGCCTCATTTATTTTTCATTCAAAGAAAATCAAATTAGCCCTATTTTATTTAAAGACGCAATCAATGAGCTTTTTGCAAAACAGGTGTCTATTCTATGGGAGAATGGACATGAAGGGATCATTATAGAAGAACAGATGATGTATGAAGAGTGTATTTCATATGAACAAATTATCGATGTACTTATGAGTGATTTATATGTGAAAATCAAGTTCTTTGTTGGATCTTTCAAGGAAGAATTAAAGGATATAAATCAACATTACCAGTCATTAACTAAAGCTGCTAAAACAATATTTTCCTATTCGAATAAGACGGTAGTTACATACATTGATGCTGTGCCTTATTTACTTATAGATCAAACAGAATTAGAAGCACGCCTCGATATTAGCAAGACAGTGTTACAAGATTATATAAACGATGAAGAAACGCTGAAGATGATCGAAGCATTTGTTCAATGTAATTTAAATATATCGGAAACTTCAAAAGTCTTGTATATGCACCGAAACAGTCTTCAATATCGGTTGGATCGTTTTTTGGAGAAAACAGGAATAGATGTCCGTCAATTTCATCATGCAATGGCGGTTTATCTAGCATTAATCGCAAGAAAATAATTTTGATTTATTGTTAGATTCGTTTTTGGTAAACATGCACCAATATTGTTCAGAATTTTGTGCACACTGCCCATTACTTAACTAATGCTGATTTTGTATACTATTAATAAGTAATGAAAGCACTTACATACCTTGGAGGGAATAGAATGGCGGATCTGAAATTAGTGAATATTAAAAAGATCTATGATAAAAACGTTGTTTCTGTACAAGATTTCAATTTAGAAATTAGAGATAAAGAGTTTTTAGTATTAGTTGGGCCATCAGGTTGTGGGAAAACAACGACACTCAGAATGATTGCAGGTTTAGAAGAAATAACTGAGGGTGATCTTTTCATTGGAGATAAAAGAGTGAATGATGTGCCTCCTAAAGACCGTGATATCGCAATGGTTTTCCAAAACTATGCACTCTATCCACATATGAATGTTTATAATAATATGGCATTTGGTTTGAAACTACGTAAATTTAAAAAAGATGAAATAAAGAAACGTGTTGACAATGCAACTAAAATTTTAGGGCTTGAAGACCTCTTAAGTCGTAAACCGAAGGCGCTTTCAGGCGGTCAACGTCAGCGTGTTGCTTTAGGACGTGCGATTGTTCGAGATGCCGAAGTATTCTTAATGGATGAACCACTATCCAACTTAGATGCGAAATTACGTGTACAAATGCGGGCGGAGATTCAAAAACTACATAGTCGCCTGCAAACAACCACAATTTATGTAACACATGACCAAACAGAAGCAATGACAATGGCGACACGCCTCGTTGTAATGAAAGATGGACTTATCCAGCAAGTAGGGGCGCCGAAAGAAGTTTACGATAAACCAAATAATATTTTTGTAGGTGGATTTATCGGTTCTCCCGCAATGAACTTTTTGAATGGTAAATTGGAAGAGGATTATTTTGTTATGGAAGCTACAAGAGTTCGTGTTCCCGAGGGTAAGATGAAATCGCTTCGTGAACAAGGTTATGCGGGTAAAACTATTGTTCTTGGAATCCGTCCGGAAGATGTTCTGGAAGGTCCAGTAGTCAATGATTCTCCTGATACAAAAATCAGGGCATCGATTGAAGTTTCCGAATTAATGGGGGCGGAAATTGTTCTTTATTCTAAAGTAAACAACCAAGACTTTGTTGCGCGTGTCGATTCGAGTTGCAATGTTGTGGCTGGAGAAACAATCGACTTTGCATTTAACCTTGAGAAGGCACACTTTTTTGATGAAGAATCAGAATTACGAATCAACACGAACTAATGTAGTGATAGAGTATCGTTTTTGCTTAATAAAAAGAGCCTTAAACCATAGCGGTTTACAGCTCTTTTTGATGTTTTATTTGTTACTTTACAGTGGTTTGTTCACTATCCTTTATTCTCCGTTGCAAACTCTAGGTTTAATTTGCCGTCAACTAATATAAGTTGTGCGTCAAATTGATTACCAGTATTGGCGGTGAAGTTTTTGATCATATTCGTTTTTCCTTTTGTACACAGCAGTTTGATTTGACGAGGTGTGAGTTTCTTCTTTAAAAAGACACCTGGGAAAGTCTGTTTGCAACCACTTCTGTAGCCACTGCAGCCGTAAAAGGTTTTATGTGCAATGATGACGCCGTTATTACAAGTTGGGCACGGGGTAATCCCATTTTGGACTGGTTCGCTAGAAGTTGTGGCGACCATTTTCATATCGATATTCTTTGTTTTTAGCTGGGCTGGCACTTCTTCGAGTAAGCTATTGATGAATTTAGCGATGCTTCCGAGAAAACGTTCTTGTGTTCCTTCGCCGTTACCGATTTTACGCAAATAGGTTTCCCATTTAGCGGTCATCGACGGGCTTGCAAGTAGGTTGCCTTCGAGGGCTTGGCAAAGGATTCGTCCTTTATCCGTAATGGAGACGATGTTTTTAGTCACATCGATATAGCCATGCCGTTTGATTGTTTCGATGATTCCACTCCGCGTAGCTTCTGTACCGAGCCCTTCTATTTCTTTTAAAATGTCCGTTTCATCTTTATCTTCGACGAGCTTCCCGCATGTTTTCATCATTGCGATGAGTTGGCCTTCTGTATACGGTTTTGGCGGCATGGTTTTGCCTTCTTTAATGCCAATATCACTTTCGACCGCTTCGTCTTTCATGAGTGGCGGTAGTGTTGGCTCGTCCTTGTCGTTGTCCTTTGCCGAACGGACGAACAATGCTTTCCATCCTTTGTCGCGTTCCGTTTTGCCGGTTGTGAAGAAGGGTAATTCATTTACGTCGGTCGTCACTTTTGTTTCGGTGTACAAATAATCCGTATGGAACATGGCGAGTGTTGTACGGAGAACTTCCTCATACAAATTGCGCTCGATATTCGACAAACCAGCAAGTACCGCTTGTGACGGGATTTTCTTTGTTGGGATGATGGCGTAATGTTCCTGCACTTTTGAACTGTCGACATAGCGCTTTTTTGGAGCAAGTGATGCGACAGGGAATGGATGATTGATTAGTTGCTGATAATCATTTACCTGTCCGGCAAGATACGAAAATTCACTGGGTGTAATATGTCGGGAATCTGTCCGTGGGTATGTGACCAGTTTCTTTTCATAGAGGCCTTGCATCATTTTTAGCACATTCGCGGGACTCGTTTTCCAAAGTCTGTTCGCAGTTGCTTGCAGTGTCGATAGCGAATGGAGCTGAGGAGGCGGCGTCCGTTTTTCGGTATTTTTAACGGATGTTACGACCCCAGGTGATTTGGGACTAAGTTTATGTTTTCTTAGAAGCTCAACAATCAGTTCTTTTTTGGCTTCCTTTGCTTTCGCTTTTCCTTTATAAGTTCCTTTTTCAGCAGTGAAAGTTGATTCGATTTCAAAAAAGGGCTCAGACTTGAAGTTTTCAATTTCCATTTGCCGTTGATAAATGAGGTAAACCGTCGGCGATTGAACTTGTATTACGCTTATTGGGTGAATAAAGGGGTATACATTAAGAAATACCTATAAAGGCGATAGATTAGGCTATAGATAAAAATATTTATTTCACCCAAAATACATTATAATGGTTTTAATTGAGGAGGTGGTAGTAATTGAATAAATTTGTTGTAAGGGAATACAAGATTGAAGAGATTATTGGAGAGACGATCATTAAGACAGCTACAATTGGAATTGGGTTTGTGAGTAAAGACACGGGGAATGTCTATCCATCCCCTCTTACCAATTTTATAAAAAGTAATTATAGAAGAAAAGGGAAATCATTAAGCTCCCAAAGAAATGCAGCATATGCTATTACACGATTTTTAAATTATATAGAAGAACAAATAGAAGAAGGCGATGATGATTTTCTATTGCTTAAAACTAAAGGATTATCAGGATTAGAATTAATACATGGCTCTAAATACATTACCCACCTTTCTTTACAGGTTCGGATAAAAAAACTCTCGGCAAACTATGTGAAAAACCAAATGATGTACATTATATACTTTTATGCATGGTTAAGGGATCAAGAGATTATAGAAGGAGATTTTGAACTGACGTACAAAGAGGTACGGGGGAAACGTGGAGTGTTGTCTGTAGCTTCTAATCCCTTTGATGATATTGAACTTGGAACAGTCATTGTAGGAAGAGATGAAAGAGTCCCAACTGCACTAGTTGACTTTGGAAGTAATCGATATCCATTAACATTAAAATTTATTAACACTGCTCGTTTAATTGCACCCGAAATTGCTCTTGGCATTTGCTATCAATTTTTTGGTGGCCTAAGAAGGTCAGAAGTTATTAATTTAACAAAGCAAAGTATTAAACAAACGGGTAAAAGTACAATTTTAGAAGTTCGAGATAATCAAGAAATTCTTTTTTCTCATATTAAAAATACATCACACCTACAAGTGAAGAATCCACGAAATCAAGCATTGTTGGCGAACGATTTAACGGACTCGATCTATAGAGAGCACCTAACGTGGCTCGAACAGTCAGAGAAAGACGGCAAGGCCAAAAGCAACCAGGCGTTGTTTATCTCGCCTACAACGGGTAATCCAATGACGGGTAAGCAGTATTATATTAAATTCACGGAAGTTAAAATGAAATTTTTGAAGCAATTAAGTGATGAGGGAAATACGGATGACTATTTATTACTTGCTCAAAATGACTGGTCTACGCATATAGGAAGGGGCGTATTTACAAACTTTCTATTGGACATCGGTCTAAATTCAACGCAAGTTGCAATCGCAAGAGGAGATAACAGCATAAATTCATCTTTAGCCTATATCGATGAGAAAACTGCGATAGAGAGTATGAATTTAGCAGTAAATAATATTAGAGAAGCATTTCAAAGGCGAGAAGCCTTAATTGATGATGAGTATACCAATAAGTGGAGAAGGATGTGATCTTAAATAATGGATGTGGAACTTATTCCCAGATATTTGATAGCTAAAAAATTGAATATAACATACTTGAGAAAGATAGAGAACATCATTCTTGAATACGGTTTAAAGCCTATAAAAACAGATTCTCGTGGAATTCAATACTTTGAGGAGAAGGACTTTGTCTTCTTACAGAATACACAAACAGAGCTCTACAATTACTTCGCTGAAAACTACCTTACCTATGATGAGTGTGAAAAGGAGGGGATGGATTCTTTTCACATAGCAACAATAGCTTCGAAAGAATTGCCTGAACTAATAAGAATTAATAAGTTTTATTCTAAACGACTTGTTTACGAGAAAACTGCTGCTCAAAAATTGATAGATACATTAGAAAAAAGGGGGAATTTTCTTAACATCACTCAAATTTCAAAGCTATTAGGCGTAAGGTATCAGTTTACAAATACGATTTTAGAAGAATGGGATATTATCGCAAAAGACAAAAGTTTGGGTAAATATTATGACCCTAAAGACATTGATTATTTGTTGCAAATACAAGCAGAGCGTTTTAAATATTTTACGGGAAATTTTTACACGGCAAAAGAAATCGAAGCACTAGGTGTAACATCTTATAGGGATTATTTTAAAGAAATAAAGGGAGAAAACATAGATTCTATTGCCAAAATCGACAGACTTAAAAATCTCCGAGTTGTTTATCCAAAGGAAAAGGTCCATAAATTTTTAGCGAAACAACCAGAAATTGAAGAAGAAAAGAGAAGAGTAAGCAAAGAAAAAGAATTAATGAGGGAAGAAAGGAAAAAGAAGAAAAGAGAAAAAGAAAATATAAAGGAAAAACATCTCACCTTTCAATCTGAAGCTTTAGATAGTGTTGGATGCTTGCGGGATGAAATTATAGAGAAGCTACAGGTAAACTTTACGGATAAAGAATTAAAGGAAATATTAGATGAGCACAAAATAGCTTTTCTTTGTCTTTCCGGTAAAGTTGTTGGTATTTACAATAAACAAGATATAAATATTTTAATAGAAAGTCAATCCAAGCAATATCAGTATTTCGCTGCAACCTATTATACGCTTTATGAGGTTAAAGACATGGGAATTAGTAGTGAAAACTTGGTGAAGAAAAAAGTACCTACCCTAGTGAAACTAAAGAGGTTTGAAAAAAAGGTATTAGGATACGGAATAAAATCTGCTCAAGAAAAACTGGAAGTTAAAAATATCAATTCGCTAAAAGATAATATAATCGAAAAGCATTTTTCAGATCCTTATAATGCTTATAAAACTATTTTGAAACAATTAGAAATTAGGTTTTCGGAAAAAGCAGTTCTTACGGATAAGTATTGGAAAGCTTATGTGAAAAACTTTCTTTATACTTCTACAGGCAGTGTGACCACAGTTAAAAAGAATATTAAGAGATTCGTGTCTTTAACTGAATTGCTCATTTCTGTAACTAAGGAAAAAGAAATATTTGCATTTTCGGCTAAGGAATTAAACTTGCTATTGTTCAGTGAAAAGTTGTTTTTAGGTTATCGAGAATTTCTATTTACATTTATAAATAAAGTAAATGAAAGTCTACCGCAAAAGATTATTAACGTGGAGTTGTTAAATAACCCCTATGCAGAGAAAAGGGGAAAGAGAAAATTAAAAACGACTAAAGAAATATATACAACTAATGAATTTGTTGATCTTTTAGATTATGTATGTAATACGGATCTACATATAAAGCGTTCCCTAAAGGATATCAACAATTATTTTAAAGGAGAAAGAATACACAAGAAGTATGATTCAACGTGGCTATATATATTACTACACATGAATAATGGTTGGAGAAGTTCGGATATTAGTACCTTCCCAAGAATTGACTTATCGATGATAGGTATTGGAAGCTTAAAAGATTACAGTGAAAGTACATTATCAATTGATGATGCCCAAAAAATTATTAACCAAGTGCGGACTAAAATGCCTTTTATTCATTCGAAAAATCAACAAAAGCGTTATTTCTTTTGTTCAGAGGAATTGGTATACCCTTTGGCAAATGCTATCTTACTCTGTGAATTAAGAACAAGAGAATTTAGTCCAGACAATGCTTCCATAATAGATTTTAAAAATGCGAGACAAGAACTACTTGCTTCGGCACACGACAATTTTTTCGTGAACTTTCACAACAAGGAATTTAAGTTTGCTTCTTTAAAAATGAACAGAACACTTATTACATTCATGACTAATATCGTGAAGGAGAAAACGGGTAGAAATCCATTAGAAATCAGTAAGTTTATACGTAATCATTCTGATATAGATACTACAAATATTTATGTTGAAATTCCTACAGAACATCTTGATATATTGACGGAGCAATTATTCGATACTGGATACTTTGGGTATACGTATGAATTGTTAGCCACCGTTTTGTTAAATAAATCGGGTAGTTCAGATGCAAGAGAGATTCAAACGATTGAAATAGTTAAGGAAGTTTTTGGTGATATATACAAGATTGAGAACCTTTCAGGCTATATAAACTTGATAAAACATGAAAGCCGGGCGCTGGGTGATTATTTGAATGAACAGAGTGTTGATGAAATTAGTAAGAAATTGAACTTGATACACTTAGGACAACTCCCAAGTAAAGAAGCCTATTACCAATGTCTCTATGGCGAATGTATATTTTCTGAACGAGATTGTAGCAAATGCCCTTTTTCGATTCCGCATTTTCATGTTCTTTCTTTATTGGGAGAAAAGATTAATAAAAGAATATCGGAATATAAAATCGCGATAAACGGTGGAGTTAAAGGGGAAAAGGTAAGAGCAGCCAACCTACTATTTTCAGAGTTATTATTGCTTAAACAAGCAAAAGATAGATTTGGAGAAGAAGTAATCAGTGAATTCATTGATGTTGACTACAATGATTTGCTGTTAGAAATACAAAGTCTTGATAATCCCTACAAATATATGTCGATTACTAAAAAGGATTGATAAGTTGTGTTGAATATAGACTATGAAGAATTAGATATCCTAGATTTAACAAACGAAGAAGTTTTCGATTTTGAAGATACTGTAGAACAAGCGAAAGAAACGCTACTGAATTATAAAGAAGAAAGTAAAGAGTCGGAAGTAGAGTTTACTAGCAATCATTGGAAGTTGTACGATAATGGCAGAGATGGTCACTGCCATATATTCTTCGAGGAGTTTGAAAATTTAAGTAGTTCTGAGAACGGAAAGTTGAAATCTGATATCGTGAAATGTTGGATAGCATCCTTAATTCAAAAAAACTTGTCAGTGAAAAGTATTCAAAAGTATTCAAAAAGAATTAATCAAATAATAGAAATCTCTTCATTTTTTGATTCAAATAAAATTAAACAAACTAAAGACTTCATTAAGGTTATGGGCAACAGACAGAAAACCGATTATACAAGAACTGCAATAAATTTCATTGATTATTATCAGGAAATGGATTCCAAAGGTATATATACGAAAGAACTTTGGGAAATAAAAAATCAAAGTGATTATGAACTAGGTATTAGAGAGCTCCCAAGCTCCCAAGATATACTTAAATTTTCCCTAGTAGTTGAGGACTTTTTTCAACCCGAAATGTCTGAACTGGATTATTTGAAATACTACCCTGTTTATTTATGGTGGAAACTTACAACGATTATTCCGTTAAGAATATCTGAATTCTGTAATATAGACAGAAACGGGTTAAGGAATAATGATAGCGATTATTATATAAAACTTCCTAGAAAAAAACTTAATAATCGTAGAGTCCAAATTCTTGACGAAATTTACATCCCGAATAGCTTGGCAAATAATATCCTTGAATACGTGCAGAGAACAGATAAATATGGGGATTCAAAAACACTTATTTCCTATAGGTCTATTCCAAGGCAAGTGGACATTAGTAATACACTCAAGCACGATATAGAAATATTTAATTATAGGAATATGGCCCATGTATTATATATGTTCTATCAAGAAGTTGTTTTTGGGAAGTACAAATATAAATATTATGGGGAGAACGTGAAGGTCAATGAAAAAGCGACTGTAGAAAGTGTTACCAATGTTATTAATAGGCAAATACGACTGAATGATACACGCCACTTTGCCTTTTTAAATCTAATTACTTTAGGATACCACCCTACCGAGATAGCGCGATTAGGAGGGCATTCATCTATTTATTCACAATATCATTACCACCAGCATTTAGAGTACTGGGTCGATTCAGAAGTTATGGAATTGATGCTTAGCTTCAACTATAAACGAAATTTTAGGGAGGAAAATAGTACAGCAGATTTTGATAGTAAGAAGTTCAAGGAAAAGTTTATTTTGAAGCCGTCCACTACATCTACCAAGATACCTTTGAAAGTCGGATATTGCACAGATCCTGATCAATTATGCAAAGTTGACGAATGTTACTTTTGTGAGTCTTGGCGAATTGAATTTGAAGATTATAAAAGGCATACAGCAGAGATACATTCAAAAATAGTGAAAAGTGAACAGGAAGTTGAGAGCTTAATAAAGAATTTAAGAAACTTATATTACATTGGGATAGGTGAATATAAGACACCCGAGTATAGCGAAACCAGTACAATTTTTAATAAAAAACTTACCGAGAATGCAAAGCAGCTTAGAGCCTCCTTGTTCAAGCTAGCAAGCTTAAAGGAAAGAGTGAATAGCTATGAGTAAACGGGGTAGAAAACCAAAAGAGTATCCCAAAGAAGCCATTGACGCAGTAATATATGACTTTATCCAAGAAAATAAAAGTACCGGAACCTTAAAATATATGGATGTATTTCGTCACAGCAAAAAGATGCACGAACTTGGATCATGTGAATATTTGTTTAGTGAAGATTTTTGGCGAAAATCAGGTAGACAAGGTCGGGAAGCAATTGACCAGGCCAATAAAGTGTATGAGTATTCGTCCGATAACTCACAAAAGACCAGCAGAATTAAGATTGTTGATACGGTAGATGCAGTAAATAAATTATTCGACGGGACTTCTAAGAATAAAGAAAAACTAATTGGTGCTCTAATTATGAATGAGAATAAACTGAAGGAAATTATTAAGAGTAATGATGATTTGCAATTGAAGCTGGAAGCTCAGAATGAAGTAACCATTGAATTAAAACAAGATATAAATGCATTAAAGTCAAGGTTAGAGGAATACGAAGTCTTATTCTTTCAATGGCTGGATGCAAGTAGTGACGATAATGTACCATTAGTTAACCTTGTAAGGACAGGAAAGACACGCAGTAAGGTTGTAGACAAACTATTTGAGACAATGTTTACTGAAGCCCCTTTACAGGGGTACGAGGAATTTGAGCGCTTTAGAACAAAGAAAAAGACGTCAAGTTCTCCGAAGGAAAAGATAATCGAATTCAAGCCGCAAAACACATTAATAGATGACTTAGAATTGTAGAAAGCCGAGGGGTTGTAATATGGGAGACGATGAAAATCCATTTGAGAAATTTAAATTATCAATAGAAATGGAACGATTGATCGAATATCAGAAACAGATGGCAAGGGCTGTCATGCCGATGGTTGAATTACAAGAAAAAATAGTCGAATCTATGAAGCCTATTTTTGAAATGAATACAAGGATTAAAGAATTATTTGAGCCATTAGCAAATATCGATTGGAGGGCGTTAAGTGATGCAGCTGCCGAAAGGATTAAATATACTGATGGGCAGCTTAAAGAGTACGGAGAATTATTATGGTGTTTAGACATTGAGACTCTTGCAGTGGTGGAGGAAAAGCAAGTGGGAATTGAAGACCTTCCAAAGCATATTAAGGAAAGTCTTCCGGAATATATTGAAGAAGTTCTTGGTGATCCGATGTTTGCACTTCATTCAAGCTTAATTAAGGAAACGTATGCTGCATATAACTCAGGTTATTATAAGCTATGTATTTTTCCTCTATTCGCCGTGTTTGAACATATTATTAACTCTTGGTTTGATGGTAATATTCAAGGAGAATCAATACTAATTACGAAAAGGCCTCAAGGGAGACGATATCACACTAAAATAAACAAATTAGTCGATGGTGATAAAGGCAATGAGCTAAATGCATATATTAAAGTGTTTGCTTTTTCAGTGTTGAGAGTATACTTGAAAACATTTGAGACATTTGGAGATGAACCGAATAAGGAACTAAATCGCCATTCGGTAGCGCATGGATTTCACGATTACGATTCCATAACCGAGACTGATGTATTAAAGTTATTCCAATTATTAAAAGCCACTACGATTTTGTCATATATAACAGTTGAGGATATAAATACGCAATAATCAGGAGTTGTAGTATATTGTATAGTTAAAATATTTCCTTAGAGTAGGAGATATAATAGCCTAGTCTTTATTGCTTTCGTGTTGCTCAAGTACTCTCTTTCCTGAAATTAAGATTTTATTGTAGTCTGTGTTGGAAATCAGCCTATTTATTAATTCTAGTTTACCGAGGCTTATATAGGTTTTTTTCAAGTTTAGGTTTTCATTCTTTTTATAAATGCTGTCAATGAAGTCACAAAACTCAACAACAGTTTCTTTGAATAATATATCTACAAAGTCATCATTTAGAAATAAATAATCTCTACCGCAATTGAATGATTTATCTTTAGACTTTAATTCCAGGTTTGTGTCAATCACCTTCTTTAAATAGTAATAAAAGGAATCCAAGTCTTTGCATTTTTTTAAAGAAGTGATTGTAAAGGCGCTAAATTCTGATGTATCAAATTTATACAGGGATATGTAATAAATATACAAGTCTTCAATTTCAGATAGGATTTTCTTAGTTATCAATGCTTGAATGCTTTCACTTGCCGTAAAGTATTCTTTTAGTTGACTTGGTAATTTTGAATCGTTTACAAAAGTTTCTATCTCACTCATGTTTTCTACCCCATTTCATTATCCAATTGTAGTTTTATATTACAGATAGTGTAGCATATCAGGCCCTTCTTTGCAGACTATAGTCCGTGGACTGAACACCACATTTCTCTGAGTATAGAGAAAAAGAGTGTGGTGCTATAGTGGATGGAAATAGAAGAGGTTTTTGGGAAAGTACTTAGAGAAATTAGATTAGAAAAGAAGTTTTCACAGGAAGAGTTAGCACATATTTGCGGTTTAGATCGTACATACATCAGCTTAATGGAGAGAGGAAAGAGAAAGCCGACCATAAATACTATTTTTGCTTTGGCTTCGGGTCTGAATGTATTGCCAAGTTCACTTGTATTAGCAACTGAAAGCATATTTGATTTGGAAAGTTGATAAGCATTAAATGTGGTTGTTCATACATTATTTTCATTTCTGATAGTAGAGGATATACTCCATCAGAATATAGTAACAGACGGCACTGGTGCTATCCATTAAAGTTGAAATCATATAAATTAATGAAATGGAGAATGATCATTAATGGCTGTTAATAACATGGACTCAAAGATTACATCGGCCTATTATGATATGTTATCTTTGAAAAGGTTTCTTCTAAGAGTTCAAAAAGAACCGTTTTTTAATGAAATAATCTCTTATTCAGTTTTAAGGGATAGTTGCCTAGTGATTTTTGAAATCTATAAAACTATAATTAAAGACATTGAGATCCTTCCAATAGAAATAAAAGAAATAAGAAACGGTATTAAACTGTATCGTAATGGTGCAAATGATAAAATATTCGAAGAAATAATTGGGATACACGTGGATAATTATAAATCATACACAGATAATGTAGGGTTCTATTTAAAAGATGGCGATATGATGGGAAGCACAATATACGTTGAGTATTTGATTCGTAGATTACAATATTTGAAGGAAACTAACGACTAGGGAAAACCAGAAATTTATAATCTCTCTGTTCAGATAGGCACAATTCTTCAAGCGCTGATTGAAGCTATTGAAAGTAGCTTTCAAGAGGTTCTTCCATCATTAAAAGTACGCTCAGAGTATTCTTTGTCAGAACAAGGCAACGCAATTTGTAAGGATATTAATCATTCAAAAATATTCGATGGAGAAGTTTCGGATAATGTGTTTAAGTATAGATTAATATTAATATTACAAGAAGCAGCTACTATCAAATGGGGGTATGAAGATTACTATTTAAGAGTGGATAACCCTGATGAATTAGATGAATATTTTCTTTATCGCTATACGCTAATAAAAATTGACAGCATCATGGACGCTGTTGAGAATTTAAATGATTTTTATCCTGCTCAATTTACAGAATTGGATAGACATAGCAATGATCAATTTTCGAATTTGTTGTATGAATATAAAAAGGATAATTTTGAATCTGTTGCTGAATTAAGAAATACTATTCACTATGATGATAACAAAAACTTCTATGATTATTTTCTTGAAATAGAAACATACATTGATTTTAGATATATTTTAGCTTTAAACAAAAAGCTATTTACAATAATTAATTCGTTTTTAAAGATAGAAAGTATCCCCGAGACCTCACTGAATGATTTATATAGTGGTTGGCTTAGTGATAGGGAATAATTTGTATTTGTATCTCATGATCAAACATTCATAAATAATGTAGCAGATCTACAATACACTATTCACGCTGGAAAAATTGAATCAATTGCAATTTCAAGTTAATTTTAAAAAGAAAGCCGCTGAGATTGTCTCAGCGGCTTATTGCCATCCCATTTCTCTTTAACTGTACATTGGAGCAACAGTAGAGCATTTCTGCCACAATACATCTAAATTCCCTTTGTCGCTATTTCCGCCACAGATATGCTCACATTTCATTATATTAAACTCGATTCCATCATTATAAAACACATGAATATCTTCGCTTTTTGTAATAGTATTATACTTTCCAATTAAATAATATATATAATCTTTACCTTTACAAACGAATGTTGTTACAGGGTTACCATCTGTGCCACTACTATTATTGTAGGCAGCTATAGTTTTACCCATTTCTCGGAAATTACTTATCATGACTTCATACACAATGTGGAAATCCTCGTTATGAGCTCCAATAGCACTCACTCGATTATCAACTCGTACTACATCAACTTTTTTATTTTCTATCTGCCATAATAAATTTTTCAAAATAATTTCTTTCGTCCAGATAAATGGTAACTTCATCTCTTCGCCATACTCCTCTTGTATAGCACGTTGTATAGAGTCGCTCCAAGTGTTTTGTTCCGCTTCCCTATATTCAACTGCTTTCCTGAACGTTGTGACAGCTCTAAGATCCAAAGCTTGATGTTTTTCTATTAATCCGTACTTTTGGATCTCCATCCTAAATTGATCAATTGTCCCTCTTTTTTGATTGGTTAGCTCCATTATTTCATCTACTGTCATCTTCAATCATCTCCTCTAATTCGAGTCTAATCATACATCTTAAGTCTGATTGTAGTCCGATTGATGTTCGGTGTCAAGGGGACAGTTCAACCTTGTTCAAAACGCGTTGGTTTATACGATTAAACTTTTTTATAAAAACTGGGGATGATGCTGCCCGCATTTTTAGATTTTGATCAAACTTTATTCCAAACCAACAAAAGGATCAAGTTCAAAAATTACATGGCAATCTTTTTTGGTGATATCTGATTGAAATATGCGCGAATATTAATCAAGTTATTAGCTATCACAGGGATTTCGTTCACAATTATTTCTATCATTTAAACTTTTGAAGTTTTTATACTGGGGATGGTGAAACCATGATGTTAGTCTAAGTAAAAAGAGTCCGAAGCCCCTTGATATAAAGGAGTTTCGGACTCTTTCATTCATCCATGATGACAATTCAAATATACTTTCAGTGGTGTATCCAGACAACTTTATCAGTCAGAAAAATCTGTTACTTTTATACTTAATTCGCTTTTCTTCTCATATTCGAAACTTGTTCAAATCGTTTTTACGATGGCGTTCCAGTTACAATAAAATGGATTTATCCGATTATCATCACGCGCTTTATAAAGTAGAGTGGGTATCTTCATAGGTTTCGAAATAAATCCACAAAAAATAAATGGGCGTTACATACATAATCCCTATTTGCTGTTGAATCTATTTTATTAAATTTTGTCTTATTTAGAAACTACCGCACTCACAAAAAGCACCTCTCATTTGTTTATAATTATACTTATTGTAATCTAACTTGAATTCATCATATTATATGTTGAATAGAAAAGGCGAGTCTAGAATGAATACTGCTAATCCCATATCCCCTGTGTTAAAAGTTGGACTTTTGGACACATTAAATAGTTGACGTTATTTGTAATCACTCTTTATTGAATTCCATCTTCCAACTGAAATATTCGTTATCCTGATTTTTTTCATACCTCATATTAGCATCAAACCTATTCCCCTTTTTACTAGTTAATCCTTTAACTGTTACTACGCCATTCTTCAAAAGTATTTTCACCATTGTTTTAGTTGGTTTTTTCTTCATAGTCGCTAAAAATTTATCATTCTTCCAAATAACATATTTACAGCCACTTCTCCAGTTACTGCAACCATATCCTTTAGTCCCTTCAATTACTCCGTGACCACAAAGGGGACACTTACCCAATACTTCATGCTTCTTTTCTTTTTGTTGAATCTCATTAATAATTGTACTTTTTTCATTTTTTATTCTACCGACAGCATTAGTCGTAAATTCATAAATCAAGTTAAGAAAATCTTCCCTAGAAACTTTCTGTTTTTCTATATCAGATAATGTTTTTTCCAACCGCCCAGTAAACTCCAAATCAAACAACTCTTTAATTGGAAAGGTTTCTACGAGTTTATATCCAAGTTCCGTGCACATTAAACTTTTACTTTGCCCTGTAATATAGCCGACATCTTTTAGTTTTTTAATTGTCTCAGCTCTTGTCGCAGGTGTACCAATGCTATAACCACTTAAAATGGCAGCCATCATTTCTTCACTGTCTTCATCCTTATAACCTTTTCCGCATGTTTCCATCACTCTCAGTAATGTTTTTTCAGTATGGTATTTAGGTGGCTTTGTAACATGTGAAGTTAGATCGTGATTTAGAATACTTACAATGTCATTAATATTAACAAGTGGTAGGAGTATGTCCTTTGAGTCAATCTTCTCGACTTTTTTCCAGCCTTCGACTAACTGTACGCGTCCCTTAGAGACGAAATGACCTTTTATCTCATGACTATTAATTTTAGTGATTATTTTTGTCTCTTCATGTTCTGCAATGGGCATGAATTGCATGATGAAACGATTTTTTATTGCGGCATAAACCATTTGCTCATCACTTGTTAAGCTCTTTGGAATTAAATATGTTGGTATGATGGCGCTGTGGCTTTCGACTTTTGTATTGTCGAAAACACGTTTTAACTTGGCAAACTTAATTTCCTTCTCGTAGGATAAATCTTTTTTCAATTTTTCCAGTACCTTAGCAGATTTTTCTACCAGACTTTCCTCTAATACAACGCTGGCCGTTCTTGGATACGTAATGTATTTCTTTTCATAAAGCGATTGTGCTACCTTTAAAACTTTATCAGATGTCCATCCTTTGTATTTGCTTGTAATATAACCTTGTAAATTTGAAAGATTAAACAAGTACGGAGGATACTCTCTTTTTCGTTCAACTTGTTTGTCGTTGATAGATGCAGATTGATTTGACAGCGCTTGTTCAATTCGTTCAAGTATTTCCTTAGATCCGAACTTATCTATATCATTTTCAAAATATGTTCCGTTGTATTCTTTTTCATCTTTAGTTTTAAATGTGGCTTCAAGTTTAAAGAAATCCTTTGGCACAAAATTCTCTATTTCCTTATCTCGATCATAAATAACTTTTAAGGTCGGCATTAATACCCGTCCAATATTTAGGGCTTGTCCCGAGCCTTTCTGATACTGCAATGTTGCCACTGATGTTAAGTTGATGCCAATTACCCAATCAGCCCATTGCCGGCTAATACCAGCATCCAGAAGGGGTCTCATTTCAATATTAGGCTTTATGTTTTGAAGCCCCTTTAATACTTCTTCGGGTGTCCATTCATTTTGTAGAAGTCGATACACTTTCTTCTGTGTCTTGAGATTGTAAATAATCGTATCACCAATAATTTGACCTTCTCTATCAAAATCACAGGCTGAAATAATCATATCTACATCATTTCGTTTCATTAAGCTATAAATAATCTTCAGCTGCTTTTTAGCACCGGAATCTTCTTTTCCTCGATTTCGTGGATCACCCTTAACCTTATATCGAAAGTTAGTTGGAATGAAAGGGAAGTTCTCTAGGTTCCATCTCGCCATTTTTTCATCGTAATCCTTTGCATCGTAGAGCTGAAGTAAATGTCCAAACGCCCAAGTAATGATATATCCATTTCCTTCAAAGTAGCCATCTTTTCTGTTTTTGATATTTAAAGCATCTGCAATATTTTTCGCGACAGAAGGCTTTTCGGTGATAATTAAATTAAGCATATTGTGCCTCCTATAAAAAGTAATTCCGTTTACTATGAAGTGAATGTAACCACTGAAGAAATTAATTTTAAAAATGAAATATTAAGTAAAGTACAGTATACTAAAGAAAGTAGATTGAATATACTTTCAGGCATTACTCTTTAATATAGGTTCAAAACAATAAAGAATTCATATGAAAAGTTACAAAAAATATAGAAGAAGCGAGCATAGAAAGTATATATGAATAGGAAATTAAAGAAAGAACTTAAACTAGAAACATTTTTAAAACTACGTGAAATATTTAACAAGAAGGATTGGGAAATTGAAGATGATGATTCAAATGAAATGAGTCTTTTTAATAGATTTAGCAGTTTATTGTCTGAGTTATCACTTGAAGAACAAAATTTGACACTAGAACTTACAGAAAGATTTACCAAAATTGATTTCGATGATTATATGACACATATTAAAAAGGCAATTGCCAAATTTATATCAGAGGGCTCTATTGATATGACAAAAATAACAAGAATACATATTGCACCTTTAATTTCTCCAGAGGATTTTGGTAAATCAAAAAGTTCCACTATGGTCCATTACTTATTCAAAGGTAGTATAAGATATATAAATCATATCGGAAATAAAAAACTTTATTACACGGATGATTTGAATATTGATTACAATCAAATTAATAAAGAAGGAAATATTTTAATCGTAGTAGATGATTTTATTGGTACAGGAGAAACGGCTTGCTCGGCAATTGATTATTTAATTGATGAAAAAAATGTGATCAAGGAAAAAATTGTTGTAATTTCAATTGCATCTTTAGAACAAGGAATTCAATTGTTGTCTGAAAAAGGGATTTATCATTACTCGTCAGTTGTTTTTAATAAAGGAATCACTGATTATTGTTCAACAAAAGAAGAGTTGGATTACAAACTGGAAATTATGGATTCTATTGAAACGAAGATTAAAGCGCATAAAAATGAGAGGTTAGGCTATAATAAATCAGAAGCACTTATAACTCTAATAAGAACACCCAATAACACATTTCCTTTATTTTGGAAGGAGAAAGGGGCTAGGGTTGCACCATTCCCAAGAAACTAAAATGGAAAAAGATGATTATATTTTACTTTTGAAAATAATTGGAAACAACGGAAATTTGGAAAGTTTACACAAGCATGGTTATCAATATTCTCAAATAGCGAAATACGTTTCTGAAGTTATAGAAAAAGGGTACGTACAACATACAGAAGAAAATGGTTTTGTTTTAACTAGTAGTGGACAAGATGTTTTGTTATTATATAATAGAGAATTAAAGCGAAAGAATACAGAAATGATAATAAGTCCTCAAAAAGAATATGTATTAAAAGAAGTTTTTTCAAGGTATGATATATACTTCCCTAAAAAGATTAAAGACTTAGATTAGTTCAATTAGACTTAAAGTGGTTTAACCACGCGTTTGGCGAGTCGCCAAGCGAAGAAGAACCTTACTTACAAGCCTGGTGTTAATAGCTTCGTCTGTTCGCCTGGAGGCTCTCATCCAAAGCTATTAACACACTACGGCTGGCGCCTTCGTGGCATGTTCTTGTCATTAAAGCAATAAACCAAGAGCAGCTTTAATGACAAGAACATGGACAGATAATAATATTGAATTGGTAATTAGAACTAACTAAGTTGATAAAGGTGAGTTTGATTATGAATTGGGAAGTATATCGAGATAATTTTTATTCTTCTGCAAAAACAAAGGGTTATAAAGAAAATTATATAAATCGTTGTCTGGAATACTCAAAAATTCTGTTTGATCAAAAGTTGCCTATAATTTATGATCAAAAACATTTGTCGTTATTAATCGGCTACCAAGAGATCTATTTGATAAAAGTATCCAACTCGCAGGAACCATTTTACAGGGAATTTAAAATACCTAAAAAAAATAAGAATGAATTTAGAAAAATACATGAGCCTTTGCCTAATTTGAAAAATATTCAACGTTGGATATTAGAAGAAATTTTAAATATATTGGAGCCAAGTCCATATTCAAAAGGATTTAGGAAAGGTTATTCAATAAAGGATAATGCAAGATTTCATAAAAAACAAAAAAAAGTATTAAGTATTGATATTGAAAATTATTTTGGTTCAATTAGCTATGATATGGTCTATTCGTTTTTCAGAAATTTAGGGTATTCTAAGCAAGTTAGCGTGATGCTTGCAAATCTATGTGTTCTAGAGGGGCGTTTACCACAAGGTAGCCCTACAAGCCCTATGTTATCTAATTTAATTACTAAACGGCTTGATAATAGGATAGGTGGCTATGCCAAAAAACGAGGAATAAGATATACAAGGTATGCTGATGACCTTACTTTTTCTGGAGATTTTAACGAGGGTGCTCTCATAAACTTTGTAAAGAACGTATTTGAATCCGAGGGGTTTGTAATAAACGAGAAAAAAACTAGGGTACGTCTACAGTCTCAACAACAAGAAGTGACTGGAATAGTCGTAAACGAAAAGATGCAGGCTTCTAGAAAATATCGCAGAGAGTTTAGAACGAAAATGTTTTTTATTAAAAAGTATGGGTTGGACTCTCATCTTGATTATGTCGAAGAAGAAAAAAAGATTGAATATGTATATCATCTTTTGGGGACGGCAAATTTTATTGTGAATGTAAACCCGAACGATTTGGAAACAAGAGAGCACTATATTTACTTGAAAGAATTGTTGTCTGATCTAAAAAAGAGTTGAATATCCAAAGTTAATAAGTATTTCGAGTCACCCCCTATTTGTTACTTTTAAGTAGTAATTAGGGGGTTTTTAATAATTTGCAATTACTATTTTTATAGTTTTAGATAATTCATTCATATGATTCTTCAAGTGTCATTTGCAAATACTTATAAATTGATTACAGCCAATGAAATGTACCACTCGTGACATGTTTTTTACCACCAAGTGACATAGATTGTACCAGTGAGTGACAAAGCCCTTACCACTTCA
>NZ_JADBEL010000023.1:49887-61115 GCF_014873855.1 Sporosarcina limicola | reverse complement strand
ATACGACTAATGGATGCATTGGGACGGAAAGTACCATCCTCATAACCTTGAATAATACCCTGCGTTGCTAATTCCTCAATCATTTCTCTTGCCCAATGCGTCTCTATATCGATAAATGTCACCCTTGGCAATTCCTCCTCAGGCTCTTGCGGTTCTTCCGCTGACAACGCTGTCCATTTCGTATAGAGCGTTAGGCTCGCTGTGACAGATGTCCCCTCTGCCCATTTCATCGTCAATGCTTCATCCTGATACCAACCATCAAAACGGTAGCCCTCTCTTGTTGGCACAGATAAATCATTTACTTTTGTGTTGTAAGCAATCTCGATTGGTTCTACTACTGTGCCTCCATTTGTATGAAATGTAATTTTCACACGTGTTGGTGGGGTAGAATCGCTACCACCCGATGATGGTGGCGGGGTATAGTCGCCTCCAGTCGGTAGAGGTAACGCTGTCCACTGTGCATGCAGTGTTACGCACTTCCCATCGTAAGCGCTGCATCTGCCGCATAGCTCGTTCCGCTTCCATCTGCTTTTGTATTCCAACCTGCAAACGTGTAGCCCGCTCTCACTATTGTTAAAGAGCCTGATAAACTATATCGTCTTCGTAGCAGCTTGTTTAATTTCCTTGCGCCTTGCATAAACGTTTTTCACAATTGCTTTACCGACCGCGTATGTCGGAATGGCGATGATGATACCGAGGAATCCGGCGATGTTTCCTGCTGCCAAAATAACTGTGATGACCGTGAGTGGATGGATATGAAGCGTTTTACCCATGACGTGCGGCGTTATCAAGTTACTATCCGCCTGCTGGGCAACGAGCGTCACAATTGCTACCCCGATTACCAATGTCGGATCCTGGATATAGGCAATGATCAAGGCTGGAACGACCGCAATCCAGGGACCGATAAACGGAATAAGGTTCATGAATAAACCAAATATTGCAAGAAGAAGTGCATACTCCAAACCAATAATTAAATAACCTATAAACAATAACGATGCTAATATGGTACTAATTAGGAACTGTCCTTGAATATAAGAACGGAGTACGGTATCCATGTCTTTTAACGTTTTCCGTACCCATTCCCGCCTCTCACCCGTAAAGAAATTGTAAATGAATGGCGCAAACTTCTCATGATCCTTCAACATAAAAATAAAGAAAAATGGTACAAGAATCAGTAAGAACATTGCCTGGAAAAATGACTGTAAAAATTGAACAATCCATATCCCAAACTTGACTGCAATCGACTGTACAGAATCCGCCGCACTATTAATCGATTCTTGTAACTTAGGCGGAAGCTCTTGCTTCTGTTTCCATAGGTTGTCTTTCATTTCATTAACTTCTTTGGCAATGACCGGTGCATTTTCAACTAGGTTATTCACCTGTGTTGTTACTGGAGGCCCAATAATTGCGATGAAGATCCAAATAAAGACGGCAAGACTGGAGAGAATTGCTAAAATACTTCCCCAACGAGGTACTTTCCTCTTTTCAAGAAAACCTTGTAGCGGTTCAGTGATGTAATAAAGAACTCCACCAAGTAACAATGGCAAAAAGATTACTTTCGCTATTATCACAAGCGGCGCAAAAACCCATTTGATTTCCACAAAGTATTTAATAATCAGCATAGATAATAAAATTCCTACACCAACCTGGAACCACAATTTTTTCGTCAAGATTTCCACTTCCTTTCGGCATATACTAGACTGTTTCATTATTCTAAGTATACGTTGTTATACGCATAGTGTCGAAAGAAGTTTCATTATTTTTCCCTGTCATTAAACTAGACCCGAAGCACAATCCGATTTCCAGACGGATCTTCCGTCATAAATCCACCCTCGATTGATTCCACCGTCGCCCCGAACGCTTCCACTTTCACAATGGCTTCATTCAACACTGCCTCAGTTGGATAAACGAGCGTGAATGATTGAAGTCCCACGCTATCTTTAGAAGGACGCGATGCATCCACACCATTCCACGTGTTCAATCCGATATGGTGATGGTATTTTCCGGTCGACATGAACAATGCCTGTGGATACTGACTGACGACTTCGAAACCAAGTGCCTTGTAAAACGTTTCCGCCTCTGGCAAATCTGCTACATGTAAATGGATATGCCCCATAATTGTTCCGTCAGGCAGTCCTTCCCATGCCTGACCAGCACTTTCCGCCACAATACTTTCCGCATCGAGTGGATCTGTACTCATTGAAACATTACCATTGTTCCACTCCCAATAATTGACTGCACGATCTGCATAAATTTCAATTCCATTGCCGTCTGGATCTGACAAATAAAGTGCTTCACTTACTTTGTGATCAGAAGCACCAAGCGGGATATTATTTTTCGCCAAATGTACAATCACCTTTCCAAGATCCGACCTCGTTGGCAATAAAAGCGCAAAATGATAAAGCCCCGTTCTTCGTGGCTCCTTCGCCGTCACATTTTCCGGTTGTTCGATAATGAGCAACGGGGTTTCCCCATCCGCCGTCAACACAATTTTATCGGAAGCCTCCTTAAGAATTTTAAATCCAATGATTTCTTGATAAAATCGAACGGATCGATCCAAATCTAAAACGTTCAAATGTACTTCTCCTGTATACGTGTGCGGTGCTTTATGAAAATTCATCTAACTTCCTCCTCTATTCCTTTTATATAGTTAGTTACTTACTTTATGTAACTAACTTTATATGTTATAATAAACATTGTCAACCATTCACATTTCGGCGAAAGGAGCCGCATTCATATGAACAACTTTGAACTTTGCCCTCGCTTTGAAAAAGCCATGTCTATCCTAAGCCAACGCTGGACCACACTTATTTTGTATCAATTAATGACAGGTCCACAACGTTTTTGCACAATGACTGACAAACTCGGTGTCAGCGGGAAAACTTTATCGGAACGACTAAAAGACCTTGAGCAGCAAGGTTTTATCGTCCGGGATGTCTATCCTGAAACACCTGTCCGAATTGAATACTCGTTAACCGAGAAAGGGCTGTCACTCACGCCGGTTATGAAAGCAATTGAAAAATGGTCACAAGTATGGATTGAACCAGAGTCCGTTTCCGATATAGAAAACTAGGAGGTGAGTATTTGAAAATCGCGAAACAATTACTTCAAGCCCTTCTACTGTATGGAATTTTCCTTGTTGGGGGATGGCTTCAGAATACCCTGCATATACCACTCTCAGGAAGCATCATTGGCCTACTGTTATTATGGATAGCTTTATCGTTAAAAATCATCCATTTGAAATGGGTTGAATCCGGTGCCTATCTATTTTTATCGTTATTGCCCTTATTCTTCATCCCCGCTACGGTTGGTGTCATGAATTTTGGACCATTCTTCATGGGGAAAGGGATCGTCTTAATCCCGATTACGATTATCAGCACGTTCATGACGTTGTGGATTGCAAGCTTTGTGAGCCAATCCATCGCCAAGCATACGGTGAAAAGAAAGGAGGAGTCTGAATGCAATTAATCACACTTTCCATTCTTTTTATCTTTTTGACAATCGGCATGTATGCCATTATGAGTTTTATTTACGTCAGATATTATAATGCACTTTTAGTACCAATTTTAACAACGACGACTGCAATTATCATCGTGCTTGTCCTATTTAACGTCCCTTATGAAACCTATATGGTTGGCGGAAAGTGGATTGATGCGCTATTAGGTCCTGCTGTCGTATCCTTGTCCATTCCTTTATACAAACAGCGCAAACTTTTGAAACAGTATTTGTATCCGATCCTTGGAGGGGTATTGGTAGGTAGTATGGTCGGGATGATAAGCGGGGTATTATTTGCAAAGCTCATCGGATTTTCAAAAGAAATTGTTCTCACAATCTTGCCGAAATCCATTACTACACCAATCGCAATGGAAATCACGTCTGGATTAGGAGGAATCCCTACTTTAGCAACTGTCTTTGTCATTATTGCGGGGCTGACGGGAGTTCTATTTGGACAACCTCTTTTCAAACTCTTCAAAATCGATACCGCTCTCGGTCGTGGCATCGGGTTAGGCGTAGCTTCACATGCAATCGGAACCTCGAAAGCGATTGAATACGGTGAACAAGAGGCTTCGATGAGTTCCGTTGCAATGACACTTTCAGCACTTATTGGCTCGTTCCTCGGCCCACTTATTTCGTGGTTATTTTATTGAAGGGGTCAGTTAGCTATTTATACTTTTTAGCAATTGTTTTCAAAAACCCTTCAATCTGTTTCGGCGTCTTCAAGTAATGCACGGTCTTCCCTTCATCGACATAGTATTGCAACCGCTCGATCATTTTCTTTTTCCGGGGACCGTATGTTGTGATGATAAATTTCAAAAACGCCCAATCCACTTTCTCTTTACAGCCTTCGCCAACATCATTGCGTGTCTTTCCGTGAAATTGAACCCGGCGCTTCAACACGCGGTAAAGGCATACATAAAGGGGTAGTTCCAAATAGATGATGGTATCCGCGTGGGGTTCCCGAATTGACGCCGTGGCGTTATAGTTTCCTTCGATAATCCACTTTTCGTTATGTACACTATTTTGCTGTGCTTCTGAAAACTCTTCGATTGATGCCTCCACCCAATTTGGCTTCCAAAATAGCCGGTCCAAGTGTGTGACTTCGATTCCAATCAATTCCCCTAATCGCCTCGCAAATGTTGACTTTCCTACACCAGAAGCCACCCCAATTACCATGATTCTGTTCATTTTTCCGCTCCTTTCCTCATTGTCACAAATTCAGCGGAATCCGTTGTAAACATAATCCCCTTCACAAATCCAAACTTCTCATACAAGCGAATCGCCCTTTGGTTGAATGTTGCAACAGTGAGCCGAAGTGGAGCACTCCCGTAGATTTCCTTAATCGTTTCTAGAATGAACGCAAAAAAATTGAAACCATTCCTTTGTCCTATTAATACTGGGGCCATACCTAGCCCGATATCAACGAGATCTTCGTTATACGCACCAAATTTTACGCCTACAGGTACTTGCGCCGAAGAGCCTACACAAAAGAATCCAACCAATTCCCCGTTTCGATCTACAATTGCTGAATAATCATTTTCGAGAAGGTCTCGGATTTGCTCAGGTGTATTCTCATTGTTATAGAAGTTATAGGGCGAATCATATCGCCAACTTAAGATTTGTCTAGCTATCTCTTCATCCATACTTTTAATCTCTAATTTCATTTTCTTTTCCTCTGTCATATTTCTCAAATCCTTAACATAGTTCATCCAATCAGTTCCCTTCAATTTTCTTTAAAGGTGAAAAAATCAAGATTTACACTTCCGAGGTCATCTGTTTATTTACAGTATAATACTGAAGTATATCAAAATCAAAAAATATAAATTTTTCTATTAAATCTCATATGAATAAGTATTATTCCGCCAACAAACATAATGCATAATAATCTTCTTAGAACTTTCTTGTTTAATCTTCCGTAACTCGGGCATATTATCATGAATCAAAATTTCAAGAAAGAGGAGGTTGATGTTCACTATGAACAAAATGGCCATGGCAGCACTCGGACTTGGCGCGGCGTACTTGATGCGAAATAAAGGTGCCCGAGACAAACTGATGAAACAGGTTGAATCGTTCACAGGTACAATTTCCGCAAAAAGCGGAACGCAAAACAATGCATAACTTCATTTTTCTAAATGACTGAATGAAGAAATCGGCATCCCATTAGCGGGTGCCGATTTTTTTATGAATTAATTCGTAACAGCACTACGTCGTTCCGAATGCCTTACAATATAAATGCTCGCTTCATAAAGTAATGCCATTGGAATGAGTACAATCAGCTGGCTTACAAAGTCAGGTGGCGTGATCAAAGCAGAAATAACGGCAATGGCAAGATATGACCATTTGCGTACTCTTCGCATCGACTCCGTAGTGAGCAATCCGATTGCGGCTAAAAACAGCGCGACTATCGGCAATTCGAATAATATCCCAATCGGCAGAGTCGTCATAAGCAAGAAACTGATGTATTCCTGCGCCGATACCATTACGTTAAAATTCACAGCTCCTAGCGAAACAAGAAATTTATAACTAAGTGGATTGACGATATAGTAACCAAACGACACACCTATAAGGAAAAGCAGTAACATGACGGGCGAGTATAGACTAAGAAACCGACTTTCCCGTTCGTTAAGTCCAGGTTTTACGAACTGCCATAAAAAATGGCAGAGAAAAGGTATCGACAACCCGAAAGCAATCGCTGTTGAAATTGACATGTAAAATTTCACGACTTCAAGTGGTCCGAGAATAATCAGCTCATGACCGCGGGTAATATACGGAAACCATAGATTAATACTTAAAAACACTGTAATAAGAAAGAAGAGGAAAACAGTAGCGCTTTTGACCAGCTGTTTTCTCAAATCTGTAAGATGGCCAACCAGAGTTGGATCACTTTCCAGCCCAGATCCATTTCCTTCACTCGATATTACACTAACACTTTCTTCAATTTCAATCCCTACTGTATCTTCATTGATTATAGCACTAGGTTTATCAAGCGGACTTAAAATTTCACGATTATGATCACCATATGGATCCATACCCTCACCTGCTTATAGTTGGTCCGTTTTTTTCGTTTCCTTTGGGATTGGTTCGTCTTCTTCCATAATATCTTTTGCTGATTTCTTAAATTCCGCAAGTGTCTTTCCAACCGCAGCTCCCACTTCAGGTAACTTTTTCGGCCCAAATAAGATTAGCACAATAACAAGAATGATGATTAAACCGGGTACGCCGATACTAGCTAAACTCATTTTATAAGGCTCCCTTCATTTTCAAACAAGTGATCCACCACTCTTACTATATTTAATAATTCCTTCTGAGGCCCGATATGCAAGCGCGCCCACTGTTCCCGTTGGATTGTAGCCACTGTTGTGAGCGAAGTTTCCTGCGCCTACAACAAAGAGATTATCAGCATCCCAATGTTGTAAATAATTGTTGACGACACTGTCATCTGCGTTCGAACCCATAATTGTTCCACCTGTATTATGGGTAGTCTGATACGGGACGATATCATAATTTGTAATTGGATTTCCCGCCATTACCGTCTTCGCACCCATCTCTTTCATAATGGTCGATATTTTTTCGGTTAAGTACTTGTGTAAGTTTCGATCCTGTTCAGTGAAATTATACGTCAACTGAAGTAGCGGAACTCCGTACACATCTTTGTAATCTGTATCGAGCGACATGAAATTTTCCTTGTGCGGCATCGACGCCCCTTCTGTCGAGACGTTAAGTGTCCTGGAGTAGTTGTAAATAGAAGCTTTCTTGAATTCAGCTCCCCATACAGGCGTGTCTGGTAGTATCGGATTCGTTTGAATTGGACGGGTACCCGTCTGCGTCATTGAGATACTTCCTCCGTGTATGAAATCTAGGTCACTGTGGTCAAAGTTGTCACCATTTAGGTCATCGATTGTCATACCGAGAGATCCTGCGCCCATGAAAACATTCATCTGTTCATCGAAAAAGCCCGTAGCGCCGGGGAGGATTTGGTAGGCATAGTTCTTCCCAAGTGTTCCTTTTTGCGTCTCCGGATTATACTGCTCTCCAATATCCGACACCATTAAAAGTTTCGCGTTGTTCATTACATAGCTCGTAAGCACAACAACTTCCGCCGGTTGTATATACTCTTCTCCAGTTTGGTTGTCGATATACTTTACGCCTGTCACTTTATTACCTTTCTTCAGAACTTCTATAACATTTGCATGAAAACGGATGTCGAAGTTCCCCGTTTTCCTTGCTGTTGGGATAACTGTTATTTCCGGCGACGTCTTTGCTCCATATTCACAGCCAAACCGTTCGCAAAACCCACAGTATTGGCATGCTGAAATTGATTCACCGTCAGGGTTTGTATAGGATTCAGACAAGTTAGCGGATGGTAACATGAAAGGCGTGTATCCAAGTTTACTTGTCGCCGTCTCAAACTTTTTCAATATGGGTGTTTTTTTCATCGCGGGTGTTGGGTAATCAGAAGAACGTTTCCCCGCGAACGGATTCTTGGCGTCACCTGATAAACCCGCTGTCTTTTCGAATTTATCGAAGTAAGGCTCTAGCTCATCATAGGTGATGCCCCAATCTTGAAGGAGGTAGTCAGCCGAAAGTTTATTTTTACCATATTTCCGGTCCGTCATCGATTTAATTTCAAAATCATAAGGCAAAAATCGCCATGTTTGTCCGTTCCAATGCGTCCCTGCCCCACCGAGTCCTTCCCCTAGAAGAAAAGAACCCATTTGTCGCATTGGTAATGCCCGCATCTTCCGGTTATTCCTAAAAGTAATTGTCTCTTTTGAAAGATCCTGCATCAATTCGTAACGCATTGCATATCGATATTCATCGTGCACCCTCAAAAAATCTGCTGTACTACGTTCCTTTCCACGTTCCAATCCGACAACCTTCAGTCCTGCTTTTGCACATTCAGCAGCAATAATACCGCCTGTCCAGCCAAGCCCAACTGTGACAACATCTACTTTTTCTAGCGTTTTTGCCATTCCTATCCCCCCTTTAATGATCCATGCTACTTAAGGATTCTAGTTCATACTTCACAAATTTTTCGTTTTCAATTTCGCTAATATAAGTCATCTGATTGCCTGGGAACCCCTTCATGCGCCACCCTTCCATATTGATATTGCCGTTGTAAATAGGATCTGCGTACGCACCCTCTAATGTTGCCTGTCGGAGAAGTCTAAAGAAAAATCCGGATTCTACACCTTTCATGGCCACTTCATTTTTCTGAAATGCAGTAATAATTTCGTCCATTTGGCCGCCATCCAGTTTGACGAACTCCATCTTAAATTTCTTCTGTGCTTCTTCGTTCATCCTCGTAATGGCTTGCTTGAAAATTTCTGCCCTCGTTAATCTACTCTGATACCCTTGTGTCGTTTCTCCTGGGAAAAATGGGCCCTGCATATATTCTTTAGCGTTACTCCCATAATTGCCTGCCAGCTGATTATCTATGAAGTAAGGGACGCCAAGTCCGATAGCGCCGGGTCCAAGGTCATCTTCAGGGAAAATCCGTTCAACCGCCTGGGATAGTATATTGAAATCCGCCATGTTCGTAAAGAACATCAGGCCACGATTATTAGCGACAGCTTGCACACCGCCTACCCCTTTATGTCCGCCCATTCCAGCAACTTGACCTTCCTTGTTGACCTTGTAACCGACAAGACCCCCAATGAGACCCCCTCCTACAAGAGCCCCAGTTGCAATTCCTGTCGTCTTCAGAAAGTCTCGTCTCGACAACCCTTTTTTATCTTTATCCATCTTTCAGCCTCCTTTAAACTGCTATCCATATAGATAATGATTCTAAGAATTAAGCATGTCATTCCTAATCCATATTTATACAATACACCTTGATTTATTTGATTAACTTCACAATCTCATGTCTGCATCTAGTTATATATTCAAAATTTCCAAACGATGTTTATACGTTTTCTAGTCGGGTATAGAGTACTATACAAAATTAAGGAGGTTTTGGTATGACGAACAGTGGATTTTCAGACAAAGTTAAAGGTACAGTAAACAAGGTAAAAGGTGAAGTGAAGGATCAATTCGGAAATGCTACAGACAATATGTCACTTCAAGCTGAAGGTAAAATCGACAAATTAAAAGGCAAAGTACAAGAGAAAGTCGGCGAACTCAAAGACCGATTTGATCATAAAGACGATAAATAAAAAAGCAGTGTCTCGTTCACATTGAGTGAATAAGGCACTGCTTTTTTTATTTAATTTTCATCAAATCTAATGGAGTGATGATCCCAAGTAATTTTTCATCTACCAAACCATTTTCCGTAATTAGCAGCGCTTCAAGACGTTTTCCCCCAGCAACTGCCTTTTTGAAATATTCTTCCGCTTCATAAACGGATAGGTCTTTCTTTATAAAACGATAGGTATTTTTCTGTTTTTCATGGTAATAGATGTCGAGAAGTGTCGGCATTTCACGGGAAATTATCTCATCAATCATTTTATCGGCCAGCCAATAAGTGATTCCGGTTGCTGTGATAAGGCCGATAAATCTACGTTTTTCATAAATCGGAATCTGATCAAACTTTTTTTCTCGAATTAATTTTAAACCGGCCGATAAGGAATCCGATGCTTGCAAAATATGAACCTTGCGTTGAAATAAATCACCGACTGTCACAGGTTTCGACAATTCCTGGTCAATATATTCAATCAGCTCCACAATCTCATCATGGGGCTCCGCGATTGCATAGTCAAAATCGGTCCGATGATGAACGATTGCATTGCGTAAATCGCCGTATTCTCTTAGATCATATTCGAATTTCCGAATGATGGCATTCGTCTTTTTTGCTTTATCAATCAAACGGGAGAATGGCATATAGCTAATCGTACCGCTCATTTTTTCCATTGACTTCTCTATTCGATTATACGCAAAGATGAATCGATCAGAATTTCGTGCAGTCATCTGAGGTCCCCCATTCGGCTGTCATTATAGAAATTATACCATAGAGGACTTATCAGACAATTAGTTTAACCGCACTATTTAAGTTGAACGAAAGATCAACGGCCCATTTATACTTGAATAGTTGAAACAAACGCGTCAAACAAGCATATGTAGAATCAACAAAAGGGTAAAACTTAAACTCAACTTATATAGAAGTATTCATTATAAGAAATTAAAAATCCCTGATGACGCGCCAAGTGCATCGGCTATAATGGTAAAAGTAATAGCGATGGCAAATATGATACACAACACGATTAGATAAACACGTGAAAAGTTGCGTCTTTCACTTTTCGCATCAAAAGCCCATACAAAGAGCAAGATACCATTGACAAGTGGAATGGATACTAATAAGAACGTAACAATCTATGCACCTATAGATAGTTGCGGTGCAAGTTCACTTTTCATATTATCTACTCTTTGTTCAACTTGTGGCAACGCTCCCTCCTATTGAAATCGAATTCTATCCTTCACATTATCATCCAAAGGTTAAGATAAGGTTTAGTTGTGAAGAAAGTTTTCGGAGACTTTTTATTGATCGGATAGTTGTCTTGGATTGGTTTATCACCGTCTTGTATGGGTTTATCACCGTCTTGTCGTACTTTATCACCGCCTTAACACTATTTATCACCGCCTTGCCTATTTCATACTAAATATGGATGTAATCCCCTCAACATGTGCCCCTAGAATCGGTTATCACCGCCTTGAGTGACTTTATCACCGCCTTGTATGGGTTTATCACCGCCTTAACACTATTTATCACCGCCTCGCTGATTTCATACTAAATA
>NZ_JADBEL010000023.1:0-49796 GCF_014873855.1 Sporosarcina limicola | reverse complement strand
TACTAAATATGGATGTAATTCCCTCAACATGTGCCCCTGGAATCGGTTATCACCGCCTTGAGTGACTTTATCACCGCCTTGTATGGGTTTATCACCGCCTTGTCGTACTTTATCACCGCCTTAACACTATTTATCACTGCCTCGCTGATTTCATACTAAATATGGATGTAATTCCCTCAACATGTGCCCCTGGAATCGGTTATCACCGCCTTGAGTGACTTTATCACCGCCTTGTATGGGTTTATCACCGCCTTGCTAATTTCCCACCAATATTATAAGGTCAGACATCCGACATATAAAATCCACTCCAAGCATGTTATACTGTTTTGATGGAACGGGAGGATTTTTCTTATGAAACAATGGATGTACCCGCTGCTTATCATCTTCGCAGCAAGCTGTTACGGAATTCTTTCAACGATTGTTAAACTAGCAATTTTAGATGGCTTCACGGCAGCAGAAGCAGTGACAAGTCAATATTTCGTTGGCTTTTTTATAGCCCTACTTCTTTTTATCATCGTGCAACATAACATACCCAAGTTCGGGGGCGGCTTCACACTTATTATTGCAGGATTATTTACGGCAACAACAGGGACGGTATATGGCCAAGCAATCGAGTACATGCCTGCATCATTAGCTGTTGTCATGCTTTTTCAATTCACTTGGATTGGCATGCTATTTGACTGCATCGCAAAACGACGTCTACCGAAGCGCATTGAAGTTATTTCGCTCACCTTCCTTTTTGGAGGAACCATTCTTGCGGCTGGTGTCATCGATGCCGACTTAAGCGGGATTCCGTGGCAAGGTTGGGCATGGGGTATGGCTTCTGCCGTCAGTTTTGCATCATTTGTGATGATCAACCAACGACAAATTGTCGGCATGAATACCGAAACACGACTCCTTTTCACATCGTTCTTCGCCGCGATTGCCATTTTCTTTTTCCAAACGCCTGAAATCGTATGGAATGGGAAATTATTCGGCGGCGGACTTTGGATTTATGGTTTGCTTCTCGGTCTATTCGGGATTGTCATTCCAATTTACCTTTTTTCAATCGCAGTGCCAAAAGTAGGAACCGCGATGACGTCGATTCTAAGCGCAATGGAACTGCCGGTCGCAATCACCGTATCCGTCATTTTGTTAGGGGAAAGATTGACATTGTTCCAAATTGTCGGCATCATCGTCATTTTGGTTGGTATGACGTTGCCGACGCTTGCACAACGGCGATTGAAATATACGAGATAATCTAGATTGGGCAACCCCATACGTCGAAAGTTTACCGACGTATGGGGTTGTCTTTTTTATTCATAGTTATCACTGCCTTGAACTTGGTTATCACCGCCTTGGACGAGTTTATCACCGACTCGCACTGGGTTATCAGCGCCCCGCATCTATTTCAATCGGTTTTATGCTTATTAAAATGAAAAAGCATACTTCATCAATCAGATAATCGACTTGCAGACGAACCCATTCGCCAATGAATGTACTTTTTTTGCTACACTATACGTATGTTGCTGAACTGGATAGTAAAGTTGCTAGCATCATCGGTGAACCATTTCATCACATGGTAAAGATTATTTGATTAAAAAACAAACCGCCCTTTCGATTTCTCTAGTAGAAATCAAAAAGGCGGTTTTATTATAACGATAGATTATTTATTCTTCTGGTCATTTGCAAAGTCCAAAATTTGTCAATGATCATATCCAAAAACTTGAGTGTCATTTCATCCGTTAACTCACCGTTGTTGAATTTTTGATTTGCCGCACCAACAAAGGTTTCATTTCCCGCTGGCGGCATCGTTATTGCTTGAACACTGGATAGGACTTGGCGCAAGTGTAATTGTGCTCTCACTGTTCCAAGCGCTCCTTGGGAAACGCCCATCGGTAATGTAGGTTTCCCCGCCATCGGCTGATCTACTCTAGAAAGCCATTCCAATGCATTTTTCAACACGCCCGAGATGGACCAGTTGAATTCAGGCGTACAAATCAATACAGCATCTGCGTCTGCAATCAATTTCTTGAAATTCTTCACTACCTCAGAAGGGTTCTTTTCATCATCCTCATTATAGAATGGGAGAATTCCGATATCCGCGACTTCCAGTTCAAAACGAGTACTGTATCTCTTTTCAATTGTGTTCATCAACTACGTATTGAATGAATCTTTTCTCAGACTACCGACAATTTCCACTATTTTCATATATACCTCTCCCCCTAGTTTCATACTATTTATGACATGAGTATATCCTACACGATCGTATCGATTTACATACAAAAATATACCCAAGTCCTAGAACCATTCCCTATCCCGAAGTGGTTTTGTTGAATCAAGATCTATTTTCGCTATCGTCATGTTGAATTTGTTGCCTTTTCTTGTTTTCAAACTTCTCCATGATGGATTTTTCTTCTTCAAGCAAAGGTATCGCAAACGTGTAGAAAGCTTCCTTATCAACGACCGATAATACGTTTATATAATCCACTTTCTGTTCTTTCCGAATAATAAGTGGCGGCAATCCGTTTTGCAGCAATGAATAGTTCATGATCATCCTACCTGTTCGACCATTTCCGTCTGAAAAGGGATGGATTCGTTCAAATTGGATGTGAAAATCCCCGATGATTTCCACCTTTTCTTCTTCTGTTTTCGCATGATCCAGTTGATAACTCAAGTTTTCTACCCACTGGAGCATAAGTATCGATGTTTCTTTGGCACTCGCCGTCTGAAAATCAGCCCCAATAATTGCATTATCATGTTCTTTGAATTTCCCTTTATCATATTGCAACCGGTCCGTTAAGTGACTGTGCATATTTTTAATGGTTTCAATCGTCAGCGGCCGATCATTGCTGATTTCATCAAACATATAGTCAAATGCCTGCTCATGATTTGCGATTTCATAGATTTCTCTCATATTTATGGATCGATCACTATTGACAGTGTGGTATAAAATAATGCTCACTGTTTCAGGAAGTGTAATTGTATTTCCTTCCAAACCACTGGAATGATGCGCCATTCTGACTAAAACATCTTGTATATATTCACTATCAAATCGCTTAGTATCCATCATGCCCTCTCCTCGCCCAAGTCATTAACTACATTATAGTCTAGTTTATACAGTTGGAGTAGTTCCTGCAGGTTAACGATACATAATAATCAAAATACAAACGAGCCGCTCTTTTGACTTTCTAAACAAAGCTATTAAAAACAAGGTCAAACAAGTATGGAAACTGTCATAATACTAGTATACAAATCCCTTTATGTTACAGTTATTGTAGTGAGATGAAAATATACTTCCCCAAGACCATTTTTTGTATAACAAAATAGTAAGGACTACTTTTATCCCGTATTAACGGGCAGTAAGAGCCCGAATGATCAACTAACTAAAGGGAGGAATAAAATAATGGAACCCGATTTTCCGACTAAAAACAACAAAGAACTATTCACTCCAATTGGTAGGCTAGTGGATATTGGAGATATCAAACTTCATATATATGTAGAAGGTGTAGGAAGCCCTACAGTTATTTTTGACACAGGACACGGGACATGTTCTGCGGTTACTGAATGGAGTCTAGTTCAACCTGAAGTAGCTAAAATAACCAGAACAATTGTTTATGATAGAGCTGGAATGGGCTGGAGTGAAGAAAGTAAGAATTCAAGAAACAGTGAACAAATCGTAGAGGAACTCCATTCTTTACTAGTAAACTCAGATGAAAAACCACCCTATATTTTAGTAGGACACTCTTTTGGTGCGTTAAATATGATTCTTTTTGCAAATAAATATCCAGATAAAGTAGCCGGACTAGTCCTTGTTGATGGTGGGTCCGTTGATTTTTATAGGAACTATTTTAAAGCACCAAAGTTACTAATGTATACACTTAACATTTTCAATAAAATGGGTATTTTTCGTGTGTTTGGCAAACTGGGGCTTATTCCGCATATTAGAGATCGAAGAAAGAGGTTGACTGAAAAAATGGTGCATTGGATGAGGCGTTCTTTTATAAACATTACCTAAATAACGCCATGTTAAAAGAGGCATTTCAATTAGATAAAAGTGTAGATCAGGTTAGTACTATCGGAACCCTAGGAAATATACCCTTGATAGTTATAACCGGCGGAAAAACAGAAAAAATCTATAAAAATTGGATAGAGTCTCAAAAAAATTTACTTTCTCTTTCTACTAATCATGCGCATATTGTTATAGAAAATAGTGGGCATTTCATTCATCTGGAACAACCCGAAAAAGTTAGTGATGCCATTAAAAATCTCATCATGGTTTCTAGGGCATAAAGAGAATTACTAGACAACAATGTCTAAAGTGAGGAGATACAAATGATTATTGTATAGAGATGCCGAGAGTTCAGGATTCACTGTATGTTGAAGAACTTTAAGTTTGTTAGATATCAAGGATAGACGCTACACTAACCAGTTCCATGAAAAGATACATGCAGGTTAATTAACACTCCTAGTCAGCATCGCATTTAGCGGTGCTTTTTGCATATTATTTTGGATTAGTGTTCACGCTTTTATTTTTTAAAATAGATGAAAGCCAAATGAAGCTATTCTCCGTCTAATTGGTGTAAGGGAGTTTAGGAGTGTAAACGCTATACTAGAATGGAGAGGTGGTGGTTCTGATTATACGTTTAGTGAAAAAGGCCCAAAGAGGCAATGATAAAGCATTTTCAACGTTATTTCAGGAGTGCGAAGCTGAGGTTTACAGAACAGCTTATCTGTATGTTGGAAATCAAAATGATGCGCTGGATGTTGTTCAAGAAACAGCATATCGTTCTTTTAAGTCTATCAAAAATCTCAAAGAACCTGAATACTTTAAGACATGGTTAATACGAATTGCGATTAATTGTGCCACGGATATTCTTCGGAAGAAAAAAAATGTTGTTCCATGGAAGCCTAAGTTCGAGGAATTGATTTCAGAAGAAGTGCACGAAGATATTCCCTTACTCATAACGATTCGGGATTTAATTGAGCTTTTAACTGCAGAAGAAAAAAGTGTTGTTACTTTAAGATTTTATCAAGATTTAACAATCAAGGAAGTTGCAGAAACACTTAGTATCCCTCTAGGCACCGCAAAAACAATTCTGTATCGCAGTTTAAAAAAGCTACGTGAAGATTTGAAAGGAGATCTTATTCATGAACAATAAAATAAAACACGAAATGAATACCATTGAAATTCCGAAAGAACTACATGAAAGAGGCAATAGGGGGGTTCAGCAAGCAAAATCCGAAATGCAAAAAAACAAAGGCTTCCGGTCTAAAGGGATTGCCTTGGTAGCTAGCTTACTTATCGTAATTGGTGGTTATGGTGTCTACAAGTACTATCCCACTTTTAACAATATGCCCATCGTTGCAGTAGGTGAAGGTTTGCAAATCCCGGCAATTGATTTGCCTACAAGTAATGGGATGGCAGATATGGTGGGTCTTATCGTGTATAACGGAAAAATATATACACAAACTAGTACAAAGGTAGATCCGGAGCGTGCAAAGGACTTGTTGGGCGAAAAAATCGGTGAAACAAAAGGGAATATTAATGAATGGAGTAAACAGAATCAATACGCAGTTGAGCTAGCTTCAACAATAGGTAAAGTTGATGTATTTACTGTAAAAGGATACGATAAGAATTTCCGAATTATGACGTATGCTGAAAATGATGGTGAACTAACCGCCGAATTTTTTGAGTGTCTAAATGGAATCACTCTACATGATGGCTCGGGAGTTTTCGGGGAGTTGAAGATGGCTGGAAATAGTGTAAATGCTCAATACAGAAACTCTAGCGACTGGAATCATGAGGTAGAGAATTTTCACCCAATCGACGATGAGGATTTATTGAATTCATTTGTTGAGCAACTTAATCATACTGTTCCCTATGATAGTGAAAATGTTGAAGCCAAGTTAGGCGATTTCAGAAATGACGAGAACTATAAAGAAATGATTCTCAATCTAACTGACGGCTCTACAGTCAGCCTACTCGTTCTTAAAGATGGGTATATCCGTTATGGTTCCTTAAATCTATATTTTAAAATGGATAACCCGGTTTTCGAAAAAATGTGGGAGCAACTTTCTAGTAAGTAACGGGTAAAGTTATTCGATGCCCCTTATATTTCAACAACAGGAAAGAGCTGAAACCGCAATGGTTTACAGCTCTTTCCTGTTGTGTCCTCACTTCTGAAGGAGACTGACTGCTACATTTTTATATGTTTCAATGTATAACAGTGAAGTGCGAAGGGTATAGATTAAGTGAGTAGTATTTCGTGAAAAAGTCATTCTATCAGCGAATTAAAAGAGGAGGGTTGAAAAATATGGATTTATTCTTAGTCATAATAGACTCGCTCGTCATTTTCTTGTACATTATACTGATTGCTTTAATTTCCCCATATATGATGCGTCTTCTCAAAAAGAGAAACTGCGACTTGTTTTTTCAATTAATACCTGTTCTATCCGTTATTTTAATGACTAGTATTGCAATCTCTTTCGGTTATGACGGATTCAAAGAAACTCTTTTCTTCCGGTTAATATGTATCATCTCTTTTTCACTTTTAGTCTCCTTGTTGTTCTTGACGCTGATAATGAAAAAACTGAGTAAAGAGAACTATGAGAAATTGCTAGCCCGATTATATTCTTTCCGTAAAAGGAAAGAAATTAGCTTGCCAAAGTAAAGAGGCCATCAATAAATGGCCTCTTTACTTGAGTTTCATATGCATAAAAAGGATAAAACGAATACTCTAATCCATCACTTTAAATTAATTTCAAATTCTTCATCCGTAAGTACTTCGTAATAATCTGTCTTCTCCTTGCCTTCCTTTCCGGACATCAAATACGGCGTTATTTTCAGTTTTGTTATTTTTTCGTCTAAAATTCCAAAACGAATATGAGACTTTTCTCCCGATGTACTTGCACTGACAGGGTCATACTTCTTTCCAGTTACGTCTTCTACGATAAAATGCACATCATAATCGTAAACATATTTTTCTTCACTGAGCATTTGATAATACAACGTTGTAGAAGCAGGTGTTAACACGATTGCATCTACAATAATCTGTTGACCATTTTCTAGTATGAAATGCTTATCGATTGGAATTGACTTTCTTTCGGTCAGAAGATTTTCAGCTGATGCAGTAAATTCAAAACTCCATTTCCCTTTTTTCAATTTCTTTGAACCGCTTCTTTCTAAATTATTGAAAACGATTTTAATATCTTGAATATCTTCCAGTTTATTTTTTTCTAAACTAGCAGCCCAAAAATAGTTTACCGTAGAACTTGTTATATTTTTAGGTCCTCCACTGCCTCCAACGTGACCGAACTTGCTACCATTAATATAAACTTCTATGTCTGAAAACCAATTATATTCTAAGTCTATATCTGAAAAGTTTGTGTGGAACGTGCTACTAATAAGAAGTTTACCTTCATCTAACATTACTTCATTCAACGTCACTTGGATTCCATTATCTTCAACTGACTCTCCAATGACCATTTTATAATCCTCTAGCGATTGATTATCGTTAATTTTTAAATATTCTTCCAGTAAAGGTCCGATAATAGGTACTTTAGCTAACGTAATCGTATTCGTGCCAACTCCAATAGAAAACATGATTATGACAGCCGCGGCAATACTACCGACTCTTATCTTATTGATTTGTTTTCGCCTCCCCAGTTTCTTTTTCATCCTATTTTTCATGCGCTTTTTTTCTAAATCAGTTAACTCCATGGGATTGTATTCAGTTGTATCGACTTCCACTTCATTTAACGCCTTATATAGACCTTTCATCTGACCACTTCTCCCCTTTCATTAAATATTTCCAAACAGTTTCCTTAACTTTTTTCGCCCTCTGGACAACCTATTGTGAATAACAGATTGCTCGACCTTTAGCTCCTTAGCCAGTGTTGCCGTGTCTATTTCATCCACATAATAATGTATAAATAATTCTCGATCTTCTTGCTTAAGATGACTTAGCAGGCTTTCCATTTCTAAACTAAGTTCTTTCTCCACTCCTCTTATTCCATCGTCCAAAGAACTTGCCACGCTACTTTCTTCTATCTCTTGTTCTTCAAGTCGTTTTATATACTTTCTTTTGTAATCAATTGACTTATACTTCGAAATGGCAGCTATCCAGTTTTTCAACGAATTTTTTTCTGAATTAAACGATTCGATATTGTTCCAAATGCCCAGCAAAATATCATCTATACATTCATCATGCATATGTCGAAATTGAAACAAATGACGGTTAACAATGCTCTTGATTAAGCCACCATAGCGATCGATAACATAATTTAAAGCATCTTCATTTCCCTGCTTTAGTTGTTGCACAACATTATCTTCATTAATTTTCATTATTAACTCCTTTCCAAAGGGCCCTTACCTACTAATTCGTTTTTAAATACGAAAAGCTATCAAGTAATCGGAATTTGTTAAACTTGTTTATGAGTAAATATTCACGAAAAAAAGAGCATCGATTGATACTCTTTTTTCACAGCTCTATCTTAATTGCATAGGCATTATTCAACTTCCACAACAATTGTATAGGATACTTCACCGTTAGACCATTTGGCTACTACTTCGTAAATATATCGGCCCTTGTTTGTGGGTATTGTAATTTGGGTTCCTTCTATAGTCACTTTCTCCCTTTCGGAATCCCATAAATATGCGCTTAAAGCCGGATCTTGCTCTATCTGGATGTTCACTTTGCTATTCGGTTCTAAGACAATTGCTTTGAAGTTTTCTGCAATTTGCTGTGGAGATGCTGCATCAGTTAGAGTAGTCGTATTTCCTTTTTCCCATCGAAAACCGCCCATTTCCATTTTGGATCTAGTTTCATCGACTTTAATAAAACCAGGTGGATATGGTGGGAATCCATGATTATTAAAATCAAATTTGTGTAATGCCGGTTTGCCCGTTAGTTCTTTTTCATCATACCTACCTTCTTCTGCTTTTTGATTACAACCCATTAAGGTAGAACATACAATTATTAGTAAGATTAAGTATTTCTTCATAACAATTTCATTTCCCCTTTATCCGAGTAGACGGGTATTGCAAATAAAGGTTTCATTCACACCCGAAAAGACTCTTACTTGCTAATTCGTTTTTAAGTACAAAAAGCTATCAAGTAATCGGAATTTATTAGATTTTCTTTTATTCCCCTATACTCCCCGACAAAAACGACTCACTCAACTCCCTTCTTATACCCAGAATATGATCTTCCATTAGTCGTTTTGCCTTTTCCTGATCTCCCGAAGCAATCGCCAAATAGATTGCTTTATGTTCTTCAAATGTTTCTTCGTAACGATTCATATCTAAAAATCGATATTTCCGAGTTACTCGTATCGTATCTTCCATATGTTCGGCCAGTGTTTGGGTTAGTTGAATGAAAATTGTATTATGCGTTGCTTCTACGATGCTCATATGGAACTGCAAATCTGCCTGCACACCTGCCTCAATATCAGTCGCTGAAATGGCCATATTTTCAAGCGCTTGTCTGATTTTTTCCAAATCTGCAGTTTTCGCCCTTTGTGCAGCAAGTGAAACAGATTCCACTTCAAGTGCACGGCGCAGCTCCAACATTTCATAGACAAGATGTTTTTCCTTCTCAATAATTGCCGCGGAAATCTCTTCATGGACCCTACCTATTTTCGGTGTTTTCAGGAAGCTGCCGCCTCTTTGCCGAATTTCAATTGCACCGCTAAGCTCCAGTGCTCGAAGTGCCTCTCTGACAGACGTCCTACTAACAGTAAACATAATCGCCAATTCCCTTTCGGAAGGTAATCTATCACCTGCTTCCATTCCCTCATCCAACAGGAAGTCCTCAATTTTGCTGACAATCACTTCATACATTCTTTTCTTCTGTGGAATCAATAGTGTCACCCCTACCGAATTGATTTCTTTCCTAAATGATACCTGTGAACAATTTAATATTCAATACATTCAAAGTTATCTATTGCTTTCTTCAGACTATTATATATAATAGTACGTACGTAGTTTGGTTGGTTGGACCAAAAATTTATTTTTAACCTTTTGGTATAACCATAACTCACGATATCATTCTGAACACTGAATTCAGAGAAGTCAATTATATAGAGGAGCAAATACAATGACCATTGCAACCGAAAGTTTAGTAGAAGCTTTGAAAGAAATCCTATCGGACGATCAAGTGTCCATAAACCAGGCAATACGTGAGTTGCATGGTAGGGACGAATCATACCACGCAATGAGTCTTCCAAGTATTGTCGTATTCCCGACAAGTGCCGAAGACGTGAGTAAAATCATGAAGTTGGCACAAACCCACCAAGTACCCATTGTCCCATTCGGTCTTGGAACAAGCTTGGAAGGTCATGTTATTCCCTACGATAACGGCATCACAATCGATTTTTCAATGATGAACAAGGTGTTGGAAATCAAGGCAAACGACCTTCTCGTCAAAGTACAACCAGGCGTAACCCGCACGCAGTTGAACCAAGAGCTAAAAAAGTATGGACTCTTTTTCTCTGTTGATCCAGGTGCTGATGCAACGTTAGGTGGCATGGCAGCTACGAATGCCAGTGGAACGACGTCTGTCAAATACGGCGTCATGAGGGATCAGGTACGTGATTTAGAAGTAGTCCTTGCCGACGGGACAATCATCCATACAGGCAACTTGGCCGCAAAATCCTCCTCTGGCTATCATTTAAATGGCCTTTTTGTCGGTTCTGAAGGGACGCTCGGCTGTTTTACGGAATTGACGCTTCGCGTATATGGGATTCCGGAGCACGTCATGGCCGCAAGAGCATCTTTCCTGTCAATTAATGACGCGGTTGAGGCTGTCGTTTCCATTTTACAAGCCGGTATTCCAATCGCACGGGTGGAACTTGTCGATGAAGTATCAATGAAACAGGCAAACCTCCATAGCGAAACCAACTATAAGGAAGAACCGACGCTATTCATGGAGTTTCATGGGAATGAAGCGGGACTCAAACAAGATATTGAATTCATGAAAGAAATTGTGGAGGATCATCATTGTCAAAGCATTGCATTCGAGAAGGATAACGCTGCCCGCAACAAGCTGTGGGATGCGCGACATAACTTGGCTTATGCTTATATCCATGGGTACCCTGGAAAGAAAATGATGGTCACCGATGTTTGCGTTCCGATTTCAGAGTTGGCAAATGCGGTCCACTATGCACGTCAACAACTGGATGCTTTCGGTCTTCCCGGCGGAATCGTCGGTCATGTTGGCGACGGAAACTTTCACGCACTTGTCATGATGGATATGGATAATCCAGAAGAGGTCGCTAAAGCGAACCAGTTGAACGAACTGATTGTCATGTACGCACTTGAACGGGATGGAACATGCACGGGTGAACACGGTGTCGGCATAGGAAAACTGAAATACCAGGCCATTGAACACGGTGCCGCATTGCTAGTCATGGAAAAGATTAAACTCGCACTCGACCCGAACAATCTTTTAAATCCAAATAAAATAGTGAAACTGGAAGAGCAAGGTGTAAACTTATGAAAGCTTTAGAATCTATCAGTACGTTCGCAGGGAAATACTTTGCCTTTTGGGTCATCCTTATGGCCGTCGTCGCTTTCATGTTCCCTGCCCCTTTCCTATTTTTTAAAGGCTATATAGCCATTCTGCTTGGCGTCGTTATGTTCGGGATGGGGTTGACGCTCAAAGCTGTCGACTTCAAACTTGTCGTAACGAAACCGATCCCTGTTATCATGGGAGTTTGTGCACAGTTCATCATTATGCCGCTTGCTGCTTTCGCGATTGCCTACATCATGAAACTACCGGCTGAACTGGCCGCGGGCTTGGTCCTGCTCGGCTCTGTGCCGGGTGGAACCGCTTCAAACGTCATGGTTTATTTGGCGAAAGGGAATCTGCCCTTGTCCATCACGATGACTTCTTTCTCCACACTACTTGCACCGATTGTCACGCCACTTCTTTTGCTATTACTGGCTGGGCAATGGATGCCTGTGGATGCAATGTCCATGTTTAAAACGATTATTCAAGTCATCATCATTCCCATCGTTTTAGGTTTGTTGGCGCGCAAAGTCCTACCAACATTTGTAGATAGAGGCATCACAGTCGTTCCTCTTATATCTGTCGTCGCGATTATCATTATCGTATCCGCAGTCGTGTCAGGAAATGTAGCAAATATCGCATCAGCGGGATTCCTTATTTTCATCGCCGTTATGATTCACAATGCGGTAGGTCTACTATTGGGTTACTTCACGGCCTTAGCAATGGGATTAAACGAAAGTGATCGTAGAGCCATTTCCATAGAGGTGGGCATGCAAAACTCCGCATTAGGCGTGGCGTTGGCGTCAGCACACTTTGGTCCACTGGCTGCATTGCCTAGTGCGCTTGCTGCAGTTTGGCATAATATTTCCGGTCCAATCCTCGCTACGATTTGGTCGAAAAAGCCGGCATGGGCAAAAACAATTGAAGCTAATAAGAAATCAACTAAATACTAAAGTTCTATCTCCTTCCGGAAAAATGTTGAGCTGATACGCCAAATAAAGTCTGAAGTTTCGTGATTTTGGCTCTCTTCTATTTACTCGTGATAAGATAAGGGGAAATAACGAGTAGGGGTTGGTCTTATGTTAAAAAATCGACTGTATTATGAAAATCCATATTGTAAAACGTTTTCGAGTTCGATTGTGAAATCCTCCCAAGATACAGACAGCAATTCATATGTCGTGTTGGAGAACACCGCTTTTTATCCAACGGGTGGTGGGCAACCATATGATACAGGTACGTTGAATGGTGTTCGCGTCCTAAATGTGGAGGAAGTGGAGGGTGAAATCCGTCATACAATGGAGGAAGTTCTTGATTCCACAGATGAAGTGGTTGGTGTCGTCGATTGGGAGCGCAGGTTTGATCATATGCAGCAGCATGCGGGCCAGCATATACTAACAGCGGCGTTTGTTGAGTTGTTCGGATTTCCGACAGTGAGTTTCCATTTGGGGAAAGAAATTGTCTCGATTGACTTAGCTGTGGAGGGCGTTTCACTCGAGCAATTGGATGCGGCAGAAAAACTGGCTAATGTTATCATTGTAGAAAATCGGCTGATTGAGACGAAGTGGGTAACGGAGAACGAGTTAGACAACTATTCACTACGCAAGCAACTTGCGGTGTCAGACGAAATCCGACTTGTTATCATTCCCGATCTCGATTATAACGGCTGTGGCGGAACGCATCCGAGTTCAACGGGTGAAGTGGGTGTGTTAAAGATTTTATCGACAGAGAAAGAAAAGCGGAAAGTTCGGGTGCATTTTGTTTGTGGTGGTCGTGTAGTAGAACAATTGCATAAGAAAAATCGAGAGTTGGCAGCCACGTCGAAGTTGTTAAGTGCTCCGGAAGACGGTGTTGCCGCCTCTGTAGAGAAATTGTTGGAGTCGAATCATTTTCTTGAGAAATCGTTGAAGGAAATGCGTGAAACAATTTTGACATTCGAGGCGAAAGATTTATTGAACAAACAGGAGGACGGCATCGTAAAGGCCTCTTTTGCAAATCGTACCGTACAGGAACTGCAAAAACTATCTAAGCTGCTTGTAGCAGAAACAGCTGATATCATCGTTCTGCTAGTCGCCGAAAGTGATGGTCGTCTACAATTTGTCGCGGCACGGGGCGCATCCGTGGAAACGAGCATGAAGCAGGTCGCATCTGCCATACTTCCAGCTATCAATGGCAAAGGCGGAGGCAGTGATGCATTTGTCCAAGGTGGCGGAGAACCGACGATTTCAGCGGATGAATTGCTGCAGGAGATGGTTGAATCCCTTGAACATTGGCCATCCAGTATGTAACTGACACAGTAACGATATCCATGCGCATTGTCTCCATGGATCAAGAACCCTTCGATATAATAAAACCCTCCCAAACTATCAGGGAGGGTTTCATATTCATAACTACCAACAGTGGTTGACCACAAAAATTTTACTTATTTATTCTTTCCAAGCACTTCATCCCAATCGACTGTACCGTCTTTCACTTGTTGACGAAGTTCTTTTGTCATAATATCAGAAGGACGTCCACCTCCTGGCCAATCTTTATCATGTTTTCCCCATTCCGGCCGATCCTGTGACAAAATGAATGCCGCTAGATCGCTTGCTTCCTGGTCTGACAAAGTGTTTGCCGCGCCAATAGGCATATTGTTTTTGATATACCCAGCCATTTTTGACACACGCGCAATTCCTGCTCCATCGTTAAACGATTCATCGCCCCATAATGCTGGTCCCGAGTTAGATCCTGTTCCAGAACCATCTCCCGCATGACATGCAATACAAGATTGCTGATAAAGTTCCTCACCATCAGCTACACTAGGAGTCGGTACGTCTTTCATGTCACTCTGGCCGCGCCACGGAAGCTCCGCGCCAACAGGAATCCCTTCGGATATGTAAGTCAAATAAGCAACCATCGCATCCAAATCTTCATCATCATCTGCGAATTTTTGACCATTCATACTTCTTACCATACAGCCGTTGATGCGCTCTTCCAATGTTACGATTTGACCAGAACGTCCGATAAACATCGGATAGACTGCGGACATGCCGACAAGTGAAGACGTTTCTTCTTCAAGTCCCGCTCCTGCGTGACAACTCGTGCAAGATAATGCGTTTACTCTCGCTTCACCATCTTCAACAGAAGCAGCTTCCGCTCTCAAAACGTTCGACGTATCATTTGTCAATTCGTACCCTCTGAGAATCGCTTCACCAAGCGGACCTTCGGGTACATCGTCAAGTGAAGGTGGTGTGTGTGTAATTCCTGCCACTTGTGGTGTTGGAGCTTCGGTTTCAGTTGGTGCTCCAGGTTGATTTGCGGTTTCTTTGCTAACTTTCAATTGGTTGGCCATCATGCCAATAACAGCGAGTGAAACGACAAATAGGAAGCCTAGGATAAAAGTAGTACTATTTCTCATGGTGTTCCCTCCCTTTCTATTCCCTTCTAAAGTACCATTAATTCATATAGAGCGTCTACTGTTCCTGGAAATGTTCGCAGTTTTGTAGAAATTATTTTGTCAATTTTATTACGGTTCGGGGAATATCCTTGGTATATGTCGAAATGCGATTATAAAAACGATTTTCCAATAAAACCATAAATAATATTATTTAATTATTTTTTAGGAACAATCTCTGTGTTCTGTTCGTTAAATATGTAACAACTATTAAAGGAGTGTAGGAAAAATGAAAATAATAAACAAAGTAGCAATACTATCGCTAGCCGCAATTGCGATGATGGGTTGGACAGCGCATGAAGGTCTAGCTGCCGAAAAAGAAAATCTTGTTTTCACACCGCTATCCATCACTGCAATAGATGATACGATTGAAGGTAGTGAAATCAACTCAGGTGATCTTGGTATCCTATCTACTCAATATATTATGAGTAGTAGTTCATCTATTGAACTTCTAACAAGTACAACGCTTAAAATAGGTGGAAATACAAAGGCCTACATTCCTGTAGATAGTATCAGCGTTGTTTTATACTTGCAGAGATGGAATTCCTCCACTAGTCAATGGGTCGATATTTTATCGATTGGATCAGCAAAGAACAATAGCTCTAATTTTGTTTCATATTCTAAAAATGTTCAAGTTGTCAGTGGCTATTATTATCGTACGAAAACCGAACACTACGTCAGTCATAATGGAACCATCGAGCAGTTCACAAGAGTATCCAATCAAATTTACGCAAATTAAACGGGGGTCTATGCCCCCGTCTTCTACATGGTGCTTGCTATTTTAATGATTTCTTCCTTTGTTAGTTTCCCTTCAATATGAAAGTAATTACTTTGTGTCATCCAAGTCAGCGAGTACACACCATTTTTAAACGCTAAGAGAGACCCTTGTTCACCATTAATGAAAACTTCCTCCACTTTAGTATCATCCATATCTACCGTCTTGCCAAAAATGAATTGTCCACTCAATGCCTTTTCCTCTATGATAAAACCTCGTTCATCGCCAACATAGTTCAAGTAAATTTCATCGCTTTTTTTTCTTTTCTCTTGCATTACGGAGACCTGTTTCAATTGAAATTCAGTCGGAACTTTTGGAATAGTGATGGGGAAGTTTGTCACTTTTTTCGCTTCCTCGAGGTTCATCTGCACCATAACAGGCCCTGAATCCTCTATGACATAAAAATCAGGAGCGTTCATTTGGTCTTCTGGTAACTCGCCCGAACTTCCAAACAATTGCACGACAGAACCCTGAACTTTCTGGAACATCCCACTCCATCGGCTAAATGCAACTCCCTTTTGCGGGTACGACGCAATAATCAGCACTATAAAAATAGAGGCGACAGCCAAAAAAACCTTTTTAGGAATACGCTTTTTCTTTAACAGATTGCCTGTTACCTTTCGACTATCCTCCATCTTCTTCCACACTTCTGCTGATGTTAGTTCGGGAGGCGGGCATTCTCTTTTCTTTTCTTCCATCGTTTCCTTAATCAGTTGATCCATATCATGTTTTTCGGATTCAGACATTCCACAACACCTCCATGAGTTCAGGTTGTTTCTCAATCGACTCTTTCAACTTCTTTTTCGCACGGAAAACCCGCGTTTTTACCGTTGCTATATTCATATCCAACAGCTCCGCAATTTCTTCATATCTTAAATCATGCAGGTAGTAAAGAATCACAGCCTCTCTATGATCCGGTTTTAGTTTATCAATTTCCTCAAGTAAAATGGCCTTGAGCTGAGCTTCTTCCAACACGGTTTCCACAGTCGAAATATGGTCGAGATAAGTTGCAACATACTCTGTATCCATTAAGACGTCCTCTATTACAAATTCGTTCCTCTTTTTCATTCGACGGTAGTAATCGATTGCTGTGCGCGTAGCGATTGTTGATAGCCACGCTCCTATTTTTTCTTCGTCATGAACTTTATGCATGTTTTTAAATGCCTTCATAAAGGTTTCCTGAAGTATATCTTGCGCTAAATCTGGATCTTTTATGACATAATAGGCTGCGTAGTACACACGCTCATAGTATTTATCAAAAATAGTCTTCTCTGCTTCATGGTCTTGTTGCTTAAATTTCCTGAAGACTTTATTTAACAATTTGCATCCCTCCTGCCTGTTTGAATATCAATTCACTATTTCAATTCAATCGTATAGTGTCAAATTCATTCCATTTCCCTCTTTATTATACAATGAATCTAAGTGAATAAGCGCTAACTAATAGAATCATACTTGGACAGCGGTAAACCGTAACAACCGAACAACGGTTAACATTCTTACGGGATAAAAAAAATGCCTCCGGTTTAGATTTCCGAGAGGCTGATTTTTTATGTGCGTTTCAATATAATTCAAAATCTCATTTCCCAATACACTCCATAATAATTTGTATAATTAGAAGTACAGTAACGAGGCGAAGGATCGGCTTAACATGCTCTTTTTTTAATTTGTGAGCAAGACGAACACCGAGTTGTGCGCCACTAATCGAACCGAGCATTAATGCAATCGTGAGTGGCCATATAATTTTTCCGGTTGAAATATAACTGATTGACGCGCCGAAGCAACTCGAAAATATCATGATACGTGATAACCCGACTGCTCGTAAATAAGACATTCTCATACGAGCATATAAATATAATGCCAATGTTCCACTTCCAGGACCAAACACGCCATCATAAATACCGATTCCGTATAGTGAAGCGGCACTTTTTTTATTCACATGAAATGCTTCACTGCCATCAAAGTCCGCCTTTCCTAGAAATGATGTAATGAATGCGAATGTTAAGAGCACAATCGCAATAACTATCATCCATTCCTCTTTCAAAAAGGATGCGATTACACCTCCGGTAACTCCACCGGCAAGACTGATTGGGACAACCGTAAGCGCTTCTTTGACCGTTACTTCTTTATTTTTATAAATCACAAGAAAACTCGAAAGTGAGCTCACTGTGTTGGATACTTTATTGGCCCCAATCGCGGAGTGAACTGGCAATCCCATCAGTAGCATGGCAGGCAAACTGATGAGTCCCCCACCCCCTGCCAATGTGCCAAGTATCGTTGCAGCAAAGCCGATAAAATAAAGCATAATGTATTCCATAGGACATCCTTCTCTCATTGAACCTATCTATAGCTTATTATCCTTTCACTCATAAGTAAATTCGATTATGCAAATGCAAGTTAATTAGTAAAACTAATGACCCTGTTCTGTATATAGTCTATAGTGACAGTCTCCAAAAATCAAAAAAGCTCCTACCGATTCATCCGGAGGAGCGTTTTCTATTTTACTTTTCAGTAGATGATTTTAAGAACTTAATCATTTCATTAAAAGTATTTTCAGCTTGTGGTGTGTTCATTATAAACTGATATTCGTGACCTAACTTTTCTTCTTGCTTCGGATAAAAAATATCTTTCACAGGAACGCCATTTGCCTTTAGACTCTTCGTCAGCTCCATACCTTGGTTTTCGAACGAGCCTGTATTTCCGTCCGTGATGAACGTATGAGGAAATGTACTTGAAACATATTCAATAATAGATGCTTCCTTAGCAGAATCAGAATCTAACCAGTTTTTGTCCCCCATATACGCCCAACCCATTCTTCGGAATAAAAAACTGACAAGGAAATTGTCACTGATTTCCGCGAAACGGGTTACGTCATAAGGTCCACAAAATAAGAGTGTACCTTCAATCGATTCTGGTGGAACAATTGCTTTGATTCCCAGTAAATCTGCATAACTCTTCTCCACTTGAATCGTAACAAACTGACTAACAATTTGTGCGCCAGCAGAATCTCCCGCAAAATAGACATGATCCATATCTATCCCATAATTCTTTGCTTCCTTTGCTATGATAGTAGTCTTACTACTATCTTTTTCATCTCATAACGCCCCCTGAATAAACCGTCTATGTAATCAGTGTACTTTTATTTAGTATATCTCCCTATCATCAATTCAAACTGTTTGTTAGAGATATAAAGGGGGCAAACTATATTCCAAATGGCTTTCTTGCATTTATAATTTGAAAACGCCAATGGCTAATTGCAATTGAGTCGATGATTCATTTAATACTCTTATCGTTTCGGAAAGCAAAGTAACTGAATGATTTTGCGTTTCGTTTGCCACTGCAACGGCTTGTGTACGCTCGGTAGCTTCCGTTGCAAGCAACATGACCGTTTCCATAGAGGCCAATACTTCTTCCGATCCTGCCGAGATTTCTTCCGTAGCTGCAGAGACGTCCTGAATTTCACTGTTTACGTTTCGCACGGCAGTGAGCACAGCTACCAATTCATCCCCAATCGAAACGACGGCTTTCGAACCCTCTCCCATTTGTGAAGCACTTGAAGTCATTTCATCTAACACAGCGGTTGTCATCGAATGGAATGAGCTGATTTCACTACGAATCTCTTCAGCAGATTTTCGAGATATCTCGGCAAGTTGTCTTACTTCGCTTGCAACGACGGCAAACCCTTTCCCAGCTTCCCCTGCACGAGCTGCTTCAATCGCTGCGTTCAGTGCAAGCAAGTTGGTCTGCTCTGCGATACTGGTAATAATGCTCACCATGCCCTCGATTGACCTGAAATTCGATTCAAGATCTTGCATGAAACTTTCCGTTTTTAGAAATGAAGCCTCTATATCATTAATTTGATTGGAAACTTTTTGGGAACATTTCACACTTGTAACAACAAGATCCTCCATTACATTTGAAGCTTCCGCTACGGAAGTAGAAACTTCAGCGATGCGTTGAACGCTGACCGTAATATTTTCCACCGCAATGAGAACTTCCCGGTTATTCGTTTCTTGGCCCTCGCTTACTGCCGCAATTTGTACAATGCTATCCGAAATTTCGTCCGTTGACCCGCGGACATTCGTGACAACTTGTGTCAATTCATCGGTTATTCCAAGTAAAGAAACCGCGGTTCCATTCATATTCATCACCATGTTCTTCATCTGTAAAATTGATTGTGTAAATGATTCTTTGAATGCAGTGATTTCATTATTCCCAATCGATCGTATATTCGCGAGTGATGCTTCTGCCTCGTCTAAGTTGCCTTCTGCAAATTCAGAAACAGCCTTTTCCATCCCCGCTAGTGGGCGAAGAACTTGATTTAAATACCAATTTAAAAATACAGCGGCGATGATGCCAATCGCACAAATTATTGTAATATAGGTTAGCAGACTTGAAGCAACAATTTCATTTTTCAACGCGCCTACCTTATCGGCTGCAATATCCAATCCGACAACAGCGATTATCTCGCCTTTGTCGTTTTTAACAGGGGCGAAAGCAGAGAGATAGTCCCCAAATTCCGGATCTATGATAATGTCCGTTGAATGACCAGCGCCTTCGATAGCACCTTTAATCGTTTCATATGTTGTAAGCTCATGTACTTCTCCGATAGCGATTACATCATCGGCATCCGGTTCACCAGCTTCAACAATAAATTGGACGTCCTCATTTTTCGAATTGGGGACTGTCATCGTATATAAAAATAGGACGCCATTATTGACTCGCATCTTCTCGAGTTCAGCACGAAGCTCCCAGTATTGGTCAGATTCGGTCATTTCCCCAATCAGTTGCTCGTATGCATCTGCATCCAGTAAAGATGCTATATTTTGTGCTGTGGAGATACCTTGTAGACCAATAGATTTATTAACCGTATTTGATGTGTTTGAATATAGGCTAATACTCATTGCGATAAGAAGGATAACAACTGTACCGATAACAAAAAACGTTATTTGACGGCTTAGTTTCGATTTATTTTTCAAGACCTTACCTCGTTTCTTTTTATTCTTCTTGTGGTGAACTATTGAATTCATTATACAGGATAATTTTGTACTAATGAAAATATTATCCAAAAATGACGAAATTATATTCTAACCAAACTATGTATTTTCTAGTTTCTCAACTAAAAAACACTCCTCCCGATTTACGTGGAGGAGCGTTTTCATTTCATATAATTAATAAGCGCGACCAAACCACACTGTATGCTTCGCTTCATTTCCACAATTAATACAGCTAGATTTCTCTGCTGGTGGATTGAATGGAATATTACGTGTCGTAAATTTCGTTTCTTCTTTCACTTGTTCTTCACAAGCGTCAACTCCACACCAACCTGCAAGAATCCAACCTGGAATTTCTCCACTTTCCGTTGAATCTGCAATATGATCTTTTAATTGCACTAATGAATCGACATGTATGTGGGAATGCTTTTCCCGGAATGCACGCGCTTTTTCTAATAAGCGTGTTTGCATCGTCACTAATTCTTCTTCAATTCTAGCAACGAGTGCAGAAAGCTCCACTGCTTCTTTTTCATCTTCATCACGTGCTTTGATAAGCGCTTGATTATTTTCCAAATCACGCGGTCCTAATTCCACTCGGACTGGAACACCTTTTAGTTCCCATTCATTGAACTTATAACCTGGAGACTGATCGGAATCATCCAAACGTACACGGATTCCTTGTGCCTTCAACTGCGCAAAGATCTCATCCAGTTTCTCCATAATTTCAGGATTCTTCTTCCACGGACCTACTGGGATTAACACAACTTGCGTTGGCGCAACACGTGGGGGTAATACAAGACCTTGTTCATCGCCATGCGTCATAATGACGGAACCGATCAATCGGGTAGAAGTCCCCCAAGAAGTTGTATGCACAAATTCATGCTTGTTTTCTTTCGTTAAATATTTAATATCGAATGCTTGCGCAAATTTTGTTCCTAAGTAATGTGAAGTTCCGGCTTGAACCGCCTTTCCATCCTTCATCATTGCTTCAATCGAATACGTATCTATAGCGCCTGCAAAACGTTCAGAAGGCGTTTTTTGACCATCGTAAACCGGAATCGCCAACAGCTCTTCCACCACTTCTTTATAAATGTTCAACATTTGCATCGTTTCTGCACGCGCTTCTACTTCATCCACGTGAGCCGTATGCCCTTCCTGCCATAAAAATTCAGAAGTACGGATGAATGGCAATGTTTTCTTTTCCCAACGGAAGACGTTCGCCCACTGGTTAATTAACACGGGTAAATCACGATAGCTTTTGATCCAATCCGAATATAAATGCCCAATCATCGTTTCCGATGTAGGTCGAAGTGCCAAACGCTCTTCTAATTTTTCACCAGCCGCTTCAGTAACCCAAGGCAACTCCGGAGAAAACCCTTCGATATGATCCTTTTCTTTTTCAAAGAAAGATTCTGGAATCAGCATCGGGAAATATGCGTTACGATGTCCCGTCTCTTTAAAACGTTTATCCATTTCCGCTTGGATATGCTCCCAAATTTCATAGCCATCCGGTTTAAATGCAATACATCCACGAACAGGCGTGTAATCCATTAAATCCGCTTTTTTAATCGTGTCGATATACCAACTCGTAAAATCATTTTTCTGTTGATTGGTCATTTACTTTTCCTCCTACTATAATAAAAAAGTTGTTTGGCACCCGAAATCTAGACACAAAAAAGCACAAAGTTGCCCTTATATAAGGACGTCTTTGTGCTGAATAGACGTGGTACCACCTTAGTTTAGCTTAAATTAATCTAAGCCCTCTAAACGTTTGATAACGAAAACGACTCGGTTATGTTGGCATAACATCTCAGTGATAGGTTTCAATAAGAAGCGGTGATATAGCTCTCAGCAAGTTGCTATATTTTCTGTTTCACAATTCTTATTTACTTGATCACATCAAGGATTTCATATTACTTAGATTATACCCAATATGAATGGCTAATACAATCCAAGTCTGAATTGATGAACATTTCTTCCATATGAAACCTGAGAATCGCAGCCTGTTACTTTGATAATACACACAATTTAATCTACAATTCTTAATTTAATTGAATGAACTTTCATATCGAAATAACGTCCTTATAAAAAGGGAGCACTCATATGACAAACGATGGTTATTTTTTAACAGGAGAACGACAGGAGCGATATATTCAAGTCGTTCTTGAAGCGATGAAAGAAATTGCACCTCGGGCCGAGCGTGCTTTCGCTGGGAGTCAAGATGGAGAGGCTGTCATTGGGCTCGATGACAGCGGAGATATGATATACATCGTTCACTTAGATCCACAAGAACGACAAAAAATTGATGAAGCTGTTAAAAAAGGAACTTTGAAAGAATACATCTTGAAATCTAATGGGTACTAGTACTATTGCGTACAAAAAAGTGTCTTTCACGTCGTTAAACGTTGAAAAGACACTTTTTCATCTATCATTCTGTTGTTCTATCCGCAGGGTTATCCGGATTTGAACGATACCCTTCTATTAATTGATCGTTTTCAATAATAAATGGTTTAGCGCTCGGTTGGTTATATGAGACATCGTACTTATGCATTAAATAATCATTCAACTCTTGTTTACTTTTAAACTTATCAACTTGGTAAGGCATTTGAAAAGATACCTTTTCCACGAATAAAAATTCGTCGTCTTTACGGATTAATACACCGCAATGTCCAATGAATAAAATCTTATCTTCAGCAGCGTGAAATACAACTGAAACGAGAGAAATCTTGTCATTATCTTTAAATGATATTTCTCGTTCCTTCCACGATTTTTGTAATACAGCTAGATGCTTTTGAATATCTTTTGTATTTTCTGTTGGAATAGATCCAAAGAGAGCTGAAAAATCGGGCCAATCTGATGAATTAATCGAACATTGCGGACTATTCTCAAATGAATCGGCATCCATAAATAATTCAAAAGACTCTCCAGTATAAGATTTTTTTACCACAATTTCATCTTGTAGCAGTTCGAATGCAGTTAAGCGACAATTCACATCTTGGACGTCTGGTTGTAATAGTTTCCAAGAATCAATCATGGAAACTTCATCATATGTAGGTTCTAGACCATCAATCGTTTCATATCCGCCTTTTGTTAATCGTTCTTTTCCTACTGTTTTTTGAAATGAGACTACATTAGCTATGAAATTGTCAACATACTTTTTCGGGATATTCGCATCAATAAGTGCTGTTGTTAATTCATTTTGAGAAGCTCTGTCTGTTAAATTAGAATAGGTTAATTGTTTTATCGGTTTGTCAATTACTTCTCCCTTGTCTCCGCATCCTGTAATGAGTAGAATACAAGATATACATATAATCAGTAGCGCTTTTTTAGACTTCATCATTTCTTCTCCTTCAGTATTGAACTGTTTACTATATAAATAGACGGAATGCGGGAAAGAAAAGTTTGCCCCTGTATTATTACTTTTTTCATTGTTACTTTTGTTGATATGAAAACTTTAAAACCACTCTTTCATTTAGGGGCATTTTGTCACGTCTGTTGATTAGCTAGTTATTCCAATAAGATTCTAGGAAAAATACGCCAATTCTAATACAATATAAAGTCGCTATTTGCTGTGAATTTATAGAGGTAAACAAAAGGGGGATATCCAGATGGAAACAAATCAAAATATTCGTTATGCAATAGAAGAATCTATACGATTTCTTGAATCTAATCCGGATTTGGCCATGGATCGTTGCGGGGACAGCCGTAGAAAATGGAACGGGGCTTGGTGGCATATGGCAACTCTTTATGAAATGGGGGAAGTAAAACAAATTCCCGAGTCCGCTATTGCCAGAGCAAAATATTTGCTCGAAGCTCGAACCTGGCCCACCTTCATCATATCCGCCGACGACCATCCAACAAGTGAAACCGATAGAATGAAGATGGATTGCTGCCATTGTGAGCTTGCCGTATACTATATGATTTTGATGGCCTATGGCTGTGATTTGGACAAAGAGCTGCCTTGGATTCGCGAATGGTTCTTAAAACATCAGCTGTCTGATGGCGGACTGAACTGCGATCCTGCGGCTTATATCCATTCTAATAAGAGCTCTATCGTTTCAACACTGCCCCCACTTGAGGCTATTCTGTGGTATACGAACCGCGAATTCACTGCGCAGGAAGCCGTTTTCTTGGATCAAGGCGCACGTTATTTGATCGAACATCGTCTTGTATGTTCCAAACAAAATGGACACATCATCGATACAGAATGGCTGAAACCTTGCTTTCCAAGGTTTTTTGAATATGATATATTGCGGGGCATGTCCTTCTTGGCAGAATGGTCCCGGCGCAGGAACAAACCGCTACCGGCCGACCTGTTGAATGAAGGAATGCAACAATTGAACAGCCATATCGAAGCAGCAGGCTTGCGAATCGGCAGGCAAGTATTCGATCCACAAGGTCCGTGGGGCGGGCACACCTTTGCGCTACTAGAAGCAGTAGCCGAAATTGGCGACGTTTCGCCTTATCTAACCAGACAATTGACTGGCATTATTGGGCAATTGGAGCATGCCTCTAATGAATGAAACCGATGAAAATAATAAATTGCGGGGGAATCAACACCTCTGTTGATTAGCTAGTTATTTCCAACGTATCCACAGGAAAAAGGTACCCAATCTGATACGATTTAAAGTGACAAAACAGACGTGATATAATAATTGTATAATTACGGGGGGGGGGGGCGGAAACATGGGATACATTCAAATCACAAAAAACACTATTGAAAATGAACATATTTGTTGTGCGTTAGGTGCAAAACAATATGAGGAAGCCGTAAACGAAAAGAAAAAATGGTTAGCAGAGCGAATGGATGACGGATTAGTTTTTTATCGTTTAAACGAACGTGCAAAAGTCTTTATTGAATATTTACCTGCTGAGATGGCATGGATTCCCATTCATGCACCTAATTATATGTACATCAATTGTTTATGGGTTTCAGGTAGATATAAAGATAATGGCCATGGCAAACAATTGTTGGATAAATGTAAAGAAGACGCTATGGCTCGAGGTATGGATGGAATCGTACATATTGTGGGAAAGAAAAAATATCCTTACTTGAGTGAGAAACACTTTTTTGACTATATGGGATTTGAGTTAGTAGATCAAATTGATCCTTATTTTGAACTGGTTTCATTATCGTGGAATGAACAAGCTGCCCGTCCTTCATTTAAACGGAATGAAAAATCTTTAGTTTCACAAAAAGGGATCGCAATTTATTACACCGCTCAATGTCCCTTCGCTGTCGGTATTTTAGAGGATTTAAGACAAGTAGCGGAAAACAGTGGGGTTACCTTTACTACGCATCAATTGACCACCAAAGAAGAGGCACAAAATGCCCCTACTATTTGGACAACGTTTGGTCTGTTTTATAATGGAGAATTTATTACACACGAAATAATGAGTGCCAATAAATTTGAAAAAGTATTAACAAAATTACTAGAAAAATGATTGGAATAACGAATCATTTCGTGGTTCAGCTACAACAAGGAATATCTTTACCGAACTCACAATCATTATATTTCCTTCGTCGCAATACGAAAGGAGATGATAAAACTGAAGAGTAAGCAAAGGAACTGCATTGATAAGGCCAGCATTATTCCCGTCAATACGCCCCATCCAACAGTTCCACTTATGGCGATTAGAGCACCGCCTATTCCAATACCCAATCCAGGACCAAACGCATCAATAAATTGAATATTAGCGGAAACTGCGCCTGCTTCCCCTGCTTTGGCGTGCTGTAGAGCAATGGCTCCCGTTGTTGGATGTGCTAACCCTATGCCAAATCCGGTGAGTATTTGTGATAAAATCGCGAATACAACTCCGTTACCTGGAAGACCTATAATTAGGATAACCAGCGCAACTCCTATAATCATGAAACCAATGCCGACAATTACCCGTTTTTTTCGCCCATTTCCATGATCTCTTTCATCGAGCTTGGATTGGAACCAAGCTGCTACTGACCAGCTTATTGCTCCAGCAGCAACAATTAAACCAGCTATGTCCGCCGAGAAACCTTTAACCGTTGTTAAAGCCAAAACAACGTAACTTTCTACAGCCAAAAAGGATGCAACAAACAGCCCTCTTGAAACAATGGTTGCCGGCAAACCCCTTCTAACTACGAAAGCGCCCTCTGGTAGTAGCTTCCGTAAAGGTTGAATCATGATCATGACCCCTACAGCTGACATCGTAATTCCCTTCCAATCAGGTAAAAATCCTAATCCAGCTAACAGCAGACCCGTTCCGAGAGTCAATAAAACGGCATAGATTTCTTTATAGTTTCCTCTTTGTTCAGAGGGTGCAAATGTGTTTTCAGCTTGTAATTTACGAAACGACGGAAGCGTTAAGAATACAGCTAGAACAATGAAAGGAAGGACAAACCAGAACACAAACCTCCATGATAGAGATTCAGCTAAGAGTCCTGCCATATAAGGTCCAATCAATGCAGGAAGAACATAAGCACTTGAAAATGCTGCAAGAATTTTAGTTCTAAGCTCATCAGGGTAACTTAATGCAATGCTTGAATATACGCAGGTTAAAAGGGCACCTGCTCCGAAACCTTGAAAAGCTCTTCCTCCAATCAGCATTTGCATATTGATGGAGGTTGCTGCAATGACGATACCTGCAACAAAAATTAAAATGGACACGACAAAAGATTTAAACAGACCATTCTTATCAATTTGATTACCGATGACCATTGCCCCAATAATTTGGGATAAAAGAAATGCGCTAAAAATCCAACCATATAAATGGATGCCATTTAAACTTTGCGCCAATTTTGGTGCAATCGTTGTAATCGCTAGTCCTTCGAATCCTACAGTTGCAACAGCCAAGATAATACCAATTGTCAACGCCCTATACTGGACATCAAAAATCCCTGTTTTTTTATTGTTTTTTTTCATCATCGTAACCTCCATATGATCGTTAAAATATACTTGTCATGACAAGTATATTACGTTTTAAAATGCATGCTAATCCAAACAAAATCTGCTACAAATAGTTTACATTATTATGTATTTTAGAAAGTATCCTTCTAAATGTTTCAACTTCTTCATCAGTTAATCCATCAATAGTCTTCCTATACGCTTCCAATGATGGAACAAGAATTTCATCTTTAATTTCTTGACCTTTGGAAGTTAAATATACGCGTAAGGATCTTCTATCCGTCTCATGGGTTACACGATAAATAAAACCTTTCTTCTCAAGCTTGAATAGCATTCGGGCAATGTTCGTCTGATCTTTAAACAGCCTTTCTGCAAGTTCTTTTTGAGTAATTCCCTCTCTCCCCCAAAGGATAACGAGTATTTCCCATTGATCCACTGTAATATCAAAGGGAATAAGCACTTTTTGATAATAATTAGTAAGTTTCAAATCTGCTCGGTGCACAATAACACCTATATATTCATCCAATTCCAATGGTATCCCTCCAGAATAATAGACATGATGATAGTTGCTACGACAAGTGTATTATCAATTCCTTATAGTGTCAACTCTGATTCGATAGTGTTTAGTGACAATCACACGAACAAACGTGAAACATTATACTAATGTTTCTGAATGCTCGTTCCATCCTAACTACAACACTCATTGAATTAGAAGATTGGCGTTAGTATAGATCTGAATACTGTGGTAAATTGATTGTGCGTTGGAATGTAAAACAAAGATTCAACTTGTATAGTTACTGCATAACAGAGGTATGATAATGAACTGTGGATTCTAAAACAACAAGTGGTTTTAACTGGTTTAATGCTCGAAGAAGGGGCAGTAATTATTAAACATAATACAAGTCAATTTTCAAAAATAGCTTAACCATCAAATGATGAATTAAGCTATTTCTGTTTATATTCTATTAATAAAGCGTTTATAAAAGTCTGTGGGAGTATAACGATGTCCAAAAGCAAGGATCTTGATATTAGTAACGGATTGATAGACCATTCTCATATCTTCTTCTCCAGGATAAGTTGTATAAGGACTTGAAAAGTGATAAGACTTCCATTCAACAAGATTATGCTCTAAATCTTCTCCGATAGAAACATCATTTAGAAGGCTATGAATCGCATCAATAACTGAATTTACCACATCTCCAAACTTAGTTTCATCATTGAAAGTCATAGAAAGAGCTAAAATATCTAAAGCTAAATGTTTAGGATCCATTTGAAATTCTTCAATAGATGAAATCTTATTAATAGCTTGTTTTAAGATAGCACTATCTATCATCTACTTTTGAACCTTTAATTTTCAAAAGCTCATCTAAATAATCTGTTGCAGTAATAGCTAATTTTTCACCAGAGAGTGGTTGCACTTCGTGTGCACGATCGCCATATAAACCATTAAGTTGGGCATTAGTTAACTCTTTTTGTAATTGTTTAATCTTTTGAATTAAGTGAGGTACTAAATCTGGAGCATTTATTTGAGCGATGGTTTCAACACCAGAAATTACTTCGATTGTATTATACTTATCCAAAAGTGGAATCCACTCTTTTGTATCACGAATTTTAGAGAGAGCGATGCGATTTGGATTAGGCATTTCACGTTCTAATTCAGTGATTTTGAAATCTAAAGTAGCTAACATTTCCTCCACCTTCTTTTCATGTTTCATATTTTATGCCTCCCTATTATAACACTCGGTAATATTTTGTACAATATATCACCAAAAAATATCCCTGTTATAAATTATGTATCCTAACCTATAAAATAAACCCTACTTTTTAAAAAAATTATTAGGTAACAGAATAACTTTATTCCTAAAATAAACTAACGAGAAAAAACCGAATTGATTAAAGCGATTCATGGAGTTGACATAGTGTAGATCTTGCAGAGATTGAGCGTTATCAGGGAGAAGGTTATTGGGAAAGTGCCGGTAAATTAGTAGGTGATGTTGCCCAGTCTTTAGAAAAAGCAGGAGCTGAAGTGACAGGTAACGATAATTTTCGAATCAGCATAACGGATACAATTAATGATTCCAAACCATAAAAAACTCAGTCAAATCGAATATGACTGAGCTCTTTATTTATACAATTGCTGTTTGCTTGAACAACCTTTCATCCATCCCAAACCACTAACACATGACAATAATTTTATGGGGGGTGGTTTGGGCTGGGATACTTCTGGTAGTAGCGCCGTAGACAACAATTAGATTTCGATTTGCAATATTTCCGGTAAAGGCTTGCCCATTTTCCAATAAAATTTGAGTATGCGGGGAAATAGTTAACTTTAATGTGCCATCGCTACTCTCTAAATGGCTGTTAAAATGGTCTACTTTCACATTTTGATAGGGCGTATCTTTGGCCATAACAATCGCTCGAAATTGTGGTGGGAATATGAGCGGAACTGGCGCATTTGCATCATAAAATCCAGTTATCCTATCCCCTACGGCCACCATTACATGATCTACAAAATAAGTCGTGGGTGCCACTACGAAATTTACTAACGCTCCATATCCGTTATCTACGGATAGTAATTTATAACAACCTACCACATTATTTTGCCCTATTGAAAAATCATCAATCATCGTCACGATTCCGTTAAAAGCTTGAAAGTTTATCATTCCTTTACCTCCGTTGCTAATCAAATTCATATCTATATAGACTATGCAGTCTTAATTGTTCGGTGACTATCACCCAATCCATTTATCTCCTATCGGTTGATTTAATCAACTAAAATCAACTACTAATCCATTGCTGAATATGTTCACTAAAGTCCAATCATTCAATCCGTTGAGGTTAGTAACTGGAAATGTTCCTTTGTTAATAAATGAAATAGCTGTGAATGATTTTTATGTTGCGATCGGCGTTACAGTCGTTTGCTCGGTCGTATGCCTATGGAGTACAGTCACATTGTTTAATAAGAAGCAGCTGTAGTGTTTTGTGCCAACCAAACAACCCTGGATTTCATGTTAGTATATCTAACCCACCGTTTACGACACTAAACACAATACTCACCCACTTTGGAAAACTCCTTGATTTATGCGATAATACAATTATAAGAACTGACGTTTTATCGTATGAATGAAAGAGGTACTGTTGTGAATCGATTAAGAAAGTGGGAATGATTTATGGAACGTAGAATCGAGGTATTTTCATCAGAAGGTGTTTCAATTGAGTATTCAATTATTGGTAAAGGAGAACCCATACTTGTCATGCATGGGGGACATTCAAACTGTAATGAAGAATTTGGGTATAAGGCATTAGTAGAAAATGGTTTCTCAGTAATCACCCCTTCAAGAGCTGGATATGGAGGGACATCTATAGAAGTTGGAAAAAGTCTATCAATAGCTTGTGAGTATTATTTAAAATTAATAAACCATTTAAAAATCGAAAAAGTGCATCTACTTGCTATTTCTGCTGGGGGGCCTAGTGGGCTTTATTTTGCTTCAAAATATCCAAAGTTTGTTTGTACACTTACATTGCAATCTGCTGTTACGAAAAAATGGCTTATACCGAAGGATAAAGAATACAAAGCTGCGAGGATTTTATTTCGTCCGAAAACTGAAAAATACACATGGATTTTAATTTCTTCTATGAATAATATCTTCCCTCAGTTTATTTTCAAACAAATGTTTTCTTCATTCAGTAAACTAAGATTTAGTGAAGCAAAAGATAAAATCAATAAGGGTGATGTTGAAGCTGTTAGAAAAATGAATAATCGCCAACGATCAGGTTATGGATTCTTTATAGACTTAGCACAAATAAATGAGATAACTATCGAAGATTTACGAGCCGTTACTTGCCCAACTCTTATTATGCATAGTAAACATGATGGTTCTGTCCCCTTAGATCATCCATATTATGCTCATGAAAACATACCTTTTTCAGAACTTTATCTACTTGACTCGTGGGGTCATTTAATTTGGCTTGGTAAATCGTCAAATGAAACAGATGAAAACATTATTGGATTTCTAAAATCTTATAAAAGGTGACAGTCACTCAAACAACCATGTTATTTCAAATACGATTGAATTGAGTGGCTGGCACAATGAATTAAGTTTTGCTTCCCCTTCAACCGTAACCATTATAGTCGTATTATTTTTATCAAAAGCAGGTGTAGTAATCCCAGTAATGCTTCCCTATTCTACGCAACTTTGCCACAATGAGTTTGTTTATACACTTCCCCCACAGTTTTAGCTAACTTCAGTATGATTCTGAAGCAACTTCTCCTCAGTAGTTAGTTTTTTAATGTTATTTTTATTGGCTCCATCTTAATTGGGTCATTTGAACTTAAGGTGCCAAATGGAACCATTAGCGAGTAGCCTTCATAATCGAATTTATTAGGAACATCAATTACAAAAGTTGATTTAAAATGCAGTTCATCTTTATTTATAAGCTTTGTTTGTTTACTTCGAATAGAATGCCCAAGCGTTTGATCATAAAGGAGTTCTCCATTTTCACTACTTTTGATGTTATCTGTATTAATAACCTCAATAAAATTAACGAAACTTTGGATGATATCTTGTTTAAATTTATCGATTTCTATGTTTTGAATGGAATAGTCTACAGTTAATTCATTGCCGGTTGTTTCTACACTTTTAACCTTAATTTTGTAATCAAAACGATTGCTTTCTATTTGGAATGGAAAAGAACTATTAATTGACCTGATTGTCGCTTCTTCATACTGTCTTATTTCAGGATATACCATCAAATAACTAGCATCTTCATCTTTTAGCGCGATGAAGATAGGTCTTTATTGTTCCTTCTGGTTTATTCATTGTTTCCGCTATTTTGCTAATAGGTAAGTCGTGGTAATAAAAGAGAATGATTACGGTTTGGTAATGAAGATTTAGGGTTGAGATTGCTTCGGTTAAATCAAGTCTTAATTCAATTTTTTCTGTCCTGATTTCTGTGACAGACTCAAAAAATTCATCACCAGTCAAAATGATTTTCTTTTTCCTATTTAAGACGTCATAAGCTGTACGAATTAAAATCTTTATGATCCACGTACTGAAATACTCTGGATGCTTTAATTGATCCATTGAAATAAAAGCTTTATAAGTAGTTTCTTGAAGAACGTCTAAAGTATCCTCTTTGTTACGGACATACAGAAATGCAGTCCGATAAAGTTTATCGCTCTGGTCCACGATTAGTGTTTCAAAAGCTGCTTCATCGCCTTTGATCGCTTTCTTCACAAGTTTTATATAATTCATATTTCAACCTCCCTTCACACCTTAGAGAGATCATAAGCCTGAAAAGTTTCAAAGAATAAATAAATAGTAAGAAATCAACCTTCAGATAGTAGTAAGTAGCGTTTAATTTCACTCTCATACTTCACAATTAAAATATCAGCACGGTCTTTCACAGAATAAATATCAGCACCAATTGGTAATATATTTGCAGAATCATTTTTGAATTCCTCTGCCTTTGTAACTATAAAATCAAATTTTCCAATTTGTTCATCTTCCTCTAACTCAAGTTCATCCACCCAATCTATTCCCGTTTGATCGGTCTGATTTTTATGGCTACAATTGCGCTATTTATAACGTCCAAAGGAAAAAATCCGTTTATTGGTGTCATCCTTTCAGCATTGGTACTTTATATTCTCATGATCGACTTGTCGGAAATATCTTAGCTTGCTGATAAAATCATTTCGTTGTTCCCTGTCAACATCATAAACGCATATGAACATTTTGAGTTAGGCGTGTTTTATAATTTGTTCGGCACACTTTTATTGCAACCCATTATGATGATTATAACTGCTATTGTCATTTCCACTTTACTTGTAAGGTATACGTACAAGTCATTTAAAAATCATCAGGTGTAAGCGTAAAATAATCCACGCCCTTCTATTAATAGCAAGAAACGAAATTAAAGGATTAGCTGATCTTTCATTGCTGAAAAAACTGTTGCCAGACATTAAAAAAACGTCTTTATCTACTAGATTTCATTGTAGACAAAGACGTTTTTTATATTTATGAGATGTTACCACTGACAGAAGTAACGAATTAGTTAATCATCTATGAAAATAGTTCATCAAAATTACCCAAAAAGATTTTCTCTTTTTCTTTTTCATGGCCATGCAGCGACGTGCCAATTCATAAGCTCTTGCTTCTTTCTCTAATTCACGCATACGTTCACGGACGTATTCTTTATTATATTCAGACATTCCATTACTCCCTTAGGAGTTCGTCCAATTTCATTGTAAAGGTATGGCAAACACCATTCTTGTTACATATTTACCGCCTAAATATACTGTTGGAGACTCCAATTTATTTTCTCTGTTTTGCTCATTGAATCGATTATTCACAATTTTCTTAATCATATTTTATTCTCCTCCTCAATTTTTATTTTCAATTAATTCTTGAAGTATTGAAATCTTTCACTATCCACTCTCTGTAGATTCCTTCTTCATTAGTTTTCTTTGCTGAATTACGTAAAACATTGTCAGCACTCCTTTTCTTTTTATTTATGCAACACGCAATGCGTGAAAACACCAATTCCTATTTAAAATGAATACAAAAAGGCACACGCTTATTAAAATAAGCGTGTGCTCATAGTAAAGAACGGCAGAACATATGCCATTCCGATTCTAATTAGTCAAAAGAAAGATCGTTTGGGCACGGAATGACTATACAGTTAAGGTTAGAGTTTATAAGTTTAGTCATTTTTTCCGAGCCTCCTTCTTTTTTTTATAAATCTAACTACTTGAGGATACCATTTCCAATTCACCATTGTCAATACGTTTCCAAAATAAAGTTTATTTCTATTCTAAATAACTAAATTTACCTATACAGTTATTTGACACATTCAAATACAAGATTTATAACGAGGAGAGTAGGAATCACTATCTTTTCAGCGAGTCAAGGCTGGCGGAAGCCTGCGAACCGCACTTCGGAGATACTTATCCGGGAATCTTAAGAAAAACCGGTATCTCGCCGTTATCCAGAGTGGCCCCTATTCAGACTTGGTTAGCTCACTTAAATCCATTTTATAATGCAACAAAAGATGACCGAGTTCATGAGCAAGATCGAAGTTTCTTCTTACTGATGATTTCTTTGCAGTTCCTAAAATGAGAATAGGTTTATCCTTCTTACTCCAAGTACTATAGGCATCAATATCTTCACCTAAAAATTTTTCAAAAACAAAAACTCCATTTTTCTCTAAGGAAAACAAGAGTTTTTGATTATCGTTGCCAAGTTGCAATTCTTTCCTAGCATATTCAGCTATATATTGAATGATTTCTGTTCGGTCAAAACGTTCAGAAGCCTCTACAATAAACTGGACACAATAATCTCGAATCTTTACAAGTCTATTTTCAGGAAAAGCAATATATCCCTCTAATAGATTGATGAATCCTTCTATAAACTCTAAATGTGTGGCTTCATATTTGGTTTTTACAACACTGTTTATTTCTTTTGATCGATACACTAATAAACTTGGATCGAACTCTGTTTTACAAGTCTTTTCCTCATAAAAATACTTCGTTTTTACATCAAATAACTCTTTAAACTTATTCACAATTTCAAGTCTAGGTCCATTATAATTATTCTCATACTGCCATATAGATTGTTCACTGACATTTACTAACTTCGCTAATTCATTGCGAGAATAGCCGTGGAGTAATCGAATGTCGGTTAAATTTTCCCCAACAAACATAATTCATCCTCTTTTCTACTAAAATTTATGCTTTTTCTTCTTTTTCCTCTTCGAATGAATTTAAACTCAGAAGAATGGTCATATGATTCCCTCGTTTCTATAAATTTACTAAGCACTCTTTCCTCTAAAATCACCTTTTATCAAAGAAAGTCCACAATTTCAACGAATTTATTAAAGCGGTTTATGAATAAGACTATGCAGAGTGTTTTGTGCCAGTTATCATGATTCCAAACCATACAACAAAAAGCTCAACCAAACAGATGATTGAGCTCTTTATCTATACAATTGCAGTTTGCTTGAATAGATACTTATTATTCGTCCAGATTGTTCGGTGACAGGTACTCGTTCAATCGTGACTGTCACCCAATCCATTAAAATCAATCCACAAAACCCCCATTCAATCACTGAGTGGGCTTAGAAACGTTAGTTGATATTATATTCATGTTTATAGTATGGACTAGCTTGTATATTTAAATATGCTAGTTTTAAAATTCAGATAAAGTAGTGATTAGAATTATTTTATATAATTAATAAAGTATGTATCATATGACTCTTTAAAAATGTATCCGAGTTTTTCGGCTAGTTTAACAGATTCGTTATTAGCTCCATCCCAACTTGGATATATTCCTCTGTTCAGACAGTCTACTATCAACGCAGAGGCTGTTATCGTTGCTAAGCCTTTTCTTCTATGTTGAGGATGTGTAGCAATTTCAATCTCAATTCCATCATCATAAATACTAAATGATGTTGCCCCACATACAACTTGTCCCTCATTCAAAACAGCAAAGCCTACTCCTCGGTTTATAAAATCATCTATAGAATTAAACTGAGTTATAAAGTCTTCTGATAACTCATGCAAAGATGGTTCTTTCGCTATTGTCGCATCTATTTTTTTCAGTTCATATCCTTCTGGTAATGGAGATAATAAGTTCTGTATGTGGCTCTTACCAAGGTGGTCTGGATTTTTTAAAAATTTATACCGTTGAAACTTCTCTATTGAACCTTTATGTACTGATTCGATACGTTTTTTCCATTCATCTGTATTAACAATAACGAGATTATAATCTGACAGATTGTATAGAAGTTCTTCCGCTATCTTTGTATTAGGATTTCCAGCAAAAAACACAAAAATCCCCACTGTTACTTGTGCAACTGTAGGATTTTCAAGGTCGTCAACCCACGCCGATCCCATATGCCCTTGAAGACATGAAAGAATAATAGTACTATCCATATCATCGAACATTGGAATAAGCTTTTTTCTCAAATCGTTGCTTAACTCATAGATCATTCAATTCCTTCTCTCTTATATAATATTTTCAACTTCCAGATTGCATTTTATAGTTCCGCAAAATCATACCATTTGTCTGCATCATGCCGAGCTTATCATAATAAGGAACTAAGTCATTATCGCAACATAAATCAATCATGTATATGTCATCCAGTTCTTTCAGCATCCGATGTACTAATTCCTTGCCTATACCCTTATTTTTGTATTCTGGCAAAACTTCAAGAAATGGAATGTAAGCAGATAGAACTCCATCACTTATCGCTGTAATAAATCCAACTACTTGATTAGTATTATCATCAATAGCAATAATTACTTTACTGCTCTTATTTAATAGTATTAAGTGAGTTTGTGGATTTGGCGGATTGGGCCAATCCACAAAAAAACCTTTTAACCTATCAGGAGAAATTCCATCGAGTTCATTTATATATATCATACTATATCCGCTCCTAAATTATAGTAACTTATTAGATAGATGATATATATCAAAAGTAAAGTAACAAAAATATCCCCCCAAGCAGTCTACCTAATACAGTACAGTAATTACTTTAAAAATGCAATATTCAGCATTTTAACAAGAAGAAAAAAAGAGTTGTTGTTTTGTTAAGCAGTGTAGCACTGGCTTTGGTTTTAGCTACCTCTGTCGCTCTATCTGATTCCGACACCTGAGTACAGCACCAAAGAAAATAGCCCTCCACCAAGCAATCGGTTGAGCGGCTTTTTCTATTTTAACTGCTTTTTCAACTATACATGATGTTCCGGTGCCAGTGACACCGTGATTTCTATGCACCCAAGCGGATAGCGATTGTCGCTGCGCCGACACCATTAACTTCATTTTGTCTGCATTTCAATTTGCCGGACAACCCGTTCCCCCATTTCCGGCGATGCATTGTGCAGATACGTCAAAACAATGCGTTGCGTTTCAGGGGATATGCAGGCAAGATCTGCAGCAAGATTATTGACTAGGTGGTCTTGCTGCACAGGGGGAAGAGCTTGATAAAATTGCCCGGCCTGCGTAAAATCATCCTGTTTTGGCAAATCGGATCGCATAAGATGCCCTTCCATATATCTGCCATCTCCGCTTGTCACAAGAGAAGCTGGCGACCAGTCTTGCTGATGATTGATCGGTATTTTGCGGAAATCTGGTCCCAGCCGTCGACGCTGAGAATCCCAGTAAATATTGGCTCGCCCCTGTAGCATCTTATCATCCGATAATTCGGCTCCATCCAAAAGATTGGACGGTGAAAACGCCACTTTCTCCACTTGTTCCATATAGTTATCCGGGTTTCGGTTCAACGTCATGCGGCCAACTGGTATAAGGGGGTACTGCCGTTCATCCCAAACTTTTGTATCATCCAATGGATCATAGGAAAGATTGGTTTCGTCTTTTGGATTCATAAGCTGCACATAAAGCCCATAGACAACGGGTTCTCCCTTTGCTAGGGCATCATACAAATCCTTACCTGCAATATCCGGATTCTCACCATTCCATCGGGCAGCTTCTTGACTGTCTATATACTGCTCCCCAGCGTAAGGAACCCAGTGATATTTCACATAACTGCGAACGCCCTGCGCATTTCTCCAAACGTAGGTGTTCACACTATGCCCCTGCATGTGACGAAAGCTTTTTACTGTGCCCACATCAGAGTAAAGCTGAACTACAAAATGGGTGGATTCTGGCGCTCTGGCTATGAAGCTCCAGAACCGTTCGGAATCCATCAAGTTATTTACTGGCGAAGGTAAAAAAGCCTTAATAGCCTCTGGAAAGCGCATAGCATCTCGTACTAAAAATACGGGGATATGGTTACAAACCAAATCAAAAATACCCTCTTCAGTATAAAACTTAGTAGAAAATCCTCGCACATTTCGGGAGGTATCCGGAGTGCCTTTATTGCTTACAGCAAGCGAAAACCTCACTGTGACTGGAACCTGCTGCCCAGGATTTTGTAAAAAGCTAAGCTTTGTATATTTTGCCATCGAATACACGGTTTCAAAGTAACCGAAAGCAGCAAAGCCCTTAACATGCACGGGTCTTTCTAAAATTTTTGTATGAACAAAGGTCTCCAATGTTTCATGCAAAATAGTGTCCTGCTCCAGTACAGGACCTCTTTCACCTACAGTTTGTGAATGCATTTCATTAGCCCTTATGTTTGATATATTTCTGTTTAGATCCGTGGAAGAGCCTGATTCCCCTCCATTGTTGTCTCTCATAATGATTCCTGCCTCCTGTACCCACAAGTTAATTCCCTAAGATATACTATTATTTATGTGAGGCTCCATACAATTATGAATTTACACAGCTGAATAACCACGCAAAAAAGATCAGACATTCGCGTATATGTCCAATCTTCATTTGTTGCTTTTCACATGCAGCTCTTCTATACTTTTAACCACCAATGGGAGGAGATACAAACATGTTAAAGACAACTGTATTTGAACAGTTAAAGAATGCCATGAGGGAAAAAGACGTGCTCGCAAAAGGCGTGCTGACATTATTGAAAGCAGCACTGGATAGCGCGGAAAAGGAAAAAGGTGCAGTTCTTTCAACTGAAGAGGAAGTTGCCATCGTCAACCGTGAAATCAAACAGACCCATCAAGCGTTGGAAGGCGCGCAACAAGCACAGCGTGAAGACTTAATTGAACGAGAAGAAGCGAAATTGGTTCTACTCAAAAACTTCTTGCCTACACAACTTAGCGAAGAAGAAATCGTAGCGATGTTGACGGAGGCAGGAGTTACTAAAGGTATGAATATGGGGGACGCTATGAAAATTGCAAAACCATTACTTGCTGGAAAAACAGACGGCGGAACAATGTCGAAAGTTGTTAAAAGTTTAATTTAATTTTAGTAAGGGGTTTCCGTGCAACTTAATTGTTCTCGCACAGAAACCCCATATTTATTTGTAAATCGATGAACACTGTCACTCAAACCTATTATTCCACGCCACTTTCTAAAATAGAAAATGTAGCATTTCCACAGTTTATTTCAGCCATTGCCCCATACGGTAGCACGAATTTTGGCTCTGCATGACCAAAGTTCAAGTTATACAGGATAGGTAGCGAAGTTAAATCCAATTCCTTCATAATCTTTACGATAGACTCTTTGTATTCCTCATAATATTTTTCCTGAAGAGGTTTTCCGAATACAATACCTTTTGCTTTTTGTAAAATTCCTTGCGAGCCATAGTTTCTCAACCAATATTCGATTAGGCCTGGCTCAGGTGTATCTTCTGATGTTTCAAAGAATAAAATACTATCTTCCCAATACGATTCGTTCGGCCAAAGCGACGTTCCTTTCACAAACTCTAGTACTTCAATACATCCTCCGATTAATCTACCCTGAACAACTCCTGTTCCTTGCAGCAGTTCATATCCCTTATTCGGATTCATTTTTCTTTGTCTATTTTTATTTTCAATAATCCATTCTACACGTTCACTAGTCCACTCTGTGGCTGGCTTTACTTCACCTATTGCATCATTTGCAAAAAGAGCCTTTTTCAACGCCTCCACTGTATACTCATGCATCTCCATATTTTCAGCGAAATCTACAAGAATCGATGGTCCATAAAAAGAAGAAATCCCTGCTTTATGGCAAAACAAATGTGTGATTGTCGAGTCCGAATAGCCGATAAATATTTTCGGATTATCGCGAATTACATCAAAATCAATATACGGTAGCAGACGAATGCTGTCGCTTCCTCCAATATTTGAAATGATTCCTTTAATCGAAGGGTCCTTGAATGCATCCATTAAATCTTCCGCACGAGCTTTGGGATTGTCATATAAAAAATCAGAGCCTTTTAAGCTATTTGGCATTGAAACAACTTCCAAATGAAAAACGGTTCTGAGCCTCTCTATCCCTTGTTCATAGCGCCATTTTAATTCGGGTTCCCCGGCTCCACCCCAAGATAAACTAATCGTCGCTACTTTATCTCCGGCTTTTAGCATTTTAGGTTTTATTAACATAGTAAAGCCCTCCCTCACTTGAACTAATTCAATGCATTATCTTCAAAAAATAGTTGTTAGAAAAAGTAATTACTTCTCTTGTAACTTTGATATCGCTAAACATATAACCGCAATTGATAGTAATGTTACCGCAGTATTTACCGTAATATTCCCTAGTACATTTAAAACGAGGGTACTCACACCCATTCCTAACGCGACAGCCATTAAAATTAATTTGATTAGGTTTTTGTTCATCTCGTCACCCCCCTTATATCCATAATTCGACAAAGGAGGGTGGAATCCTTTAATTAGTAGTTTAACAACTCGCAATTATATTCGGGAAACAAAAAGAGTTCTTCGAAAACCTAGCATTCGAATAACTCTTTTCTTATTATCCTTTAATCGTTCAATCTAGTTCTCAAGCGATTCACTTACTGACCCTTCTTGCTTTTCCTCAGCAGAAACTTTCCTATTCATTTCATTAGAAGATTCTTTCGCTTTTCTAATTTGGTTGTTCATCTCACTGTCGAGGTTTTGCATACGCCCAGCGAGTTCTGCAATTTTCTTTGCCTTACTCTCTATAAATGTTCCGCGTTCCATGTCGTTTCTCATTTCTGTTTTGAGTCGACGATGCACATTTTCGATGGGTACTTTCACTTGTTTTAATGCGTTAATTTGTTCAAGGAATTGAACAGATTGAAGAAGAGATGTCAATTGTTCAATTTCAGACTTTTCTTGCGTTTCGGCAGCAGCTTGTTGCTTTTCTTCTTGTTCACGCTGTTCTCTCTCACGTTTCTGTGCTTCTATTGCTGACATTTGTCCTTCGATTTCAGCAATTTGTTCATCGAATGCTCCGAGCTGCTCTTTAATTGTCGAAAGTTCTTCTCCAGCTTCCAATGTACGTTCTACCAAATTACTTTTCGCCTCTTGAACTTTTTGGCGTTTTTCCATTAAGCTTTCAATCATGGAGGCAGACCTTTCCTGCCAATTCCCTAGCCGCGCTCGTGCTTCATCACTAATGATAATAGAATCTCTTTTACCAGATTTCCCTGCGCTTTCATCATTTGCTTTATGGATAATCTGTGGTGAAAAAGTTTTTGTGACCATACTTACTTTTAATCCACTAAACACTTTCATTTCCCAACACCGCCCTTTTCAGCTTCTTATTTCTCTATATCGACGTATATTGGGTTTTATTTAACAATATGCCTGGTGATTGAATAAGTAACTAACTGTCACTACAGATATTATTGTTTAAAGATTAGTTCACTAGTTGTAAAGACTTTTTGTTCATTTTGACGATATTTATAGAAGAATTCCTTTTCTATGCCCGTTAATATCGTTAAAAATTCTTGATCCACTTTTAAATCCTCCATTAAATTAGATACAGAATAAATTCCCTTTTCAAAAAGTAGCTGTAGTATACTTTTTATCTTCATCGGACGACTAATTGAAATCTTGTCATCAAGTGGTTCCTGCGTTTGATAGCCCTTTTTATTAATGGACATGAAGAAATAGCGATACTGTTGATATTCCATTAGACCCAATTTATATGCTTTCATTGCAATGGCTTGTAACGATACTTCCCATTTTTGTTTGATATCGATATAAGAGTCGGGATTTGAAACTTTAGCAATGCCCGCACAATCTTTTCTAAATTCTTCTGGTAAAAGAAACTCAGAAGCAAAACTATGCGCCTCATCTTCCAAAGTTCTATAGGATTTTCTATCCTGCATATTGAATTCAACTTTATAGTGCAATAACAAGTGACCTAATTCATGTGCCAGATCAAAGTTCCTTCTAGCAGCTGACTTTTTAATAGTTCCCAATATAATATAAGGCCTATCATCTTCTGTCCAAAGACTATAAGCATCAATTGTTTCTCCAATTTCTTTCTCGAAAATAAAAGCACCAGCCTTCTCCAATAAAAAAAGAATGTTTTGGTTGGAGTTTTCGGGTAATCCGATTGTTTGGCGCGCTAAGTCAGCTATAGATTTCAATGGCGACAGTCCCCGTGAATTTCATGTTTATTCAACTTTTCACGAAAATATATATTAACACGTCTAAACGCTTGCAGTATCAGCCCCTAATCATGATTTTGGAAACCCCCTCGATTTATGCGATAATACAATTACAAGAACTAACGTTTTATTGCATAAATGAAAGAGGTGCTGTTGTGAAACCGGTTATCCTTTTATGTGGATGATAAGGGCCAATCAACGTTTATACTTGAAAAAAGGTTGTTGAATCCCTTACTTTAAAAGGAATACGGACAATACTTACGATAGACTTTTTGAAAGAAATAGTCGAACACAAAAGAGTTATTGAATGATCAGATTTTGTGTGAGTTTATTATTGCCATTGTCATGAATACTCATGTTGGAAGATTGATTAGAGGTGCCTGCGTGAGAAACATTCATGATTGTTTAAACAAACAGAATTGTTTCCTGCGCAGGCACCTCAATTTCACCAATGCGGCAGATAAAATAAAGACAGTGATTCGCTATGGCGGCGGTGAGAAAGGCGGGAACCTGACGACATGCCAGTTTTTTGTTATCGTGCCAGGGCGACAGCTACTGATCCGCTTTAGCACTTTGAAAAACCAAAACAATTCATCCGCTCACCAAAATTGTTGAAAAAATTGTTGAAACTTTTTTCTGAATATCTTCGTCCGTAGGTTGCTTACCCAACAGCAACGATCCATAAAAAAGTATAGAAAGGAAGAAACCAAATGAAGAAAAAAAATATCACCCTATTCGGCGCACTGTTGCTTGCCTGCAGCTTTCCTTTATCCGGCAACGCAGCAAGCAAACAGCTATTTGAAGACGTGCCGCCAACAAAGCACTTCGCAGAAGCAGTCAATAATCTGGCGGAACGCAATATTATCGGAGGCTATCCGGACGGCACATTCAAGCCAGGGAATTCCATTACGAGAGGGCAGGCAGCCGCGATTATTGCGAAGATGATCAAATTGGATACGAAGAATGTCAAGGATCCTGGATTTAAAGATGTCCCGATGGCAAATGGCTACTACATGGCGATTGCCGCGATGGCGCAGGAAGGTATTATTGGCGGTTATCCAGATGGGCGTTTCGGCCCAAATGATCCAATCAAGCGAGGACAGATGGCTTCGATTTTGGTCAAGGCGTTTGATTTACCGCGCCAGTACGGAGAGAATCCATTCAAAGATATCGGCTCGAAATGGGATTCGTCGCATTACGAGAATGTTTTGATCATCCACCAACTCGGCATTACGACAGGAACGACTTCCAATACATTTAGCCCGAATCTCTCCATCACAAGAGGTCAAGCTGCCAAAATAATCAAAGCGACGGAAGAGGCGAAACCGACGAATGTGGTGACGCTCAGAGCGGATGATTTTGGCTGGAGTCGATTCTTTGTCATGGAAACTGAAGTGAATCCTGGTCTATTCGATGTGATTTTGGTGGAAGGAAAGAAAGGCTATCAAGACGATAAAATCCAATTGATCCCGAAAAAAGAAGGAACGGGCACTTTCATCCTGTCTGATAAGCATTTCTTTGAAACGGAGAACCACAAAAAATATTATGTGCATGTGAAAAAAGAAAACGGCGAGTTGAAATTGACGCTCGAGGAGACGAGTGATTTTCTGCCGACTGTGATAAAACTCGACATCCCCGATAAGGAAGTCGTCCAAAACATTTCGTTTGCGACGATGGACGGAAAGAAGCTGTCTGACAATGCAGCGTTCAAAACGTGCGATTACACGAATGTTTGCATCGATATCGACAAGACCGGTCAGTATATTGCCACTGTACGTTTCGCTAGTGGTAAGGAATCGCGCTATGGAATTGAAACAACGTCGAAGGAAACGCATTTTTACTATGAAGTGAAATCGCTGAGGGAAGAGCTTTCCGCAACGTATAAGCAAGGGACAACAGAGGATATAGGAAAGCACAAGATCGTTACGAAAGGTTATGAGCAGATCGCGGAGATTACAAGAGATGCCAGCACGAATCTGTTCACTGCCCGTCTTACTGGCAAGAAGGAAGGCACGATTGTGATTGAATACAAGAAGCCTATAGGTTCAGAGTTTTATCATCAAATAGGTCTTCTGATAGAAGTGAAGAGAATCGGATCCATCTGGAATGTTTCGATAGACTTGGATGGTTATATTACGGATATGTGATGGAGTAAAGAGCAGACCGCTTGGCGTGTCTGCTTTTTTCGTTCCCGCAAAATATTTTGGTGACAGTCACTCAAACAAACACGTTAATTCGAATAAACATTTTTGTTTGAATTTTCACAAGTAGATGAGTGACTGGCAGCATAAAATTATGTCTATATTTAGAAGCATTCATGTTTTACTGATGCCATCGACTCTCCATCACATCTATTGCACGGTCAAAATACTTACGTACAGATGACTGGCCAATGCTATAAGAACCTTCTTCCGGTTCCCACTTACCATACGCCTCTAGCGCGACTTTATAGTCATCTATTAGACTTGACGGAACTGCATAACTGCCCTTATACAACATCTTTTTATGCCTTTGAACAGGGATATGGTAAAGACCGTATCGTACCTCCCTTGCGTCCATCAACTCACGCAACGCTTTCCCCGTAGACGAATGATCATCATGTGGATCATTATAAGACATGACGTTATGCAAAGCTTCTGGATACTGTTTTTCGAAATCCTGAATAATAGGTGCAACCTCTTCGGCAGAAAAGTCCCCATCCTCAATGTCATAAATATAAACATTCTCTTTTTCCACACCTAAAGCCGCCACAGCTTTAGTAAACTCCGCAACTCTTGCTTCCCCAAATTCTTCAAGTGTAATCGGCGGTAAATCCTCTTTTTCCAGCTTTTTATTTACAGATCCAATTGCTTTACTTGCTCGCCCTTTCGAAAGGAGCACAACAACGACCTCTTTATTTAACTCTACATTATGTAAAATACTTGGCCCCATACTAAGGGTCTCATCGTCTGGATGCGGGACATAGTAAATAGTTGTCGAATAATCATTTTCATCAACTGCATGACACCCTGTTAACACAATACACAATACTAATAAAATGATGATTCGTTTCATAACTGCCTCCAATATGTTTTCTAGTGTTCTCTCTCAAGTGTTTGGTGACAGTCACTCAAACAAACACGTTAATTAGAATGAACATAATTGTTTGAATATTTATGATTAATCGCTCTGACTGGCACCAAAAAAATTATGTTAACTTCTTAATTTCTATTTTTTTAAAAGCCCATATAGTTCAAAAATTAAAACTTCTCCGTAGAAATCTTGGTTGCTATAGAGAACAAAACAAGGTTAACAACTTCTACAATAGGAGTTGTTAACATAATTCTTCTCGCTAGTCAGCCAGATAAAACACATAAATCCATACAAATATAGTTTTTTGAATCTCCATTATAAATGGGTCCCTGTGCCCCTAATGATGGACGCAGGCACTCCATCATTAGCGCATTAAACTATTTCTCACAAGAAACCGATTATTGAATTGAATAGGTACACCTACCCCATCTTTTTCAGCATGAATATGCAAATGGGGTTCACTTGTATTCCCCGAATTCCCTACTTGCCCAATTTTTTTACCTACATTTACAATCTCATCTTGAGTTACTGTCACACTACCTTTTAGCATATGCGCTAAATAAAGAATTGCATCCGTATTTTCACATGATAAAGCGACATAATTACCTGTCGGGTTTTCTGGATCAGCTTCTGGCGGTGTAAAATCAGGTAACTCATTTTGCGCTTCGACAACTTTCCCATTACAAGGACTATATAGGTCATCTTCATAAATCTCGTACTTCTTGAGTTCTTTTGGATAAAAACCATTTGCCCGTGTGCCAAATTTATTTAATTTAAGAATGTCCAAAGCATATTTTTGAGCTGAATACGCCTGGTGATAATTCATTTGCACCTGATTTCCACCTTGTCCGATATAGTAGGTACCATCTTGAAGGGGAAAAGTTAATTCAATCGCTGCTTCATCAGTTGTATAACTGGTAATGACAAATACGTTATACATACCGAAAATCAATAAGAGAAATGTATAAACACCAAGTGTAAACTTTTGGTTGATACTATATTTTATTCTGAAAGGCAAAGCACCTACCTTTTTCCAAGAAATAACCAAAACTATAATGAGGAGGGCTAATAAAAGAAACCGGAAATAGTATCCGACCCAGCTCCAATTCCCTGATTGAAATAGCCAAACAACTAATGCGGTAGTTGCCAGTGCATCTAATAACCATTCTAACTTACTTTTGAAAGCTGCTTTCCAAAGCGTGACAATAAATACAGCTGGTAAAACAATCAACATACCTATTGAGATAATAATTGAAACCAACATTTAGCTTCATCTCCTTAAAACAAAGTCGTATTTTATGTAAGCGAATCACCAAATTAATATTTCCTTTTTAATCCTGTTATGATGATTGCATGAAGAATCATTAATCCTGAGATTAAAAACCAAATTACTAGTTTATACGTATAGTAATCCAGACTACTAATGAATTGTCCATACAACTCGATTAAAAACCATCCAAGTGGCATTAAGGGAAATACGATACCATATGATTTATTCGAAATACTTTTCCCGCGTTCATCTTTATTCTCTTCACCCATTTCAAATTTCAATGAAATAAATACCGCAATAAAAAAAATTAAAACATAAGTAATACGCAAAATAGCTAATAACATTTCCATAATTTATTACTCCTCCTCTACTTCATATTGAAAAACTTCGTGTAAATCTACTCCAAACATTAGTGAGATGTCATATGCTAATTTCAAAGACGGATTGTATCTATTTTTTTCAAGGGATAGAATCGTCTGTCTACTCACTCCCAATTTATCAGCAACCTCTCTTTGTGATAAACCTCTTTCGGCTCTTAAGACAACAATTCTGTTCCGCATCTTTCTTTCATTATTTAATGGCATCTTCATTCACCTCTCATAAATGAAGTGTAATATATTCCATACCTAAAGTAAAGTTTTTTAATCCTTTAGTAAAAAATACTTTACTCTAATCCATTCCTAGTACTTTCGATACCAGGCGCCCAATAGCCTTACGCAGCAGGAAATAAAAGTAATTACAGCCTTTATAAGTATAGTAACCTATATGATTATACAATAAAATGCTCCTTCTGTAGAATAGATACTGACAACCAAATCAGTTCCCTACACTACAAATGAAGGAGCATTTCATATGAAAAGTGTAGGTCAAAACATCGTCTTTCGTCAATATTTATCTCTGTTGCCCCGGAGCGTATTGGAGTGCCCATTAGTCAATTATGACTATGATAAGTTATCTGAATACGCATTAGTCAAATCCATGATTCCTGCGAATATATCTCGTTGGAGAAGTTGGGAGGAAATCGAACAAGGAATCCGCGCTAAACCGGCTATCTTGATTGAATTGGAGCTGGATTCTATTAGTGGATCTCAGCTGAGTCGACAACTTGCGAAGTTAGACACATCGGCATTGGCGGACTTGTTAGGATTGGTTGAAATCATGCGAATCAACACAGACAGTATGGGAATTTTACAGCCTTATCCGACATTATTTATTGGAGCCCTGGGAGAAGGTTTCGGAAGAATTAAACCGTAAAAAAAAGCTAAGTAGGGGAAGACAAATGTAAAAAGGATACTTAGAAGATCAATAATTTCGAATGGGGTTATTATCGGTAATATTAACATTTAAATATTTAAAAATGGAAACCTCCGCAAAAATAATCAAAAAACCCCCTTTTTCTTTTGCTATTCTATTAATGAAGGGAGGGAACATTCTTTGTATTATGAAGGCATTATAAAAAAAACTATCGCCTATATTGAAGAACGGTTACATGAATCGCTACTGATTGATGATATAGCGGAGCAAGCAGGATTTTCTAAATTTCATTTCCATCGAATTTTTTGTTCAATGGTTGGGATGTCTATAACCGAGTATATTCGGATGAGACGTTTGGCAAATGCTTCGGTGGCTTTACTCTACACAAACGAACGAATTTTGGATATTGCTTTGTATTATCATTTTGAGTCTCAGGAAGCTTTTACAAGAGCCTTCAAAAAGTATTATCATTTGCCACCCGGACAATATCGAAAACTCATGTCAAGTATGCTAAAAAATAAGGAGGAATCTTATATGGATAAGCAAGTAAAAGGCTGGTTTTTAAGCGGAACAGACCAATTTAATTATGAGATGGGTATTGACCGTGAAATTGTTCATCAAGGAAAAGCATCAGGCTATTTAAAATCGAAAACGGTACTTGATGATTCAAGCTTCTCTACAATGATGCAGCAATTTAAAGCGGATAGGTTTAGAGGGAAGAGAAGTAGACTTTCTTGTTTTTTAAAGACCAAAGATGTTAAATCGTTTAGTAGTATGTGGATGAGGGTTGATAATGCTTATGGAGATGTATTACAGTTCGATAATATGAGCAATCGTTCAATAACAGGGAATACAAACTGGAACCGCTACTCCATCGTTTTGGATGTTCCCTCAGATAGTTCGATTATAGCATTCGGAATTATTTTGTCAGGACAAGGTCATGTGTGGGTGGATCAGTTTACCTTTGAAGAAGTGGATAAAAATGTGGCAACAACTAATTTAGAGAAACAATCAGAGTTATTGGATGAGCCATTAAACTTGTCCTTTGAAGAGGAAATCTAATTGTTGAGTAAAGTAGTTAATAATTAACTCAACTTTCGGACATGAAAAACAAGCCTCACCCCATGACTCATAAAAGTTTACGTATGTTTTATTATCAAGTTGCATTGGCAGGTGTTAATTCGGACTCAGTACCGCCAGTGTCAACTACGCGCCTTTAGGCCCCAATAACATGATGTGGCATTCCTTTAAGGATTTATTAAGGACTGTATTTCTTTTATTATTTTCCAGTTCTTAACTTGCACGATTCCCACTGAACAAACACTTGAACGCAGGCTATTAGCCGTTTCGAAATCGATAGCTACAAAGTCCATCTTTACGCCACCTCATTTTTTTGATTGACTCTCATAATAGAATACAAAGAGGGGCTGTCTAAGTCATTTTTCCTAACTTTTGAGACAGCCCCCCTTAGAGTATTTAATTTTGCTGCATTACACGCTATTAATAAGCGACAAGTTTGCTACTGAGGGCTTTCGGAAAAAATAGGCTGATACATGTCTTTCGCTAAAGCGCCATCTATTGTACTATTTTTGTAACTGCATAATGCGTGATAAAAATGTAACAAACTGCGCTCTTGTCACTGGCTCATTCGGACGGAAATAGCCATTATCTCCAAGCGCAAT